>NZ_GL622346.1:1000116-1000680 GCF_000185445.1 Mobiluncus holmesii ATCC 35242 | reverse complement strand
AAAGACAGCGGTATTGACTGGATTGGGAAGATTCCAAATAGCTGGCATTCTCGTTCTCTGAAATCTCTGTTGACCCGTAAATCGCGTAAGGGTGAGCCTTCCTGGAGAGTTCTTTCTGTTGAACGTGAGCGTGGGGTTGTAGATCGTGAACTTGAAGGGTCGCCAGATAACAACAACCGTCTACCAGATGATTTGAGTGGTTATTTGGTAGTTCGGAACGGTCAATTTGTTATGAACAAAATGAAGGCTTGGCAAGGATCATATGGAGTGTCGCTGTATGACGGGATTGTCAGTCCTGCGTATTACACCTTCGATTTAGCGTCTTCCGTGGATTCTGAATTCTTCAACTGGGCTATACGGTCAAAAGCATATATTCCCTTCTTTGGCAGGGATTCTTACGGAATTCGCACAGATCAATGGGACTTTAAGGTACAGGCGCTCCGAAATATTCCACTATTTGTTCCTCCGGTGGAAGAGCAAAGGCAAATCGTTGATTACCTTGTTCAACGGCTGAAAGGGATCGATGGTTTGATTACCGATTTGGATCGTCAGGTTGAGTTGTTG
>NZ_GL622346.1:530238-1000066 GCF_000185445.1 Mobiluncus holmesii ATCC 35242 | reverse complement strand
AGGCGGTATCGCAAGCAGGTTATTAACGATGTGGTGACGGGCAAGGTCCGCGTTAGTGAGGAGGCATGATGGATACGTCGGAGCGCAGGTTTGAGTCCGAGATCGAATACTGGCTGACTACCCAGGGATCGGATTTTGACCGGTTTGAGACGCGTGACCCGCAGGGTTTTGATCGCGAGCTGTGCCTGTATCCAGCTGACTTGATTGAGTTCGTGAAAACAACGCAACCGGATCAATGGGCCAAACTGGAACGCACTTACCGGGGTAACGCGGAGCAGAAGTTTCTGAAGCGTGTCGCTGCGCAGCTTGATCAGCGTGGTGTGATCGACGTGCTGCGCCGTGGCATTGAGGATGTGGGTGCTCGGTTCAAGCTGGTGTACTTCGCTCCCGGCACCGACTTGAATGAGGTTCTTGCTGAAAAGTACTGGGCGAACGAGATGAGCATCGTGCGCCAGCTACGGTATTCAACGCGTAACGAGAACTCGGTTGACACGGTGCTGTTGGTGAACGGCATCCCAGTGGTGACACTCGAGTTGAAAAATCAGCTGACTGGGCAGACCTATCGTGATGCGATCCGACAGTACAAGATGGACCGTTCCCCGTCGGAAAAGCTCTTCGCCCTGGGTAAACGCGCGGTGGTACACTTTGCGGTTGACACCGATGAGGTGTGGATGACTACGAAACTTGCCGGCCAAGATACGGTGTTCCTGCCGTTCAACCGTGGTTTCAGCAACGGTGCTGGTAATCCGCCGGTGGAGGGCAAGTTCAAGACGTCCTACTTGTGGGAGCAGGTGCTTGCGAAAGACTCGTTGCTCGACATTCTGCACCGGTTCGTGCAGTTCGTGCCCGGCAAGACCCCTGAGGGGCGTCCGGCGAAGTCGAAAGACAAGGTGATCTTCCCGCGCTTCCACCAGCTCGATGCGGTCCGCAAACTCATCGCGGACGCGAAGGCGAACGGTGCTGGGCACAACTATTTGGTGCAGCATTCGGCGGGCTCGGGCAAGTCGAACACGATCGCGTGGCTCGCTCACCACTTATCGAATCTGCACGACGACCAGCAGCGGGTGGTGTTCGATTCGATCATCGTGATCACCGACCGGCGCGTGTTGGATAAGCAGCTCCAAGACACGGTGTTTTCGATGGATCACACAGCAGGCGTCGTCGTAAAGGTTGATAAGAACGCCCGCCAGCTCACTGATGCGCTGGGTCGGGGTGCTCGGATCATCATTTCGACGTTGCAGAAGTTCCCGTTCGTTGACGTGTCCAACATCGCGACGGCTGGGAAGCGGTTCGCGGTGATTGTGGATGAGGCACACTCGTCGCAGACCGGGCAGGCGTCTGAGCGGCTCAAGCAGGTGCTGGCTGACACTGTCCAAGCGGGTCAGGAGTCCGAGGCAGAGCTGCTGGATCGTTACGCTCGAGCTGAGGCTCAGGTAGAGGCCGAGGAGCTCGAGGTTGACGAACAGATCGCGGCGGATATGGCGACCCATGGACGGCAGGCGAACCTATCGTTCTTCGCGTTCACGGCCACCCCGAAGCAGAAGACCCTCGAAATCTTCGGCACCCCGACTCCTGGTGGCACGCCGCGCCCGTTCCATGTGTATTCGATGAAGCAGGCGATCGAGGAAGGATTCATCCTCGACGTGCTGGCAAATTACACCACCTACCAGACGTACTACAAGGTTGGTAAGGCCACCGCTGAGGATCCGGAGTACGCCAAGAAGCAGGCCAACAAGGCGCTGGGCAAATACTTAGCCCTGCATCCGCACAATCTGCGGCAAAAAGCCGAGATCATCATCGAGCACTTCCGCAGCAACGTGGCGCACAAGATCGGCGGCAAAGCCAAGGCAATGCTGGTGACCGGCTCCCGGTTGCACGCTGTGCGCTACTACTTCGCGTTCGCCAACTACATCAAAGCCAAGGGCTACACCGACCTGGGTGTGCTGGTGGCGTTCTCCGGCACCGTCGAAGACGATGGGCAGGACTACACCGAGGAGCAACTCAACGGCTTCCCCGAAGCCGAGCTGCCCGATCGGTTCGACACCGGTGAGTACCAGATCCTGTTGGTGGCCGAGAAATACCAGACCGGATTCGACCAGCCCCTGCTACAGACCATGTATGTGGACAAGAAGCTCCACGGGGTCAAGGCCGTGCAGACCCTGTCGCGGATCAACCGGATGTGCCCGGGCAAATCAGATACGTTCGTGTTGGACTTCGTCAACAGCGCTGACGACATTCAGGCGGCGTTCCAAGACTATTACGTGTCGACCTCGATCAGCGAGGAAACCGACCCGAACATCGTCTACGACCTCTACCACCTGATCGCCTCCTACCAGCTGTGGCGAGACGAAGAGATCGACGGATTCGCGACCGTGTTCTTCAGAGAGCAAAAGCAGCAGACCAACCTCGACTTCGGCAGGCTCAACGCCTACCTCGACCCTGCGGTCGGCCGCTTCGACGCGCTTGACGATGAGGAAAAGCTCGAGGTGCGCTCGGCGTTCAACAAGTTCAACCGCAACTACGAGTTCTTGACCCACATCATCCGCTTCGACGACGAGCAGCTGCATAAGTTCGCCGCATACGCGAAGCTGCTGACCCGCAAGCTCCACATCGACGGCGACCCTGCCCCACACCTGGATGATGAGGTCACCTTGCAGTACTACCGGCTCCAGTCGGTCTACGAGGGTTCCATCGACCTACAAGACCAGGTGGGTGAGTTGAACAACTCGCCCAAGCTGGGCATGCCCACCGAAGACGACCGCGAGCGACTCTCCAAGATCCTCGACTCCCTCAACGAACGATGGGGCACCGAGTTCACCAACATGGACAAAGTGCTCGAACAGGTCGCCGACGACCTCGCCCAAGACAACGAGATCCAGCTGCGAGCCCATAATCCGCTCGACCTGTTCAAGATCATCTACGACGAGAAGATGCCCGACGTCATGCTGGCGCGGATGACCCAGAATCACGACTTCTCCATGAAGTACCTGTCGGACAAAGCCTTCCGCGCCGACGTGGACGCGATCCTGCTCCCGCTCATCCACGACCGTCTCAACCGACCCCGGCACGAGGACAGCCAGCGAGACGGCTCCTGATCCGTAGACTTGCACCAGTTAACTTCACGTGTTAGCTTAGTTGCTAACAGACGTGAGGAGGCTGTTCCAATGACCAAATCAGAGAGCTTCGGTGCCTTCCTGGAAGCACATAGGAAGACGCAGGGCTTAACCATGCGCAAATTCGCGGACGCCATCGGTGTGACCGCTCCATACCTGAGTGACATCGAGAAAGGGCGCCGCGCTGCCCCGGACGGCAAGCTGGGGGACATCGCCGAGACATTGCGACTCTCCCGCTCCGAGAGGGAGCGGATGTATGACCTGGCAGCATTGACTCGCGAGAACCAGGTGTCTACCGACCTGTCGGGCTACATTATGCAAACCGACATGGCTCGCGTCGCTCTTCGCCGGGCGAAAGAACATGACCTGAGTGACCAGCAGTGGCGGGACATCATCGACATCATTGAAGGCGGGGAAGCTGACCAGTGAGCCTTGACCCCAAATACCTCAGTAAGGAGCGACTCGAGGCTCGCGCAGAGAAGGAGCTCGAGAAATTCGCCGGTGGCGCTCAACTGGTGGCGCCTATCCCGCTCGACGTCGACAGCTTCGCCGAGTTTCACCTGGGAGCGGCACTGGACTATCAGCGGCTTTCGTCGGACGGCAGCGTGCTTGGAATGTCGATCTTCCAGGAGCTGTCCATCCCTGTCTTCGAGTCTACCGGCGCAAGGGTTGACATCGTTTTTCCAGAACGAACAATCGTTATCGACGACGATGCCTTGCGTGACTCCCCGGACAGTCGACTGCGTTTCACGATTGCCCATGAGTGCGCTCACCTCCTCCTGCATCGGCATATCTACTACCGAGACCCTCGGATGAAGTGCAAGGGAGGAACAGGGTATCGCCCGTTCACTACTACCTCGGAGGGCGTTCGCGCCGACAACAAGGTAGACCGCGCCGAGTTCCAAGCCAACTACCTCGGGGCTGCGCTGCTCATGCCCCGCGACCCGTTCTCGCAGGCATTCACCGAGCTTGCCCCCGAAGGCTGGCGATCATTGGATGAGCGACGCAAGCGCCGTGTTGTCCGGGAACTCGCTAGGACTTTCGAGGTTTCTAAGCAGGCTGCCGCAATCCGCATCAAGAACCTGAAGCTCGCCGCGTAATTCATTCGCTACGAGTCGGGTTCTCTTTTTTACCCATTTTGTAAGCAACTTAGCTAACTAGTGAATGGGAGGTGTTATGGAAACAGTAAAGAACGCGGGAGGCAAAACGATTTGCCGTGTCGACCTAGAGCGTAGGCAGATCGAGATCGTCCATAAGGGATGCCTCTCCCGGCTCTGGTTCGACGACTGCGGGGGCTTTCATCAATGTCACGAACGACGGCCCCTACCTGAACCGCACTATCGATAACCCACTGAAACACAACTGAATACCGACATAAACAGTTCGATCCGCAGAACCGCTAGACGGGCAAGGATCACGCATCACCTCGACTTTGAGGCGCGTGAACCTGCCCGTCTTGCCGTTTCTGCGGCGTTGCGGACTCCTGCGGATCCCAATCCGACAGGAGATCCCCAATGTCCAAGCGTACGGACGCGCAGGAAACGCAGAACAACAACGCTGCGCTCACAATCCGCTTTAGGCACGAAGCCGACAACAACAAGCATGAATCCGTCACCGACGTCTACGAGATCGACTCTGGTGAGTTTGCCGTGATGGTGGAAACCGACCGGCGTGAACGCGCCGAACAGGCAGGCCGTCCGGTCGATGAGATCAAGCCGAGGTATCCGCAGCAGATTCTCGATGAACTGGCTCGGCAGGAAGAGGCCGTCTTCCACGAGGCCTATCGGGGTGATCGTGGCCCCGGCGCTCGCAAGTGCAGCTGCGGTGCCGGGTGCGGTCCGCGCCGTGGCTGCCGGGTGCCGAAAAACGCGCCGTGGTCGCTCGACTGGTTCATGGAGATCGACCGTGAACCGGAATTCGTTGTTGACAAGTCCGACGATCCATCTGCGGTTGTCGAGGATATCACCGCGTCGCCCGAAGACCAACTGATCGCCGCTGAAGACACCACTCGGAAGGCCCGCGAATTCCAAGCGCTGCGGGAGGCGATCGCTGGCCTGGAGGGCAAGCACAAACAAGTGATGGAGCTGATGCTCGCCGACGCGGACATGAAGCAGTCTGACGTTGCCCGCGCCCTGGGCCTGTCGCGAGCCCGGGTCTCACAACTGTTCAAGGAAGCAGCTGCGGTCCTTCGCGCAGCGGTGGAGGCGACGCGATTTAACACTTCCGATGGTGTCGGCAGTGGGGTGAAGGGAGCAGCCACCCGGGCCACTCCCACCAGTAAGGAAGGCAGGTGAAGGAGATGACCCAGCATCGGCTCAAGCTCCATATCGCCAAGCACATCCCCGATGATCCGGGGATCGTCGGCACCCGCACAGTCACCCTGCGCGAACGCATCATGCGCAAGCTCCTGGGCCGCAAGCAGCGCGTCACCATCGTCGTGCCCGGCAACTCGGTCAAACAGATCGACATCGCCGAAACCGACGACGATCTGATGGCGCTGGCCGACGCGGTCGGCGTCACCCACAAGGGCGGTGATGCGGCGTGAATGTCACCGACGCGAACAAGCACATCGCGGCACTCAACCGGATCGCCGAAGGCGTGACCATGCTCGCGGCCGCGATCGAGGAGACCGCGTGGGGCTCATTTGAGGATCATGCCGAGATGCCTGGTGCGCGTCCGATCGCCGCCGCCGGGCTCGCCCAACCCGACCTTGAGCAAGCAGCCGCCGAGTACGAGGCCACCCACCAGCAGTCACCCGAACCCGCACCTGAGCCGGATCCGGTGTCGCTGGCGCAGGTGCGTGGGGTGCTCGCCGGGCTCTCCAGCCAAGGCTTGACCGAGCAGATACGTGAGCTGATCGTCGCCACCGGCGCAGACAAGTTGTCGGTGGTCGACCCGGCCAAATACTCGTGGCTGCTCGACAAGGCGAAGGAGCTGTCCGATGCCTGACCAGCACTCGCTGCTCTCGGCGTCGGGTGCGCACCGTTGGCTGAACTGCCCACCCAGCGCAGTCCTGGAGTCACGCGAGCCGGATACCTCGTCGGCGGCTGCCGAACAGGGCACCGCAGCACACGCCCTCGCAGAGTGGAAACTGCGGCGCGCCCTCCACCAGGCACCAGCCTTCAAACCGGAATCCGACTGGATCGATACCGAGATGGAACACCTGACCGACGACTACGTCGCCTTTGTCCAGGAACACATCTCAATCGCGCGGGAAACCTGTGGTGATCCGCAGGTGCTGATCGAGCAGCGTCTCGACTTCTCCCACATCGTGCCGGGCGGTTTCGGTACCGGCGACGCCGTTATCATCGCTGAACCCACACTCCAGATCATTGATCTGAAGTACGGGCAAGGCGTGTTGGTTGAAGCCGAGCAGAACCCGCAACTCATGCTTTACGCCCTCGGAGCGCTCCATGCGTTCGGGAGCCTGTATGACATCGAGACGGTGGCGGTCACGATCTACCAGCCTCGCCGGGGCAACGTCGACACCTGGGAAACCTCCGTCGCCGAGCTCGAACACTGGGCTGAAACGGACGTGAAACCGAAGGCTGAGCTGGCAGCGGCTGGCGAGGGCGAGTTTTGTCCAGGGTCGTGGTGCCAGTTCTGCAAGATCACACCCACGTGTCGGGCACGAGCCGAAGCCAATCTTCAACTTGCCAAGCTCGAATTCGCCCCACCAGCAGAACTAACGGACGTAGAGATTGCTGACGTGCTCACACGGATTCCGCAGCTCAAAACCTGGGCGTCGGACGTCGAAGCCTACGCGCTGTCCAAGGCCGTCAATCAAGGGGTGGTCTTTGAGGGGTTCAAGCTCGTCGCCGGACGGTCGGTACGCAAATACACCTCCGAAACCGATGTTGCGAAGGCTGCTGAGGCTGCTGGCTATAGGGACATCTGGGATCGCAAGCTCATCACCCTCACAGCCATGGAAAAGCTGATGGGTAAACCCGCCTTCAACGAGATCCTCAGCGAGTACGTCACCAAACCTGCAGGCAAACCCACGTTGGTTCCTGCGTCCGATAAACGGCCAGCGCTCGACCTGGTGAGTGCGGCCACCGATTTCAGTAACGACAACTAGAAGAAAGAAGAAAGAAACATGACAACCGCTACTAACCCAACTCGCATTGTTACCGGCGAAGTACGACTCAGCTACGCCCATATTTGGGAGCCGAACTCCATCCAAGGAGGCAAACCGAAGTACTCCGTCTCCCTGATTATCCCCAAGTCCGACACCGCCACTATCACCGCGATCGAGAAGGCCGTGGAAGCAGCCATCGAAGCAGGTATCGGGAAGTTTGGTGGCAAGCGACCCAACAAGGCAGCCCTCAAGCTCCCGCTGCGCGATGGAGATATTGAGCGTGACGACGAAGCCTACAAGGGCGCCTACTTCTTGAATGCCAATTCTCTGACTGCTCCACAGATTGTTGATATGAACGTGGCTCCGATTCTTGGTCGTGCCGAGGTTTATTCTGGCTGCTACGCCCGCGTTTCCTTGAGTTTCTATGCGTTCAACACGAACGGGAACCGTGGCATCGCCTGCAGGCTTGGGAACATTCAAAAGACCCGTGACGGAGAAACCCTTGGCGGTGGACGAGTTTCCGCTGAGACCGACTTCGGTTCCTTCGCGGCTGATGACGACTTCCTGAACTAACCATCCCCACACGTGGAGGGAATCAGCACATCTTGTTGGTTCCCTCCACTTTTCCTCTGATGTGAAAGGAACCCCGTCATGCGAACACTCTTCTGCGATATCGAGACTTTCAGTCCTGTTCAGCTCGCCAAGGCGGGTGTTTACCCGTATTGCGAGCACCCAGACTTCGACCTGTTGCTCTTCAGCTATTCGGTCGACGGCGGCCCGGTCGAAATAGTGGATCTCGCCAACGGACAATCAATGCCCGACGAGGTGCTGGCGGCACTGGTGGATCCGGATGTGGTCAAGTGGGCGCATAACGCCGCCTTCGAACGAGTCTGCCTCTCAGCATGGCTACACCGCCATCATTCCGAGCTTCTCGGTGATGGGTTTCTTGACCCAAGGCAGTGGCGCTGCACTATGGTGTGGAGCGCCTATTTGGGGTTGCCGATGAGCCTCGACGCGATAGCCGCGGTTTTGAAGCTTGACGTGCAGAAAGACAGCGCCGGACGCAAGCTGATCAAGCAGTTTTGTACACCCGCCACGCCCTCGGTCTTGAATGGCGGCAAACACAGGAATCCACCATCGGCTGATCCGACCGGATGGGCACATTTCATTGACTACAACCGTCGTGACGTCGAAGTCGAACAAGCCATCCACGACAGACTGGCTTGTTTTCCGATGCCAGAGTCCGAATGGGACACCTACGCTCTTGACCAACGCATTAATGATGCCGGGATTCTTCTCGACCACACGCTCGTCGATAATGCCGTTGCCGTGGACGAGCACCACCGCAACGCGTCGCTTGCTCGGGCGCAGAAGCTCACGGGGTTGGACAATCCTAACTCGCCGATCCAGCTCAAACAATGGCTTGCCACCAGAGGTTGCGAACTCGAATCGCTAGCGAAAGCCGAGGTCGATTCCGCCCTCGATACCGCGACTGGCGCGGTGAAGGAAGTCCTCGAACTTCGCGGCGATCTGGCTAAATCTTCGGTGAAGAAATACCAGGCGATGCAAAACGTCGCAGGCAGTGACGGCCGGGCTCGTGGGCTCATCCAGTTCTACGGAGCAGGACGTACCGGGCGCTTCGCCGGACGCCTCGTCCAAGTCCAAAACCTGCCAAGGAATTACCTGCCTGATCTCGACCAAGCGCGCACGCTCGTCAGAACGGGCAACCTGGACGCACTTGAGCTGCTCTACGAGTCCGTGCCCGACACGCTCAGCCAACTCATCCGGACCGCCTTCATCCCTAGTACCGGCCACAGGTTTATTGTCGCGGACTTTTCTGCAATCGAGGCGCGCGTTATCGCATGGCTCGCAGGAGAAACCTCGACTCTTGAAGCGTTTCGTGAGGGGAAAGACCTCTACTGCGAGACCGCGTCGCGCATGTTCGGCGTCCCAGTCGAAAAGCACGGCGTTAATGGTGAGCTTCGTCAGAAGGGGAAGATTGCGGTGCTCGCCTGTGGTTATGGCGGCTCGGTCGGTGCTCTCAAAGCTATGGGAGCCCTCAATATGGGACTCGCTGAGCACGAACTCAAACCGATCGTGGACGCATGGCGGCAAGCTAACCCGCACATCGTTGGGCTCTGGGCGGACGTCGAAGAAGCAGCCATCGCTGCGATCTCGTCGCGCCAGCCGATCCGGCTACGCAACCTGCGCTTTAGCGTTGAGTCTGGGATTTTCTTCATCGAACTGCCCTCTGGTAGACGGCTTGCCTATGTGCAGCCGCGTCTGGGTGAGAACCGTTGGGGCGGCACCAGCGTCACCTACACCGGAACCACCACAGCCAGACGCTGGGGACAGTTAGAAACCTACGGTGGAAAACTCGTCGAGAACATCGTCCAGGCGATCGCTCGCGACCTTCTCGTCACTGGCATGCACGCAGTCGCCAAGGCGGGGCACCAGATTGTGATGCATGTTCACGACGAAATCGTCATCGACGAACCCGAAAATTCCGGCTTCACCGTGACTGATGCATGTGCTCTTATGTCGACGCTCCCAGCCTGGGCCGAAGGTTTGCCGTTGGACGCGGATGGGTATGAGTGCGCCTATTACCGTAAGGATTAGCTGTTGATTGTCCAGATGGGATCTTGTTTCCAGCTGGGGCTGGCACCTATGTGCGTTAGATCGACGCCAGGAATTTCGGTGGGGAAACTGTCTAGGACGTCGCTGATGGCCTGTATTTCAGCGGTGAAATTTCCTCGTCGCAAGAGGAATGCGGTGATCACCAGCGCGGTGTACATACGTCCTGAAGAATGTGTCACGGCCGATAGCGTTTGGTCGTTGCGGCGGTGTTTGACCAGTGGACGGATAACGAG
This sequence comes from Mobiluncus holmesii ATCC 35242, assembly GCF_000185445.1. NCBI lineage: Bacteria > Bacillati > Actinomycetota > Actinomycetes > Actinomycetales > Actinomycetaceae > Mobiluncus > Mobiluncus holmesii. The sequence goes on along the minus strand of NZ_GL622346.1, from coordinate 990,005 downwards.
TTGCCTATTCCATAGTCTGGCGTGGTGAGCGCATATGTTACGAATGTAATTCGCAGTGCGCATCCACGATTCCAACTCGTCGGCACGTGCCAAGTACTTGTCAGCAATGCGACGACGCTGTTCGAAGGGAGCCAACGAAAACAGGGTCACGAGTTGTCCGAACTCAAGAATCTCGGTAACCACCCACACCGGCAAACGACCGTCGTGGGTCTGGTTGTAATGCTTGACGAAATCTTCTGTAGAGCGCGACTGTGTTTGGGTGAGCTTCTGCGTAAAGAATGCTGCTCTGTGATTCATCGCCCCCGATGGCCAAATCCGTTCGAGGTCGAGGTGAATGAACGGATCGATCTCACCCAGCACGTGCCCCACGTCAACTCGCAGGCACACCTCCAGCTTGCATAGCGCCTGCCACACAGCCAAGCGTAGCCGCTCATCAAACTCGTACAGCTCTACCACATGCCCCATACGTGCACCGAGAACGAAATGGTCCAAACGCCGTTGCGGCGAATCAGATGGAGCGATCTGACGCAACGGGTAGGAGTATCCCGAAAGCCGGTAATAGCCGACAGTAGATAACTCGCGGCGGTAATCACCGGCATCCAATAGGCCACGACGAGTGAGAATATTAATCTGCTCATCGATACTGGCCCACGGTTTATCGACCACCAGCCCACCTGCTTCCAAAAACATGAAGACCGGCTCTGACCTGTCTCGGAAACCGATACAAGCGAGCCGGTACTAGTGGTAATCACTATACCGCGAAAACAGCGACAGAATCAAGAACTCGGCGAAGTATCACCATCAGAGAAGAAAGCTTATCCAAGACCGCTAAGAAACGAGAACCGACCCTGCGCTCCCACCGAGGCGGGCAGCGGAACCGGTCATGTTGTCTAAAAGACCACCGTGTCGGCACCGCTGTAGCAAGAGAATGATGGTTCTTCCACACAGAGCACTCGAGAAATTTGTCTATGCCCCGGCGAGAATACCTGCCAGATTGCTCTAACAGATAGCGCTCCACCGGGGCTTCAACACCAATCGTGCCAGAACGAGAAGCGATTGAGTACCCGTGATTTAACACTTTCGGGCTCGTCGGCAGTGGGGTGAGGCCCTTAACTCCTTGTGTCGACCGGCACGATTTTTTCTCGACGGGGTCTCGGGAAGGAACCCCGCCATGGGAAACCAGATTCAAACATTCACCAACGACGTGTTCGGCACCATTCGCACCATCACCACTGATGGCCAGATCCTTTTCTGCGGCAAGGACGTCGCCACCGCGCTCGGCTACCAGGATCCGACGAACGCGGTGAAGCTACACTGCAAGGGGGTGGCAAATTACCACCCCCTTGAGACCGCTGGTGGAATCCAGCAGGTCCGCTTCATTACCGAGGGCAACCTGTACCGCCTCATCATCTCCTCAAAGCTCCCGGCAGCGCAGAAGTTCGAAGCCTGGGTGTTCGATGAGGTGTTGCCGACGATTCGCCGCCACGGCATGTACGCATACGACGAACTGCTCGCTGATGATGAGTTCCTCGAGCATGCCATCGCCACGCTGCGTGCTGAGCGGGCCAAGCGCCTGGCAGCAGAGCAAGCCTTACTTGAGGCGGCACCGAAAGTCTCGTACTACGACCTCGTGTTGCAGTCCGATTCGTTGTTGACGACGACCGCGATTGCGAAGGACTACGGACTTTCCGCGAAGAAACTCAACCGGATCCTGCGTGATGCTCACGTGCAGTTCCATCAGTCGGACCGGTGGTTCCTGTACGCGAAGTACGCCGAGCAGGGATACACCCAGTCCAAGACCCACGAATACGGCGAGGGGCAGACCCGCACCCACATGTACTGGACGCAAAAGGGGCGTCTGTTCATCTACGACCTGCTCAAGAACCAGCTCGGCATTCTGCCTGTCATCGAGCGTCAAGGTCAGGTGCAAGCATGACCGCCACGACACTCGATATTGGGTTTTCGAAGAAGAACACCGAAGGCTACCTGGACCTAACCAGCTACCACGCGCTCAAAAAGCTGCAGCGCGAACAATTCGGCTACCGGCCCTTGATTTATATCTGCTCGCCCTACTCAGGCGACGTGCAAGCGAACGTTGAGCTCGCCCGCCAATTCTGCTCCTTCGCAGTGAGCGCGGGCAAAATCCCATTCGCCCCACACCTGTTGTTCCCGCAGTTCATGGATGACGCAGACCCTGATCAGCGGGAGCTGGCGATGTTCTTCAACAGGGTGCTGCTCGCTAAATGCGAAGCCCTCTGGGCATACGTGGGACGCGTCAGCCTTGGTATGCGCTTAGAGATCGGGTGGGCGCGCGACCTCGAGTTGCCGATTAAGTTTTTCGATTCTGATTTCAAGGAGGTCACGCCATGACCACGCCCTTCACCCTCTATGCCGCGAATGTGAGCGGCGTGCAGAACAACAACCACTACCCGAACCAGCAAACCATCGCCGACGTGGCATCCCTGTCTGCAGTCGCGGGCTTCGATCACGTAGCCGCAACCTATGCGAATGATCGCCGCTCAACTGCAGCCTTCATAGCCTCGGACTGCGTGGTGATGGATATCGACAACGATCACACCGACACCGAGTCCGAGTGGGTCACGCCTGAGAAGCTTGGCGAGGTGATGGCGGGCGTGGAGTTCATGGCCGCCACGTCTCGTAATCACATGAAGGCGAAGGGTGTGTTGTCTGCGCGGCCGCGTTTCCACGTTTACTTCCCAATCCGAGAAGTACAAGGCGCAGACGAATACGCAGGATTGAAACACCGCCTCGCGTCGCGGTTTGCTTTCTTCGATCGCAACGCTCTTGACGCAGGACGCTTCATCTACGGCACCTCTAACCCACAAGTTACGGTGCGTGAGGGCGACCAGTTGCTCGATGCGTGGCTCGATAACGCTGATGAGCAGGACGTGTTCGCCGCATTTGATGCTTCCACTCTTGTGATTGGTGAAGGCTCGCGCAACGCTACGTTGTCGCGCTTCGCAGGCAGGGTCCTCATCCGCTACGGCGATACCGACCAAGCACGAGACCTCTTCAATCGCAAAGCCAACCTTTGCGAACCACCGCTCAACGAGGGCGAATTACAGACGATTTGGAATAGCGCGTGCAGGTTCGCTTCGAAGGTCGCTGCTGATCCAGGCTATCTGCCGCCAGAGGCTTATGAGGCGTTGGCGGGTTTGCGTCCGGATGATTTTTCCGATGTCGGTCAGGCAGACACATTAGCTGGCGAATACGCGAACAAGATCCGCTACTCACTGGCTACCAAGTGGCTTGTCTACGACCATGGCGTGTGGGATGAGAACGACTTATCTGCACAAGGCGTCGTTCAGGAATTGACCTCCCGCCAGCTCGAGGAAGCCGACCGCTTGATCGCGTCCACGTGGGAGACCATGACGGCAACCGGTGCAGATCTCGTGATGGCCTCCGCCTCGTCGAAAGCACGCGGCATCGCCAAGCTCACGCCTGTGCAAGCGACCGCGTTCCGGGCGTGGGATGAGGCAAAGAACTACCACAAGTTCGTTCTCTCCAGGCGTTTGTCACGCAACATCACGGCCACGTTGAAAGAAGCCGGGCCGATCTTGCAGGTACGTATCCGTGACCTTGACGTCGACCCCTACCAGCTCAACACCCCGGCAGGCACCTGGGATCTGCGCGACGGCACAAGCCACGAGCACAACCCAGCCGATCTGCTGACCAAGCAGACCGCTGTCAGCCCCAGCGATGAGGGTGCACAGATCTGGGCCGACGCGCTCGACGTGTTCTTCCAAGGAGATCCTGAGCTGATTAGTTACGTGCAGCGCATTGTTGGCTTGGCGGCTATCGGCCAGGTTTTCGTCGAAGCGCTCGTCATCGCCTACGGGGACGGGCGAAACGGCAAATCCACCTTCTGGAACACAATCGCCCGCGTGTTGGGGACGTATTCGGGCACGATCTCAGCCGACGCGCTCACGGTCGGGGTGCGCCGCAACGTCAAACCCGAACTCGCCGAAGCCAGAGGCAAACGTCTCTTGATCGCGGCTGAAACCGAAGAAGGTATGCGCCTATCAACCTCGAACGTCAAACAGCTTGCCTCGACCGATCAGATCTCGGCAGAGAAAAAGTTCAAGGACCCCTTCGCCTTCACCCCCTCCCACACCCTCGTGCTCTACACGAATCACCTGCCGCGTGTGGGAGCCATGGACGCAGGCATCTGGCGCAGGCTCATCGTCATCCCGTTTAACGCCACCATCGAAGGTGATACGGACGTGAAGAACTACGCCGACCACCTGTTCGAAAACGCGGGCGGAGCAATCCTTACGTGGATTATGGAGGGCGCGCGCCTCATCCACGCCGAGGGCTACAAGCTCAAAGCCCCGCCTCAGGTGGTTCAAGCCTCGCAAGCATATAAGGAGGATAACGACTGGTTCTCGCAGTTCCTTGAGGACTCATGCGACGTCGAGGATGGCTTATCGGAGAGGGCTGGTGACCTCTATCAGACGTATCGGGCGTGGGCGCAAAACACCTCAGGATGGGCGCGCCCGATGGTCGACTTCAACGCTGCGGTCGAACAAGCCGGATTCGTGCGGAAAAAGACCAAGCACGGCATGTACGTCTACGGGCTCGCGATCGCATCCGAGTTCGGCAACTAACCCCATGGTGACGAGCTGTGACGAGCCATTCCCTACCTTACGCATGTGAAATTACATGGTGTTTTTCTCTATATAAAAGGTTAGGAACGACTCGTCACATGCCGTCACCCCTAAAAGTGAACTCAAGGAGTGACCATGAACGAACGAACCATAGAACGCCAACTGAAGAAAGCCGTCGAAGCCTGCGGTGGCTTGTGCTGGAAGCTTGTCTGCCCTGGAACCAGCGGCGTACCTGACCGGATATGTCTGATGAACAGCCGGGTTGTTTTCGTTGAACTCAAAGCAGCAGGCAAACAACCCAGGCCAATCCAGCAGCGTCGGATGAGCCAACTGCGCGACCAGGGTTTTCAGACCTTCGTTGTTGATTCGGTGGACGGCATACGGGAGGTGCTTGATGCACTACACGCCGCATAACTACCAATCCACCGCCACCGAGTTCATCATCGACCATGACGAGGCCGCGATTCTCCTTGGCATGGGTTTGGGCAAGAGCGTGATCACGTTGACGGCGATCTGGCAGCTCATGCTCGACTACTTCACCATCTCCCGCGTGCTGGTTGTCGCACCGCTTCGAGTAGCGCGAGACACCTGGCCCGCCGAAATTCGCAAGTGGGATCACCTTGACGGGCTCACCGTCGCGGTTGCTGTCGGCACCAAAGCCGACCGGCTGGCGGCGTTAGCCAAGTCTGCGATAGTGACCATCATCAACCGTGAAAACATTCCCTGGCTCGTGAACCAGATGGGCGGTAGCTGGCCGTTCGACATGGTCGTCATCGACGAACTCTCCAGCTTCAAAAACCACCGTGCGAAACGGTTCACGGCGCTGGTGAAAATGCGCCCCTTCGTTAAACGCTGGGTCGGGCTGACCGGCACGCCAGCCTCGAACGGGCTCATGGACGTGTGGGCGCAGTTCCGGCTTCTCGACGGCGGCGAGCGTTTGGGCCGGTTTATTACTCGTTATCGGGAGCGTTGGTTCGTACCCGATAAACGCAACGGGATGCAGGTGTTCACCTATAAGCCCCGCGCGGGTGCCGAAGATGAGATCTACGGTGTGATTGGTGACATGACGTTGTCGATGAGAACCACCGACCACCTGCAATTACCGGAATTGACGGTGACGACAATGCCTGTGGTGCTGGAGCCGAAAGAGCGCAAGGTCTACGAGCAACTCAAAGCTGACCTCGTTCTCGACCTTGATGGGGCGACGATTGATGCCGCGAACGCCGCAGCTTTGTCCGGCAAGCTACTCCAACTCGCGAGCGGCGCGATCTACACCAGCAACGGTCAATGGACGGCGGTTCATGAGCGCAAGCTCGACGTCCTCGAAGATCTCATCGAGGCAGCCAACGGCAACCCACTGCTCGTGGCCTACTGGTTTACCCATGACCGTCAGCGCATCACCGCCCGCTTCCCGCAGGCTCGCGAACTTAAAACAAGCGCGGATATCGAGACATGGAACAAAGGTGAGATCACCCTCGGCTTGATCCACCCAGCATCGGCGGGTCACGGATTGAACCTCCAGGCAGGCGGGCATCTGCTGGTGTGGTTCTCGTTGACGTGGAGCCTGGAGCTTTATCAACAGACGAACGCTCGCTTGTATCGGCAAGGTCAATCCGAACCTGTGACGATCACGCATCTGGTTGCGGAAGGGACGCTCGATGAAGCCGTGCTCAAAGCTCTTGATGCGAAAGATGCTACGCAGGCTGCGTTGATCGACGCGGTCGCACACGAAATCCACACAACCACTGAAAGGACAAGCTCATGCATGTGATGACGAAATACCTCGACACAAGGAAAGCCGCGATCGCAGCTCTGCAGGATTATGCGGTGATGGAACAGATCATCGAGAGTACTGACGAGCAGATCAAGGCGGCTTATGCTGATGCTGCTAGTCCTGCTTCTCCGCGTATGGACGGCACACCACCCTCGGGTGATCTGCACGCTTCGGAGAACAGGATCGTTGCGAGCATTGAGCGGATCGATGCGTACAAGGCTCGCTACCTGCAGGCTCGCCAGTACATGGACTGGTTTCTGCCTGCGTGGGAAGTCATCGCTGAAGACGACCGCTTCATCCTCGAAGGCTTCTTCCTCAGCGAGGGGACGCAAGATGAGAAGGTGTCGATGATAGCCGATCATTTCTACGTCGAGCGTGACACGGTCTATCGGCGCAAGAACCGGGCCCTCGACAGGTTCGCCACCGCCTTGTATGGACAGCTCTAGCGTTAGCGGGTATCCGAAACATGCGATAGAAAACCGCATATCAGTGTGAGAACATATAAGTGATTGAAAACTAGGTGAAGCCCCAAGAACCCACACACGGGAATCTTGGGGCTTCACCACATCCGGGGGGGAAGGAGCCAGCGATGCCGGTCAAACCAGCCTCCCCGTGCTCTCACCCTGGTTGTCCCGAGCTCACCCACGACCGCTACTGCGAACAACATGCCAAGGCAGAGGACGCCCGGTATCGGAAGTATCAGCGTGATCCGAAGATCAATCGCCGCTACGGCTCACGGTGGCGCAAGATCCGCGCCGCCTACGTCGCCGCCCACCCGCTCTGCGAAGACTGCCTAGAGGCCGGTCTCTACACGCCAGTACAAGAGGTTCACCACATTCTCCCGCTCGAACACGGCGGCACCCACAACTTCGACAACCTCCGAAGCCTGTGCAAGCCTTGCCACTCCAGGCAGACCGCGCTCGATGATGACCGATGGCGGCAACAACCTCGGGTCTACACCTACTGACGAGCACCCACGTTGTACACTGTCGCGCCGAAGTTCTGGAACCTCAAAGTTACCCACCTTGATGGTGTTCGGCGGACACGGGGCAACGTCGAAAGCCTGGTGAGGGGGTGGGGGTTCTCAATCTCTAACCGCAGGTCAGAGGTCAGCGGGCGGGGCCAACCGTGCGCAAAGTTCCCGAATCAAACAGGGTATTGACCCGCCCCACGAATTCTTCAGCACCTGCGAGCGCACTTTCGGCCTCCAGTCCAAGGCGACAACGGCCTAGACAAGGAGGCACATCCATGGCGAAAGACGGCACGAACCGGGGCGGGCGCCGCGTGCGAGCTGGCGCGAAACCTGATCCGTTGAATGAGAAGCTCGCAGCTGGCCGCCCCGCCACTCGGCTTGAGGATCCGCTGGGTGAGCCGTTCGATTTCGAAGGCAGCGATATTGGGGACGGCGCGGTGCTCGCTGGGGAGACTATGCCTGAACCATCGGATTATCTCTCCGACATTCAGCGCGATGGCAAACCGCTCGGCGCTGACCTGGTCTACCGAGAAACGTGGCAGTGGCTCGATGCTCGTGGCTGTTCCCAGTTCGTCGCCCCACGTCTGATCGAAGCCTATGCGCAGGCGTTCGCCCGCTATGTGCAGTGTGAGCAGGCAATCTCCAAGTTCGGTTTGCTAGGTAAGCACCCGACCACGGGGGCTGCTATCGCTTCCCCGTTTGTTGCGATGAGCCAGTCTTTTGGTAAGCAAGCAAACGTGTATTGGTATGAGATTTTTGAAATTGTGCGGGCGAACTGCACTAGTGACTATTCGGGTGCGGCTCCTGGTGATGAGGTTATGGAGCAGTTGTTGAAAGCACGCTCGTAGATGCGTCCTAGTGTTTTTGAGCTTATTTGGGGCGTTTTGTTGCGCTGAAGCCTGCCCCTAGCGCGCTCCCAACTCCTACGCCGATAGCTAACCCCAAGGCAATATTGTTCATAATGAACCCAAGGGCAGTGCCAGCCATCATCCCGGCCATCATTCCATAGGCCACGGCTTTACCATCACCATCAGAAGGCTCTTGCTCCTGCGGATTAGGTTTACTCGTTTCGTCTTGCACGCATTCCAGTATCGCACACGATTCGGGTTTTCCTCGTTTTCTTCGCTCCCTGCTCCTGTCTGACATGGTGGGGAGTTTTTGTTTCTTTTGATTTTTCTACTGAAAGGGCATTCCTATGACTATGGTTCGCAGCGCTGAAGCAGTGTGTGTCGGCCATCCCAATAAGCTCTGCGACCTGATCGCCGACACCATTCTCGACGACATCCTCTACGAGGATCCTGCTGCCCGCGTTGCAGTAGAAGTGATGGCATCTGGTCACAGGATCATTGTGACTGGCGAGATAACTTCGAAGGTTCGTCCGCGTATTCGTGAGTCGGTGCGTTATGCGTTGGTGAAGGCGGGGTATGTGCCGTGGAAGTTCCTCGTTTTCGTCTGGACTCGCAGGCAGTCTCCAGACATCAACGCAGGAGTCACCCGATCGCTCGAAGCTCGTTTCGGTGACGACACTGAGTTCGCCCTCCAAGGAGCAGGTGACCAAGGAACCGTTTATGGATACGCCACGGCGGAAACCCCGGAGCGTTTGCCGTTGCCGCTGGTGCTCTCACACGAGATTTGCGCCCGCCTCGATAAGGCGCGCAAGGACGGCACGATCACCGGGATCAAGTCCGATGGTAAGGCGCAGGTGACAGTTCGTTACGACGCTGCTGGTAAGCCCGTGGCGGTTGAGACCGTGGTGGTGTCGATCCAACACGAGAAGATCAAGGATCTGGATGAGCTTGCAGCTGAGGTCAAAACACTGATCGTCGCACCCGCGTGTAAGCCGTACCGGCCGATTAGCGCTGATACCGAGATTCTGGTGAATCCCTCGGGCTTGTTTACGGTTGGTGGGCCGAAGGCGGACACTGGACTGACGGGCCGCAAGTTGATGGTTGACACTTACGGCGGTCTCGCCCCTCACGGTGGTGGAGCGTTCTCTGGTAAGGACGCCTCGAAGGTGGACCGCTCGGGTGCATATATGGCGCGCCTGATCGCCAAGACTATCGTCGACGCTCGTCTGGCTCATGAGTGTCAGGTGGCGATCAGTTATGCGATTGGGAAGGCTGACCCGGTCGCCTTCACCATCGACACCCTCGGGACAGGCGAATACTCTGACGAGATCCTCACTGCTGCTGCACGCGAGGTGTTCTCGCTGCGCCCTGGAGCAATCATCGATGCTTTGAATCTTCGCAAGCCTGGTTTTACACAGTATTCAACCTATGGGCACTTCGGCCATGTCGGTCTGCGTTGGGAGAACTCGTTCGCTCACGTTAATGCTTTAGGGAAGGCGGTGAAGAAGCATGCTCATGAAAACAATGCCAATAGCTGAGCTGAAGCCCGCTGACTACAATCCGCGTAAAGACCTCCAGCCCGGCGATCCCGAATACGAGAAGCTCAAGCGCTCGCTCACCGAGTTTGGCTACGTCGAACCCGTCATCTGGAACAAGACCACCGGCAACATCGTGGGTGGGCATCAGCGCTTGAAGGTGCTCGAAGAACTCGGCCACAACACCGTGGATGTGATCGTCGTGGAGTTGGATGAGACGCGCGAGAAAGCCCTCAACATCGCGTTGAATAAGATCAGCGGCGAATGGGATAACGATAAACTTGCCCTCCTCATCGCTGACCTTGACGCTTCGGATTTCGACGCTGAACTGACTGGCTTTGACGATGCTGAGATCGCGCAGCTTATCGGCTCCCTCGACGAGGGTGAGGTGGAGGATGATGATTTCGACCTCACCGCCGCACTCGAAGCAGCCGCATTTGTCCAGCGTGGGGATGTGTGGACGGTCGGTCGCCACCGCCTCGTGTGCGGGGATGCCACCAGTGCCGACGACATCGCCACACTGATGGATGGTAAGCGCGCGAATCTTGTGTTGACCGATCCGCCATATAACGTTGCCTTCGAATCAGGCTCGGGCTTGTCCATCAAGAACGACAAGATGGATGGCGAGAAGTTCTACGACTTCCTGCTATCGGCGTTTACGAACATGGCGGGCGTGTGTGAGAAAGGCGCATCCGCGTATGTGTTCCACGCTGACACTGAAGGGTTGAATTTCCGTCGCGCCTTCGCAGAGGCCGGATTCTATCTTTCGGGGTGTTGCATCTGGGTCAAAGACTCTCTGGTTCTTGGTCGCTCGCCCTACCAGTGGCAGCACGAGCCAGTGCTCTACGGGTGGGTGAAGACAGGTAAGCATCGCTGGTATGCGGATCGCAAACAAACCACGATCTGGAATTTCGCTAAGCCCCGCCGCAACGCCGATCATCCGACCAGCAAGCCGCTGGATTTGTTGGCGTATCCGATCGGAAACTCCACCCAGGCGAACGCGATCGTGCTCGACACCTTCGCAGGCTCAGGCTCAACCTTGATGGCGTGCGAGGCAACCGACCGCATCTGCTATTGCATGGAGCTCGACGAGAAATACGCCTCCGTGATTTTGCGCCGCTATGCCGAACACACCGGGGACGCGGCAGGGATCACCTGTTTGCGTGAGGGCAAAGAATACGCGTATTTGGATTTGGTGCGCGATGTTGATCGGGGTGAATCGTGAGTGCTTTGACGTTGGGGTCCTTGTTTGATGGTTCGGGCGGTTTCCCTTTAGCTGCCAAAATGGTTGGTATCAAACCGATGTGGGCATCTGAGGTAGACCCCTTCGCTATCCGGGTAACTAAGAAAAATCTGCCTGAAGTTCGCCATGTTGGCGATATTAATTTGTTAGATGGTGGCCGGTTACAGCCGGTGGATGTGATCACGTTTGGTTCACCTTGTCAGGATTTATCTATCGCAGGTAAGCGGAGCGGGATTGATGGGTCTCGCTCCTCACTGTTTTACCAAGCTGTGCGAATTATTGAAGAAATGAGGCAAGCAACTCATGGTGCCTACCCAAGATATGCTGTGTGGGAAAACGTGCCGGGCGTATTCTCCTCAAACCACGGAGCCGACTTCGCCGCGGTCTTGCAAGCGTTTATCGAGGTATCCTGCCAGCAAACGCCACGCATTCCTGTTCCTGAAACCAGCTGGGCAACCAGCGGATACGTCTTGGCAGATGGGGCATCACTTGCATGGCGAGTGCTCGATGCTCAATTTTTCGGAGTGCCCCAACGTCGTCGTCGTATCTTCCTTGTCGCAGATTTTGCAGGACAATCCGCACCCGAGATTCTATTTGAGTCCCAAAGCAGCACAAGGAATCCTGACGCGAGCAAAGAAGAAAAACAAAACCCTGCCCGAACAATTAGCCCAAGCACTACAGGCAACCAGTGCGGGGCGTTAACTCTTCGTATGCGTGCCGGTAAGCCAGGCGGTGGTAAAGGGCCGTTGATTCAGCATGACCTTTCAGGCACATTAGGAACTGGTGCTGACCAAGTCTTATTTGAACCTAGCATGCAGGTGATGCTTGATTACCATCCCAATGATTCACGCATCGAAATTGGCGACCAGGTAACAAGTCAAACCTTAACTTCACGAATGGGAACAGGAGGTGGAAATGTTCCACTCCTACTCGACCAACCTGTATACGGTATAAATTCCGTCCACGACAATCGTAAATATGGTGGTGAATGCGGTTACGAAACCACTGTGGCAAAAACTCTTGATTTAGCTGGCGGTAATCCCGCATGCAATCAAGGCGGAATGGTCATTCTCGAACCGATCTATGCTTCTTCGAAATCTGATCATTTCACGAGGGCAACCACAAATGTTTCAGGTGCACTTTTGGCAAGTGATTCACACCAGCCACCTATTGTCGCTAATACGATGCTTCGACCACGCAAACTCACACCCCTCGAATGTTCTCGTCTACAAGGCTTCCCGGACTATTGGTGTGACAACCTCACAAACCTCGACCCAGACGAAGACGAAATCAGGTACTGGGAGGGCGTGTGGAAGAACTGGAACCTAGGACGGGGCGTGAAACCGAAAACTCGCAGCCAAATCACTACTTGGCTGAAAACCGCGCCAACTGATTCAGCACAGTACAAACTGTGGGGAAATGGGGTGGCATTACCAGTAGTGAAATACGTCCTCAACAGGCTACAAAAAGCAGCCAATACGACTGGATAAGCGGGCGCACCTATGGCTGTATGTACATGACCAAACAAGATCCCTAACTGGGGGAAACACGAATTGGAGGATGGTCATGAGCGAACTACATATCGAGATCAGCGAAATGCTCGACGCGGGCATCAATATCTGGGATGTCGAGGAAGCCCACGACATTGCACGAAAGTGGGACTTCCCGCTGGTTGTCGGTGCGATCGAACACGACCCGCACGGCTATTTGCGTCTGGTCGAGTCTTGGTTTGACGGTGAGGGTGTGGCGGCATGAACCAAATTTCGTTCGCCTCGAACCAGAGCGGGCGTAAGAAACTCGCCGACACCATCGCCTCTCACCTTGGCGTCAGAGCGGAGTATACGGGCACGCCCACGTTCGACTACCAGATCGGAAATGCACGCCTTGATCAGGATTGGGTGCTCCACCTCCCAGAGGAGGTCGACACCGACGCCCTCACCGAGACGGCGATTACGGCTGGTTTTGCACCCACGGGCGAGGAGTACGGGCTGACGCTCGCATTCCCCACGACTGGCTGGGACGAGGCCACAGGCGCGAAGCTTGAAGCCCTGCTCGCCGCCAAGGGAGCACTCATCGCCAAGGCACTCGATATTCCAGCCACGCCCATGAAGATGGACGAGGTGGAGGGAACGGTTGAGTTTGCTTGGTTCGATCAGCTTCCTGAGGCGGAGGTGATTGAGGTGGCTAGCGTGCTTATCCAGCTGATGATCGAGCATGCCAAGACCGCCACCCGTATCTCGCCGAAGCCACCTGCGTCGGGTAATGATAAGTATGCGATGCGCTGTTGGCTGCTACGGCTGGGGATGATTGGCAAGGGATACAAGAACGCTCGCCGCGTTCTGCTGGCAAACCTTGACGGGAACGCGGCGTGGAAAACCGCGCCACACCCGGCCGAATAACCCGAGCAGAAACGAGAGACCAGAATCTCTATTTTCCTCGTTAATACGCGGAAGCCGACTGGATATGTGCGGCGACGTATGGCTGTATATACATGACCAAACAAGAGATAAAGGAGAAGGTCATGAACACCGAACTTACAGCCTTGAAGACCACCACAGCGGTTGCCAAGCACTACAAGATCCTGGGACACGCGATGCGCTACGGCACTCACCTGATCGCCACCAACCGCATCTGGAACGATGCCCTGGGCGCTTACGAGCATTTCGCCGCGATCTTCGAAATCCTTGGCGAAGGAAAGAACGCCCCAGTCGCCCTGGCCACCGAAGCTGATGAAGCCTTCACCGACGAAGGCCACGCAACCGCCTGGGCGATCGGCATGATCAACGCCCTCTAACCACCGCGCTAGCCCCGACCCACACCGGCCGGGGCACACCACTCATAGCTTGCCACTCACACACCGGGGACGAATTTTCCTTCTTGTTTGGTCACATGATAGTCCCTCGTGTGTGAGTGGCGATCATCGCTAAAATCCTTTGAAAATAAGCCAATAATGACTGGATATAGTCGCGGGTCTATGGCTGTATGTACATGACCAAACAAGAGAAGGAGCAAGGTCATGAACAGCTTCGAACGCGACAAGCAAGCCATCCACGACGGTGACACCATCGAGGTAATGCGCCGCCGCAAGGTCCAGATCACCACCCTGGAGACGAAGCTCGGACGGGAGAAGAACACCTTCCGTGCCTCCATCATCGCCCACCAGCTCGAGGCCCGCCGAGGCGAATATGCCGCGCTCGACGCCCTGATCTAAACCCCGCACAAGACGCCTGAACCCCCAACGGTTTGGGTGATCTGTTCTGAGCACGCCCCAGCTCCTGGGGCTCTTCTTATACCCACCGAAGGGAGGCAACTGGCGTGCGGACACTCACCGACTACACACCGGCGCGGTTCATGGCTGATGGTTCACGATATGACAAGCGGAAAGCCGACTATGCGGTCGCGTTCATCCAAGCCTTGAAGCACACGAAGGGTCGCTGGTCGGGTAAGCCCTTCCAGCTGATTGATTGGCAAGAGCAGATCATCCGCGATCTATTCGGTACCGTGAAAGCTGATGGCTACCGTCAATTCACCACGGCCTATGTTGAGATCCCTAAGAAGATGGGCAAGTCGGAGCTCGCCGCTGCGGTGGCGTTGTTGCTGACGTGTGGGGATGGTGAGGAACGCGCCGAAGTTTATGGGTGTGCGGCAGACCGTCAGCAGGCTTCGATTGTGTTTGAGGTCGCGGCTGACATGGTGCGCATGAGCCCGGCGTTATCGAAGCGTGTCAAGATTCTTGCCTCGCAGAAGCGGATCATCTACAAGCCCACCAACTCCTTCTACCAAGTCCTCTCAGCGGAGGCGTATTCGAAGCACGGGTTCAACATCTCCGGTGTCGTCTTTGACGAACTGCATACCCAACCGGGCCGTGCCTTGTTTGACGTCATGACCAAGGGTTCGGGTGACGCGCGAACCCAGCCGTTGTACTTCCTCATTACGACAGCGGGTACCGATACGCATTCGATTTGTTATGAGCAGCATGAGAAAGCTGAAGACATCCTCGCAGGCAAGAAACATGACCCGACGTTCTACCCGGTGATTTACGGGGCGGAGCGTGAAGACGACTGGACCGACGAGGACGTGTGGCATAAGGCTAATCCGTCGCTGGGGATCACGGTTCCGATCGAGAAGGTTCGCCAAGCCTGCACAAGCGCGAAACAAAACCCAGCCGAAGAAAACACCTTCCGACAACTTCGCCTCAACCAATGGGTCAAACAAAGCGTGCGGTGGATGCCCATGCACGTCTGGAACGCTAACAACGCACCTGTTGACCTGTCCGACCTTGAGGGCCGCGTGTGTTACGGCGGGCTGGATCTTGCGTCGACGACGGATATCACGGCGTTCGTGCTCGTCTTCCCACCCGAAACAGGTGATGAAGCGTATGTGATTGCGCCATGGTTCTGGATACCGCAAGACAACCTCACACTCCGCGTTAACCGTGACCACGTGCCCTACGACCTGTGGCAGCAACAAGGCTACCTAGAGACGACTGAGGGCAACGTCGTCCACTACGGCGCGATCGAAACCTTCATCGAAACCCTTGGTGAGCGGTTTGATATTCGGGAGATCGCGTTCGACCGGTGGGGCGCTGTGCAAATGAGCCAAAACCTAGAAGCGCTCGGTTTCACCGTTGTCCCGTTCGGGCAGGGCTTTAAGGATATGAGCCCACCGTCGAAGGAGCTGATGAAGCTCGCACTCGAAGGTCGCCTGGCTCATGGCGGGCATCCAGTCCTGTCATGGATGGTCGACAACATTCACATTCGCACCGACCCAGCGGGCAACATCAAGCCCGATAAGCAAAAGAGCACTGAGAAGATTGACGGCGTGGTCGCCACGATCATGGCTCTTGACCGCGCTATTCGAAACGGCACCGGGCACGTCAGCGGCAGTGTTTATGACGAACGCGGCCTACTCGTGCTGTGAGCACGCGCCGATGCCTGTGCCGATCAGTCCCAAGATCGAGTAGGCGACGCCGTAGATGAGGGCTGAATCGTTGTAGTACACGAACAGGGTGGTCAAGAACCCTGCGAACGGGGCCAGTAGCCACCACCAGCCGAACCCGTGGCGTGCCCCATCGATAACGCTCAAAACGATGGTGAGTAGTGGAAACGCGAGGAAGAGCAACGCGATGAACCACTTGGTGTTGGGATCGCTCAGCCTGCTGATCCACATGGAGATGAGCGGCAACAACCAAAATGCCGCTAGCAGGACACTCATCAGTGCCCACGACTGTTTTGAGGGCGCTTTCATATTCCAATTCTACATGTGAAAGGACACCGCATGGGTTTCCTGAATTGGCTGCGTGGCGACACCACCCGCCCCGCCGACGATCATGCGATCAGCTCTGGCTACAGTTTTTTCTTTGGATCGACGTCGTCTGGGCGTCCGGTGACTGAGCGCTCGGCGATGCAGATGACCGCTGTCTATTCGTGTGTGCGGATTCTGGCTGAAGCTATCGCGGGCCTGCCGTTGCACGTCTACCGCCAAAGCAGTAATGGTGCGAAGGTGAAGGCACTCGACCATCCGCTCTACCGGCTGCTTCATGATGAGCCGAATCCAGAGATGACGAGCTTCGTGTTCCGCGAAACGCTCATGACGCATCTGTTGTTGTGGGGTAATGCGTTTGCTCAGGTGATCCGTAACGGCCGCGACGAGGTTATCGGGTTGTATCCGTTGATGCCGAACCGGATGACGGTCGGCCGCGACGAAGCCGGGCGTTTGTATTACGAGTATCAGCGTACGTGGGACGAACCAGCAGGAAGATACGAGACCGTCACGTTGGCCGCGCCCGATGTCCTCCATATTCCCGGCCTGGGCTTTGATGGGCTGGTTGGTTATAGCCCGATTGCTATGGCGAAGAACGCCATCGGCTTGGCGCAGGCTACCGAGGACTACGGCGCATCGTTTTTTGCTAACGGCGCGGCTCCGGGTGGTGTGTTGGAGCATCCGGGCACGATCAAAGACCCCGCGCGCGTCAGGGAATCCTGGCAGGCTACGTTCGGCGGAGCGAGGAACGGGAACAAGATTGCTGTGCTTGAGGAGGGCATGAAATACACGCCGATCAGTGTGTCGCCTGAGCAGGCGCAGTTTTTGGAGACGCGGAAGTTTCAGATCAACGAAATTGCTCGAATCTTCCGTATTCCGCCGCACATGATCGGCGATCTTGAGAAATCTAGTTTCTCCAATATTGAGCAGCAGTCGTTGGAGTTTGTGAAGTACACGCTGGATCCGTGGGTGATCCGCTTCGAACAAGCCATCACCAAAACCCTCCTCAGCTCGCGTGAGAAGCCGCAGATCTACGTGAAGTTCAACCTCGAAGGCTTACTGAGAGGTGACTATAAGTCGCGGATGGATGGGTATGCGGTTGCCAGGCAGAACGGGTGGATGAGCGCCAACGATATCCGCGAGCTAGAAAACCTCGACCGCATCAGCCCAGAAGCAGGCGGTGACCTCTATTTGGTGAACGGCAACATGCTCCCGCTCAGTCTTGCAGGGGCTTACGCCGCCACCCACCAGGAATCAGAACCTGAGCCGTCGTTGGTTGAGGAACCGACGAGTGAATCTTCTTTGAGGAGGAGGATATGAGACGTTTTTGGAACTGGCTCACCCCCGAGCCACACAACACTGACTCGGACGCAGATGCAGTCCGGGTTTTGCATATTAGCGGCACGATCGCTGAAGAATCCTGGTTCGATGACGACATCACACCCAGTATCTTCGCAGCCGAACTCAACGCGGGTAGCGGGCCGGTGAAGATCTGGCTCAATTCGCCTGGTGGTGATGTTGTGGCTGCGGCGCAGATCTACAACATGCTCATCGACTACCCAGGCACAGTCACCGTCAATATCGACGGCATCGCAGCATCGGCCGCGTCCGTAATCGCGATGGCCGCCACGAAGGTCGCCATGAGCCCCGTGTCGATGTTGATGATTCATAACCCTGCCACGATGGCGGTCGGTGACAAGGACGAACTCGCACGTGCAATGAACATGCTTGATTCGGTCAAAGAATCGATCCTGAATGCATATCAGGAGAAGACGGGCATGAGTCGGGCGAAGCTGTCCAAGCTCATGGACGCTGAGACCTGGATGGACGCGAGGGCTGCGATCGACATGGGTTTCGCCGACGAACTCCTCACCAACCAACGCGACCCAATGTTTGCGGTCTCGCTTGAGAAGCCCGACGACCCGGATGACGATGAGGACGAGGTCGACTCCCCAGAGGAACCCGAAGAGTCTGACGTGGACGAGGAGCCGAAGCGCCTGCCGTTCCCACCCAAGAACGTGGGACAAGGCACGGTGTTTTCCCGCCGCGCCTCCGAACAAAAGCTTGTCGCACATCTGACCGCCACATCACCACCGAACCCGGTGCGACCACCACGCCCAACCATTCAACCCGCCGTGCCTGTTGGTCGGCGGGTTTGTGATTTGTACGCCGAACTAGCTAACCAACCCCACTGAAAGGACCAACACTTATGACAACCCCTATGACCGTTTCTGATCTTCGTACCAAGCGCGCCGACGTATGGGAGCGCGCGAAGGTCTTCCTCGATGAGCGCCGCGATGCTACATCGGGCTGCTTGTCGGCTGAAGATGATCAGGCTTACGCGAAGATGGAAGCCGAAATCGATCGACTCACCAACGAGATCGCACGCTCCGAACGAGCCCTGCGCCGCGACGCCGACCTCGCCAAGGCAACCAACACACCGCTGACCTCAATGCCAGGCATGAACCCTGACAATGACGAGGTCAAGCCCACGACCCCACGCGCTTCAGCCTCCTACAAACGAGCCTTCTGGGATGCGATGCGACTGAACATCTCTCCTATGGAAGTACGCAACGCACTGTCCGAAGGCGTCGATACCGAGGGCGGCTACCTCGTCCCAGACGAATTCGAACGCACGCTGATCTCATCACTTGAAGACCAGAACATCATGCGCTCCTTGGCGAAGGTCATTCAAACCACCAGTGGGGATCGTAAAATCCCAGTCGTCTCCACGCATGGCACTGCCGGGTGGCTCGATGAAGGCAAGCCATACACCGAGTCGGACGAATCCTTCACCCAAGTCACCCTCTCGGCATTTAAGCTCGGCACCTTCCTCAAAATTTCAGAGGAACTCTTGAATGATTCGGCGTTTAATGTCGAGCAGTACCTAGCAGCTGAGTTTGCTCGCCGTATCGGCGCTGCCGAAGAAGAAGCCTTCCTCACCGGAGACGGTAAGAACAAGCCCACCGGCATTTTCGCAGCCACTGGTGGTGGTGAGAAGGCGGTGACCACGGGTAAGGCGACGGACATTACGGCTGATGAGCTTATCGACCTGCACTACGCCCTACGGGCCCCGTATCGGAAGAACGCGGTGTGGCTGATGAACGATTCCACCGTGAAAACCGTGCGCAAGCTCAAGGACGGCAACGACCAGTATCTGTGGCAGCCAGCCCTGACCGCAGGAACCCCAGACCTTGTCCTCGGCCGCCCCGTCCACACATCCACCTTCGTGCCTGAAATCAAGGCTGGTGCCTCGACGGTGGCTTTCGGTGACTTGTCGTATTACTGGATCGCCGACCGACAGGG
The DNA here is from genome assembly GCF_000185445.1 of Mobiluncus holmesii ATCC 35242. Classification (NCBI taxonomy): domain Bacteria; kingdom Bacillati; phylum Actinomycetota; class Actinomycetes; order Actinomycetales; family Actinomycetaceae; genus Mobiluncus; species Mobiluncus holmesii. The sequence continues at coordinate 970,436 of NZ_GL622346.1, read as the reverse complement.
CCGCTCCTTCAAGCGGCTCAACGAACTGTTCGCCACCACCGGACAGGTCGGGTTCCTGGCATCCCAGCGTCTGGACGGCAAGCTCGTCCTGCCCGAAGCCGTGAAGCTATTGACCCAGAAGGCCGGAGCATAACAAACCCCGCACATGGAGAGGAGGTGGCCGCAATGACCACGGTTGATTTGGTTGCGCAGGTGAAAGCGAACCTGCTCATCACCTTCAACGATGACGATCAATTGATCGGCGCGCTGATCAATGCGGCCACCTCCTACGCCTGCTCCTTCCAACACCTGCCCGAAAACCACTACGAAACACACGACATGTCTGGAGCAACCAGGCAAGGCATTGTCATGCTCGCCTCCCATTTCTATGAGTCTCGTGATGGTTCCACGGCAGGTTTCTGGGCAGATAAACCGGATGCCGCTAAAGCGGTATGGAACGCCGTCAACAACCTGCTGCGTCTGGACCGGGATTGGAAAGTCTAAGGAGAACAACTCATGGCTTCTTTGGGATCCATGCGCACCACGATCGACCTCATCCAGCCGACGGTTGTTCGGGATAAGGCGGGGTTCACCACCACACGCTACGAGATCAAAGCGACCATACGGGCGCAGATCGAGGTTCGGCACGCCAGCGGAGCGTGGGTGAATCGCGCCGCCTATACGAAAGCCGACGTTCTCTTCCGCATTCGCGCCATCCCCGGACTATCCGTAACTACGGATATGGAGATCAGCGGACCCGAGGGCAGGTATGTGATCGACGCAGTCGAAGTGATCGGACGTTACGTGGAAATCCTCGCCCATCAGACCACGCCCGAAGGAGAGGTCCATGGCTAGAGTCCAGATTCGCCTTCCCAACGCGTTCATTGATTCTCTCGATGCTGCCAGCCGCGTGCTCGAAACCTCTGCTGATGAGGTGCTTGAGGCGGGAGCCGCCGTGGTCGAGCCGCGTATGCGAGCCAACCTCACGAGTGCGATCGGACGCGCCACCAAGAATCCCTCGCGGTCAACAGGACAACTACTGGCAGCGCTTGGTACGACCTCGGTGAAAGTAAACAACAAAGGTGATCACAACATTAAGGTCGGCTTTGCTGAGAACCGCCGCGACGGCAGAGCGAATGCGTTGATCGCCAGCGTCCTCGAACACGGCCGCAGCAATCAGCCTGCACGCCCGTTCCTTGCACCCACACGGTCGCAAACCCGCAGGGGTGCGATCGAGGCCATGAAGGCGGCGTTGACGGCGCGGATTAAGCAGGTCAAACCATGACCGCATTATTGGAACAACTCACGATGATCGCCGACAAGCTCGGTTTGCCGTTCGAAGTCGGCCTCTACACAGCCACGACCGCGCCAGAAACGTATCTGGTGGCAACCCCACTGACGGACGTGTTGGACGTGTTCGCAGATAACCAACCCAGCGTTGAGATCGAAGAAGTTCGCCTCGCACTCTTCATCACCGGCAACTACCTCAACCTTCGCAACCGCATCACCCGCGCCCTGCTCGACGCCGGTCTAACAATCACCGGGCGCAGCTATGTCGGCTTCGAAGCTGACACTGGATTCCACCATTACGCGATAGACGTCGCAACCCACCACACCTACACATGAAGGAGCATTACTCATGGCGACTATTGGTTTAGACAAGCTCTACTACGCCACCATCACCGAAAACCCCGACACGGGCGAGGAAACCTACACCAAGCCCAAACCCCTAGCCAAAGCCATCAGCGCCGAACTCTCCGTCGAAGTGGCCGAAGCAATCCTGTATGCCGATGACGGCCCATCCGAGATCGTCAAGGAATTCAAATCCGGAACCCTCACCCTCGGCATTGATGATCTTGGCGGTGAAGCCGCCGCCGCACTGACGGGTGCGACCGTGGATGCAAACGGGGTGCTCATCTCCGCCTCCGAGGACGGCGGTGCTCCAGTTGCGATTGGCTTCCGCGCCGCACGCTCCAACGGCAAGTACCAGTATTTCTGGCTCTACCGCGTCAAGTTCGCCCTGCCAACAGAAACCCTCGCCACCAAAGCCGACTCCATCACGTTCTCGACGCCTTCGATTGAGGGCACGATTCTGCGTCGTAACAAGCCAGACGCTAAGGGTCGTCATCCGTGGAAGGCCGAAGTCACCGAAGGCGGCACTGGGGTTAAGCCCGAGACGATCACGAACTGGTACGCCCAGGTCTACGAACCTGCCACAAGCTAACGAGTTAAGGAGTGCCAAGCGATGACTACCAAGAAGAACACTGAATCTGTTGTGGAACCAGGGCGCTCCGCCACCGTCACCATCGGCGGGGAGGACTACGAGCTCGTCCTGACAACGAAAGCCACGCGTCTGATCGCCGAGCGTTACGGCGGACTCGAACACCTGGGCAACGCCCTCGAAACCTCCGACAACCTGGGCAAAACCCTCGGTGAGGTGATCTGGCTGATCACACTGCTGGCCAACCAATCAGTCCAAATCCACAACCACCGCCACCCAGACGACAAACGCCCAGAGTTGACCGAGGACGAGGTCGAACTACTTACCGTTCCCGCTGATCTGACGGACTATCGCGGCGCGATCGCCGAAGCCCTCCAACGCGGCACACGCCGAGAAATCCTCACCGAGCCAGCCCCAAAAGCACCACCAGCGGACGCATAGTCGAAAACGACAATGCCGTGTTCACGCGGCTGACCTATATCGGAATGACCCACCTCCACCTATCGCGGGTGGAGGTGGGCTTAACCGTGTTTGGTGAACTCCTCGACCTCGTGGACTGCTGGCGACTCGAAACCGGGCGCGCCCAGCCGTTGCGTCAATGGTTCATCGACGACGTGATTCCTGCCGGGATTTAGATACTGCCCCAGTGGGCTTTTAGTTCGTGAGCGAATTCTGTGGGCATTGATTGATGCCTTTGATGACCCGCGTCTGGCACAACGATGAGGCGGGCATGTGGGATCTGTTGGCTGATGGTGCGGGCGGCAGGAAGATTCGCGCGGTCTTTCGAGCCGCACGCAATCGTCGTTGGAACCGTGATATTTCCAAGCTCTGGCTCGAAATCAATGGCTGATATTTGACGCAGGATTTCCAGCAACTGTTGCTTGGAAATCTGTGGTGGGCACACGAGACGCTCAGGCAAGACTCGCATGAGAACGCTTTGAATGCGCATCAATGCTTTAGGAGGGCGCGCCTGCGGAGCTGAAAGAAACAGCGACCGAACCATGTGCGGGTGCCGAATTGCCAGATCAAGACCCATCACCGCGCCAAGAGATAGCCCAACCACGTAGACTGGATCATTCAGTGATGCGGCGAGTTCGTCCGTGCGCTCATGTAACGACCATGGCGTTCCTGATGGCTGATCGAAAACAGTGGGCGTGAGCGCGTCAATGCTCTCGAACTCGTTGATGACGCCATTCCAGGCTTGCGGAGTCTCACCGAGTCCATGGAGGAAAAGCACCGGAGTGCTCATCGCTGCAAACCACGAGTGGCAAGGTGCCACGCTGCAAGCCCGATCGCACATATTGCGAAACCTGCTGCATTAGCGACGCCCGTGACGGGATGCACGACACCGCTCATCCACAAAACAGCGAAAACGACCGTACCGATGACGAGTAAAGCAAACAACAGCCATACCCACCGGCGATTAGTTACAACATTGGCCCACACGATTCCTCCTCATCCTCTAGCCAATTTTAACCCCCAGCAACGCGAAGGAATACAGACCTATGGCTGACAGTTCGTTTGGTTTGAAGATTGGGCTTGAGGGTGAGCGTGAGTTCAAGCGGGCGATCACGGATATCAACCGTGAGATGAGGGTGCTCGGCAGCGAGATGAAGCTCGTAGCCTCCTCGTTTGATAAGAACGACAAGTCCGCCGAAGCACTCACGGCCCGTAACCAAGTGCTGGGCAAAGAAATCGAGGCTCAAAAGTCGAAGATTGAGACCCTGCGCGCCGCACTCGAAAACAGCGCTTCCTCGTTTGGGGAGAACGATAGCCGTACAAAGAATTGGCAGATCCAGCTCAACAACGCAGGCGCTGAACTCAACCGGCACGAGAGCGAACTCAAAGCCAACAACGACGCCCTGTCGGATTTCGGGAACGAGGCAGACGGCGCCGGTGACGATGCCAAGGGCGCGGCAAAGGACGCAGGACGTCTTGAGGGCGCGGTGGATGATCTCGGGGACGAGATGGACACCACCAGCTCCAAGACCCGCATTTTCGGCGACGTGCTCAAAGCCAACCTCGCCGCCGAAGCCATCATCGCCGGCGTCAAAGGTATCGGGCATGCGATCGCCAGTATTGGGCGCGGCATGGCCGGAGCCCTCAAAGAAGGCGTGGAATACAACGCCCGCATGGAGCAATACACCACCTCGTTTACCACGATGCTGGGTGATCAAGCCAAGGCTCAGAAACTGGTCAATGACCTGAAGGTTGAGGCGGCAAAGACCCCGTTTGGGATGGAGGACCTCGCGGGCAACATGCAAACCCTCCTGAGCTTCGGAATGAGCCTTGAGGATGCGAAAAAGCACCTCAACGAAATCGGCGACATCTCCCAAGGCGATGCGGTGAAGATGGAATCGCTGACACTTGCCTTCGCCCAAATGTCCTCGACCGGCAAACTCACGGGCCAGGACTTGCTGCAGATGATCAACGCCGGATTCAACCCCCTCGAAGAAATCTCCCGCAAGACCGGCAAAAGCATTGGTGAGCTGAAAGAGGATATGGCCAAGGGCGCTATCTCGGCTGACATGGTCGCTGACGCATTCGCCAGTGCTACTGCTGAAGGCGGCCGCTTCTATGGGGCTATGGACGCCCAATCCAAGACCTTTAGCGGCCAGTTGGCGACAATGCAGGATGGGGTGGAGAACCTCAAAGGCCTCCTCGCAGGCGGAGTCTCTGAGGCGTTGGCTGATTCGGTGCTGCCGATGGTCAACGGCTGGATCGACGAACTAACCGCAGCGTTCGAAGAAGGCGGAACACCCGCACTCATCGACACCCTCGGCCAAGTCTTACAGGAAGCCCTCGCATTTATTGCCGAGCAGCTACCGATGGTGGTCGAGACCGGCATGAGCATTTTGACCGCGCTCCTTGAAGGCATTATCAAGGTGTTGCCACAAGTAGCAGAAACAGCCGTGACGCTGATCATCGCTCTGGTCGAGGCAATCATCGAAGCACTGCCGTCCCTGTTGGAGGCGGCGATTCAGATCATCGCAACCCTCGTCTCTGGGATTGGCGAAGCACTACCGGAACTGGTTCCTGCGGCGGTGGAAATGCTCGTCGCCCTCGTCCAAGGGCTCGTCGATAACCTGCCATTGCTTCTTGATGCAGCGTTGCAGCTCATCACCGGACTCGCCGAAGGTCTCATAGCAGCCATCCCCGTCATCATCGAAGCCCTGCCACAAATCATCACCAGCATCGTGACCTTCCTTGTCGGAGCGATCCCGCAAATCATCGAAGCAGGAATCCAGCTGCTCACCGCGTTGATCGGCGCGCTACCGCAGATCATCACAGCAATCGTCGCAGCACTCCCGCAGATTATTACCGCGATCGTGGGCGGCGTGGTCGGCGCGATCCCGCAACTCATCGACGCAGGGATCCAGCTACTGACGGCGTTGATTGGTGCCTTGCCGCAAATCATTACAACGATTGTGGCCGCGTTGCCGCAGATTATCGCCTCGATTGTGTCGGCGATTGGTGGGGCGATCCCGCAACTCGTCCAAGCAGGAATCCAGTTACTCACCGCGTTGGTGCGGAATCTGCCGCAGATTATTTCCACGATCGTCGCCGCAATCCCGCAAATCGTTATCGGCATCGTCTCGGCCGTTGGCCAGGGCGTGTGGCAGATGGCGGAGGCGGGCAAGAACCTCGTCTACGGCCTGTGGAACGGTATCCAATCCTTAGCGGGGTGGCTATGGGATTCGGTCTCGAACTGGGCAAGCGGGATTTGGGACTCCATCACCGGTTTCTTCGGCATCCACTCACCGTCACGCAAGATGGCGTGGGCAGGACGGATGCTTGTCGAAGGCCTCGCAGGATCCATCCGCACGGACGGCAACAAAGCTGTCACCGCTGCCACTGGTTTAGCTAGGGACACGATGGACGCCTTTGCCGACCTTGAAGACGGGCTTCATGTGCCGATCGAGGCGGTTGCAGACCTGCAAGTACCGAACGTTGACCTCACCCCACAACCCATAGCTATCAATCGCGATACGAGTGGCGGTGCTGATAGTGAGCGTGTGGATGTCGCGAGCATCGTCGACGCGACAGCGAAGCGGATCCTCGGGTCTTTGGATATTTCGGTGACGTTGTCGGATGGGACGCTGGTGGGCAAACTCGCACCCGCCCTTGACAAACAACTCGCACGCCTTGATCGGCGGCAGACCGTGATGGCAGGAGGCTACTAATGTATGGGTTCACCTTGAACGACAGGGTGACCTCTACGTCGCTTGGTCTGCGCTTGACCGCCCCGGTGGCGATACCCGCCGCCGTCCGTGCGGTGAACGATATCGAGATCGAAGGCCGCGCCGGAACCCTGACCAGGTTTATAGGCTGGGAGGACACCGAACTCGAGCTTGAACTCGCGGTGCCTATCCGTGACGGGCTCAACCAGTATCGGCAGGCTGCTCACCACCTCACGGACGCGTCCACGATCGCGTTTTCGGGTGAGCCTGGTGTGTATCGGAAGGTCAAGCACTGCGAAGTCTCGGAATTGCGCCGGGAGCTGTCGGGGTGGGGGTTCTTCACCGCACGCCTGACCTGCCAACCCTTCACTTACCTGACCGATGGTTTGAAGCCGGTAATAATGTCGGAGTCGGGGACGATCACCAACCCAGGACTTCTTGATGCGGATCCGATCATCACTGTTACAGGCACGGGCATGCTCTCGTTGACGGTGAACAAAACGGTACATCAGGTGAATTCGCCAGCAGGCTCCGTCACACTCGACAGCGAACGCCTCGTCGCACACGCCCACGGGAAAGTCCAGACCGATGCGCTCAGTGAAGCATTCCCAGTATTGAAGCCTGGGGTCAATCGGATCACGCTCGGCGCTGGTATCTCGAAGATCGTGATCACGCCGAACTGGCGCAACCCCTAACACCCAACTCACGCAAGTTCCGATGGCCATCCCTTCGTGGGGTGGCCACTGTTGTCTTTGGAAGGCCTCTCATGATTACGGTTCACGACCGCACCGCCACGACATTCACCACCACCGGGCTAGGAGTCTTGGATCGGGAGATCATCAACCCGATCGTGACTGAAGAACTAGGTGGCGAATTCTCCCTGACCTTCACCTACCCAGCAGATGGACCTGCAGCCCAGCACCTCGTACTTGAGAACATTGTGGCAGCGCCCGTGCCAGGGCTGGAGCAACGTCAGGGTTTCCGGATTAGCGAGGTCGTCACCACGATCGAAGGTTTGCTGGAAGTAACGGCGTTTCATGTCTTCTATGATCTGGCGGCGAACCTCATCGCCGACACCTACGTGGTCAACAAAACCGCGAAAGGCGCACTCACTCAAATCCTTGGCGCGGCAAACACTAAGCACGGGTTTACTGCTACCTCATCGGATACGGTGACTAGGTCTTCGGCGCGGTTGGTGCGCATGCCCATCGCCCAAGCTCTGATGGATGCGGGCGAGGACAACACGTTCGCTGCGCGTTGGGGCGGTGAACTGGTACGCGATAATTTCCATATCCATCACGCGCTCATGCGTGGAGCCAACCACGGGGTGGTCATCCGTGACCGCAAGAACCTCACTGGCTTCGAATCGGCTATCGATTTTTCGACGGTGGTGACACGGATTCTCCCGGTCGGCTACGACGGCCTACTCTTGCCTGAACTCTATGTGGATAGCCCGAAATTGGGCGATTATGTGGTGCCGCGTATCCGCGTCATCCGCTACGGACAAGTCAAAGCCATTACTGATAAAGACAACCCACGTGAAGGTGAGCTTCCGCTCGACCAAGCCCACGCGCAGTTGCGACGTCTAGCGGCGGCAGAATTCAGCGCCAAGCATGTGGATGAGCCGTCCGCTTCGTACAAGATCCGCTTCACTGACCTTTCACAAACCCGTGAATACGCAGACCTCGCACGGCTAGAAACCGTCGAAATTGGTGACACCGTGACCGTCCGCCACACCGATCTTGGGATTGCGCTCACGGCGCGGGTGGTGGCCTACGAGTACAACCCGCTCACGCTCCAGTACATCTCGGTCGAACTTGGAACCGTAGCTCGGAAGTTCACGTCTGTCACCCGGCAAGTCAAGACCGCCATCAATACGGCGGTGGCTGCGTCGGATGCGGCCGGGTTCGCGTTGGCTAGTGCGGATGGGAAGAACACCAACCACTACGGCAGGATCCAGCCCGCCAATGCCAGGCTGGGTGACACGTGGTTCCGACAAAACGGCGAAACCACCGAAATCTGGATCTACCGGCTCACCGACACCGGGCAGCCCGGCTGGGTGGCACTCGCTACTGACCTGAACCATGCCCAGGTGCAGGCCGAACTCGACGCCGCCCGCGCAGAGGTCGACCAAGCCCTCGCCGCCGCACAAGACGCACAAACCGCCGCCGATAATGTGGCCACTCAGATGGCTTCGGCGCAGGTGGAGATCGACCAGACCAAGTCTGCTGCCGCTGGCGCTACCCAGTTGGCGCAGGATGCCCACGACGTTGCGGTTACCTCGGATGGGCGGCTCACGGTTGCGAGCCTCGATCCGACTGTGGCGGACGCGGCTGGCCGACCGGAGGGTGCGCTATGGCAAGTGCGCGTAGACGGCGTGATCGCCCGCCAATATCTCCTCACCAACAACGAATGGGAACAAACACCGGTGGGTGCGGCGATGATCGGGTCGAAAGCGATCAGCCAAGCACACATCGCAGACGCCGCCATCGGCACCGCACACATCGCAGACGCCGCGATCACCGACGCGAAAATCGGGTCGCTCTCGGCCTCGAAGATCACCTCAGGCTATTTGGCTGCTGGACGGATTGCTGCCGGCTCGATCACGTCTGACAAGCTGACCATCGCCAACGGATACATCACGACTGCGATGATTAAAGACGCTGCGGTCACGAGCGCGAAAATCGCTGCGCTGGATGCTGGGAAGATCACCACCGGGACGTTGTCGGCGGCTCGGATTGGGGCGCGCTCGATTTCGGCCGACAAGCTCGCCACCAACGCCATCCAAGTAGGCTTAGCTGGCTGGACGCAATCGATCCGCATCACCCCGTATCAGATCGCTTGGTATAACGGCTCGACGTTGGAAGGAACGATTACGAGCGCTGGTATGCAGTTTTGGTACGGCACTAGGTATATCGGTGAGTTCGCGCGGCGTGCCCATAAGGACAAGCCGAATGTGCAAGGCATCGTCAACCAGCTCGCTTACAAAGGCGACTACGTCGCCTGGACCTACCAGAAGGCAGACGGCGGCACCTACTACACGTGTTTGACGTTGGATCCGAAGGGATTGTTTTACGGCAAAGCCGGTATCCATCTTGGGAGTGACCTGCGTACTGGTGGTTACAAGTTCTACACGACCGGCTCTCGCTACGTGACCTTGCAAGACTGCACGCTGACGGGCAAGGGAACCTATTCGGGCTGGGTGGGACAAAGCGGGCTGTCGAAGATCGTCTTCCACACCTACGACCTGATGGTGGTCACTAACGGCTCGTATTACAACATGACCCGCCTGTTCGACCGCACCAAGGATTTGATGTCGCGGATGAACGCAATCCTGAGCTTACTCAATCAGGGGTGGATCACATCCATCTCCGGGTCTGGGTCGAACATCACGTGGCGGTACTTCTCCAACACTGGCCTGTCGGCCATGTCCACCAACCTCGCATAAGTAAAAGGAAACACTGATGAAGATCATGATCGCCAATCACCATTTGCAACCCATCGCAGACCTACTAACCAATATGCCGCTCAAGGCCGCTCAGTCCCGTGCTCGCTCGAAACTCCTGACGTTGGTGAAGGAGGCGATCGCGCGATTCGGGGAAGATGAATACGACCTCGTCACCCAATTCGCAACACTTGACGATCAGGGTCGCCCAGTGTTCGCAGACGACGGCACGTTCGTCCTCGCCGACCCCGACAAGGCCAGTGAATTCCTCGACGCACGCCAAGCACTACTGGCATCTGTTGCGGAAGTCTCTGGCCCAACCTACGACGGCCACGACAAGGACGTGAAAGCACTTCTTGATGGCTATGAGGGTGAACTGTCTGGCGAAGCGGCCGAAGCCTACGACGTCCTCTACGACGCCATCACCAAGGGTGGCCAATGAAGGCCAAGGAAGAAAAGGACACGGAAATGACCGACGTTTCAGATGATGAGTCAACGCCTAGCGAAGAAGTACAGCTACCCATCGTCCCGGTCGAATCCGATGCCACGCCCGCACCACCAGCAGAGACCATCGAAGCCCAAGAACTCCCAGCGCCCAAGGCGGCGTCCTTCGACTTGAGCCTGCCAATTCTGGAAGTGCTCACCGATCCGACCATGTAGCCCAGTGCTACACCGATTTTTAGATGCCTTCACCCCCTGGTGGGTGTGGGCAATTTTTATGCCCACGAAAGGAAACACCCATGTCTCTAAACGCCATCTGGCACACCATCCAAACCGGCATCGCCGGAGCAGGTGCGTGGCTCGCCGCCTACCTCGGAGGCTTAGACGGTTTGGTTTACGCGTTGATTGTCTTCGCTATCGCCGACTACATCACCGGGGTGCTGACCGCCATCAACGAGCGCCGCCTCAGCTCATCCGTCGGTTTTAGGGGTATCAGCCGCAAAATCCTCATCTTCACCCTCGTCGGCCTGGCCCACCTCATCGACGTCCACATCCTCGGCGCACCCGGAGTCCTACGCGCGGCGGTCATTTTCTTCTACCTGTCCAACGAAGGAATCTCCCTCGTAGAGAACGCCACCCGCCTCGGCCTACCCGTCCCACCCCAAATGCGTGGGGCGCTCGATGCGATCGCCAACCGCGCCGAAACAAGACCCTCACTGACCGAACCACCAACCACTGAAAACACAAAGGAGAACCAGTCATGAAGAATTGGCTCGCGCTCGAGGCCGACATCGACCTCATCATGAACACACACTACACACCCGGCCGCAACGGCAGGCGGATCGATAAAGTCATCATCCACCACAACGCAGGCAACCTCACCATCAGGGGCTGCTACGACGTATGGCAAACCCGACCTGCCTCCGCGCACTACCAAGTAGAAACCAGTGGCCGCATCGGCCAACTCGTCTGGGACCGGGACACTGCCTGGCACGCGGGAAATTGGGTAGCCAACACCACCTCGATTGGAATCGAACACGCAGACGCATCCATCCGCCCCTACCGTATTTCCGATGCCTGCCTAGAAAACGGGGCACACCTGGTCGCCGCCCTGTGTCACTACTACGAGCTCGGCCGACCCACCTGGGGCAAAAATGTGTTCGGACACTGCGACTTTTCCGCAACCGAATGCCCCGCCTCCATAGCCGGATCCCAACACGCAACCTACATGGCCAGAGCCATCTACTGGTACGACCAAATGACCTCCAGCAAAGTATCCGCTACGCCAGCACCTGCCTCTAAGCCCGCACCGTCCACGCCGCCGAACATCGACGCGCTCGCCGACGCTGTGATCCGTGGCGACTACGGAAACGGTGCGGAACGCAAGCGCCGCCTCGGATCGAACTATGCGGCTGTGCAGAAGCGGGTGAACGAAAAACTCGCAGGCTCTGCCCCCAAGCCGTCCGCACCCACGCCCGCGCCGTCGGTCAACATTGACGCGCTGGCCGACGCGGTGATCCGTGGGGACTACGGCAATGGCGACGAGCGCAAGCGACGTCTCGGAACCAACTATGCGGCTGTCCAGCAGCGAGTCAATGAGAAGCTTTCCGGCAACGCATCCGCCCCGAAGCCAGCAGGACCCAACATCGACGCATTGGCTGACGCCGTGATCCGTGGCGAGTACGGCAATGGCGAGGAGCGTAAGCGCCGCCTTGGGAACCTCTACAGCGCCGTCCAGGCACGAGTCAACGCCAAGCTCGGCTACTAAACACCCACGCCACGTCGGAGCGACTGAGCCCCGTCACCACTGCGACTTCCCAATCCTCGGGGAGCCGGTGGTGGCGGGGCTTTTCGTCGTTTCATGGACGGATTTAACAATCGGGGGTTTGTCGGCAGTGGGATGAAGGGAGTGACCCCACTGTGAATGAGCTTGATGAACAACGTATCCGCAACCTGCGCACGGCGGGCTGGGGGTATAAAGCGATTGCCGAGTTTTGCGCCCTGACTCGTGACCAGGTCCGCTCGTACTGCACCAGCCGAAACCTTGACGCCGCTCCGGTGATGGTCGAGCGCGTGTGCCAGTGGTGTGCCAGCCCTATACAGGGAGGGGCTCGGGCTCGGTTTTGCTCGCCCGCCTGCAGGCATAAAGCGTGGCGGCATCGACAGAAAACCGAGCCTGTGCGCGAGCAGACCTGTACGCACTGCGGACGCCGCTTCGTGATCGTGGACAAGCCAGGTCAAAAGTTTTGCTGTCACGCCTGCTATGTGCGTGCTCGCTTCGGCACGCGGGGCGGACGACCATGAACACGCTCGCCACTCCGGTTGATCAGATGACACAGCCTGAGATGTTCGCCCGAGAACTCGGCTTCATTACGGACTCTCACACGTTGAGCGTGCTGGCGGGGCGGGGTGTGCTCACACCCGCAGAGTATCAGCGTGCTCACCGGTTGTTATGGGAGGCGTGGACGCCGATCTATCAACCATCAATAGTGGGCGAAACGACTGGATAAACACCTGTTTTAGAGCGTGTATAGACCTAACGCGAAAGGAGAAAACGTGGCACACATAAGTGTGGTGACACCGGTTCGGCCGCCTGTCCCGAAACTGGTCAACGTGGCGGCATACGCGAGGGTCTCGACCAACGGTGCGGAGCAGTTAGCGTCATTGTCGGCGCAGGTTTCGTATTATTCGCGCCTGATCCAGTCCACACCCGGATGGGCCTATGCGGGCGTGTTTACCGATGAGGGTATTACTGGTACGTCAACGAAATCCCGGCAAGGTCTGGCCGACCTGTTGAAAGGAGCCAGGAGTGGGGGTGTCGATATTGTGTTGTGTAAATCGATCTCACGCCTGGCCCGCAACACTGTCGATCTGCTCGCTACGGTCCGTGAGCTCAAAGACCTGGGCGTTGCAGTGCGATTCGAACGCGAACGCATCGACACCCTTAGCGCTGACGGGGAACTGTTGCTGACTTTGTTGGCGTCTTTTGCTCAAGAAGAATCACGCTCGCTATCCCAGAACGTGAAATGGGCGATCCGCAACCGGTACAAGAGCGGGGGCACGAACTCCTTCGTTGTCTACGGATACCATTGGACAGACGGTGAGTTCACGATCATCGACGAAGAAGCCAAGATTGTGCGCTTACTGTTTGCCAATTATCTCGATGGGATCAGCCCGGAGAAAACCGCGACGATGCTCAATGAGCAAGGTAAACGCTCTCGGGGAGGGGGACGGTTCTACGGGTCCGTGTTTCGTCGCATGCTCGAAAACGAGCGCTACAAGGGCTGCCAAATGCTGCAGAAAATGTACCGCCCCACGATCCAAGCACCCACACGCTCCTTCAACGACGGGGAGCTGCCGCGATATTGGGTCGAGCAAGCCCTTCCAGCGATCATTGATGAGGCGATGTTTGATGCGGTGCAGGCAGAAATCGCGTACAGGCGTGAGGTGGGGCCGGCGGCGACCCCGTCAAAGAACACGGGCGTATTCACCGGGCGGATCTGCTGCGCGGTGTGTGGGAAGAACTATCAACGCAAAACCCGCACCTACAAGTCTGGAACCTCGTACAAGTTCTGGCGCTGCTGGAGTGCCTGCACCGGGAACGGAAACCCTTGCGGCGGGCACAACCTGCGCGAAACACTCCTCGAACAAGTCTGCGCAGACATGCTCGGCACCCAGGGTTTCGACCCTGTGTCGGTTGGCGAGCAGGTCGTGATGATTGAGGCCTTCGAGCACCAGCTCACCTTCCACCTCGCGGATGGAACCATGACGCCGGTGGGGTTAACCAGTGAGGGGAGGTTGGCATGAACCGCACCGTCACAGCGATACCCGCAACAAAGAAGCTTCGATCTGCCGCAGCCTCATCTGGCGTACCGGCACGCAGACGGGTCGCCGCCTACGCTCGCGTCTCTACCGAGATGGAAGAACAAACCTCCTCGTATGAGGCGCAAATCGACTACTACACCACCTATATTCGCTCACGTAATGATTGGCAGTTCGCGGGCATGTACTGCGATGAAGGTATTTCTGGCACCTCCATGAAACGTCGCGAAGGTTTCCAAACCATGATCGATGACGCCCTGACAGGCAATATCGACCTCATCCTCACCAAGTCCGTCTCCCGATTCGCGCGCAACACCGTCGACTCGCTCACTACCGTGCGCAAGCTCAAGGATGCAGGCGTCGAGGTCTATTTTCAGAAGGAAAATATTTACACCTTCGACGCCAAAGGCGAATTACTCATCACGATCATGTCGAGCCTGGCGCAAGAAGAATCCCGCTCCATCTCTGAGAACGTCACCTGGGGACATAGGAAACGTTTTGCCGATGGGAAGATTATGGTGCCCTACGCATCACTACTCGGATATAAGAAAGGCGAGGACGGCAGCCTTGTCATCGACGAGACGCAGGCTCCGACCGTGCGGTTGATCTACCAGCTTTTCCTTGATGGGATGGCGATCAGTGAGATTAAAACCGAGCTCGCTGCCCGCAAGATTCTCACCCCGCGTGGGAAAGAAGTGTGGTCGACATCGACGGTGCGCTCGATCTTGTCGAACGAGAAATACAAAGGTGACGCCCTTCTTCAAAAGACGTTCACCACCGATTTCCTTACTAAGAAGATGAAGGTCAACGAGGGTGAAGTGCCCCAATACTATGTGTCGGGTAATCATGAGCCGATTATTGCTCCGCGTATCTGGGATCAGGTGCAATACGAACTGGCCACCAGGCATGGCAACATATCGTCAGCGAAAGTCGGCTTATTCTCCACCCGGCTGAAATGTGCTCAGTGTGGGGCGTGGTATGGGCGTAAGACGTGGGCGTCGAACACGAAATACAAGTACACAGTCTGGCAATGCAACCACAAATACACAGACGAACATCCCTGCAGCAGCGCGACGGTGAAAGACGAGCAGATCAAGGATTCTTTCGTCCAAGCGCTCAACCAACTGATCGCCCGCCAGCCACGGCAAAGTCGCCTGCCGCAGGTGCTTGGGGACATGTTCGATACGAGCCGTTTGGAAGAACAAGCCGCCGCGTGCCAGACGAAAATCGTGGAGCTGACCGAGCAGATCGAGGCGCTGATAGCGGAAAACCAGCAACGCGCGCTCGACCAAGACGCCTACCAAAACAAGTACACCGAACTCGATACTACCTACCGTAAGACACTCGCACGTAAAACAAGCCTGGAAGCAGATATCGCAGCGAACACCGCCAAGCACGCCGCCATCACCACAACCCTAGACGATCTGGCAGGGGAACCGGTGAGCGAGTTTCACCCCTCACAGTGGAGCGCTCTCATCGACCACGCCATCGTCACCGAGGACGGGATCCGGTTCATCTTTAGAACCGGGAAAGAAATCACAGTGGGGCTTTGAAAAGAACGCAGGGCGCTAACATTGAATGCAAAATTGCACTCGAATAACTTAGAATTCTTTACCTGCCACGATCTTTCGACTTATCCATAGGGATACTGCGGTAAGTATGATCGTCACGGTCAGTAGTATTCCTGCGCTGGTGAGCGGGGGTAGGGTTAAGGCTTTTGCTACCCATTCGAAAATTGCTTGTTTGTTGGAACCAACAAAGGATGATCCGGCGAATACTACGATGAATACCGCGACCAGAAAAAGCTTGGCTTTTTCCGGACCAAATTTGTAAAACAGCGGTAGCTGAATAATGGTCAACAGCACAGTGACCGCAAAGGCGAAACTGGCCACCAAAACGGTATTTTTCCAAGGCATCTCAACCATTAAATAGGCAAGAACACCTGTAACCGCGAAAGCCACTACCCCAAGAGCGAGTGTAATCAGAAAATTTAGATTAACGAGCTCGTTTCTACTGATAGGTCCGGCAAGAATCGTTCGGTGCACCTTGGATTCAGCATCACGAGCAAAGGTGGCCGTAAAATAAAGCATCCCAATCATGCCAAAAATAAACGGAAAGATAATCAACTGGTTTGCATAAATCCCCACAGCGCTGATCGCAACGAGCATCAAACCTAAAACAGCTATATATGTACGATTGGCAATAAGGTCTTTATAAAATGCAGCTCTCACTGATATTCTCCTTTAATCGTGTAGACCATAATGTCCTCAATCGTCGGTCTAGCAGCTTGCACACCAGCAGGAACTGCTCCGGTGCGGACGATTACTTCTTGACCAAAATCATGACGGCGACGCCCTAACACTTGCGTGGAATCAAGCTGGTTTGCCTGCTCATTGCTCAACGCTACGATTCGCCAAGAATCTAAGAGCTCATCTTTTTGTTCCATGAACTTCAACTTGCCCTCACGGATGAAAGCCACGTAGTCAGCGGCTTTTTCAATATCGGAAACGATGTGAGACGAAAACAGAATCGAGTGAGTCGGATCTTCGATAAATTCGAGCATAATATCAAGCACCTCATCACGAATCACCGGATCTAAACCACTGGTAGCCTCATCAAAAATCAGCAAATCCGCTGCATGGGAAAGTGCCATCGCTAGCCCCAGCTTCATCCGCATACCTCTAGAGAGTTCACCAACTCGCTTAGATGAAGCGAGATGAAAACGCTGCTGGTAACTAGCGTATGTTTGCGCATCCCAACTCTTGTACAGGCGCTTGCCGAACTCGCCAGCATTCTTAACAGTAAAACTATCTGGCAGGCTAATATCGTCAAATACCACCCCCACTCGTTCATGCGCTTGTGGGTGATCTGCACCTGCAGGCTGCCCCAACAGGTTTATTGTCCCGGCATCGGGGTGAGCAAGACCTAAAATCAAACGCAGCGTAGTGGATTTACCGGCACCGTTCTCGCCCACGAAACCCACAATTGCTCCTTGGGGAACTTCAAGGTTAAGCGGACCGAGCGTGAATCCCGGATACTTTTTCGCTAGTCCGTTGATTTCAATCACATTCATCGGATCCTCCTAATAAATCAATCAGCTCTTTCAGATCAGAAACAGACAAGCCAGCAACCCGAGCCGAGGCGAGGGCGGATTTCAAATAGTCTTCGACTTTTTTACGCTGCTCTTCCTTGAGCAATTCAGTGTTTTTAGAAGCAACAAAGCTACCTCGCCCCTGTACGGAATCAATGAAACCCTCTAGCTCTAGCTCGTCATAGGCGCGCTTGGTAGTAATCACCGATACGCGAAGCTGTGATGCCAAACGCCGGATCGACGGCAGCTTGTCGCCGGGCGCTACCTGATCATTGATTATTGCCGCCTTGAGCTGATTCTTAATCTGAGCGTAAATCGGATCAGAACTTGCATTACTAACGATGATATCCACGAACACCTCCTAGTGTTTATAGTGTACATGAACACTAGGATGAATTAAGTAGAACACTCCACATTCAGAGAAACATTTCAAACGCCATTGCGCTCAACAGGAAAAAGGCAGGGTCAGTAGTATTTCCGCAGGTCGGGGCAAACGCGCTATACACTCGCTAACGCAAGGGATTTTCTTGACCCCCTCGGGGCGTACGCGCTAACGCAAACGCCTACTTATCATTTTCGACGTCATAGTGGAGCGGGCGACGGGAATCGAACCCGCGTAATCAGCTTGGAAGGCTGGGGCTCTACCATTGAGCTACGCCCGCGTACGAAATGAGTTTACCGGTTCGGATGGGTTTCCTACAACTCGAACTTTCCTGTACCATAAACTGTACCTTTTCCGGGGTGTAGCGCAGCTTGGTAGCGCGCCTGCTTTGGGAGCAGGATGTCGCAGGTTCAAATCCTGTCACCCCGACGAGCGAGCTCCCATGAAAGTTTACTTTCATGAGGCGCGAGCGAGGAGGGGTATGCAAGGCGAGCGGAGCGAGTCCTTGCAAATCCCCCGACGAAATGATTCTGAGCGGTGGGGGCAAGGCGAGCGGAGCGAGTCCTTGCAAATCCCCCGACGGGCGATGTCGATTTGAGCAAACTATTGAGCCACGGCGGGTTCGCAGCTTTGACCTATTTCTCTCTAGGATGCGGCACAATAAACCACCCGGCTCTGGGCACGCATTCCAAGTTAACCGTCCCGTATCCCAGGCGTTCCCCATCGGCAATGGGAGCCAATCCTTCCATCTCTAAACTGACTCGGCGTGCCTCGTGAAAAGTTACCCCGGGAGCACCAGCGAATTTCCCCCTTTTGGCAGCGAACAAGGGGCGGAGTACTTTCCGGCGGGGCATTGAGCTCAACGTCGCGATCGAGAAAACTCCGTCATAGCTGGATGCTTGTGGAGCTACTACCACACCGCCTCCATAGCATTTTCCGTTGGCAACGGCGCACAAAGTCAGGTGGTCCTCGCCCCAAGTTACCCCGTCGAGACTGAGCCGCACTGGTCGGGGATGGAACTTCGCCAGAATAATGAACAGGGACAAAATATAGCGCAGTGACCCGTGTGGCCAGCGCATTTCCTGGGTTTTATCTGCCACCATTTGGTCGAATCCGACACAAGTTATGGTGGACCACCAACGCTGCCGTACCTTGCCGTGCATATCGGTAAAAGTCGCTAGTCCCAGGTCGGTTTGGCTGACGAAACCATCCGCGATGATGTCCGCGGATTTACGTGGATTCAGCGGAATCCCATAGTGGCGAGCATGATCATTGCCAGAACCTGCAGGAATAATTCCCAGAGGCTTGTCGGAACCAACCTGTTCTTGGAGCACCAGTGAAAGTATCCCGTCTCCACCGGAAACGACGATGGCGTCCACCGTGGAATCAGCTACGGCCTGGCGAGCCGATTCCCGGGCTTGTGCCGCAGTATCGCAGGGAAAATCCACAATCTCCAGACCGCGCTTGTGCAGCACTTTTCGGGCGACCCGAGCAGTTTTGCGGGCGTGACCTTTAGCGGAGGCAGGGTTCAGAATGAAAGCGATACGGCGGATGTCGCGAATTTCTTGCCGATAAGTTTGTTCCAAAGGTGCGGTTTCGGGGTTGCCGGGTTGCGCGCTATCAGAAGGAGTGCCGTCCGGGGCGTGGCGGTTGGCGTGTGGGCTGTCCGGGGGCAACTGGTCCGACATAGCAAACTCTGATTCGGCGTCGTTACCGGAAAATCACGGTGCGGTCGCCGTTCATCAACACGCGATGCTCGGCGTGCCATTTTACGGCCTGCGCTAGCACGCGGCGTTCCACGTCTTGACCCTGTTTACGCATGTCAATAGCGGTAAATGTGTGATCCACGCGGGAAACGTCCTGTTCGATGATGGGACCCTCATCCAAATCCGCTGTGACGTAGTGCGCGGTGGCTCCAATGAGTTTCACGCCCCGGTCATGAGCCTGGTCATACGGCTTTGCGCCCTTGAACGACGGCAGGAAAGAGTGGTGAATGTTGATGATCCGCCCGCTCATTTCCCGGCACAGTTTGTCGGAAAGAATCTGCATATAACGCGCCAACACGACAAGTTCGACCTTTTCCGCGGCGACCAAGTCTAGCAGCTGCCGCTCCGCTTCGGGTTTATTGTCTTTCGTGACCGGCACCAAAATAAACGGTACTTGGTAGAAAGTTGCGATGGGAGCTAAATCAGGATGGTTACCCACGACCGCTTTCACATCAATCGGAATCGAGTGATCCCGCACGCGATAGAGCAGGTCGGACAGGCAATGCCCCTCTTTGGAAACCATGATGACGGTGCGCAGTGCTCGCCCAATTTCATCCAATTCCCAAGCCATATCAAATTCGGCAGCGAGGGTTTCTACTCGAGAGCGAATATCGTGAGCACAGGGGACGTCCATCTCTACCCGCATGAAAAACAATCCGCTATCGAGATCTGCAAACTGGGCTGACTGGATGATATTGCCTCCCGCGCTGACCACCATGCCAGAGACAGCGTGGACAATCCCCGGTTGGTCGGGGCAAGAGAGGGTTAACACCAGCTTTACGGTTTCGCTTGACTTTGTTTCCGTCATGGTTCTTAGCATACCTTTTTCGCCTAGTTGAGATGAGGACTGTGCCGACGCGGGGTGTGCTTCAGCAGATTCTTTCACAAGGGTCTGCTGAGAAGCTTTTTGTTGAGGGTGCGTGGTTTGATTCGTCACTAAAGCAACATCGGAAGCTAAACAATTACGCGTGTCAATTCCAAGGCGGAAACTGGCGAAAAGTCGGGGCGGCTGGGGTCGATAGACCCGGCAATTTCTGCCGTGATGGCAGCGATTTGCGCGCCGTTGTCGGTACAGAACTTCAGTGGGGGAATCCGCAGGGTAACGCCAGCACTCGTGCATTCCTCTGTCAGCCATTCACGCAGTCGGGAATTCGCGGAATATCCGCCGCCCACCACCAGGGTTTTTGCCTCGAAATCGGTTAGCGCTCGCATAGTCTTGCTGACCAGGGAGTCATTGACAGATTCCGAAAATCCACGGCAAATATCCGCTACCGGCAGCCATGGTTTGCCCTCACGAGCGGGTACAAAATCCTCGGTAAAGTCCGGACGGTTGCGTACTTCCGGGGTGGCTTCGAGCTGGCTAACATAGCGAGCCACGGCGGTTTTCAGTCCGGAGAAAGAAAAATCATAAGGGTGTGTTTTGGCGTACTTTGCTCCTGCTAGACCGCGCGGAAAATCAATCGCTCCCAGATTGCCTTCGCGGGACATCCGATCCACGTGTGGTCCTCCGGGATAGGGCAGCCCCAGCACTCGTCCAACCTTGTCAAAGGCTTCCCCCGAGGCGTCATCGAGAGTGCCGCCCAACTCTCTGATCCCATCTGGAGCTGCGAAATCGGTAATGAGCAGCAGGTTTGTGTGCCCGCCGCTGACCACCAGTCCTACCGCTGGCAGGTCCAAATCACCGTTCACCAGCTGGTCAACTGCCAGGTGACCAATGACATGATTGACTCCGTATAGTGGCTTTCCGGTGGCGACTGCCAGGGCTTTTGCCCCGGCAATTCCTACCGCCAACGAACCAATCAGCCCTGGACCAGCGGATACTCCAATCTGGTCAATGTCTGCGAGCTTTACTCCTGCCTCATCCAAGGCTTTACTGACCACAGGTAGGAATGATTCCAAGTGTGCCCGTGAAGCAATCTCGGGGATAATTCCCCCGTAACGGGCATATTCATCCATCGAGGTAGCGACCACGTTCGCTAATAGCTGGGTTTTCCCCGCGACGATGGCAGCTCCAGTTTCATCGCAGGTAGATTCAAGTCCTAAAGTCAGTTTCTCACCGTTTAACACGGGTTCAGTTTAGTTGGTTTTTCCCCGCGTTTAAATCTCGGTGCGGCGTCGGCACAAGATTGCGCGGTGTCGCCTGCCCAAACGGGTCGCTATCAAGGTTAGGTCCTCTCCGTCTTTCACGGTCTTGGTGAGTACCTTTCGACGTAGTTGGGCGGGTGAGACGTTGGCACCGCGTTTTTTAATTTCCAAAGACCTGATTGGTCGCGTCTTTAGTACGGTGCGAATCTTCTTTTCATCCAGAGGGAGGACCGCGAGTGTCTCAAACCAGCTCCCTAGTTTCGTGTCAGCCCCATTTGGATCAGAATCTTTGGTCAAATAGGCAATTTTTTCCGATACCGTCTTTGTGTATGTTTGTTCTGCAATCTGAGCTAGCAGTCCTGCCCGGATAATTGCGTCATCAGGCTCAAAGATCCATTTACCCAGTTCATCTTCTGTCGCGATGGTCTCACTTAGTCGGGCAGGAGTGTTGCACGGGGCGGCGGTTTCGTCGTGCAACGTAACCACGATTTTCCCGTTATTATCCATCAACAGGGCGGACCGACCCTTCTGACGGATCAGGTCACCCAACCAGATTCCCGCCTCCACAAGCTCGCCCCCCACAGAAATCCATTGGGTTTCGCCCTGTGCGGGCAGGACTTGATGGTTGATTCCAGGGGCGATTTTTACGCCGAGGTTTCCATGGGGAATCTCATCCTGCCAAGCGAGAATACGCGAAAGCGGGGGTTTCCAAGACTCCGGCTGCAGTCGCCTGCCAGAGGAGTCGCGCCGGGCGGGGTCTGCGAAGGCGCCATCAACGCCCTCGGCACGCAGCTGGTCCCAATCCAGTTCTAAAATATCTGCCTGTGTGACACGGGCTTCGGGATAGGCACGGAGATTCAGCAAAGCCGCTGCTGCGGTGGCTTCATCGAGTTCAAAAGCCGTTACCAGCATCCCTAAACCAGCCAAAGCGAGGGACTCGGTACCTAACCCGCAGCCCAAATCAGCGACCTGGTGACATCCGGCGTCGCGAAAACGTCCAGCGTGTACAGCCGCTACCGGCAAACGCGTGGCCTGCTCCAGGCCGTTTCGCGTGAACAGCATTCCTCGCGCGAAATCCCCGAATTTTGCTCGCGCTGCTTCGCGCAGCTCCAGCTGGGTCAAAATGGCTGCCACCAGCGCTGGTGCCACCCCACGTTTGCGCAGACCAGCGCTTAATTTGTCCGCGAGTGTCGGGGAGTAGGGTCCCAGAGTTCCCAAGGATTCCAGCAATTGGAATCCTTCTTTGTGCAACAGGGGCGCCAGCGAATTTTCTGCCATAGTCCAATCTTAAAGGGCAGGGAGGGAAAGGGGAGAACCGTGCGGGGCGACAATAAAATCGTGTGATTTGAAACTGACTTAGCACTCGGGTTGCGAGAGTGCTAAATACGTCATAAAATATAAATTGACTGGCAGGGTGCCACCCGCGACGGCGCTCGGTTGGTGAAATATCATCAGAAACTTAGAGAAAGGGCAATCGCAGTGTCGGTTTGCATTAAACCTTTGGAAGATCGGGTTGTTATTAAGCAGCTGGAAGCGGAAACGGTTACCGCTTCGGGTCTGGTAATCCCGGATATGGCAAAAGAAAAGCCGCAGGAAGGCACCGTCGTGGCGGTAGGTCCCGGTCGTGTTGACGACAAGGGCGTGCGTGTGCCGATGGATGTCAAGGAAGGCGACAAGGTTATCTACGCCAAGTACGGCGGCACCGAAGTCAAGTACCAGGGTGAGGAATACGTTATTCTCTCTGCTCGCGACTTGCTCGCTGTGGTCGAGTAATCGAGACACATTTTTGAAAAGGCCGGACGTATGTCCGGTCTTTTCTGTTAAGTTATAACCTCACTTCTCCTGGCACATTCCAGCGCCGTGGCCCCGAAACCATAGAAAATATGAGGGCTCCACCGATATCCCAGCGAGCCCAGTCATCTCAGCACGCAAATCCCCGTGGTGCCTCATGTCAATTTGAGCGCGAAGTGGGGGTTAGGCGCTGCGGGTTTTGATGCCTTGGGTGAGTAGGGCTTTATGTTTAGCGTGGTTTTGTTCCATGTTGATAGTGAGTACCTCGGTAGGGGTTCTGGCTAGGTCGGTGAGTATGGCTTGGTAGCGTAGGATATCGCGGGTTAGCTCGGCAGGATTCGTGGAATCGCGTAACTGTTGTAGTTCTTTGATTTGTGTCCTTGAGAGTATCCCGGAGGCTAGTAAACGGTCTAGGGGTGTGGCTGGTGTGTCGTAGACGCGTTTACGTCTGCCTACACTGTCTTGGTTCCAGCCTATGGGTTTCCTGGTAGGAGTGAACAGGTTCATACGTAAGCACACTGTTTTCCATAGCTTGCGCAGGACTTTCAATTCTTTGGGTGTGTCATAACGGTAGTGGAAGCCGTATTTACGCACTACATGGTTGTTTTTAGATTCCACATGTGCCTGGTCGTTCTTCTTGTAAGGGCGCGAGCGTGTGAAGAATACGTCCAGGCTAGATGCCCAGTTAATGACTTCCCGGTTAATGAACTCGCTACCGTTATCACAGTCCAGGCCCTGGACCTGGTACGGGATGGTTTCTATCGCAGAGTCTAGAGCTTTGAGCATATGCACCCGGGCGTTATTCTGCAGGGCTTCTAAATGTATCCAGCCCGTGTTCACGTCGGTTAACGTCAGGGTACGGACGAGCTCTCCCTTGAGACTCGGCCCGCAATGCGCCACCGTGTACATCTCGAAAAATCCTGGCTCGTCAGCAATCTCGTCCCCGGCTTTCCTGATTTTTATCGAGTTACGTAACAATGCTCCTGGTTTCGTACTCGAAATACCCCTCAGCTCTAGAGATTGGCGGGCTTCTTTGAGATACCGGTCTATCGTAGAAGCAGACATTCCCAGTAACTCGTCACGTATTTTCTGGCTATACCCGGCTCTTCCTATCACCAGTTCCTCATGCGTTTCAAGAGAATCAAGCTAAACACGCATCGATACTGCCAAATATTTACCGCATTGGCATCCTGATAGCACCCAAACCCGTTGTAGTATCCTCTTCGCTACCGTTGAATACTTTGTCGCCCTGACCTTACGGTAATCAATCCTGACCACGCCAGGATTTCCAGTGACATCACTGGTCAAATACCTCCTCGCGGTAGCTCTGGACAATCCCGTAGACTCACAAAAACTATCCAGCACCCTGCCCTTTTCCTTTTTAGAAGCCCCGCGATACGCCTGGCGTAACCGCTTCGTGACCTCAACACGCGCACCCATAGAAACCACTCCATCATTCATACCAACAACCTATTTTCGCGCTCAAAATACATAAAGTACGCCGATCCCTTGACGGGTTTTCGGTCCACCACTACGCTGGAAACTATGACTAGGAAATTAGCATTAGTTCGTCGCCCCAGCCCCAAAATGGCTGATGGGATTGTGACACACATTGAAAAATCTGCTGTCTCTTATGATCTGGGTTTGCGCCAGTGGGAAGGCTACGTCAAGGCACTCAATGATAATGGGTGGGAAACCGTCGAGGTCGAGCCCGCTCCTGATTGCCCCGATTCGGTATTCATTGAGGATCCTGTTTTTGTCTATGGAGATCTCGCCATCATCACTCGCTCCGGAGCTCCGGAGCGCCGCGCTGAAGTTGCGGGAGTCGAAAAAGCGGTTCGGGATGCCGGATACCGCGTGGTTTACATTAAGGAACCCGGCACCGTGGACGGGGGAGACATCCTGAAGTTTGACGGTAAAGTCTGGGTCGGACAAACGCCCGGTGGCCGCACCAACGAAGAAGGGGTGCGCCAGCTTGCCGAGTACTTGAAGGAATTCAACGCGGAAGTCATCCCCGTGGAAATGACTAAGGTGCTCCACCTCAAGAGCGGTGTCACCGCCTTGTACGACGGCACTGTAGTCGGCTACAAACCGCTGGTGGACGACCCGACCGTGTGGGACAAGTTCATGGAAGTTCCCGAAGAACCCGGTTCGCACGTCGTTTTGCTCGAGGATAACAAGATTCTGATGTCCGCCGCCGCTCCCAAGTCCAAGGAACTCTTTGAGAGCATGGGTTACGAAGTGGTCGCGGTAGACATCGGCGAGTACGAGAAGCTCGAAGGTTGCGTGACCTGCCTGTCCGTGCGTCTGCGCGGTGACGTGGGTTAGCGAGTGAACTGGATTTTTCGCCACAATCCGGCGCGTCCGAAAATAGTGTTTTGGCGGGTCGGGCAGGCGATTCGGTTTAAGTTTATATATACATTTTGGGGACTGAGCCAGTGGCTCAGCCCCCAAAACAAATGCAATTTCTAGTGGCGGGTTCACCCCCGCCGGGTTCTACAGGTCTATGCGGATTTAGCCTCCCGTTCCTTCCAATAAGCGGCGCGTTCTTCTTCGGTCATGCCGCCCCAAATTCCATAAGGTTCATGTGCGTTCAAAGCGTAATTGCGGCACTGTTCCAATACCGGGCAAGTCGCGCAAATTGCTTTAGCCTGCGCAGCGCGACGCCGCCGAGTGCCACCACGTTCACCGTCAGGATGGAAGAAAGCCGCCGTCCCTAAATCCTTGCAGGCAGCTTCGTCTTGCCATTCCCAAGATTCAATAGTCGGAGCGGGGAGATACGTTACATTACTCATTTTCTTCCTTTCCCTCGCGTGGTTTCTCTTACCCTTCAAGACTAGGTGGTGTGCTGGCAATCCTGCGTCCTACCACAGGACGATTTAGGCTCACCGCACCGTCCTTCAGTAGTAGTGAACCAAACTTGTGATCCCGTGCTTGTGACTTCCTGACAAGTCCACATAAACTGTGCTTCTCACCCCGTCAGCACCGCTAGCGCGAGAGCGTTAGAATAAGCATCAACGTCGAAAGAATTATTCCCAGGCATTTAAGGAAGGCATATGAGCGAAATCACGAATCCCTTGCGAGACCTTGAAAATGGCGTCGAACCGCGGTTTTTGACCGGTTTGACCTACGATGATGTGCTGTTGTTGCCAGAGGTCACTGATGTGATTCCCGCCGAAGTGGATACCTCTACGCGCTTTTCCAAAGAAATCAAACTTCATATCCCGCTGATTTCTGCCGCTATGGACACCGTCACTGAATCACGGATGGCAATCGCTATGGCGCGCCAGGGGGGCATCGGGATTTTGCACCGTAATCTCTCTATCGAGAGCCAAGCCCAGCAGGTGCGTCAAGTGAAACGCTCCGAGTCGGGCATGGTGACTGACCCTGTCACCATCGGACCTAATGCCACTATTGAACAGCTGGACGAACTGTGCGCTAAATATCGGGTGTCGGGCTTGCCGGTCGTGACTGATGACTATGAGCTGCTGGGTATCATCACCAATCGTGACTTGCGTTTCGTGCCTACTGCCCAGTGGGGCACCAAGACAGTCCGGGACTGCATGACCCCGATGCCGTTGATTACCGGACGCACCGGCATCTCTCGCGAAGAAGCGATGAAACTGTTGGCAGAAAATCGTATTGAGAAACTGCCTCTGATTGATGAAAACGGCAAGTTGACCGGTCTGATTACGGTCAAAGACTTCGTAAAGACGGAGCAATTCCCCCATGCGACTAAGGATTCTCAAGGTCGTTTGGTGGTGGGCGCCGCTATCGGCTATTGGGGCGACGCGTGGGAACGTGCTGAAGCCTTGGCGGAGGCAGGCGTGGATGCCCTGATTGTGGATACCGCTAATGGCGGGGCAAAGCTGGCTTTAGAGATGATTTCGCGAATCAAGACCGACTCTGGTTTCTCCGGGGTGCAAGTAGTGGGCGGTAACGTCGCCACCAGGGAGGGGGCACAAGCCCTGATTGATGCGGGCGTCGACGGCGTGAAGGTCGGTGTTGGTCCGGGGTCAATCTGTACCACTCGTGTGGTAGCGGGGGTGGGCGTGCCTCAGATTACTGCCATCATGATGGCTGCAGAAGCGTGTGCCCGTGCGGATGTACCGCTTATCGCCGACGGTGGTTTGCAGTACTCCGGCGATATTGCTAAAGCCCTAGTTGCTGGTGCTCATACGGTAATGCTGGGTTCCCTGTTGGCAGGCTGTGAGGAATCCCCAGGTGAACTGGTGTTTATGAACGGAAAGCAGTGGAAACACTATCGCGGGATGGGTTCGCTGGGCGCCATGAGCTCGCGGGGACGCAAGTCCTATTCAAAGGACCGGTATTTCCAGGCTGATGTGACCAGCGATGACAAGATTGTTCCCGAAGGCATCGAAGGGCAGGTTCCCTATCAAGGCACTCTCGGTTCGGTGATTTATCAGCTGGTCGGAGGGCTGCACCAATCTATGTTCTATACCGGGGCGCATACCATTGACGAGCTGCGTCACCAGGGGCGTTTCGTGCGCATCACTCAGGCAGGCTTAAAGGAATCTCATCCTCACGATGTTGAAGTCACTGTGGAAGCCCCGAACTATCAGCGTCACTGAGTCCAAAGATTTTCGCCTGCAGGGTGTGTGAGAGACTTTGGTTATGAATGAAGTGAACCAGCTGAATACTCCCTGGCTTAATCAGGAGGTCTTGGGCTTTGACACGGAGACGACGGGTGTCTTTACGTCGCGTGACCGTATCGCCACGGTGTCGCTGATACGCAGGATAAACGGTACGGATTCGCCGCGTTATTGGATTATCAATCCCGGCGTTCCGATGCCTCCTGCTGCTGGTCGGGTTAACGGTCTGACTGATGAATACTTGCAAGCTAACGGGGTCGACCCGCGGGTTGGTCTCGAGGAAGTCGCCGGTATCATCGAGGAAACAATGCGCCGGGGAGTGCCCGTAGTGGGTTTCAACGTTACCTTTGATTTCGCGATTCTGGAGGCGGAGTTGGCGCGTCACAATTTGCCAACTTTGCGTCAGCGCCTGGAAGGATCAGTTGGACCAATCGTTGATCCGCTAGTTTTAGACCGAATTCTGGATCGTTATCGGAAGGGGAAGCGTAATTTGGCATCCGTCTGCACCGCTTACGATTTGCCGCTGCGTGAGGACTTCCATAATGCACAAGCCGATGTCTCTGCGACTCTGGATTTGCTCGGTGCCATGTCTGAGCGATTTCCGGAGTTACTGGAAATGGGTCCGGGGGAGATGATGCAGTTCCAGGCAGAGGGGCATAGTCAATGGGCGCGGAGTTTTAACGAGTTTATGTCGGCGCGGAAACCGGATTTCCGCCCGGTGTCACTGCGCTGGCCACAGTTTTAACGTTGCCGGTTGCTACGTCAGATTAATAGTAAGGGAGAATGAACGGTGAAATCGGTCGAAAGCTCTGTGCCATCGACCTCGCGCCCAGTGGTCAACTTCGTGGCTATGGGCAAGGGACGTTTTTTTGATATTTTCATGACCTTGTTTGTCGCGCTGCTGCTAATTTCTAATATCTCCGCCACCAAACTCATCGGGGGACCCCTGGGGTTGATTTTTGATGGGGGAGCGGTCATGTTCCCCTTCACTTACATCTTGGGAGATATTCTTTCGGAGGTTTATGGATTCCGCGGGGCGCGTCGAGCGGTGCTGACTGGATTCGGGATTTCTATCTTGGCTTCTGGACTGTTTTTCCTGGTCGCTAAAGCACCGCCCGCCAGTGGGGACTTCATTACTCCCGCTTTTTCTCAGGTTTTTGGGTTCGTCCCGCGTATCGTGGCAGCTTCCCTGGTGGGGTATGTACTGGGGCAGTTGCTAAATGCTCTGGTCTTGGTACGGATCAAAGGTCACACGGGGGAGCGTTTTCTCTGGGTTCGTATGATTGCTTCTACCTTGGTCGGTGAATTGGTAGATACCGTGGCATTTTGCACCATAGCTTTTGCCGGTTTGATTTCAGGTCCGGAATTCCTCAACTATGTGCTGACTGGCTACGTGTACAAATGTGCTTTGGAGATTGTCATGTCGCCAATTAGTATTCAGGTCATCGGATTGGTGAAGCGAGGCGAGAAAAATTATGTACCGATTGATACAGAAACTCTCGCAGAGCGCCCTCTGGTGACAAATAATTGACCAATCAGTACAGAAACTGTTTCGACTAAATGTTTCTAACCTGGGATGATGTTTGAATGAGTGAAAACTTTGAGGTTGTGGCTCGTCTGGGGCAATTGGGGCGAGCCGGGGTTATCCACACTCCCCACGGCGATATTCCCACCCCAGCTTTTGTACCTGTTGGTACAAAAGCGACTGTGAAGGCGCTGATTCCAGAGATGATTCGCGAGCTTGGTGCGTCGGCAGTACTGGCAAACGCCTACCATCTGTATTTGCAGCCGGGACCGGAATTGGTCGATAAAGCCGGGGGGCTGGCAGCTTTTATGCATTGGGATGGTCCCACATTCACTGATTCAGGGGGATTCCAAGTCCTCAGCCTGGGGGCGGGATACAAGAAGGTCCTCAGTCAAGAATTCGCCGCCTCATCTCGAGAACGTACTGCTTCGCGCGAACACGGCAACCATGAGCGCTCCGGGGATAAACGCAAACTTTTGGAGCAGGCGGAAGAATCCGCCGAGCTAGCTCCTCCCGATAAACGCCAGGCACATCCCGGTCTGGCGCGGGTCGATGATGACGGCGTGAATTTTCGTTCGCACCTGGATGGAACCAAACATCGGTTCACACCCGAAATCTCTATGCAGATTCAGCACCACCTGGGTGCCGATATTATTTTCGCTTTCGATGAGTTGACATCCCTGTTGCATTCCTACGACTACCAGGTGATTTCCCTGGAACGCACGCGGCGATGGGCGGAACGCTGCCTGGCAGAACACGAGCGGCTCACCGTAGAACGTGCCGACAAGCCTTATCAGATGCTTTTCGGAGTAATTCAAGGAGCCCAATGGGAGGATTTACGCCGGAAAGCCGCGCATGACCTCGGGAAGATGGAAATTTCGGGTCGCCACTTTGACGGGTTTGGTATCGGAGGTGCCCTGGAAAAGGAAAATCTCGGCTTGATTGGTTCCTGGGTGTGCCAGGAGCTGCCCGAAGACCGTCCGCGCCACCTGTTGGGGATTTCAGAACCGGAAGATTTCTTTGCCGGCATCGAAAACGGAGCCGACACTTTCGACTGCGTATCTCCGTCTCGCGTGGCGCGTACCGGAGCGGCGTATCTGCCCACAGGCAGGACTAATATGGCGCGAGCCGCTTTTCGCGAGGACTTCAGCCCGCTCCAAGAGGGGTGTGGCTGCTACACCTGCACAAACTACACGCGCGCCTATCTGCATCACCTGCTGAAAGCCAAGGAAATGCTGGCTTCGACCCTGCTGACCATTCACAACGAGTATTACACCGTTCACTTGGTAGATAGCATCCGTCAGGCTATTATCGCCGGTGAGGATGCGTATCAGGACTTTAAACACCAGACTCTAAGCCAGTTGGGGCGGGCATGCTTACCGCGATAGGGTACCGGGACCTGACTCCCGGACCTGCCAGCCGCTCCAGCTGGGGTGCATTTTGGTAGGCTGAATCTATGAATGAAGAAGTTCAGATTGGACGTGGCAAGCGAGGGCGTCGAGCCTATTCTTTTGATGAAATCGCGGTGGTGCCCTCGCGCCGTACCAGAGATCCTCGTGACGTGTCTCTAGCCTGGCAATTTGACGCTTATTACATGCAGGTTCCGGTCATGGGCGCGCCGATGGATTCGGTGATGAGCCCTCAAAATGCTATCGCCTTGGGGAAAATGGGCGGAGTCGGAGTCATGGACCTGGAGGGACTGTGGACTCGATATGATGACCCCCTACCCTTGTACGAAGAGCTGGCAGAGCTTGACGAAGTCGGAGCCAAAGCCACCGCCAAGTTGCAGGAAATCTACACTGAGCCGGTTAAACCGGAGCTGATGCGTGCCAGGTTAGAGGAAATCAAAGCTGCTGATGTCATTGTGGCAGGGGCTATGAGTCCGGCAGGCACCCAAAAACTATGGGAGCAAGTGGCAGATTCAGCATTGGATTTGTTTGTGGTGCGCGGTTCTACCGTATCCGCTGATCACGTGTCCTCCCAGATAGAGCCGCTAAACCTGAAGCAATTTGTGCATCAGGTAGACATTCCAATCATAGTGGGAGGCGTCGCTACCTATACTGGAGCGCTGCACCTGATGCGCACCGGAGCTGCCGGGGTGCTGGTGGGATTTGGGGGAGGAGCCGCGTCTACGACCCGTCGTACCATGGGGATACATGTGCCGATGGCGACGGCCGTAGCGGATGTGGCAGCGGCGCGCCGGGATTTCTTGGATGAATCCGGTGGCAGATATGTGCATGTTATCGCCGATGGTGGCATTGGTTTTGCGGGAGACGTGGTAAAAGCCATCGCTTGCGGAGCGGATGCCGTAATGCTGGGAAGCGCTCTGGCTAGGGCTTCTGAGGCGCCCGGTCACGGCTGGCATTGGGGTAGTGAGGCACATCACTCCACATTGCCACGCGGTTCTCGGGTCAAAGTCGGCACCGTCGGCACTCTGGAACAGGTTATGTTCGGTCCTGCTGATAATGCCGAAGGAACCCTCAATATGATGGGTGCCCTGCGTCGGACCATGGCAACGACGGGTTATACCGACGTCAAAGAACTCCAACGAGTCGAAGTGGTTACCAGCTATTGAACGCCCCCCATGTAGTTCCGAAAAAACCGGGTAAAGTCCAGTTTGCCGCGTTGCAAACTGCCGATGGACGCCGCGCTAATCGTGGAATCTTGGGACTGTTTTGGCTCATGACCCTCGGCATGATTACGGTGGTCGTCGCAGCAGGAGACATTCTCGACAATTACCTCCACCCCGAGTGGTCGTCTGCACCAGCCCTTTCGTGGGCGCTGGCAATTGCGGGGATTGCCCTGGTCTTTGGGGCGAATTTTTCGCTCTCACGGTGCGCGGCCCGCTCTCAAATACGTGAAGAAAATCACGTGCGACGTGTTCTGTTGCGCGAAGCATTTCGCTCTGGACCCGCGCGGATGAACCAGGACAGCACCGGGAAAATCGTGGCGTTGGCAACCGAGTCAGCGGAAAAGTTTACCCGGTATCGTCAAGGATTCCTGCCTGAGGTACAAGGTTCCTTTAGCGCGCCAGTGTTGATAGTGGTGGCAATGGGGTTTTTGGTCCATCCCTTTCTGGCGCTCGCACTGGCACTGTGCCTGCCGTTAGCAGTAGGGACGGTCTGGCTTTTTCGAAAGCTCTTTCGGCGTTCTTCGGCGAAATCCGCGCGGGCGCGAGCGGCATTAGCGGCAAACTACCTGGAAGTATTGCAGGGACTGACGACTCTGCAGCTGCTGGGGGCGGCAGGTCGCATGGGCGATGAGCTGGAGACAGTGGGCGAAGATAATCGACGTGCGACTATGGGTCTACTGCGGTCCAATCAAGTCATTATTTTTGTCCTGGATACGGTGTTTTCACTGTTTGTCATCACGTCTGTAGCTGCCTTGTCAATGTACTTGGTGTCCCTGGGGGGGCTGTCTCTGGGTAAATCCGTTACCGCGCTGGGATTGGCAATGCTGCTGCTGGAACCGATTGACCACTTCGGGGCGTTTTTCTATGTAGCGATGAGCGGGCGGGCAGCCGGTCGCGCCATTTCAGGATTCCTCAACTCACACGCTAACCAATCGGCTGCTCACTGTGGGAACGTCAGCACGGCGCGTCCCACCGATGCGGGAATCCCAGATGATGAGCTTGTGGCGGAGAAGACTGAGATTCCCGCGGTTTATCTGGAAAATGTCAAGGTGCGATACGGGAGCCGCGAAGTCTTGCAAGGAGTCAACCTCAGCGTGTCTCAGGGTGAGCGCGTGGCGATTGTGGGCGATTCCGGACAGGGAAAAACCACCCTCTTGAATGTAATGAAAGGGTTCTTGACCCCGAGTGAGGGGAGGGTGATGATCTCCGGGACAGACACCGACTTAGCGCAGTGCTCGGCTTTGGTCAGCCAAAGCACCTGGCTATTTACCGGAACCGTGAGGGAAAACCTCCAGATGTCAGCCCCGGAGGCTTCTGATACCGAGTTATGGGATGCTCTGCGGTTAGCTCATCTTGACGACGAAATTAAACAGATGCCCCGAGGACTGGATACTCCTCTGGGTGAGAACGGAGTGGGGCTATCGAGCGGACAAAAACAGCGTCTCAGCTTGGCGCGAGCCATCGGGAGTGGTCGAAAAATTTTGTTGCTGGATGAAGCGACTTCTCAAGTTGACTTGAATTCTGAGAGGAAAATTTTGGATGCCCTCAATGCCTTGGGACGAAACTATACGCTTATCATGGTGTCGCACCGCGGAGCGCTGACTGCGTTGGCAGACCGCGTTTTGCAGGTCGAGCACGGAAAGCTGGTGGTTCGGTGAAACCTGTGGAACACGCTTCTGGCTCAACAAACACGGCACCTGCTCTCTCATACCAGAGCGATAACACACCCTCCTCCGCAGGCGGTTCTGCGAAAACGGTGGTGGAGGTGCGGTCAATCATCCGCTGGTTACTGTCCTCAACTCGCTCCGTGCTGGGTCCCCTCGCGGGGTCCGCCATGGCTAGGTTAGTCGATCAAATTCTGGGTATCGTGCTCTTTGCCGTACCTGCAGTGCTGCTGGTTAACCTGGTGAAGAGTTATCTGGATTGCGGTTGCATCCACAGTTCCTTTGCTAACGTGGGTGGGTTAGTGACGATAATGACTGGAACCGCGCTTTTGAAAGGTTTGGCACGCTATCTGGAACAATACTGGGGGCACCTGGTTGCGTTTAAAGCCTTGGAACTCTTGCGGGCTCAGGCGTATCGAGCCATTTTCCCCCAAGCTCCCGCTATCGTGACCGATAATCACAGCGGGGATCTCTTGTCGCGTCTCACGAAAGATATAGATCGTATAGAGGTTTTCTTTGCGCACACGTTTGCTCCAGCGCTGACCGCTTTCCTGATTCCCAGCATTGTTACCGTGGCGACTTTTGCGGTAGCACCTTGGCAAATAGGTGTAACTGTGGCAGGAATTCTCATAGTGGGACTATTGATACCCTGGCTCGGTATATATTCTGGGCATTTGGCAGCACGCAAAAAACTTGCTGCTCGAGGACGCGTTGCTGTCGATGTTACCGACTCGTTGGGAGGCTTGGCGGAAGTCGTCGGATACGGCTTGTGCAACGCCCGTCTGACCGGCAGCGACAAGTTGGGTGAAGCGCTGGTCCAAGCTAGTCTGCAAGAAGCTAGCAAGTCCGCTTTTCGAGGGGCTTTCCTCTCAGCGTGGCGAATGGCTGCCGTGCTAATTCTGCTGGCGGTGGGCGCGCCACTCTATCAGGCGGAGGCGCTGGGAATGGCAGCCTGGATAGCAATCATTTTTGCCGTTTTGCGTTGCTGGGATGGGTTTAACGCGGTGGTGGATTTCGGTACCGAACTGAATACCTCCCTCGCCGCAGCACGGCGCGTCTACCAGCTGACTCATGCCGGGCTGGAACTTTGCGAGGGGACGGAAGACGTGCCGCAAACCACCCCTGTAGCAGTGGAATTTAGCAATGTTAGCTTCCGCTATCCTGAATCCACCCACACGATTTCGCAGACTAACCCGACGCCGGGGACTATTGCACAGGTGAGCCTAAAACTAGCACCCAGTTCGTGGACCGCCCTGGTGGGGGCAACGGGCAGTGGCAAGTCGACCCTGGCTCGGCTGCTGTTGCGGTTTTATGATCCCGATACGGGAACGGTCCGCTTAGAAGGGCGCAGTTTGCGAGATTATCGACTGGCGTCCCTGCGCGACGCTGTATCTTTAGTCAACGCTGAATCAACAATTTTCGATATGACTATTGCCGAAAACTTGCGTTTGTCCCGTCCGCAAGCCAGTGACCAGCAGCTCTGGTGGGCTTTGGCGATGGCAGGGTTGGATGAGGAAGTGAAAGCGATGTCGGGAGGACTGCAGCATCGAGTGGCTTCGCAGGGAACCGACCTCAGTGGGGGGCAGCGGCAGCGGCTTTCTCTGGCTCGTGCCCTGCTGCGTCAATCTCAGGTCCTTATCTTGGACGAGCACACTGCGCATTTGCCGCCGTCTCTAGCTTCGGGCATCAATGATAATCTGCGCGCTATGGTGCCGCGTCCAACCGTTTTAGAGATTACGCACAACCTGGATCAAATCGCCCAAGCTGATTGGGTGGCAGTGCTCGATTTAGGGCACATCGTGGAACAGGGGAAACCGGAGGACCTGCTGGCAAATCCAGAATCGGCGTTGCGTCATCTGCGGGGTTGATGGATATTGGAGTGGCGCGCTAGTTTTTGCCGTACCAGTTTCGGCAGCCGTGATACCACGTTAAGGTAAGATTCCTCGACCAGTTCTTTCAACAGGTCCAGGTCGACTTCCCCGCCGGGATGCACGCTGATCCAGCGGTCTTTGTTCATGTGCCAGCCGGGGGTGATTTCCGCGTAGCGCTGGGTTAGCGCCAGGCCGTCCTCTGGCAATACGGCCAAGTTCACGACCGGAGTGTCGTGGACCTCCACCATCACCACGAACCACTTCCCGCAAACTTTTACAGCCTCCCACTGCGGGGAATACACCCACGGCTCAGCACCGGGCAGCTCCAGAGCCACTGCCCGAGCCTGATCCCACAATTCCTCGGCTTTCATACGTCCCCCTGGTAGATGCTAGTTGGGCTTCAATCTGAAGTGCCCAGATGTTTTTCTGGCAGGATGTTCACTCTAAACTGTAGCGTTTTTACAGGTTTTATGGGTCTTTGGTCGGTGAGTGAATTGTTCCAGAGGTACAACCGGGCGTGGCTACGTACCAGTTCGTGCAGTAATACCTATTGACAAACGATATATAAGTATCGATAATCGATATATGAAGTTTTCTCAAATTTACGTAATTCTGTCACAAATCGCCTTGATTGCAGCTCTTCCAGGGGTGTTGTTGCTCCAGTTGTTTTGCGCATATGCGGCATGGGAAACAGGAGAGGAGTTCCCCGAGGTTCGACACCTAGTTGTACCCTACGCGCTGGCAGCCGTTGCGGCGCTCATTTGCGTGCAGGTACTGATTGTGGCGTTGATTATGCTGGTAAGGGCAGTTAGCAAGGGAGCTTTTTTTAGTGCTAAAACCATGAAATGGATCAATTTAGTGCGTCTCATGGTTGCTATCGGTCCCGGTATCGTCGCGCTAACCGGTGGGCATATGAGCATTTTTGCACCGGCAACCAGACCGGAGCCGCCACTTTTATTCCTCGGCGGAATAGTTTTGGGAGTGGGGCTGTTCTCCCTGGTCAGCCTGGCTAGGAGTATTTTTCAAGCCGCGCTGGACGATGCCGCAGAATTAGCGGAGGTCATCTAAGTGATTACGGTAAATCTGTCGGTGTTGCTGGCCCAGCGGGGTATGTCGGTTCAGGACTTTGCGCAGGCTGTAGACATTACCGCGGCGAATATTTCGATATTGAAAAATGGTCACGCCAAGGCAATCCGCTTTTCCACCTTGGATAAAATCTGCCAAGTTTTGGAGTGCCAGCCGGGAGACATTTTGAGCTACACCCCACAGGGAGAGAATCCGTCCTAACCGTTGGTCTTTCTGAAACTCAGACAAAAGGTCACCTTGTTTGAGTCCAGAGAAAAAACTGGATAGAGTGGAATCCGCGTTGAACCGGTCCGGGGTCATTGAGTTCGGGTATCGCCGGGGAGCTTCGGAAAGAACGGTCGCGTGCCGAGTATGCGACTCACTAGACTCCGACGGGTAGGCCCGTCACAGCTGTCTTGAGCGGCTCACTTGGTCGCCTGCATAGTTTGACCGCACCGGATAGGTCGGCGCCCAGACTACGACAGCACCACGTGCGCAAGCGAGGTGGTACCGCGTCCACCGACAAAGTGTCGGAGGCGTCCTCGTGAATGAACGATTCGCGATAAGGACGAAGATGAGCGAGAAAAAACGCGGGTTTTACCCCAAACACCGGGATACTTCCCTAGACGCCAGCCCGAATTTTCCCATACAAGAAACCGAAACCCTGGCTTTTTGGGCTGAGGACCATACGTTCCAGGCTTCAGTAGAGTCCCGTGAAGCCGGGCAGGATGGCAGTAACGAGTTCGTATTTTATGATGGACCGCCCTTTGCTAATGGCTTGCCACACTACGGACACCTCTTGACCGGCTATGTGAAAGACATCGTGGGGCGTTACCAGACTATGCGGGGTCGCCGCGTGGAGCGTCGCTTCGGATGGGACACGCACGGACTGCCTGCCGAACTGGAGGCGGAACGCATTCTGGGCATCGAGGACAAGGAACAAATCGAAGGTCCGGGAGGGATGGGCATTGAAGCCTTCAACCAGGCATGTCGCGATTCCGTACTGAAATATACCAAAGAGTGGGAAGAATACGTGACGCGTCAAGCGCGCTGGGTCGACTTTGGAAACGACTACAAGACCCTCGACCCCACCTTTATGGAGTCAGTCATTTGGGCGTTCAAGACCCTGTACGACAAGGGTCTCATCTATGAAGGCTTTAAAGTGCTGCCTTATTGCTGGCACGACGGGACACCACTGTCGAACCACGAACTTAAGATGGACGACGACATCTATCAAAACCGCACCGACCAGACCGTTACTGTGGGGCTGCGCCTGCGCGACACAGACGAGATGGTGCTGATTTGGACCACGACACCGTGGACGCTGCCCAGTAACTTGGCGGTTGCCGTCGGGGAGGACATCGACTATGTGCGGGTCACGCCGACTCAAGGGGATCTGCAGGGACAAACTGTAATCCTCGCCCAGGCTCGCTTGGGAGCCTACGAAAAGGAACTTGGGGAAAACCCGCGGGTATCCGCGCCTTTTAAAGGCTCCGAATTGATTGGCAAGGTGTACTATCCCATTTTTGACTACTTTGAAGATGCCAAAGCTGCCGCTATCGCTGATGGCACCGCAGACCAGCCGGGACACGTGGGACCCGGTTCAAATGCCTGGACCATCATCGGCGCCGACTTTGTGTCTACCGAGGACGGTACCGGGTTGGTGCACCT
This sequence comes from Mobiluncus holmesii ATCC 35242, assembly GCF_000185445.1. Taxonomy (NCBI): domain Bacteria; kingdom Bacillati; phylum Actinomycetota; class Actinomycetes; order Actinomycetales; family Actinomycetaceae; genus Mobiluncus; species Mobiluncus holmesii. The sequence continues at coordinate 932,191 of NZ_GL622346.1, read as the reverse complement.
CGCCCCAGCCTTTGGCGAGGACGACATGAACGTTTGTGCCTTGAATCAAATCGGGGTGGTCATGCCGGTAGACGGTGATGGTGTCCTCACCGCGGAAGTCGCAGATTATGCGGGAAAGAACGTTTTTGAGGCAAACCGCTACATTATCGCGGATCTACGTGACCAAACCGGACCGGTAGCGACTCGTGACGCGCGGCAGCGTCCCTACCTGGTGAAAGCCGCCTCTTACGAGCACTCCTATCCGCACTGCTGGCGCTGCCGCAAACCACTAATCTATAAAGCCGTATCGTCGTGGTTCGTGCGAGTTACGGAGTTTCGTGACCGGATGGTGGAATTGAACCAGCAAATCACTTGGACACCGGAACATACCAAGAATGGTATCTTTGGTAACTGGCTGGCAGGAGCGCGAGACTGGTCAATCTCACGTAACCGTTTCTGGGGGTCCCCGATTCCAGTATGGAAATCAGATAATCCTGCCTATCCGCGAATTGACGTTTATGGCTCTTTTGAAGAGTTGGAACGTGATTTTGGAGTCAAAATCGAGAACCTCCACCGCCCGTTCATTGATGAGCTGACTCGTCCTAACCCCGATGACCCTAGCGGAAAATCCATGATGCGCCGCGTCCCGGAGGTGCTGGACTGCTGGTTTGAATCTGGCTCCATGCCTTACGCTCAGGTTCACTATCCATTTGAAAATCGGGATTGGTTTGAAACGCATTACCCCGGTGATTTCATTGTGGAATACATCGGTCAAACCCGTGGCTGGTTCTATACCTTGCACGTCCTGGCTACCGCGCTGTTTGATCGACCGGCGTTCTTAAACTGCATCTCCCACGGTATCGTCCTGGGTGATGACGGGCGCAAGATGAGTAAATCTCTGCGCAACTACCCGGATGTTAACGAAGTCTTTGACAAGTATGGTGCCGATGCGATGCGCTGGTTCCTGATGAGTTCCCCGGTGGTCAGCGGAGGCAACCTGATTGTGACCGATAAGGGCATCCGTGACACGGTGCGGCAAACGATTTTGCCGGTGTGGAATGCTTATTACTTCTTTACTCTCTATGCCGGTACCTGTCAGAAGGGCGCTGGCTACGAGGCAAAGCTCGTGGACGTGTTCGATGCGGCGCGTGTGAACGCGCTGCCGATGATGGACCGCTACCTGCTGTCCGCTGCCCGGCAGCTATTCCATGATTTGCGAACGGAGTTGGATAATTTCCACATCCCAGAGGCCTGCGAACACGTACGCCAATTCACCGAAGTATTGAATAACTGGTATATTCGCATTTCTCGCCAGCGTTTTTGGGATGAAGACCCAGCCGCATTTGACGTGCTCTATACCGTGTTAGAAGCTCTGATGCGGGCGATGGCTCCGCTGTTACCTTTGATAGCTGAAGAAATCTGGCGAGGGTTGACCGGAGAGCGCTCGGTGCATCTGACCGATTACCCGAATTGGGATGACTCTGTGCACGATGCCTCACTCGTAGACTCCATGAACGAGGTCCGTGATGTCGTTTCCGCTGCTCATGCTCTGCGTAAGGGAGCTAACCTGCGGGTACGTTTACCGCTGAACCGGCTTCAAGTGGTCGCCGCAAATCCGGAAACGCTGCGTGACTACACATCGCTCATTGCCTCCGAGGTAAATGTGAAGTCTGTGGAGGTACTCAGCGTCGCCGAGTCCGGATTGCAGTCGACACAAGAACTGACTCTCAACCCCAAGGCTTTTGCGCCTGAGGTACGCAAACTGACTTCTGCGCTGTTCCAGGCGCAAAAGTCCGGTCAGTGGCACTTGGATGGTGACACGGTAGCGTTTGACAAGGTGGAACTCGACGGGCAGCCGGTGCATCTCACAGGTGAACAGTTCGGGTTAGTGACGAAGGTTGCTGCCGAGCCAGGTACCGTTGCCGATGTTCTGGACAGCGGTACGTTCGTGGTGCTGGATACGGAAGTGACCGAGGAACTGGAGGCAGAAGGCTATGCGCGCGACGCGATTCGTGCGGTGCAGGATGCTCGCAAGAACGCGGGGCTGGACGTGGCTGACCGGATTGACCTGAAACTGGGAGTACCGGCAGAAAAAGTTGCGTGGGTCAAGACTCACGAGTCACTCATCGCTGGCGAGACTCTCGCTTGTAGCGTGGAAATCAAACCCAGCACGGGTGCGGAATTTGAAATCAACGTAAGCAAGCACGCTTAGGGATTTCTTTGCAAAATTTCATAGCGAAGGGCGGTAATCTGCTTGATTATCGCCCTTCAACTTATTTACGATGCATTTTCCCGTGGCATTTTGTCTCTCAGGTTACTTTGTGTAGCGCGGCAACAAGACTGAAATAATACTGAGACGGGTACGGGGACAGGCGCTACCGACAGCGAGCGATTCACGGCTATTTTCGGTCGTATTCCAAAATGTCTTGAAGTCAATTGTTTGTAAAAAGCACTGATAATCTGATAGGAATGAAAAGTAAGAGGAGCCTCATCTAGGTGGATACCAGGTCACAGTAATTCTGGTAATCTTCCTAAAATCCCGAGAGAAAGAGGCGAAAACACGCGAAAGTGGCAGAGGAATGCGCAAACTTTTTATACTGTATGGTCCGCAGGGAGCCGGTAAGACTACGTTTGTGCAGGAAAATAAGTTAGATGAATTTTCCGTCAATGCTGATGAAGTGCGTCGCATGTTTTCCCGTTATGTCCCCGCTCTCGATGGAGAAAAGGTATTAATCGCCGGCGAGCATTTGCAGCGTTTGACTCGTCGCATCGTGCAGGAACAAGCCGATAATTTGATGTTCCTAGGCTCTCCGGTCATTATTGATGCAGTCAATGCTTCCCCGCGCTCACGTTCCCAATGGGAAGCACTAGCGGATTCGCACGGTTACGACGTTTTGGCGGTGGACTTTACTCAGGTCAGCCGTGAGGAATTGTTATCCCGTAATCTCAAACGCGGGGGAGACCGGATTCCCGATATTGAGTCATTCTTGGATCGTTTCGATTCCGTTCCGCCACCGCAGACCATTACCCCGGCACAGATGCTGGATTGTTTCAAAACTTGCCAGGTAGACCTGGGCAATCGACCGGTACGCGTAGTCGGTGATGTGCAGTCCTGCGGTGTGGCCTTGGAACATGCCGTGGCAGAACTTGGTGCCCCAGATACCAAATGGGTTTTCGTGGGCGACCTGTTTGATCGCGGTCCCGATGCCGGAAAAGTGTGGAAAATCCTGCGCTCTGTAGACAACGTAGTGGTTACCGGAAACCACGAGAAATCCCTTTTGAACGCACTGAAAGGACGAGGAACGAAGAGCGCCACAGAAGAATCTGTGAAACAGTTGCTGTCAGCTGGCGCGACACATCAGCAACTCGAAGATTGGTATCGTTCCACTGTGCCGTTCTATGACTTCCGCGTGGGAGGGACAGTCGCTAAACCACTCAGATCCGATGAGCCGGGAACGCAATCCGGATTTGAAAAACGCCAGGGGGCGCGTGAATACTTTGTATCCCACGGTGGGGTATATCCCGAAACTATTCGGGAAATTCGCCGTCAGGGCTACTGCGATTTACCCGATGATTACTTTATCTTTGGGGTCGGAACCCGAGCCAATACCTATCGGCGGCGCTACGAGTTTAAGAATTTCCCCGAAATGGGGGATTCTGAAATCGTTCAACTGCACGGGCACCGCAATGAAAGCCGGGAAAACTTTGTAAACCCAGGGGTAATTGACCTCGAATCTGGCGTGGAAAAGGACGGTTGGCTCTCGGTTTACGCCATTGACGGTATCACTGGTGAGGGGCAGATTCACAAGTATCGGGAGCCGCGGGACTGATTACCGCAACGTGCTGGTGATATATCATCCAGAGGTCATAGAAACGTTTATTTCGCACCGTTCACGCGGTCAGGATGGGAACCGGTGCGACCCGACTCGCCTCGATTCAAACTGTCGAGGGTTGCTCGCGCGGGCGCATCGAGTTCAAACTCTAACACCGCGAAGTTCTCTCGCATCCTCTCAGCGTGATTCGACTTCGGGATAACCACATCCCCACGTTCTATAGCCCAGCGCAGCACCACTTGCGCAGGAGTCCGTCCCAAGCGTTTGGCAGTTTCGAGCAATGCTGGCGTGTCAAAGAATCGTCCCCGTGCCAGGGGAGACCAAGCCTCAATAACTCCTCCATTTGCTTTGGTGAAATCACGCACTGCGTTATTGGCAAACCACGGATGCGCTTCGACCTGGTTGACCTGCGGAAAAATCCCTGTCTCGTTCAGCAATCGCTGCAAATGTGAGACCTCGAAATTGGACACCCCCACATGACGAGCTCGACCCTCTGCCACGAACTCCTGCAACACTCGCCACAAACCGGGATAATCCCCACCGTAAGCCTCGGGCATCGGCCAGTGAATCAAGAACAAATCCACGTAATCAGTTTGTAAACGCTGCAATGACTCCGTGAAAGCCCGGCGGGCAATATCCGGCTCGTGATTGGGATTGTTCAATTTAGTGGTTAAGAAAACCTGACTGCGCGGAATTCCCGATGCCTGAAGCGCAGCGCCAACTTCCGATTCATTGCCATACATTTGGGCGGTATCAATGTGTCGGTACCCTACTTCTAGCGCATTTTCTACGATTTCTTGGGCATTTTCGGGAGCTATTTTATAGGTGCCAAAACCAAGTTGAGGAATTCTCGCAACGGGCTTGCTTGACCCTTCGTCATCTCCAGCGAGAGGAAGTAACGGGACCCCAAAACTGTCCACCATAACTTGTGACGGCATCATTTCCCTCCATTCTGGCAGTTATTCCGCCCGAGGTTACTCCGAAATCTCGATTATTCTACAGATTTCACTTTATATATCATCAGCCCGCCGATGAGGAACATCACGGTCATAGCGCCAAACAAAACCGTGTAACCCATGGAATAGCTGGCGATGAGGACAATCACCGGCACTCCGAAGATGGGGGACAGTACCTGTGGGAAGGTCGCGGACATGTTAAAGACACCAAGGTCACGACCGGAATCATCGGTAGGCGGCAGGACTCGGGTGGTAATTGCAAAGCTCACCGCAATGAAAATACCGTGACCAATCCCAATAAACACCGCAGCGAAAATTGTCCAGGTCCAAGTTTGTAAGAACGCGAGAATCAGGCTACCAATGCCCATGATGACCGAAGAAATGAAGATGAGCCGGCGGTATTTCATCAAGTAGTCCGCAACGAAACCAATGATGAAAGACGTAATCATGGTCAGCACCGCGTAAATCGTGGACAAAATCAGGACACCCGTGGCTGGATTCGGGTAATGCAGCACATCTTCAAGGTAATACAGCAGGTAAAGCGCTATGGTCATGAAAGCGGTGAACATAAAGAGACGAGACAGCCAAGTCCAGATGAAATCCGGGTATTTGTGCGGAGGAATCCAGAAGCGCCGGAAAAATTGTGTGACGGTGATGGGGTCTCGACGGGCGCCGAGGAAACGGTCATTAGATTTCAACAGGTAGGGAGCCACACAGACGGTCAGCAACAAAGCGAGAATGACGTACGCCACCACGATTCCCTGGTAGCCATCGACCAAGCTCGTGCATAAGGTAGCTAAACCTACTCCCAGCAAAGCGCCTAAATTCTGACCGGCGCCCAACCAGCCACCCATTTCGCCACGGTACTCAACCCTGACCGAATCGTTCGGAATGGCGTTGATTGCGATGAACGACGCGTTTAACGCGCCCTGAACCAAAACCCAAGATCCAGCCAAAGCCCAAGGAGACCAAGACAGAGTCAGCCCCATCATCGCGAAAATTCCAAATAATACTCCGCCTAGGACCCAAGGTGCCCGGCGTCCGTATTTTGAATAAGTCCGGTCAGACAAAGCTCCAAAAATGGGGGTCGCGAACATTGCCATGAATGCGCCGCAACCGGTGACAACGGAAAGCACCATCTCTTTGTAATCGCGCGTTATCATCGAGGCCTGCATGCCGATGAGAAGCTGAATGGGAGCAAATAAACAAGCATAAATGCCGACTTGGGTCAGCAGAAGGGCAAATTTCCATTTGGTAACAGGGAACTCCAGGGGAGCAATTGTCTCCGTCTTGGCGTGAAAGATACCGGGTGTCAAAGAACGTGGCCACCTGCGTGGTCCTCTCGTTGCAGGAGTTAGCTCCGGATTATTCACCCCTTTAACATAACGCAAAACTGTAGATAACAGGAATAATTGGGATAATTTTGGGTTAATTTTGTAAAGAATTTAAGCTTTGTGGGTGCAACCCTGAGACAGCAAGGTGTGGGGTAATGTAAACGATAGTCAGAGCGCGAATACAGTTTCCGTGATATTGCCGACGAAAGCCGACATGAGGGGCGGTGCACAAGTCCCGTGGGGCGGGAAAACCGTGGTGGTAAGCCTCGGACCGGTCTTGTGTTCAGGAGGTGGCGTCAAAACAGCGTCAGCAGGTATCCGTCAATCAGGGCTATGGAAAGGAACATGATAAAAGCCTTGATGAAAGCGTAGAGGTGCTTTCGAGGATTTTGATAGAGATCAGGTTGTGGTACCTTGGAGAGCCGAATTCGAGGGGTGTGCCGCCACCAGAGCAGATCAATCACAATGAGGTCGAAAACGTTCAAGGTTTGTCCGAGGAACAACATTGAGAGGAAATTTTGTGTAAAGCTGCCCTGGCGGATAAATATCCCGAAAAAGAATAGTATGACCAGAAAGAGAAGGAAATTCGTTATAAAGGTTGCGATTTGACCCTTTGTCTTGAATTGGTTTTGGTATTCCGGGATAGCGCGAATTCTAATCTGTGCCTCATCAGGATAAGAACTGTAATTCTTTAAGTTTTTGGCGTCAGTTCCGGTTCCTAAAAAGCAGAGCATAAAAAATACCGCACATAATACGACTGCTTCTGTAAACAACATACGTAGTACTTCCATTAATTGCTAACTTTGCCTTGTGACGGTTTGGATGTCTACCTGTTAGGAGAAAACTTATTTAAGTGTGGCATTTCGTGAAAGCAATGCCAGGCGCCTTACGTATATTGCAAGCACCTCGAGCACATCTGCATTCTATTGAGTAACAGGGTGCTGTGGATTAAATAGTCGCATCATAGAACGCGGATTAGCTTGTCATCTCAGCATCCAACTTGCAGTAGTTATCAATGGTCTGTTTTTTTTGAAACTGGTGTTGGTGTTAGATATAAAAACGCCCTATGCGTATTACTTCACAACAGCTTTTCCATTAAGGCAATGTACGACATAGTGAGCGCATTCGTCTGATTCATAACCAAGATTGGCTTTATTCTTATCAGAAATTTCAGTAATGCCATTCTCGCAGGCTACTTCCAGACCGACGTCTTTGGCAATTAATCCTTCTAAAACGCTCGCGCCATTGATTGTCTCAACCGTGCATACGTGGGCTACTTCTACATTTTTAGCCACCGCAGAACCATTAAGGCATTTTAGAAAGATATCGTTAGCCTGAACATTTCTTGCTTCTACCTTGCCATTTTGTACCTCTACATAAATCTTGTCAGTCTTGATATCTGTTATTATGGCTTGATTTGATTCAGCTTCAATCTCGCAGATATCGATATTTTCTGGCAATGTAACGATGACTTCAGGACTGCCTTTAGTTAGCCACTGTAACCAGTAAAAAGGTGATATTTTTTCTATTTGAATAAGTCTTATAGCATTTTGATCTTCTTCGATTTTAAAGTTGCCTTTTTTGCAGTTAACATAACTAATATTGAATGAATCAGCTCTCTTCACAGTTAGGCTAACATCTCTCGTCACTGCTACGAACTTCCTGCTATTCGCCATTTTATTGCCTCCTTTGTGGGCGAATCTCCAGCTTCAGAAATTTTACTAGCATATAACGGATTTGTCACCACCAAAATTTGTCTGAACCGGATTCGTGCACCTCACGGAGGGGTAGCGTGGACCGACCCATCTAGTCAGCCCTTGACATCAAAACGACACACTCTACATGGATTGAGAGAACTCCAAGTATAGCTACACTTTTTTGAGTGCGCACTATGGATATTGGGTTCACTTTTTAACGATAGGAAAAGGAAATCGTTACAGGGGTTTAAGATTGGCTTAATAGCTTAATTTTTGAGCATAAAAACAGCCTAGAGAGGATTCTCCCCTAGGCTGACTTTTGTAACATTTCAAACGATCACATTCTTTTGGCTTTTACGATGCCCTTTGAACATCCACACTAATCTCTGATTTAAAAGTTATGCTAAACCTGTCCTCGTAAACTTTTATTTTCTTGATGTACTTTCTTACCAGCTTCTCGTCATACTCACTAATATCATGACTCTCACTTTTCAGAAAATCTTCCATTTCTCTGATTCGTCTTTTAGCATCTTCTTGACCTGCTTTTTCTATAAGAAGCTGCTGTTTCTTAACTTTAAGCTCATCAATCTCGTTGGCAGTTTGCGTATATAGTTTCATCACATGTTGGATACAATGAAACCTTAGCCGTGAACCCTGAAACTATTGCTTTGAACTCTGAAACTATTTGTAGGAATCCTGAAACCTTAGCTTTGAACTCTGAAACCTTTTTAGGCATCAAAAAAGACGGTATTACTACCGCCTTAATTATTTACATATAACTTATTTAGATTTAGACTTCTATTTTATAGAAACTTGATCCTTACTAAGCTCTACAACCTGGGATTTGTTGTAGTTATCTCCCATTTTCTTTAATTCCATATGTAATACACAAGCAAATACTATCTCAATAATACATGCCGCAACAGCAACCGTTGTGCCGTTTAATGCACATCCTAAAATCAAGGAAATCATCGGAATGGAAATTGCAGCAATTGTATATCCCTTTGATTGATACAACCATGAATAGGGAAATAAATGTGCTCCAAACACCATAGCGTATACCATAATCATCTTTTCTGGAACCGCACTAAACACCCACATAACGATTAATAAATAAATCATTTGATTTAAGGTGAAAATGAAGCCTAATTGTCCAAGTGGATTTTGTTTTGAAAAGATATCCACCTTTATAAGTTTACCAATGAGCCAAGCCAGCGGTAATAATGGGCATGAACAGCAAAATACCAATAAATTTTTCATATCCATATTGATATCTAAACTTGACACAAGTACTATCAGAAGCCATATAATCACCGATGCCATGATAAATGCTAATCCTTTTTTCTGCTGAATTGCAATTTCTTTTCTTAATTCATCCACCATTTTCTCCTCCATAAATTCTAATTTGTCGCTCTACTAAAAATCTTTGACATCAATACTACACACTCAACATGTGAAGTGTGTGGGAACATGTCTACCAGCTTGGCTGCCCTAATTTGGTAGGAACGCATCCGCCGCAGGTCCTCCACCAGCGTCTCGGGGAAACAGGAGGAATAGATGAGGTGCGGGATGCCGGAGCGTTCCAGCCAGGACGATAAATCAGGTCCCAGACCTCGCCGTGGCGGGTTCACCACTACCAAATCTGGTGGCATCAGTGTTTGGTTAACTGCCCACTTAGTTGCATCGGCAGTGATGAAATGTGGACGGGGAGCTGCGCTGGGGGTATTGGGAGTGCCGTCATTTTTATTGCTTGGTTCTACCGGAACAGTTGCCGTCGCACTCGCTAGTTCGGTAACGGCATGTTTCGCGCCGTCAATAGCGGGTCCCACGACTTCCACGCCCGTCACCTGCGCAACCCCGGCGGAACTCAGGGCAAAGGCAAATCCGCCCACTCCGCAATACAAATCCCAAGCGGTTTCCGGTTGGAGTTCCCGCGCCCAAGTGGCAGCTTGTGCATACAGGGCTTGAGAAGCTGCGGTATTTGTTTGAAAGAACGCTCCTGGTGCTAGCCATAAATCTGTGCCAATACCGGGCATGGGTATATACCTCTCAGAAGAGAGGATGATTTCCTCACGACCTTCAATAACCGTGGTATGTTCCGGCTGAATGTTTACCGAAAACACGCGCAGATTAGGCAGCTCCGCTTGTAGTTCGGACCAAGTGTGTTCAACTCGATGCAAGGCAGCTTTGGAACGCAGCACCAGGCGCACCATCAAGTCGCCCGCAGGATTAGCACTGACCAGCACATATTTCACCTCGCCCTTCGCAGTGGGGATATTGTAGGGACGAGCTCCGAGTCGCTGCAGCCAAGCTCTGATGGGCGTGAAAGCGGCGTGAATTGCCGGGGCATACAGTGGACAAGACTGCAAATCTATACCGGTGGGATGTTTCTCGTTGGGAGCCAGTCCCAGGACAATCGACTTTTTAGACCCCGACACCACCATTTTTGCTTTATTACGGAAACCTGTCTCCGGACTGCGGTAGGTTGGTAGCCACTCGAAACGCGACTTTATTGCGGGGGGATGCGCGGGAGTGCGGCGCGAGGTGGGGCGATTGAGAGACGCCAGAACCCGGCGGATGGACCGTTCCTTGTTTCGCACTTGCAGGTCGTAAGGCTCTCTTATGAGGGGACACGAACGGCAGACTCGCGCCTCAAAGTATTCGCAAAACATACCTCCAAGTCTACGGCTAAGTCTGGTGGCTGGCATTATGCTGAAACACATGAGTGAAGAAGTGAAATTGTTGCCGGGACTGAAACTCCGTGAAATTACTTTGCAAGTACCGCTGGATCACCGCAACCCCGCTGCAGGGATGATTGACATCTTTGCGCGAGTCGTCACCGGTCAGGAGGGGGAAAAGCGCCCTTACCTGCTGTTCCTGCAAGGTGGTCCCGGACACGAGGCAGCCCGACCTTCACTGTACCCTTCGCCACAGCCATCTTGGTTGCCGCGCGCTCTCGAGGACTATCAAGTCGTCATGCTTGATCAGCGCGGTACGGGGCGCTCTACCCCGGTTTCGGCAGATTTGGATTTTGGTCCCCTGGCGGGGCTGACCCCATCTGCACAGGCAGAATATCTGACGCACTTGCGTGCTGATGAGATTGTTCGAGATGCCGAAGCCCTGCGTGCTTACCTGGGAGGGGAGCCCTGGACACTGTTGGGGCAGTCCTTTGGGGGATTTACTTCCGTACGTTATCTCAGCTCTCATCCGGAAGGTCTGTCTGGAGCTATCCTGACGGGTGGTCTGACAGCGGTGGGTCGCCCCATCGAGGATATTTACGCGGAAACTTGGCGGATAATGATGGACAAATCCGAAACCTACTATCGCCGTTTTCCTGAGGATCGCGACCGGGTGCGACAGATTTATGACCTGGCGCAGGAAGGGAAGGTTGTTACACCAAACGGTGATAAAGTCGGCGCGGATTGGTGGCGTACCGTCGGAATTGTCTTGGGCGCGCAAGGCGGAGGTATGAAGTTGCATGAACTGCTGGAAAATGATCCGTATTCGCCCGCATTTCGTCATGATTTAGCAGATATGCTGCCATTTGGGGGACGCAATCCGCTTTATGCCATCCTGCATGAGTCTTGTTATGCGGACGGAGTAAGCACGCGCTGGGCGGCTAGCCGTACCATGCCACCAGAAGTAAAAGATGATGGGACATTTTTCGCGGGAGAGCACCTACCTCGTGACCTGTTTGAGGAGTCATCTGAGCTGCGACCTTTACGTGAAACTGCTGAGATAATTGCCAATCAGGAATGGGAGCAATTGTATTCCGCTACGCGTCTGGCAAGCGCCGACGTACCAGTCGCGGCGGCAGCGTATTACGAAGATGCTTATGTGCCGTTGCGGTTTTCTGTCGAGACTGCCCGGCTCTTGAAGGATTGCCGGCTGTGGGTCACCAGTGAATACGAGCACAACGGTCTGCGTCAAGACCCGCGGGTATTAGATAGGCTCATCGGACTGCTCAAAGGACAAATCTTGCAATAAACTCAATATACATAAAACCGGATTATTCTTTATCAGCACATTCCGAGCAGATGCCGGTCAGCTCAACTATGTGATTTAATGCGGAAAAACCCATTTCTTGACCCATCTCGTTGAGCGTTTTCTCTAACCCTTTCAAGTGGAATTCTTCGGTCTTTCCGCAGTTGCGGCACACCAGGTGGTGATGGTGTTCGGAGCTCTCACATTCTCGGTACAGCGTCGTGCCGTCGGTGGACCTTACCGTGTCCAGGATGCCTTCATCCGCCAGTGCTGCGAGATTACGATAAACGGTCGCCAACCCCACAGGATTGTCTTTGAGTTGGAGTTTTGTAAAGACATCGGCGGCAGATTGAAAATCGGTCACTCCTCTGACGGCGGAGAGAACGGCTTCTAGCTGCCGCGTTTTGCGCTGACGGGCGGGGCTTGGGGGTGTCGGTTTATCGTTGCCCATTGATAGTTTCCCTCTCATTTTTGCGCTTCTTGCCTAACATTGTGTCTCGTTTTGACAGCGTTTTCCAGTTGAGTGATAATGAGAACGATTCGCAATAAGAATAAAACTAAACCCGTAAGGGAAAGGAAAACATGAAGTTGCAAACTGTTGGCGCCTTGTTCGGCGCCGCTGCATTAGCCGTGAGTATGTCCGCCTGTTCGACCACAAACGATACGCAAACCAAAGACGCGGCAGGGGACGCTGCGGCGAAACCTACGGTGTACGCGTCTACTGATGTGTGGGCATCAGTGGCTAAAGCTGTGGTGGGGGATAAAGCCGATGTGATTACGTCGATTGACCAGCCAAACCTGGATCCGCATTCCTACGAAGCGAGTGTCAAGGACAAGAAACTTGTGAACCAAGCTTCTGTGGTAATCGTGAACGGAGGCGGCTATGACGATTGGGCGCTGCAGTTGGCTAAGTCAGCAGGCAAAAAACCAACTGTGCTCAATGCTGTGGAATTGGCAGGCATAGATTGTGGTGACGCTGAGGGGCATGATCATGAGGCCGGACACGAGCATGAAGATGCGCACGAGCACGAAGAAGGCCATGAGCATGAGGAAGCTCACGAGCATGAGGAAGCTCACGAGCATGAGGAAGCTCACGAGCATGAGGAAGCTCACGAGCACGAGCATGAAGAAGCTCATGAAGAAGGTCATGAGCACGAAGGGCACCACCATCACCATCACCACCACCATTGCGCGGTAAACGAACACGTTTTTTATGACTTGCACGCGGTAAGCGAAGTTGCGAAAGCTGTGGCTAGCACGATGAGCAAGGCAGACAGCGATAATGCTGCGGCTTACCAAGATGCAGCAAAAACATTCCAAGGCAAGCTGGATGAATTGGAATCGCAGGCGGAACAGATTAAGGCACGGGGCGAAAAGCATTCTCTCGCCACTGAACCATTGGCGAACTATCTGTTGGAAGATGCCGGCATTCATGACTTGACTCCCGAGGAATACGTGGAACAATCCGAAACTGAATCTGGTCCCAGCGTGAAGACGCAAGCTGATACCAAGGCTCTGATTACGGATGGGAAAGTGGATATGCTGCTGCTTAACTCCCAGACGGAAGACCCGGTGTCTCAGGACTTGCAGGACGCTGCGAAAGCGAAAGGTATCCCGGTGGTGACATTAACCGAGACCTTGGCAGGAGCTAGCGACTATGTCAGCTGGATTGGTGCAGCCCTAGATCAGATTGACAATGCTTTAAAGTAATACATGAGTAGGGTATAAAACTGTCCGGGCTTCAGATCAGAGCGCAGCTCCTGGAGCCCGGACAAAATACGTTAAGGTAGACGGAGCCAGGAAATAAACCGGGGGACGGGGAAGGAAAAGTTCAGATGGGGGAAGAACCGCTCCTAGAAATGCGAGACGTGACACTGCGATACGGGACACGGCAGGTGTTTTCCGGTTTGAATCTCAGGGTTCAACCGGGGCAGGTAGTCGGAATCTTGGGACAAAATGGGGCTGGCAAAACGACTCTGCTAAAGTCGGTGCTCGGTGATGTGAAGCCTGCCAACGGCATTATTTTCCGCCAAGACACCGCAAAAATTTCGTATCTTCCACAGCATGGGCGTTTCCCGAAATCTGTGCAGATTCGCGGACGGGACGTGGTGTACTTAGGGCTTGACGGAGCCAAACTGGGATTCTGGAGTTCCGCCGGCGCGCGGGATAAAGTCGAGCGGGCTTTAGCCCTGGTCGGGGCACAGAGCTACGCAGACGTACCGATTAGTGGACTTTCCGGGGGTGAGCTGCAGCGTTTGCGTATCGCAGCCGCCATCGTGGAACGTCCCGATTTGCTGCTGGTCGATGAACCCTTGGCCTCCCTTGACCTCAAACACCAAGCTGACATTGTGAAGATTTTTGACAACCTGTCATCGCAGGGCACTGCAATTCTGTTGGTCACACACGAGCTGAACCCGGTGGAGAAACTGCTGGATACAGTAGTCTATATCGCCCTCGGACGAGCTGCGGTCGGCTCGGTGCCAGAAGTCATGTCCAGTGAAACTTTGTCGGCTTTATACGGTGAAGAAGTTCGCGTCGTTAACTTGGGAGGGACCTATTTCGTGGTGGGTGCCCAGAACGGGACCGATTCCGGCTTTGTAGAGGAAGCTCTGCATGGACACCATCATGCCAGCCATTTTGAATCAGCCGAGTCGCCGCACAATCCGAAGGAAGCGGGTCACTAATGGAGGCAATCATCAATTTTCATGACTTCTGGCAACTGGTACCGCTGGTTCGGGAATCGCTGGTTGCAGCGGCAATTTTGGCTGTTGTTTCCGGGATTCTCAGTCCGTTGGTGCAGCTGCGAGATGCGGCTTTTGCAGTTCATGGAACGTCTGAACTATCTTTTGCCGGAGCATCCGTGGCGCTGTTCCTCGGAGCCAGTGTCACCGGGGGAGCTATCGCAGGCTCTATCGTGGCGGCACTATTAATGTCCGCAACCTACACCCGGCGCTGGGGCACAAATGCCCTTATCGGAGTGCTGCTACCGTTTGGATTGGGTATTGGGGTGCTGTTCCTAGCGCTTTACAAAGGGCGTTCTGCCAACAAATTTGGGCTCCTGACGGGTCAGATTGTGTCCGTGGATGAAAACCAGCTGACGGTATTTGCCGTTGTTGGAATCTTGGTTTTGGTCACTATAGCTTGTTTTGGGCGCCGCCTGTATTATGCAGCGGTAGATCCGGTAGTCGCTTTATCCAAAGGGGTTTCCCCTCGCGTGATGAATTTGTGTTTCATGCTTATTCTCGGTTTGGTCGTGGCGCTAGCGGTACAGATGGTGGGAGCGTTGTTGGTTTTGTCACTGCTGATTACGCCGGGGGCAGCGGCTGCGCGCATCTCAGCGAATCCACTGCGCCAGCACGCTTGGTCAGTGCTGTTTGCCCTGATTGCCGCGGAGGGAGGAATCCTGCTCTCTCTCGGACCGGGATTGCCAATTTCGCCCTATATCACCACGATTTCTTTCCTGATATTCCTGATTTGCTGGGCTGTTGGAACGCTGCGCAATCAAACCACCTGGTCACGGCGAAAACAGGGGTTGTCCTCCTGAAATCACGGGACGAGCCCCAAAACAATACCAGGACCGAAAGATCCATTCACCGCCCTTGTGCAGTGACGGAAAATGAAGCGGAATCCTAAACGATTACTTGCTCCGCAGGAGCTTTTGCGGGAGTAAAGTCCGGAGCGACTACGGCGACTGAGGTAGCTGCATCGTGAAAGGCTTGAATCTGAGCCTGAGCGATGGCTTGGTCAGGGTGTTGACCCATCTGAACCAGGTGCATCTGATGAATCCAGAACTGGCTTTCTTCGATGCGCTTAGCCCACATCTCAGCTTCCGCCTTCTTGCGTTTTTGAGTTGCCTTTTCGGCTTCGCGCAGGTGTGTCCAGCCCTCTGAAACTTTCTTTTGCGCGATTTCCAGACGCTTGCGTTTCGCTTCGGCAGCAGCTTCGCGGGCTTTTTCCATCGCCTTGCGCCGTTCAATTCGCTCTTTGCCTTCGCGTTCGATTTTTTCCTTGCGCCTCTCAGCTTCCTGTCGACCCAGCTCAGCGGCCTTGGCATACATTTTGTTAGCGTCGCTCACTGCCTGGCGAGCTTTGGCCTCAAAGCAGCGAGCGGCGGCATCATTGCCCATGTCCGCGGCGACGCGAGCCTGCATTGAATATGTCATCGCATCGGCCTCATAGCTGCGTGCCAAACTCTTGGCCTGCGCGGAATCAGCGGCAAAACCAATCGAGATGCTAGTCCCCGCGGAGGCGCCGAAATTTCGTGATTTTGTTTGTTTTTGCTTTGCCAAAGCGCGGGCGCGGGCTTGTTCCATTTCAAACTTATCGAGGGCATCCAGAGCCTTTTTGTGCTCATCGGTGAGTGTGCCATTCTTTTGGGCAAAAGAGCGAATTTCGGCACGCTGAGCCATTCCGGGAACGTAAAGATTCCGTATCCCGAAATCACGCATGGCAAACATTGTGGCCATCTCGCCCTCCGTGGCTAAATAGACTCCGGTCACTTTCCTAGCGACAGTCTCTACATCGGCAAAATGCACCAGAATTTTAGGCAATCACGCGTTTCGAGTGGCTTCTCGCGCAGGTTTCTTTAGTAAAAGAATCGTCAAAAGTTGCAGTAGCTTCGGGCGGGACCAGGTCGACTTGCTTTAGCGGGGTGGGAATGGATGGATGCAAAAGGGCGGGTAGTGTGGAATTCTTGCGGTCGGTCGGCGTGTCGGATGATTCGAACGCATGTTCGATATAATGTTTTCCACAGATGAGTTGAAAGGGACTTTTCCACAGGTGAAAAAACTTTCGATTTTTCGCTTCCGGGGTGGGGCGTAAGTTCATCTTGAGAGCTTCGGAGAGGAGCTCAACGATCACACCCGAACTATTGGGGCGGCGGAGAGCCGCGTAGATGAAAGGAATACGCAATGGCAAAAGACGAACGCGCAAAAGCGTTGCAAACTGCGCTAGGTCAGATTGATAAGCAGTTTGGCAAAGGTTCCGTGATGCGGCTGGGCGACTCGGCTGTGAACACAAATGTTTCGGTCATTCCTACGGGTTCAGTAGCCCTGGACGTGGCTTTGGGGATTGGGGGGCTTCCGCGGGGTCGCATTATTGAGATTTATGGTCCAGAATCATCCGGTAAGACCACTGTGGCTTTACACGCGGTGGCGAATGCTCAGAAGCAGGGCGGAAACGCAGCTTTCATTGATGCGGAACATGCTTTGGATCCGGTTTATGCGCAAAAGCTCGGTGTTGACATTGACAATCTGCTGGTCAGCCAACCCGACACCGGAGAGCAAGCGCTAGAAATTGCGGATATGTTGATTCGCAGTGGTGGTCTGGACATCATCGTCATTGACTCGGTCGCGGCTCTGGTGCCGAAGGCTGAAATCGAAGGGGATATGGGGGATTCCCACGTGGGCTTACAGGCTCGTTTGATGAGCCAAGCGCTGCGAAAGATTACCGGAGCGCTGTCGGCTACGGGTACTACCGCAATTTTTATTAACCAGTTGCGCGAAAAGATTGGTGTGTTCTTTGGCTCTCCCGAAACCACGACCGGCGGGAAAGCGTTGAAGTTCTATGCATCGGTACGTATCGACGTGCGCCGGATTGAGACGCTGAAAGAAAATGGGGACGCCGTCGGCAACCGAACTCGTGCCAAGATTGTGAAGAATAAGATGGCGCCGCCTTTCCGCCAAGCGGAATTCGACATCATGTATGGTCAGGGCATTTCCCGTGAGGGTGGTCTGATTGACCTGGGGGTGGACTCAGGCATTGTGACGAAATCGGGTTCTTGGTTTACCTACGGCGAAATGCAGTTGGGTCAAGGAAAAGAGAACGTGCGAAAGTTCTTGGTGGATAACCCCGAGCTTAGTGCCGAAATTGAAGACAAGATTCTCATTGCTTTAGGTGTGCGTGAGGACCCGAATGCAGAATCGCAACCGGAGTCTGCCGCGAGCCAGAAACTCGCTGTCGTGATGGACGATGAAGCTGCAGATAAAGGTGCATCCGCCAAGAAAGTTCAAAAAGCCTCATGAGTTTACGGGTAGTGGACGCGGCGGCGGATGCCGCCGCGGAAGCTGGTTTGTCCCTGCTGGATCGCAGGGCAGTCACTGAGTCACAGATGCGCGACTATCTCGCTGCCAAAGGATTCGGCGAGACGGCTATTGATGACGTAGTGGCAGCTTTCGCTGCCCGTGGGTGGCTCAATGACCGCGACTACACCGTGGAATTCTTACGCCAACGTTGCCGGCGTCCAGGAATGTCACGAGCGAAGTTGGTCGCGGATTTGGAAAAGCGTGGGTTAGATACGCAATCAATCACCGCGGGCATAGCGGCTTTGGACGCTGAGGATCCAGAATGGCAAACAGAAAACGCCCGGACCCTGCTAGAGAGCAAACTTGCGGCAGCGCGGCGGGGCTTAGATTTGAGCAATTTTGAGGATTTCCGGAAGCTGAAAGCTAAGCTGTGGCGCTATTTGGCGACACGTGGATTTTCCACAGCGCTTGCCACCACAGTAGTTAATGCTGTGCTGGACGATTTGAAAGCGGACGGTCTGAGTTGACGAGGGGCGGAACCTGGAGGGACGAAACGATGAGTGAGGCAGTACCGGTTGATGATTTAGCTACCAAGGCGTTGGGGAAACTCACTGAGAGAGGGATGTCGATTTCTTGTGCGGAATCACTGACCGGGGGTCTGCTGGCAGATGCCTTTGTCAGGATTCCCGGAGCTTCCCAAACATTTCGCGGCGGAGTGGTGACCTATACCAATGAGATGAAAACCGCGGTACTGAGTGTGAGCTCTGAGCTGCTGCGAACTAACACCGCGTATGACCCCCAGGTTGCACAGCAGATGAGCACTGCGGTACGAGAGATGTTTCACTCTGATTTTGCGTTGTCTACCACCGGAGTTGCAGGTCCTGGTCCGGATGAAGGCGTGGCACCGGGGAAAGGGTTTGTCAGTCTGACCACGCCACAGGGGACGGAAGTGCAAGCGATAGACCAGCCTGGCACTCGTGCCGAAATCCGCGTGGCTTTTGTACGGGCAGCCTTGGAGTTACTGGTGTCTTATCTCGGCTGAGGATTCCAGACCTGGCGCCGGTCGCGGCAGACGTCGAAGGTTGCGTTAGATAGCGAAAGTGACGGGCGCAAGCGGCATGACATAAAATGAGCCGGTGATGGATACTCCGCGAACATACCTGGTGAAAACGCTGGGCTGCCAGATGAACGAACACGACTCGGAACGCATGGCAGGTCTGCTTGATGCTGCCGGCTGGGTGCCGGTTGCTGAGGTTCCGCAGAAAGCTGCACGAGCCACCAATGCCGGAGACGGCGGGGCTGACTTGGTCGTTTTAAATACCTGTTCGGTACGTGAGGCTGCTGGTACGAAACTCTATGGTCATTTGGGACAGCTGGCAGATGTGAAACGTAACCGCCCCGGAATGATGATTGCAGTGGGCGGATGCTTCGCACAGCAGGAAGGCTCGAAAATCATTGATCGGGCGCCGTGGGTGGATGCAGTCTTTGGGACGCATAATATCGATGCCCTTCCGGTACTGCTGAAACGGGCTGAACATAACCAAGAGGCCGCGGTGGAAATCGAGGAGAGCCTGAAAGTATTCCCCTCCGTCCTGCCTGTGCATCGGCAGTCTCCGGCTTCGGCTTGGGTATCCATCTCGGTAGGTTGCAACAACACCTGTACTTTTTGCATCGTGCCCTCCCTGCGAGGGCGGGAACGGGATCGTAATCCCGCCGACATCGTGGCGGAGGTCAAAGCGGTAGTAGACGCAGGTGCCTTGGAAGTTACCCTTTTGGGACAAAACGTAAACAGTTACGGAATGAGCTTCGGAAGACGCGGCGCATTTGCAGATTTATTGCGAGAAGTCGGAAAAACGCCGGGATTGGAGCGTCTCCGGTTTACTTCTCCCCATCCCGCTGCCTTTACCGAGGAAGTTATCGCGGCAATGGCGGAAACTCCAACAGTAATGCCATCGTTGCACTTCCCACTGCAATCTGGTTCGGACCGAATCTTGCGGCAGATGCGGCGTTCCTACCGGTCGGAACGATTTTTAAGGATTCTGCGAGAAGTCAGGTCAGCGATACCGGAAGCTGCTATCACCACAGATGTTATCGTCGGTTTTCCTGGAGAAACCGAAGCTGACTTCCAAGACACGCTTGACGTTCTCAGTGAGGCGCGGTTCCAAGCCGCGTTTACATTCATTTATTCACGCCGACCCGGCACTCCTGCCGCCGACCGAGACGACCAGGTGGATCCGGAAGTCGTAGCGCAACGCTACCAACGACTTTTGGAACTGCAAGAAAAAATCACCTTGGAGGAAAACGAAAAACAAGAGGGTCGGATCGTGGAAGTCCTGGTCACTGCGGGCGGTCGCAAAGACGAAGCCACTGCTCGAATGAGCGGACGCGCCCAGGACAATCGTCTGGTTCACTTTGCAGTTCCGCAAGGTATCAAAGTTCGTCCTGGAGACTTCGTGACGGTTCGTGTGACCCACGGCGCGCCGCATCACCTCGTGGCAGATTCTGCCCTCATTCCGGATGGCGAATTCACCGTACGTCCTACTCACGCCGGAGATTTGTGGGAAGTGGCGCATCTCGAAAAACCTCGTGGCACCCTCTTGGGAATCCCCGGTATTAAGTCGGGATTGGCAAAATAGGAACTTAACCGTGATTGTGGCGATTGTGGGTCCGACTGCTACGGGAAAAAGTAACCTGGGGTTGGATTTCGCGCAGCGAATGTCCCATGACCCGGAGTTAAACGCCAGATTTCCGGGCGGGGCAGAGATTATTAGTGCGGATGCTTTTCAGCTGTATCGAGGCATGGACATAGGCACTGCCAAAACTCCGGAATCTGAACGTCAGGGAATTCCACATCATCAGATAGACGTGCTCTGGCCCGATGCGGAAGCCTCGGTGGCGGCTTACCAGAAATATGCTCGCGCCGACGTGGCAGAGATTCAATCTCGCGGAGCTTTGCCTCTGGTAGTGGGTGGTAGCGGACTGTACGTGCGAGCATTGCTGGATGTGCTGGAGTTTCCTCCCACCGACCCCGCGGTTCGCGCTAGATGGGAGGCGCAAGCGGAACAGCTCGGAGCGAGACAACTTCATGGAATCTTGCAGCGCCAGGACCCGAAAGCAGCCGAAACCATTGAGCCGCTCAATGCGCGTCGCCTGGTCAGGGCCTTGGAAGTCATGGAAATTACCGGGCGTCCATTTTCCGCGACTTTGCCGCGCGGGGAATACTGGCAGCCTGACACCCACGTGTTTTACCTGACGCGAAAACTTGATGAACTGGACGAACGTATCAACGCGCGTTCGCGTGAAATGTTTAGCCAAGGACTGCTTGAGGAAACGGCACGACTCGCTGCCGACCGGGTTCACCCCTGGGGCATCACCGCGCAAAAGGCCACCGGGTACAGCCAGGCTCTGGCGGTGCTGCGCGGGGAGATGACGGTGGAGGACGGTATCGCTGCCACTGCGCTAGCGACTCGGCAGCTGTCGCGGCGACAAATCAAGTGGTTCCGCCGCGACAAGCGGACGGTGGAAATGACCTGGAATCAAACTGGCTTAGAGGAACAGAGCCGGAGCTTTTTTGCGCAGGTTCGCAGCCAGATTCTGGGTCGCTGACATTCCTGCCACAATTTCTGTGTCTAACTGGCGGTCGCTCAAACCTTCACCTACGGAAACCAAATAATCAAAACGCAGATAGGGCTGGGTTCGCATCCCCAGAACCGAAGTTATGCCCAAGGCGTTGCAGGTATTTAACTCATTGATGGCAGTAAACAAGTTTTCGGCAAGAAACGGTTGCTCCAACTCAACCAGCAGAGATGTGGACAGCCAGGTATCCTCCCCAAATATCCGCAAAACTATCAAGTCGTCTGAATCACGCAGGCGCAGTACCGTGCCGTCACGGTACACTCGCAGGTCAAGTCGGGCTGCTGCCTGAGCTACTGAGTCCACGCTGACCGGTGCAGTGAGAGAATTATCCGAAAACCCCGGAACAATCTGAATAACGTTTTGCTTCGGGAGCAGAAGATGATGGGAAAAGTCCTTTTCCGCATTCTGGTTGCACGGAAAATCCGCTTCCACGCCAGAAAAGAAACGTTCAGCCATAATCAAAGCCAGCAGCAGATGGGCTTCTAACTGCTGGTCGCCCATACCGACTGCGACTTGGACACTCGTTTGGGCGCAGAGGTGATAGTGATTATCGTGCAAAAAAGTCACTACTCGAGGACCGACCGCCTCGCGATTGTGGTGCAGGACGTAAGGCAGCAGCCGGGAACGTTCGTGGATAGAAACTCTGGCTCGCCAAACCGAGCGCACGCGCAAAATTCCCGACACCAAGTCAATATAACTGGTGGCGGTCGCGCCAGGTATCATCACTGTGCGCCTAGAGTCGTAAACGTCCACAACATAACTGCGAGAAACGCCGTCTAGAGCTTCGCAGATACGGTCTAGTGTCACCACCCGCGGACGTTGAGCGGTCAGCTGCGGCATACATAAATGTTACGGGGCACGCTCTTGCTTTGGGGTAAAAACGGGGACGCGATTAATTTCGCGCCGCGTAAAGTCATAATTTTCTAGGAAAGTGGGCATTTCGCGGGAATACCGGAGCGGGAATGTAATTACCTAAGTCTGCAGGGAGGACGCATTTTCCAGGAATCTTTGGGGCGATGTCAGGCACTGCGACGCAGCTGCAGTACCCGGAATCCTTTCGATGACGCGATTTTTTCCCCGATCCAGCCGTGCTCATTGAGATATGCCAGGAACGGATCGGATCCCAGGTTGCGTCCCATCACCAGGTAAGCAACCCCCTCGGGCTTCAGGCGAGTTCGCCAAGCCTCCCACATGGCGTGTAGTGCCATTTTGCCCACGCGCACCGGCGGGTTCGACCAAATCACATCTACAGAGTTTGGTCCCAATGCGGCAAAAGCGTCAGCTTCACTCAGCACTTGGATATTGTGCAGTCCGTTTGCGGTCGCATTTGCTCTGGTCAGTTCCAGGGCGCGGGCGTTTACATCCACGGCGTAAACCTGAGCGGAGGGACGCTCGGCGGCTAAAGTCAATGCTAACGGTCCCCATCCGCAGCCCACGTCGACCAAAACTCCGGAACCACCCAGCTCTTGTGAGGAAGGCAGAGGGGGAACCTTGCGCAACAATACCGCGGTGCCCTTGTCCAAACCTTGTCCGGAAAAAACTCCATGCGCAGTCGTGACGCGAAAATCACGACCGGCTAGAGAAACCGTTAGTTCCCGAACGGAACCCTCGGAATGGGGGGTGGATGCGAAATAGTGCTCGCCGGCAGGCTGCGAACTCAAGGGACCTCCTAACTTGTCTCAGAAAAGTTTAGCGACCACGTGGCTAATTAACGAAGTGAGTACACTAACAATCAGCCCCAGCAAGAACGCCCCCAAAATGCTGTGCGTAAAGAAAAATAGGCAAGCGCCCGCGCCCAAGGCGGAAAGCACGAACTCAATCATCCACTCCAACAGTTGCGGAATACTCAGACGTGCTGCCACGACTTGTGCCGCTTCGTCCAAAACGACTAGAACTATGGTGACCAGGATTGCCAGACCGAGAAAGGACCAAAAATCTTCAAAAATAATCGCGATTTCTTGCGGACCCCACCCGGAGAGTAACAGCACGCACAGAGTGGGAATCATTAACACCAGCAAATTTCCCAGCAATTGTGCCCCGATATTGGCGATTTCCACCGGCGAGCGTAAGTTTGCTGATTCGACAGACCGACCCGAAGCCGCGTGAGGGCGTTCCGGGTGTTGCGAAACTAGACGTGAAGTGCCTGCAATAATGGGTTTTTGCGCTGCTCTTGAAGGATTGGACGCACCAGCGGTGCCGGGCTTGTCCGCAGGCTTATCGGGTTTTATTGGGGGAGATGAAGCGGGGGTGCCAGGTTCGGGATAGACAGTCTGATCTGCGGTCGTTCCCGCAGCTGGTGATGTAGCGGAGTTTTCTGCAGCAGGGCGTGTCGAAGAATCTGTTTCGGCAGGATGCGCGGAATCCGTGGGGGTTCTATCGGGGGTGGAGTCAATGACCTTCGGCTTAGTTCGGCGCAGTCTTTCGGGAACCATAATGGTGGAATCGAGCTCAGCAGCTTCGAGGATAATTTCTTCCTCGGGGCGCCAGTCAGGCACATTGAACAAGGATTTGTGGCGCTTCTTGAGGCGATCGTCGGTGGGGCTGGGGACGGGAGCCGTGCGTGGAAGCGACTGACCAAATGGGGAGACACGCCGAACCGACGGAGCATCGAAATTTTCGTCTCCGGGGTCCGTTGTATCCTTTAAAGCCAAAGCTCAAACCTTTACTTGCATGGGCTAGGAGATACCCTAAATTCTAGGCGGAAGGACTATAACTTGCAGGAAAACACGGAGGATTACCCGAACTTGGATTTCCTTTCGCCCGCTGCTGTGCCGCCGGCGGGAGGGGAGCCCGAGTCCGACATGGCATCCTGGTCTCAGCTCGACAGCGCTGAGCAAGCCCAGCGGTGGGCTGATCGCTATGCCTTGGGGCGGGTAGAATCTATTGGCTCCGAGCTGCAGGACATTAGTGAGGTCGAGTACCGTGAGGTTCGCCTAGAAAAAGTCATCGTGGTGGGGATTTTTGCCGCCGACCGAGACGAGGCTGAGCTGTCTCTGCAAGAGCTTGCTGCCTTGGCGAAAACGGCGGGAGCCGTCGTGCTTGCCGGGTTGTTGCAGCGGCGTGATAAGCCTGACGTGGCAACTTTCTTGGGACGGGGAAAAGCCCACGAGCTGCAAACTCAGGTTGCTACTCTGGGGGCAGACACGGTCATCGTTGATGATGAGTTAGCCCCCAGTCAACGTCGCGCCCTGGAGGACGTGGTGAAAGTTAAGGTCATCGACCGCACTGCCCTCATTTTGGATATTTTTGCCCAGCACGCTACCTCACGGGAAGGTAAAGCCCAGGTGGAGCTGGCCCAGCTGGAATACTTGCTGCCGCGGCTGCGCGGTTGGGGTGAATCTATGAGCCGGCAAGCCGGGGGACGCGCTGCCGCGGGAGATGGTATCGGCGCTCGTGGTCCGGGCGAAACCAAAATTGAGCTCGACAGGCGTCGAATTCGGTCCCGGATGGCAAGACTACGGCGCAACCTGAAGGCTTTGGCTCCGACCCGGGAGGCCAAACGAGCCAGTCGTAAAGCGGGAGGAATACCCGCGGTCGCGATTGTGGGGTACACCAATGCTGGTAAGTCCTCGTTGCTGAATCGTTTGGCAGGGGCTAATCTGCTGGTGCATGATGCCCTGTTCGCCACGCTTGATCCCAGTGTGCGTCGGGCTCATACTCCCGAGGGTCGGGAATATACTCTGGCAGATACGGTTGGGTTCGTGAGACGTCTGCCCACCGAGCTGGTTGAGGCGTTTCGTTCCACTTTGGAAGAAACCGCCATGGCTGATTTGATTTTGCATGTTGTGGATGGTTCTAACCCTGACCCTATGGCGCAGGTCGCGGCGGTGGATGCCACTCTGGAACTTGTGGAGGGTATCGAGGAGATTCCCGTGATGATGGTGGTAAACAAAATCGATCAGGCTTCGGCTCCCGCCCTCGCGTTGCTGCGTCATTCCTTACCAGAGGCATACTATGTTTCCGCCCGGACTGGGAAAGGCATCGAAGCTCTGCAGCAATCCATCGCTGACCGTTTACCGTGGCCGGGGCAACGAGTCCGGGTGGTGGTGAAGTGGGAAAACACGGGTCTATTAGAACGAATATATCGTGACGGCAAACTTTTGACTCGTCAGAACCGTGCAGACGGCACTTTCATAGACGCTTGGGTGCCTCCGGCTTTGGGGGCAAAACTGTTAAATCAAGCAATGGAAGATGATTGCGGTACCAGCGAGGGAGACGACAGTGGCGCCAACGAGAGATGACGAGACGGCGGTCGACCCGACTGCTTCGGGGGATTCTTTTGCTGGTTATATTCCCAGTTCAGAGCTGCAAAAGGCACTTACTGCGGCGGTGTCTCTATTGGGAGGAAGTGAACGACCAGGACAGGCTGCGATGGCAGCTGCGGTGGAACGAACACTGCAATCAGGCGGAAAATTAGCAGTTCAGGCTGGGACTGGGACCGGAAAATCTCTGGGATATTTACTGCCGGCGTTGTTGTACTGCCTGCACGAGGACGCACGCGTGGTGATTTCTACTGCAACTTTGGCTCTGCAAAGCCAAATTATTACTAAAGATGCCCCCCTGGCGGTGGAAGCGGTGCAAAATGTTACCGGTTCTGCCCTGCGTGTGGAGGTCCTCAAAGGCTGGCAAAACTATGTCTGCCTGCACAAATTGAACGGTGGATATGAAGGGAGCGAGGACGATTTGTTCTCCACCATGGAAGATTCCCCGTTTTCTGGGATTGCCGGAAGTGGCGAGACCACGGCGGGACCGGGGGCGAGAACCACACGCCAAATGCAGGGATTTGCTGCTGAAACGAAAAGACTCTACGAGTGGGCTCGGGAAACGACGACCGGGGATCGAGATGAAGCTCCGCGCGGTATCACCGCCCGAGCCTGGCGGCAGGTTTCCCTGTCCAGCTTGGAATGTGTCGGCGAAAAATGCCCGTTTCGTTCCGAATGCTTTCAAGTTTCAGCTCGCGATAAGGCAGCGCAGGCGCAGATTGTTGTAACTAACCACGCCATGATTGGTCTGGAGGCTGCCGGAAAACAGAATCCCTTACCCCCGTGTGAGGCCATCATCATTGACGAGGCTCATGAGCTATCCGAGAGGGTACGTTCCCAGGCATCCACTGAGTTCAGTGCCAATATGTTGGCCAGCTGTGCCAAAGCAGCAGCCAGTTTGGGGGTTTCCGGTAGCGAGGAACTCGCGCAGCAAGCCATCATGCTAGGCGTGGCACTGCAGAATTTGGAAGATAGCCGTTTCACGGAAATGCCCGCGGCGGTAGCGGAATGCCGGATGCTGGCCCTGTCACCCTTGAAAACTGCCCTGACAGAATTAAGCGCGAAAGCCGGAGCTGACACAGAATCCACCGGAGGGCAACGCGCGGATGCAGCCAAGATTGCTGTCGCGAAAGCCGCGCTGACCAGCCTGTTAGATACGCTTGAGACGATGACCCCAGAATCTGTTGCGAACGGGGAAACGATTCTGTGGCTGACTCGGGGACGTGATGGCGACCAAGAACCCCGGCTGTACACCGCTCCCTTGGATGTGGCGGGAAAGCTCGCGAATCGATTGTGGAATGAACACGCCATCATCGCGACCTCTGCCACGCTCAAGTTAGGGGGTACCTTTGCGCCGCTCGTGCACAAGATGGGTTTGCAGCTCGACACTCCGAAGCCGGAGACGTTAGACGTCGGTTCTCCATTCCGTCACGATCGTCAAGGAATTTTGTACCTGGCACGGGACTTACCGGCTCCCACACGGGGGGAGCACCCCGACGTGTTCTGGAATCGACTGGTCGACTTGGTGGAAGCCTCGGGGGGTGGGGCATTGGGACTGTTTTCCTCACGCAAGATGGCAGAGCGCGCTGGGGAAGTGCTCAGAGAACGTACCGATTTGCCCATCATGGTCCAAGGTGAGGATTCTATGGCAGCCCTGGTCAAGGATATGCGCGAAGACGCCTCCGCCTGTTTAATGGGCACTCTCTCCCTGTGGCAGGGCGTGGATTTACCCGGCAATACGTGCCGTTTAGTGTTGATTGACCGCATCCCTTTCCCGGTGCCCAGCGACCCGGTAATCGAGGCGCGCTGTGACGCGGTTAAACGTGCTGGGGGCAGCGACTTCATGGAAGTCTCCCTGACACATGCCGCCCTGTTGCTGGCACAGGGAACCGGGCGGCTGCTGCGTTCAGCCACGGATCGCGGGGTAGTCGCGGTGTTGGATTCACGTCTGGCGACTGCGCGGTACGGAGGATTTTTGCGAGCCTCCTTGCCACCCTTGTGGCCTACGGAAGACTCTCAGGTAGTGTTGGACGCTTTGCGACGACTGCAAAAGCAAGTTCCCTAGAGCGGGCTGTGACCCAAACGTCACAGGGAACGGATTACGGTGACGACCTTGCCTAAAATGGTGGCTGTGTCGCCGGGGATGGGCGCATAGTTTTCATTGTGGGGCAGCAGCCAAACGTGACCGTCGGCGCGGGAAAATTCTTTTACGGTAGCCTCGCCGTCAAGCATCGCTGCTACGATTTCACCATTGCGAGCTTCGTTCTGGTGGCGCACCACGACCCAATCGCCGTCTAAAATTCCGCCCTCTTGCATGGAATCGCCCTTTACCGTGAGCATGAACAATTCGCCCGAACCGGTGAAGCGTCGGGGCAGGGCAAAAGTATCTTCAACCATTTCCTCTGCTGTGATGGGGGCACCTGCTGCAATTTGTCCTACCAGGGGAACCGGGGTTGCCACGGCAGTGTCCGCGATACCCACCGGAATGGTGGTAATGGTGGCAGATTGGGATGCCCCGGATACCGGGTCTGGTGAGGGTGTCTCGAAGCCCTCGGGAAGTTTCACAAATTCCAAAGCGCGTGGGGTGTTGGGAGCGCGGCGCAGGTAGCCCTTTTGGGTCAGCACATCCAGATGGTGCTTGACGGAGGATGGGGAGGACAGACCCATGGCCTCGGCGAGTTCTCGCACCGAAGGGGGATAGGCGAGCTTTTGACTGAGCCGGTACAAGGTGGTTAATACTTCCTGCTGTCGTTTGGTCAGGTCGCTCACGGCTGCTCCTTTTATCTGGATAATTTGCGCGCAATAGCTGCAAAAGGCATCTGACGTAACTCGCAGATTTTCGTCTCTGGGGTCTATGTCAGACTGGCAATCGTCCGGCTGGTTTTGCGTTCAAAATCAATAGTCGCACAAATGTTCGATTTTGACTCGACAACGCGCCGGCGATGGTTTATATTATACGTACAGATGTTCGAACGAACAAATGTTCGAATGAATGGAGGGACTACCATGACAGCGGTTTTAGCGCCGAGTTTCTCGGATTTTGAGCTTTGTGAGCTAGCTCCAAATCATCCGGCGGTGCGTGCTTCGAGAGGGCGGCAATCTCGTCCGGCTTACTTACATCTGGTTTCAAAAGCGCGGGAGTCCTCTGTTGCATCTGCACAGTCGGTTTTGTCGTGGGATGCCGCGGCTTTACGCGTGGCACTGTTTATCTTGGCTGCTCTCGTGATGGTGTTCCTGGGGATGGTGCTGGGGCTAGGGCTCAGCCCGGATTTCGTCCCCACGGATTTCACGCTACACACGGTGGTGCCGGGAGACACGATGTGGGACATTGCCGCTGCTAACGCTACCGGTGTCCCCGCTGACGAGGTCTTGGCGGATATGATGGACGCAAATGCCTTGGATGCGAGTTCTGTGTTGAACGCCGGGCAAACGCTGCTGGTTCCGGTTTACTGAAATGGATGTGTCCAGCCCTATTCTCCAGCTTGCGAAAACTTCGGTTTGCACTTACGGTGAAACCTATAGTCTTGCAGCGGTTAAGGAGGGCGACGTGCACTGTCCGTTTTGTCATCACGAGGATTCCCGAGTGATTGATTCTCGTACTGCCGATGATGGTGCCTCCATTCGGCGGCGTCGCGAATGTCCCAGTTGCGGTCGGCGTTTCACCACTTTGGAAACCACAATGTTGCTGATTAAAAAACGCTCCGGAGCGACGGAACCGTTCCGGCGCAGTAAAGTCATTGCCGGTCTAGCTAAAGCTACCCAAGGTCGTCCAGTTAGCGAGGATCAGCTTGCTCTCATGGCGCAAGGCGTGGAGGAAACCCTGCGTGCCTCCGGAAAGGCCATTATCAATTCCGAAGAAGTCGGCAAAGCTATCTTGGAACCGCTTAAGGAACTGGATGAAGTGGCCTATCTGCGTTTCGCCTCGGTTTATTCTGAATTCAATTCCCTGGAGGATTTTGAGGACGCCATTGCTTCGTTAAAGAATCATTCGCACAGCTAGACGGGAGCTGATCCGGATTCCTCAGGAAGCCGTCACGCCACTTTCCTCCGCGGATATAACCCCTACATGCGGAAGCCTTCAGAGAGGCGTTCCATAACGGTCTGACGCACTTTGCGACGCTGAATCTTGCCCAGTTGGTTATGTGCCAACTGCTCGGGGAAGGAAACTGAACGCGGAATTGCGTAACGGGGGAGTGAATCGGCAACCCAATCTCGAATCTTGTCTAAAGTCAGGGTCGCTCCGGGATTGAGCACCACTGCCGCATGGACCTGTTCACCTCGGGCAGGGTCAGCTTGATCGGGAATGCCGACCACGGCGACCTCTGCGACCTGGGGCATTGAAGCAATTGCTGCCTCCACGACCGAGGGGTAGACATTGAAACCAGAAATGATGATGAGCTCTTTGCGACGGTCACTCATCCGTAAGAATCCCTCGTGTTCTTCAACCAAGTCGCCGGTGCGCAACCAACGATCCGGGGTGAACAGTAAATCGGTTTCCACTTGGTCACGCCAATAACCGGGAGAGCACCCCGGTCCTTTGACGATAAGTTCCCCGACTTCGCCAGGTTCAACATCAACGAGGGTGTCGGGATCGACGACTCGCACTTGAATGGAAGGAAACACGATACCCATATAACCGAGCTTGCGTTCGGGGCTCATCGGGGAACCCAATACCGTCGGAGAAGTTTCCGTCATCCCGTAGCCCTCGATGATGTAGCCGGAAGTAGCTTTTTCCCAGCGTTTTGCAACCTCCTGGGTCAGTGGCATGGCTCCGGAAATGGCGTATCGGAAAGTTGAAAGGTCAATCTTCGGGTTGTTCTCGGCTGCTTTCGCGAGCCGGTCAAAAATCGGAGGCACTCCCACAATGAATGTGCCCGGACGTCGGCGTTGAGCGGCTAGGGCTGCTCTGGTGCTGAATTTCGGGAAAATCACCGCGGTGGCTCCCAAACCAATCGCACCGTTCAGAGACAGGGTCAGACCGAAAGCGTGGAAAAACGGCAGAACACAGAACCAGGTTTCCTTGCCGGGACGCAGCTTGGTCACCCAAGTTGTATTGGCAAATAAGTTCGACACCAAGTTGCGGTTGGTCAAAATAACCGCTTTCGGTTTGCCGGTGGTTCCGCCCGTGTGCAGCATCACGGCGGGAACGTCAGGATCGACTCGCACGATGCGGTTATGCGGTTTTTGCTTTTCCAGCAGGGTATCGTAATCGGGTAAATCCTTGGCTTGCGGGTCGCAAAGCTGATTATGAAACTCCTTGGCCTTCTTAATCGGCAGGTGCAGGGCAACACGCAACCGGCGCGGCAGGGCGGCAGAGACATCGATAGAAATAATTTCGGTGTCCATGCCACGTACCATTTCGGCGACGCTTAAAGCAGTCTTTTGCCATACAAAAACCAGTTTCGATTCGGCATTTTCGATTTGCCACTTCAACTCCATTGGGGCAGCCAACGGGTTGTGCAACACACACACCACTCCCAGCTGCAGGCAGGAATAGAGCAGATAGACGAACTGGGGACAATTCGGAGCCACAACCGAAACTCGATCCCCGCGCTTGACCCCGTGCTGAAGTAGCAGCGCCGAAGTGCGCTGCACATTTTCGCCCAGTTCCCGATAAGTCGTGGTGGCGCCGAAAAAATCCAAAGCGACACGGCGGGGATATTTATTGGACTGAGTGCGCAAGACGTCGATCATCAACTGATCAGTGACGGGGATTTGCGCTGGAACGTCCGGATTGTAGAGCAGACGCATCCGTTTGGTCAGCTCAGAATCATCCTCGGGCGGAGTATGCACGTACCTAGGTAGGTGAATACCCGCGGCGGGAGCCAGTTCCAACAAATCCACTGTTTCAGTCATACTTCCACCCTAACGCAAACATGCCGGTCAAATCCCTTTCACCCGGAATTTGCACGGAAACACTAATCAGTCTACGGGACATGCCAAGCCGTCGACCCGACCTTTTGAGCCCCGTAGAGGAGTTAGTTAATCGCGGTCTCTTCGTCTCGAACGAAGTGCGCCATCGGAATGCAGCGCACGGAGAGCGTGGAATCAAACTTGGCAATCTCATCGAGCGCTGCCTTGGGCATTTCGGAGGAAATATCACCGATAACGTAGCCGACTTCGCCGTTAGTGCCCAAGACCTGACCTTCGATGTTCACTCCGGCATCAGAGAACAACTGGTTGATTTTCGCCATTACGCCAGGGACGTTCTTGTGAATCAAAGTGATGCGGTACTTGGTGTTATCCGTCGGCTCAAGGCTCAAATTCGGCATGTTTACACTCATCACGGTTTCACCGGACTGCAGGTAAGTGCAAATCTTGCCAGCCACAAACCAGCCAATGTCCTCTTGAGCTTCCAAGGTGGACCCGCCAATGTGCGGAGTAAGGATGGTGTTTTCCTTACCCATAATCGGGGAGTGGAACTCCTCACCATTTTTGCGCGGTTCATCAGGGAACACGTCGATGGCGCAGCCCCCAATTTGACCGGAATCCAGAGCCTCTGCCAAATCATCGAGATTGACGACGAAACCACGGGACAGATTCAACAGCTTCGCCCCTGGTTTCATCTGGTTCATCTGTACTTTGGTAAACATATTTTTATTAGAAGCACGCCCGTCCACATGCAAGGATACAAAGTCAGCACCTTGCAGGGCTTCCTCGAGGGAGTTGCACTGTTTCGCGTTGCCGATGGGCAGCTTCTTTGCCAAGTCATAGAACTGGACTTTCATCCCCATAGCTTCTGCCAAGATGGACAGCTGGGTACCGGTCGAAGAATAGCCGATAATCCCCAAGGTCTTGCCACGCACCTCATGAGAGCCCTTGGCGGTCTTTTGCCAATCAGCATTTTGCAGGTGAGCGTTGCGTACTGGCAGTTGACGTGCCAGCGCAATAATCTCAGCGATGGCTAGCTCCGCTACGGAACGCGTGTTGGAATAAGGGGCGTTGAACACTGCCACCCCGTGTTTCGCTGCTTCTTTCAAGTCGATTTGGTTGGTACCAATCGTGAAAGTCCCAGCGCAGACCAAGTCCGGGCATTCATCAAAAACTCGTTTGCTCAGGTTCGTCTTGGAGCGAATCCCAACCATCTGATAGCCCTGGAGAGCCTTAATCAGGTCGTTTTCATCCAGAGAACCATCTATCCGGTCGACTTGGACATTTGCGTCGCTAAATACTTTGTTCGCGACTTCGTGGGGGTTTTCAAGCAGCAGTATCTTCGTCATATCACCACTGTAGACCAAAAGAGCGCAGTGCTGAAATCCCACGTCAGGGCTCATCTCAAGGGGTGGCTTTACGGCGCGGTGGGGCAAAGTTCCATTCCGGCGGGTAAAACGCTGGCTAAAACATGCATCCGTTTCGTGCAGCGCGTCATCGCCACATACAAATCCCCGGCGGACTGGTCAGCGATAACGGCTGGTTCCACCAGGATGACGGTGTCAAACTCCAGACCTTTTGCCGCTCGCGGATCCAGGCAACACACCTGGTCAGCTACCACATCCGCGGTTTCCAAGCCCAAAGTCGCAGCCAGGTACGAATGCGCCGCAGTGGGGACAATAATCGCCAGCTTACCGGCACCCGAACCGACTGCTGCCTCTAAACGTGCTGTTTCATCCTGAAGGGTTTCGCGGAGCGTAGGCACCAGGTTCCCCGGTCCAGAGACTGGTTCGTGCAGATTCGCATGTGGCTCACCCTGGAGACGTGTAAACACCAGGGAGTCCGCTACGTCCCGCGCTGATTGCAACGGCACTACCGTGTGCTCGGTGGTCGCCAGCGCCTTTTGCGCCAAATCCATCACGGCACGAGGGGTACGGTAGTTGATGGTGAGCTGTTCCATCACCGGCGCAGCGCGCCGGGCAGGTCCCAGCAGAGTTTCCCAAGACAGCGGACTCGATGAGCGCTGCGACGTTTGGTTCACGTCACCAACCACGGTGAACGACCGGGAGGGGCACCGGCGCAGCAACAGGTGCCAGTCCATCGGGGAAAGCTCCTGTGCCTCGTCCACAACCACGTGACCGTAAGCCCAGGAGCGGTCCGCGCGGGCGCGTTGAGCCAGGGGAGAGAGACTGACTTCACCGCGGGATGAACGCGCCAACATCCGTGCGTTGATGAGTCCTCCGCCCAGATCCATTGCCTCGATGGCCTCTGCCGCGCGTTCAATTTCGCGCTGTTCGCGATTGCGGCGCTGCGTCGCCGAATCTGTCATTCCGGGTAGGGGTCCCAGCAACTCTGCCAGCTCATCCAAAATGGGCACATCAGCATCGGTAAAGGGACTGGTCTTGGGACGTTGCAAGGCGGCGATTTCCTCCGCGGTGAAAATTCCCGAAGCGATACGCTGCAAATAATCCGGGTAAGCATAGAGACGCGCCAACAGGTCAGGGGCAGACGCGGGGAGATAGCAGCGGTTGACTGCCCGGCGAACTTCCGCAGAAGCTCGGATTTCCTCGGTCATCCACTCCATGTCTTCTTTGGTGGGGGTCTGACCGGCATAGAGCTTGGTCAACTCGCGAACCAGGAATTTGGCATATGCCGCCCAGTGCTGATTGTGGGTGGAGCCACCGTGTGATCCGGCTTCCATCGCGTCACGAACCAAAGCGGCGCTCAGATTTAGTTGGACGTGATCCAGTTGCAGCATTTGATCTTCGCGGGGCGGACGTTTCAAATCTGCCACGGCCGCGGCGGCGACTTTAATCCAGCGGGTGTCGCCTTTCAGAGCGCGCAACTCCGGACGCTCTGCCACGGTGTGTACACCGGGGAAACATTCTCCAATAGTCAGGCTAACCACTCCGGTCTCGCCCAGGGCAGGAAGTACTCGCTCGATGTAGCGCAAAAACGTGTGATTGGGACCAACGACCAACACCCCTTGTGAATCCAGCTGATCGCGGTGGGCATAGAGTAGGTAAGCCGCCCGATGCAGTGCCACCGCGGTCTTGCCGGTTCCCGGTCCGCCCTGCACCACTAAAAAAGCATTCAGGTCAGAACGAATCACCCGGTCTTGTTCCGCTTGGATCGTTGAGACAATGTCCGACATCTGACCACTACGGGCACGTGAGAGCGCTGCCATCAAAGCACCTTCACCCTGCAGCGTTGCCGTTTGCACAGCATCAGTGTCAGGGGAGGAAGTCAACAGTTCGTCCTCCACGCCCACCACTTGACGCAAACTGGTGGCGACGTGTCGCCGCTTCCACACTCCCATCGGGGCTACTGCCGTAGCTTGATAGAAAGGCTGGGCGACTTTCGCTCGCCAATCCACCAGCAGTTGACGAGACATGCCTTCGCCAGGCATATCGGCAAGTTTTTCTGGTGATGTCGGCGCTAGGTCCGCGGGAGAGTTCTCAGTCGGGGAAAGCTCCGGGGTAGCGGACTCAGCGTCGGTGGGGTCAAAGTCGCGTAAACCAATCCGACCAATGTGGAAACTGGTCCCGTCGTTTAGGTTTAAACCTCCAAAGACCAGGCGATTTTCCACACTTTCCAGGCGTGTAGCGGCATCACCATAATGGGCTGCTAAAGCATCGCGGTCAGCCCTGGCAGAGGGATTAGAACTCATCTCTGCGGCGACCTCGTCTTGTCGCCGCCGGTAATAGACCCGCATTTCATCGAGAGTTTTATAGGCGCGGTCAACGAAAGTCTGTTCCTTGGCAATCTCGGATTGCTGGGACGACGGCACCGTTGCGTCAGCCAATTTTTCTCTCCTCAAGGCATCAAAAGGGTACTCAATTATGCCCTAAAAGGCTTACGGGGAGCGAATTGGGGGCAAGTCTTGATAACATTTAGGGGTTGAACTTTTCGAGGGAAAAATGGACGCAAACAAATTTGATTCTTTATTAGCGCCCGGCGCGGACTTCAGTGGTCATGCCGATGTCATGCTGCATCACCTCAACGGGGCGATGGATGCCGGACATTCTGGGCGGGGTATGTTGGAACACTTGGTGGAAGCCCTGCCGCATCAGACTATTGCGACCTTCAATTCCGATAAATTGGTAGATTTTCGTTCCCATCGTCCCTGGTTGAGCTTTTCGGACTGGAAGTTTACCGAAGTGGAAATGCCCGAAATTCGTCTCGATTTACTCAGCGATGACAATGATCGAAATTTCTTGGTGCTCCACGGTCCCGAGCCGGATGCCCAATGGAATCTGTTTTTGGAGACTATCCAAGAGATTGTGCGGCGTCTAGGCGTGCGTCAGACCGTCGGCGTGACGGGAATGCCCGCGGGAGTACCCCATACTCGCCCCACTCCGGTGCACCTGCACGGGGCTCGTTCCGAGAGCCTGCCCAAGCAGCCCAAAATGGTCGGTGAGATGATTTTGCCGGCAGGGATGGACCAACTCATCGAGTTCACCTTGGGACAAACCGGTCTGGATGCGGTCGGAATCATTGCGGCGGTACCGTATTATTTGGCAGAAGGGGACTACCCGCCGGCGGCTGCGGCGCTGATGTCCGCGGTGGCAGCAAAGACCGGATTGGCACTGCCCGTAGGAGACATCGAAGCGGCTTCTGCCCTCACCTTGGGACAAATCAACCAGATGGTTGAACAGTCCGAGGAAGCTGGACACATCGTCGAGATTCTAGAACAGCATTTTGACGAAGCCGAACCGATGGCGATTATTGAAACTCCAGAGGAACCGCTGCCTACCGCTGAAGAACTTGGGGCTCGTCTTGAAGAATTTTTGAAACGCACCGATCGGTTGAATCGCGGGGCGAAACTCTCAAACCTTAATGAAGAGTCCCTCCCGGTCGCCGATGCTTCTGGGATTTCTTCCCTGCGCGACACGCCTTATGAGAAACGCAACATTGAACGGCTCCGTCCTCGCCGGGGGCGTCACCGTCGCGATACCCCGGAGGATTAACCCAGACCGGTCTCCTGAAATACCGGATGGTTAGCGAGTCCAACCACCCAGTGGCTGATCCCCGGAGGGGGCATTGTAGACCGGGAACATAATGTCGGGATTGATAAAACCGAGCCATGCTACAGTCAGCCCGGTCAATATAGCTATGCCGAGCCAGCCGATGCCGGGTCCAATCAGATTTGCGCGATTTCCCGGATCTGTGCCCACTCCCACCAGGTTTACCTGCGAGGGGTTCATCGGGTAATACCAAGCCTGAGGTCCCTGGGCGGCGACTTCATCGAGACTGTTTGTTTCGTCGCCGAGTTCCGCCCGATTAGCTTCCTCAATGCGGGCTCGTGCGGTGGCGCGTTCAAAGGCTTCGCGTTGCGCCAACAGTTCCGCCTCTCGCTTTAGTCGGGCTTTTTCTGCGGCGGCGCGAGCTTTTGGAGGACGCGGGTCAAATCGCGGATCATTTTCCGGTAAGGCGGTGATTTTCACCATGGTAGGTCCGTCGGGAGTGTGCAGTTCAGAAACCGCCGTATGGGGTTGGGAATGTTCCGGGGGAATTGCCGGGTTGACCCGCCACACTCCTTCCGCTTCTTCCTTTAACTGGGTTCGCACCAGTTTTTGCAGCAAAAGGCTGGTGCGTCGCTGGAAACCGGGAATTCGCACTTTGCCGTATTGTGCCGGCATTCCTAGCGGTGCCCACAGCAGGGACACTTCAAAGCCGCCGGGGCGCCCGGCGCGACCGTTGAGGCGTCGAATGCCGCTGATCGAAGCCGGCACGGTGGCGGGGCTGGACGTCACGCGAACCCACACCGCGACAGCTTGTCCAAAGCGCAGGAGACCATAGAGAGTGGCGAATGCAAAGAACAGTATCGTGGACGGGAACAGGAGCACGAAATAGGGGTCTGAGTTCGTGATGAGTTCCATGTTGAACAGGCAGATGCCAGTCATGATGAACTGTGCAATCAGCAGCAGTACCGCGTTGATGATGGTTTCCGTGTTCCAGGAGTGAGAGTTTTCAAAACGGATGTCGCGTGGATCGACAACCGAGACCCATGCGGGCAGCGGAAGGTGATAGCGAGCGCAGGTCCGAGCTCGACCGACATGGAGGTCTTCGGGGTTTAAAGTTACGTAATAGTATGAGTTAGCTTCACCGGGGTCTTGAAATGGCAAAAGGACCGTGACCTCGTAAGGCAGGGAACGCATGGTGTCGTCCTCGGTGAGGGGCTCGACTTCTTTGATATACGCCTGGATACGGTAGCGTTCTACGCTGCTCTGAGGACGTGCTCGATAGATGAGGATTGCCGCTAAGATTAGTGCCACAACCCACCACAGACCAATAATTAACGCTTGCATAACACAATTAAACCAGTAAAAAGGGCTGTTTATCGAGTTTCGGTCGATTCGTTTCCAGGTCATGTGGCGCGATTAGGATAAAAACAGGTAAACTGGTTTGTAGTAACATGTTGGTTTTGGTTTTGGGATGTTTTCCTCGACCGCGCATTGAAAGGGC
Source organism: Mobiluncus holmesii ATCC 35242 (assembly GCF_000185445.1). Lineage (NCBI taxonomy): Bacteria > Bacillati > Actinomycetota > Actinomycetes > Actinomycetales > Actinomycetaceae > Mobiluncus > Mobiluncus holmesii. The sequence goes on along the minus strand of NZ_GL622346.1, from coordinate 894,148 downwards.
ATGGTCATGGCATTGTCGGACTATGAAAAGCAAGTCCTGGCGCAGATGGAGGCTCAGCTCCACAATGAGGATCCCAGAATGGCTGACAGGATGCGTCAGACTTCCACGAAGGTCGGCGAGCCTGCGGTGAGTCGCCCGCGGCGGGTTGCTTTCGGGGTCGTTTTGGTGCTGATTGGGGCGACGGTCCTGATTGGAGGGCTCATTGCCACGCCCTATCTGAATGGTCTGGATTTCTTAGGTACTCTCGTGGGAGTGCTGGGGTTCGTGGTTATCGTCCTGGGGTTTTTGAAAATTTTTGGGGTCGGGTCAAAGTCTTCCGCTTCGAAGCCTGCCCCTCGCAGCCAGCCCGCCGGCGCGCCAGCTTCGCGCGGTTCCTTTATGGATCGCCAAAATGAGCGCTGGGAGCGTCGCCAACAGGGTGAATAGTCTGTTACCTCACCTTGTGTCGAGTCGCTGACTCGAGGGTTTTATCCGGTTACCGAGTTTCGGTAGCCGGTTTTTTTGTTTCTCAACGTCCCTTTTAATCCGTCCTTGAGGGGATAATTGCAAATATTTCCTCCACTCAATAATTCTCTGAATTTTCAACGATTCTTTTGTTAAAAATGCGAAATTTATCGCGTTTTTGCATATTCGTGGATGAAAGTGGAGTAAAGTGGGGTATAACGAAAACCTTATAGGTATCGGGTCAAAATTCAGCGTCACGCTGAGGGTGAAAGGGAAGGTCGTGTTCTTAGGGACCTACGAGCCAAAGCTCGATGACAAGGGTCGCCTGATACTGCCTGCCCGCTTTCGGGAGCAACTCGCAGGCGGAGTCGTTTTGACCAAGGGTCAAGACCACTGCGTTTATGCGTTTGAGACTGGCGAGTTCCAAGCCCTGTACGCGGAACTCCGCCAGGCTCCCCTCACCCACAAGCAGGCGCGCAACTTTTCCCGCGTGCTGCTATCTGGGGCGAGCGATCAAATCCCGGACAAGCAAGGACGGATTAACATTCCGCCCGCACTGCGTGAATACGCCGGATTAGACCGTGACCTGGCGGTTTTCGGAGCGGGTTCCCGGGTCGAGATTTGGGACCTCAAGACCTGGAACGAATTCTTGGCTGCCGCCGAGGAGGACTTTTCAGAAGTTTCGGAAGAAATCCTTCCGGGGCTGCTGTGAGAAAACTCGCGCATAACTGCATAAACCCGCGTGGGTTTGGTGTCCTACCGATTCTGAATGCTCTTCCCCGCAGGCAGACACGGTGGGAAACCTGGCTAACGCGGGAGACGCTAGAAACACGGGGGTATACCCTGAGGAGAAAGAAGAAACGTGAAATCAGTTGCCGAAATCCACCAGCCGGTGCTGGCTGCGGTGTGCGCTGATTTACTGGCACCCGCTTTGACCCCCACCTCAGAAGCTGTCACCCCACTTTCCTCCACCGCCGACTTTCACAATGTTCAAGGTCCTGTCTTGGTCGATGCCACTCTCGGTATGGGGGGACACAGCGCATACCTATTGGAGAGCCATCCGCAGTTGCGAATCATCGGTATCGACCGTGACCCGCAGGCTCGGGATTTGGCGGCAACTCGACTCAGTGATTTCGCCAATCGCCTCAGCATCGTCGGTACGACATACGGGGAACTGGACGACGTGTTGGCGCAACACGGTCTGAGCCAAGTCGACGGGATTTTAGCTGACCTAGGAGTTTCGTCACTGCAGCTGGACGAGGCGGAACGCGGTTTTGCCTATGCGCATCCGGAAGCTCCTCTGGACATGCGAATGAATCAGAGCTCCGGTTTCACCGCCGCCGATTTCTTGAACTTGGCAGAGGTAGAAGAAATTGCCGCGGTGCTGCACACCTACGGTGAAGAAAAATTTTCTTGGCCCCTCGCGAAAGCTATCGTGAAAGCCCGACAGAATCAGCCTTTGCAAGTTTCCGGACAACTGGTACAAATCATCCGCGACACGATTCCCGCCCCGGCGCGGCGTACCGGAGGGAACCCTGCCAAACGCACGTTCCAAGCCCTGCGGGTGGCGGTTAACGACGAACTCGGCGATTTGGAACGTTTCCTGACAAAGGCGCTGGCAAGCGTGCGAGTCGGTGGACGCATCGTGGTTGAAAGCTATCAGTCCCTGGAGGACCGCCTGGTCAAGAGGGCTTTCGCGGCAGGGATTCACCCCGCGGCGCCCAAGGGGTTACCCGTGCTGCCTGAACAGGCGCAGCCTTGGCTGCGCGACCTCACACATGGCTCTCGTCTAGCTGATGAGTCTGAGGTCGCTCAGAATCCACGCGCCGCCTCGTTGCGATTGCGCGCCGTGGAAAAGACGCGGGAACCCCACCCGGAAACTCGCGCGGGGAACCTTGTGAGAACCAAACCAAAACCGGCAGAAAAACGGTTTCCCACCCTGATGAAATTACGTGCTCAAAACCCTGTCCGCCCCCTAGATGAAGGAGACCCCTCGTGACTAACGTAGCCACTTCCAACCTGGCTTTGCGCAAACCCGGCAGTGTTGCTGGGACGCCGCTCCCGGCTCGGAGTGCCTCCCGACCGCAGCTGCAACTGGTTCCGAATTTTCAGAAGCGTCGTATCACGTGGCCTATGTGGCTGACGGTGGCAGCGATGCTCGTCGTTGCTCTGGTCGTACCCGTCGTCATCAATACTCAGTTGGCGATGACTTCCTACGACATGTATGCCATGCAAAACGAGTTGAATTTGTTGCTCGACCAGCAAGCTGACTTGGTGACCCAGGCTCGTGAAGCCCAATCGCCGCAATATCTGGCAGAAAAAGCCCGCGAAATCGGATTGGTTCCCGCCGGGGAACAGGGCTATGTGACATTGTCGACTGGCGAAATCATTCCCGGGAAAGCTGCGCACTAGGGGTTGCGAGGGCGTCTCGCCTGGCGAAACCCCTCCCGTTCACGGCGTGGGAACGTGAAAACAGGGCAGCTCGGGGCGAAACTGGTCTGGTGAGTAGAGTCCGAAAAAACCTGTTGGTGGGGGCCATCATCGCGGTGCTGTGCATTTTTGCAGTTCGTTTGGTGGTGGTGCAGTTGGTACAGGGACCGGAACTCGCCGCGGCAGCTCAGGATCAGCGCAGTCGCATTCACGTCATTAAGGCTCAGCGTGGGGACATTCTGGACTCGTCGGGCAGGCAGATGGCAACCTCCGTGAAACGTTACAATATCGGGGTTAATCAGGTTAAAATCAATACCTATTTTCAGCCGAAGACCGCGGGTAAAGATGCCCAGGGTAACCCGAAGGTTATCTATGACCAATTCGACCGACCCGAGGTTGCGGCTTACGGACCGGCAGCGGCAGCAAAGAAACTGGCTCCGATTTTGAAAGCTGAACCCGCCGAGCTGGGCGGAAAACTGACCGCGCAACCCGGTAAAAAGCCTTCAACGTTCGTGTACATTGCCAAAGAAGTGACCCCCGAAGTCTGGCGCAAAGTCGCGAAACTGGGAATCCCAGGCATCGAGCCCGAAGAAATCACGAAACGGATCTATCCCAACGGCAACGTGGCAGGAAACATCATCGGTTTTACCAATATCGACGGAGTGGGCTTAGCAGGGCTGGAATTGAGCCAAAATAGCAAGCTCGCCGGGGTGGATGGCAAAGACTTCACGGAAATCGGTCGGAAGGGACAAACCATCCCGGTTCAAGACAACTATCGTAAGGAAGCCATTGCCGGGCAAACCATTAAGACGACTATCCTGCTGGATTTGCAGAATACCTGTCAGCAGGTAGTCGAAAAATCTCGCTCTCAGTTCGGGGCGCAATCCGTCATGGCAGAAGTCCAAGAGGTCGGTACTGGAAAAATCCTCGCCCTGTGCGAGACGGATACTGTCAACCCCTCAGATCCCACCAAAACCAGTGATAAAAATCGCGGATCCAAAGCCGTCTCTACGGTTTATGAGCCGGGGTCGACCTTGAAAGTTCACACCATGGGAGCGGTTATTGATGCCGGTAAAGTTACTCCTACCAGTACATTTACCGTGCCGGCTGCAATCACCATGTCTAACGGGCAAAGTTTCCGGGACTCGACTCCGCACGGTACCTACGCACTCACCGCGGCGGGGATTATTGCGAAATCATCGAACGTGGGAATCGTCCAGGTTGGTGACCTGGTGACGGACACCGATCGGTATCAAAAACTGAAACAACTCGGTTTTGGCAAGCTCACCGGTGTTGAACTGCCCGGCGAAAGTGCAGGTCTACTGGTAGCGCCCGAAAAATGGGACGGACGCCAACGTTACACCATCATGTTTGGTCAAGGTATCGCCGCAACCATCCTCCAGGTCACCAACGGTATCGCCACGGTGGCGAACGGGGGCGTGGAAGTGCAACCCCATCTCATCGAATCGTGGAAGAAACCTGACGGCAGCATGGAAAAGAGATCTGTGGATGCGGGGACCAGGGTCTATACCAAGGACACATCTCGGGAATTGCTGACCATGATGGAAGGTGTTGTCTCTGCAAAGGGTGGCGCTCCCGATGCCCAAATTGAGGGCTACCCGGTGGCAGGAAAGACCGGTACCACCCAGATTATTGAAGCCAATGGCAGGCAAACCGGGACCGTCGGGTCCTTTACCGGGGTGTTTCCCGCAGATAATCCCCGCGTGGTTATCACCGTGGTGGTACACCGCCCTTCTGCCTCAATATATGGTGCAGTGGTGGCGGTACCTGCCTTTAAAGAGATTGCGGGGGCTACGATTAGAGAACTGGGAATCCCACCCACCGACACGAAGCCACAGCTGTATCCGATTGGAGATTAGAGAAATATGACTCTGGAAGTTGCTTTTGACCCCTACGCGCCGGATTTGCATCGCTTGCCCTGGGTCGAAGTTACGGATTTGGCACAAGCCGTGGGCGGCACGGTTCACGGTGACGGCGGGCGTGTGCGCGGTGCGGTGATTGATAATCGAGCGGTGCGCGGCGGTGAACTATTTGTGGCGATGCCTGGGTTCCACGTGCATGGCGCCAAGTTTGCCGCCGACGCAGCTTCGCGTGGAGCCGGGGCAGTGTTGAGCGATCCGGCAGGGATGGCGTTCCTCACGGACCTGGACATCCCCGCTATTATCGTGCCCGATGTGGCTTCCGTGGCCGGTCAAGCCGCAGCTATTGCCTTCAATCGTCCCTGTCAGCAATTGAGCGCGTGGGGCGTGACGGGTACAAACGGAAAAACCACCACCACCTACCTTTTGCGTCACCTGCTGCACCGAGTGGGGCACCTGTCCTCGCTGGTGGGCACGGTAGAAGCCGCGGTGGGTAAGAAAACCGCTCCCGCTTTCATCACGACACCGCAAGCCCCGCAGCTGCAAGCTTTCGCGGCTACGACGGTGCAGGAAAATGTGCATCACATGGTGGTGGAAGTCTCTTCGCACGCTTTGGCGATGGGGCGGGTGGATCCGCTGCATTTTGCTTGCGTCGGATTTACGAACCTGTCCCAGGATCACTTGGATTACCACGGCACGATGGAACAATACTTCCAGACCAAGGCTTCGCTGTTCTCCCAGCAGCGCAGTGATCGCCAAGTCATCATCGTTGACGGCGTGTGGGGTCAGCGCCTGGCAGAGCAGCTGGAACGTAGCGGGCAACATGATTTCGTGACCCTGTCTCTGACGGGTCGACCGGCTGATTGGCAAGGGAAAATTATCGAGCTGGACGGTGGCTTTACCGAACTGCGACTGCGGGCTTTCGATGGCAAAGAAGCCTCCGTGCAGGTACGGATGCCCGGCACGTTTAACGCAATCAATGCCGCCCTTGCCATCGTCATGGTGGTGACAGGATTGTCTCCCAGCCCGCGTCAGTTAGACGGCGACATTTTGCGCCACCTTACCGTGAATCCCATCCGACTGGACGTGCCGGGACGGATGGAACTGCTGTGTGAAGAGCCACGGGTGATTGTGGACTTTGCACACAACCCGGATTCCACCAAGGTTTTGCTAGACACCATGCGGATTTCGACCAAAGGTCGGTTGCTGTTGGTGATGGGCGCTGACGGACAGCGTGATCCGGGGAAACGTCCGATTTTGGGTCAGATTGCTGCCGAGCTGGCAGATTTCACCTACGTTACCGACGGGGATATTCACGAGGAAGAACCCAGCGGGATTCGCCGAGACGTGATGGCTGGAATGAAGGGTTACGAGGAAAAATTTGTGGAGGTCGCCCCGCGGGAGGTGGCAATAGAGCGAGCCATTTTAGACGCGCGTCCCGAAGATACGGTCGTGATTACGGGGCGGGGACACGAGTCCATCATGTTCACGCCGGAAGGTCAATATGACCTCGACGATCGGGTGGTCGCCCGCGAGGCTCTGTCCAAGCGGAACTGACCCCCTTTTCTGACCGGGGATGGCGTGGGATAAGATTAAAGCTGATTTGTTTGCCTTTTGAAGGAGTCCACCTTTGATAGATATGACCCTTGACGCCCTACGTGAGGCGATTGGTTTGGAACCTGGGGAAAACTCGACTCGGATTCAAGGCAGTGCGCACACCGATTCGCGTTTGGTCAGCACCGGAGATGTCTTTGTGGCGTTGCCTGGAGAAAACACTGACGGGCATCACTTCTTGGGTTCCGTGGCTCGCCGTGGGGGAAAGGTTGCCATCGTCAGCCACGACCGCGCCGAGATTCTCAATCAAGGGTGGGCGACCGCCGAAGAGTTGGACCAGTTGACCGTGCTGCAGGTCTCCGACCCGCAATATGCCTTGGGGCGGCTGGCTCGGGCGCACTTGCGACAACTGCGTGCCCAAGCCCGCGGAGGAACCGGCAAACTAAAACTCGTCATTGGCATTACGGGGTCCGCCGGGAAGACCACCACCAAAGACCTGACGAAGCAGCTTTTATCCACCAAAGGTGCCACTGTTGCCCCCGTGGCATCATTCAATAATGAGGTCGGACTGCCGCTGACAGTCTTGGAAGCGGACGTGTCTACCGAGTACCTGGTTTTGGAAATGGGCGCTTCGCAGCCCGGTGACATCGCCTATCTGACCGACATTGCGCCACTGGATGTGGCTCTGGTCCTGATGGTGGGAGTAGCACACCTGGAGTCGTATTCATCGGTTGAGGCCTTAGCAGCCGAGAAAGCGACCATCCTGGAAAACCTGGGACCTTCAGGGATGGCCATTTTGAATGCGGACGACCCGCGGGTGGAAGCCATGAGCGGACGGACTTCGGGACGCCTCATGTACTTTTCAACGAAAAAGAACACCCCGGTGCGCATCACCGACTTGCGACTGGACGAGGCCGCACGGGGCAGTTTCCTGCTGCACACCCCGGAGGGTAGCGCTCCAGTACAGCTGCAGCTCCTCGGTGCGCATCATGTCACCAATGCGTTGGCGGCCGCGGCGATTGCGCATGTCGCCGGGATGACTCCTGCCGAGATTGCAACTGTGCTCTCAAATGCTACTCCGGTCAGTGAACATCGCATGAACCTGGTGCATTTGGCAGACGGAGTCGACCTCATTGACGATGCGTATAACGCGAACCCGGATTCGGTGCGAGCTGCCCTGGACGTGATTGCGAAATCGGGAGCCACTCGGCGAGTGGTGATTGTGCTGGGGGATATGCTGGAACTGGGTGAGACGTCTCCGCAACTGCATGGAGAAATCGGGCGTTACGCCGCGAACCTCGGAATTTCGGTGCTGCTGACCGTCGGACCGATGGCGAAGCACATTGAAAGCGCCTACTCTGCACTGAAGCGAGACGGGGAAAGTCATCAGGTGATGGATGCCACCGCTGCCGGTCGGCTACTGCAAGAGATTGTGCGTCCCGGTGATTTGATTTTGGTTAAAGGTTCGCACGGTTCGGGTTTGTGGAAATTGGCGCAAGAAATTGAAGAAAGGGGCCGCGTCCGATGACTGCGGTATTGACTGCCGGTTTTATCGCCCTTTTTTTTGCCCTGCTGGTCACCCCGTTCTATGCGAAGTGGCTGGTCAACAGGCAGTATGGTCAGTTTATACGCCAGGATGGTCCCACCGCGCACTATACGAAACGCGGTACGCCCACCATGGGCGGGGTCATCATCATTCTTGCCATCATTATCGGGTGGGGAGCGGGACACGTTCACCAGGTAGTCACCAGTGGCAAGGGACCTACCGTTTCGTCCCTGATCCTCATTTTTTTGCTGGTCGGGCTGGGATTTATCGGCTGGTTAGACGATTGGATTAAGATTTCCAAACACCGTTCTTTAGGGCTAAATCCAACCGGAAAGATACTTGGTCAGCTGGCAGTCGGATCCATATTTTCTGGACTGGCACTAGGATTTGAGAACTCACATGGGCTGAGCCCCGCTTCCACGAAAATTTCTATCATCCGGGACACGAACCTGGATTTGGCTTTCGCCGGTATTGGGCTGGGCGTGGTGCTGTTCCTGATTTGGGCAAACTTCCTGGTGGCAGCCTGGTCTAACGCGGTGAACCTGACGGATGGTCTGGATGGGTTAGCGACCGGCGCTTCGATTTTCGTCTTCGGCGGGTACACCATGATGTCTTTCTGGCAGTTCTCGCAGCGCTGCGGTATCGAGGGCACGAAAGCTCCCGCGTGTTACGCTGAAATCCGCGACCCGCTGGACATTGCGATTTTCTGTGCGGCAGTGGTCGGGGCGCTGATTGGATTTTTGTGGTGGAATGCCTCACCGGCGCGTATTTTTATGGGCGATACCGGCTCACTTGCACTGGGAGGTATTCTGGCGGGAGTTTCGATTTTCACCCACACCGAGTTCCTGGCAATCATTATCGGTGGTCTGTTCGTGATGGAAGTCATCAGTGACATTATTCAGGTCGGGTTCTTTAAAGCCACTCACAAGCGCGTGTTTAAGATGGCTCCGATTCATCATCACTTTGAATTGTTGGGTTGGAAAGAAATTACCGTGGTCGTGCGCTTTTGGATTATTGCTGGGTTGATGACGGCCGTTGGAGTGGGACTGTTTTATTTCGATTGGGTGATGAAACTGTGAAAGATACACAATTTTCCGGTGCTTCCATTGGCGTATTGGGGCTGGGGAAGTCCGGGCGTGCCGCAGCCGACGTGCTGACCGCTCTCGGAGCCCATGTGACCTGCTACGACGCGAACCCGGACGCCTTGCAACAGGCACGTGAGGAACTTGGTGACCGGGTGGACTATTGCGCCGCCACGGGCGAACAGCTCCAGGGCGAGGCAGCCGCCGCGAAAGGGCACAAACTTTTCATAGTCTCTCCAGGAATTGCTCCGCATAATCCTCTCTATCGCCTCCCCGAGGCTAGCGTGCCCATGTGGTCAGAAGTCGAACTGGCGTGGCAGATTCAGGAAGCCATCGGTAACCGTAACTGCAAGTGGTTGTGCATTACCGGCACGAATGGAAAGACCACCACGACCGGAATGCTGGCACAGATGCTCATTACTGGTGGCGTCGTAGCAACCGCAGTGGGTAACTATGGCACGCCCATCGTCCAAGTGGCTGCCGAAGGAGCCGTGGATGCACTAGCGGTGGAATTGTCCTCGGCACAGCTACATTCCACTTACAGCTTGAAACCTTGGGCATCCGTGTGGCTAAACTTCGCGCCTGATCATATCGACTGGCACGGCAGCGCCGACGAGTATGCTTGGGACAAATCGAAAGTCTATTGCGGGGTGCAGCGTGCCGCTCTTTATCCTGCTACTGAGGAACTGCCGACCAAGGTGCTAAGCAAACGTTTCGTCCAGGAACAGGGCTTTCCTGTGGAAAAGTGCATCGGTTTAACACCGGGTATTCCCACCCCGGGCTTTTTGGGTGTGATTGAGGATGTCATTGTGGACCGCGCTTTTGGGGAAAATAACGAAACCCAGGCGCTGGAACTGGCAACTTTTGCGGACCTGGAACACTTGAGCGGAGCAAAAACGCCGACCTCAGCCCTGCTGGCAGATACTCTGGCAGCAGCCGGACTGGCGCGCTCCTACGGTTTGCAGCCTGTTTGGGTGCGCCGCGGAATTCGCGAGTTTGAGCTGGCAAATCATCGCCGTGCTGTAGTCGGCACGTTCGAGGGCGTGACCTATATTGATGATTCCAAAGCGACAAATACACACGCGGCAGCCGCGTCACTGCGTGATATTGCCGATAAGCGTGCCGTGTGGATAGTCGGGGGCGACGCGAAAGGTCAAGATTTTCATTCTCTGGTGCAAGCGGTGGCTCCGAAGGTGAAAGCTGCCGTGCTGATTGGTCTGGATCCGGAGCCTTTCGAGAGTGCATTTGCTGAAAACGGCGCGGGAATCCCAGTGAAACGGGTCGCTCCGGGGGACAATCTTATGGAAAGAACACTCAACGAGGCGCGAGCTTTAGCCGTTTCGGGGGACACCGTGCTGTTGGCTCCGGCTTGTGCCTCATGGGATCAGTTCAACAACTATCACGAGCGTGGCGACCAATTTGCTCAAGTGGCGCGGAGACTGGGGGAGAACCAAGATGGCGGGGAGGAACAAGGCTCCTAAGACACCTCGAGACGCGAAACTACCGAAGGTTTCCTCGCGAAAGTCAGCCCCCGTCTTGGTTGACGTCAACTCCGTCTCAGCCCGAGCCGCCGCGTCATCCCGGGAAAAGCCCGCGCTCCCTACCTTGATTGGGGGGTGGAAGAACCAGCCGGTCCTGAGTTATTACCTGATTTTGGTCACCACCCTGCTGCTGTTCATCATTGGCTTTATACTGGTGTTTTCTGCCTCGACCATCACCGCCCTGGAAAGTGGGGCAAACCCGTTTCTGTCCTTTGGGAAACGTTCGCTGATTTATGTCGCGGCACTGCTGATTTTGCTGATTACTTCTAGAATTCCGTTGGCTTTTTATCAAAAGTGGACCTGGTGGTTCCTGGGAGCGTCATGGTTGCTGCAGATTATGGTGTTCGTGCCGGGTATGCACGGTGCCTCTGCGGGCGGTAACACGAACTGGATTAACCTCGGTGGTGTCTTTACCATCCAGCCTTCCGAGTTTATGAAGCTGGCTCTGGTAGTTGCGTTGGGGCGGGTCTTGGCGGATCCGGAACTACGGGAGGCTAGAGATCAGAAACGCTGGCTGCTCAATGCCGGGCTGCCCGCGGTAGGGTCGCTGGGCTTGGTCATGATTGGGCGAGATTTGGGCACCGCGATGGTGATGGCAGCGCTCATTTTGTCGGCGGTATTCGTGGCAGGGATTCCCTGGCGATACTTTGCGGGGACCATCCTGTTAGGAATTTTTGGGGTCACCCTGGCAGTGATGAGTTCCGCCAACCGTCGCCGCCGCGTCTTTGGATTCATGGATGCCTCCACCACTGACCCCACCGGTATCGGCTACCAGCGACAGCACGGCTTGTGGTCTTTGGCTACCGGGGGATTGACCGGGGTCGGTCCGGGAGCCAGCCGAGAAAAATGGTCCTACCTGCCGGAAGCGGATACGGATTATATTTTTGCCATCTTGGGTGAGGAATTTGGAATTCTGGGGACTTTCCTGGTTCTGGGTTTGTTTGTGGTGCTGTGCCTGACAATGATGCGGATGATGACTCCCGAAACCAATCCGTTCGTGTGCTACACCGTAGCTGGTCTGACAGGCTGGATTTTTTCCCAAACTATCATCAATATCGGTGCCGTGATTGGTCTGCTCCCGATTATTGGGGTGCCCCTACCGCTGCTTTCTTCAGGTGGCTCCTCCCTGCTCTCCATCATGGCAGCGATGGGAATGATGATGTGTTTCGCGCGTGCCGAACCAGGGGCTGACGCAGCCCTGAAAGCTCGGATGCGTCCCCTGCGACGCGGGGCAGCGGTGTTGCTGCCCGGACGGGTGCACCGTTGAACGTTTCTCTTGACATCGGCGAAGTGGGGAAAAACGGTCGCATACTTCCCGACAACCGCACCTTCAACCGTGCCCTGAAAAAGTTTCTGGATAAAACACGCTAAAGTTGAGGGTGTGAGTGACATCTCGAGACCGGTCATTGTTTTCGCAGGCGGCGGTACCGCGGGACACGTGAATCCTTTGCTGGCGACTATTGCCGCACTAAAGTCCACTACATTCGACTTCGATCCTCTGGTCGTGGGCACTTCCGAAGGGTTGGAAAGTGAGTTAGTTCCTGCCGCCGGCTACGAACTGTTGACCATTCCCCGCTTGCCCATGCCGCGTCGTCCAAGTTCGGATTTGGTCCGTTTGCCCGTCAAGATGCGTCGCGTGGTGGCGTTGCTGCGCGATACTTTCCAAAAACGGGGGGTACGCCTGGTGGTGGGCTTTGGTGGCTACGTTTCCACTCCGGTGTATTTCGCCGCGAAACGCCTGGGCATTCCCATCGTCATTCATGAACAAAATGCCAGGCCGGGGCTTGCCAATCGGGTGGGATCACGCTACGCCGCTGGGGTTGGTCTGACTTTTGAGGGCACCGGGTTGAAATCGAAACACGGTGAGACCCGCGTGGTCGGTCTGCCCTTGCGACCCAGCATCCTCGCACTGGCTCATCAGTTGGAAATGCCCCTGACCAGGGACGCAGCCCGTGCTGAAGCTGCCGAATTCTTTGGTTTGCCGCCTTCGCACCCCACGGTGTTGATAACCGGAGGCTCTCTGGGAGCGCAACGTCTCAACGAAGTCTTGCCAGACGCGCTTTTGCGAGTGTTCCAGGAAAATCCTTCCGCCCAGGTCATTCACCTCACCGGGAAAGGTAAGGACGGTCCGGTCCAGGATTTCGTTACGAAACATCATCTGGAGCAGCGTTACCAGGTGCGAGACTATCTCACCGAGATGCACTATGGTCTGGCGCTAGCTGACTGTGTAGTGTGCCGTGCGGGGGCGGCAACTGTCGCGGAAAATACCGCCCTGGCGATTCCTACTCTTTACGTGCCTCTACCCATTGGCAATGGGGAACAGGCTCTGAACGCGCGCGGGGTAGTGGAAGCCGAGGGAGCGTTCTTGCTCGATCAAAAGAAACTGACCGAGTCTACCGCTGCCGAACTGCTGCTACGTCTGCTAGACCCCGAGCAAAACGCCACCATGCGCGCGGCGGCAGCCCAGGTCGGTACCACGCGCGGGGCAGAAAATCTCTGCGATCTCATCCTGACAGTCTGGCGTGAAACATCCGGAAAATCCGAGGAGGTCTAAACATGCCCGAATTTAAAGACAGTTCCACGAATCTGTCCAACGTCACTGCTGCCCACGAGGTCCCTTCTGACCAGGAATTTTATCTGATTGGTATCGGCGGGGCGGGCATGAGTGTCCTCGCGCTATTGCTGCATGACCTGGGGTATCAGGTGTCCGGTTCCGACCAGGTGCCAGCTGATACCTTGGGACAACTGCGCGAGGCGGGTATCAATGTTTACGTGGGACACCGGGAGGAACAGGTTCCCGCTAATGCCATCGTGGTGGTGACTTCGGCGATACATGAGGATAACCCCGAAGCTGCCCGCGCCAAGGCTCTGGGCTTAGAAATCTGGCATCGTTCTCAAGCCCTGGACTTTTGTACTCGTTCTCACGAGCTGGTGGCGGTGGCTGGGGCGCATGGCAAGACCAGCACTTCATCCATGATGGCTCACGCCCTGCTGGACATTGGCGCGGATCCGTCCTTTGCTATCGGGGGAATTATCGCCGATTTGGGGACGGGAGCACGTTTGGGATCAGGTTCCGCCTTTGTCATCGAGGCTGATGAATCCGATGGATCTTTCCTGAATTATTCACCCGCGGTGGAAGTCATCACCAACATTGAGCCGGACCACCTCGATCACTGGGGCAGCTCGGCAGCGTTTGAGCAGGCGTTCGTGAACTTTACCGGTCGACTGCGCAAGGGTGGGACGTTGGTGCTGTGTGCCGATGATGCCGGGGTCAAAAGGCTCGCTGAGCAGGTTTCAGAGCGAGGCGGCGCTGACGGTCCACGGGTTATTTCCTATGGTTTCGGGGTCCCCCTGGCTGGAGATGTCGTAGTGCAGTTGCACGAACCGGAACTGGGACCGGGTCGAGGTCAATGCCAAGTTACTATCACCGATGCTGGACAGCAGGTGTTTCATGGGCAGTTGAACTTGCGTATCGGCGGTCAACACATGCTGTTGAATGCGGGTGGGGCCCTGGGGGCTGCCTATGTCCTGGGGGTTGACTTGCCCCAGTTCATCGCGGCGTTAAGGACTTTTTCGGGAGCTGACCGCCGGATGCAGCCGGTTGGAGAACGCGATGGGGTACGTATCTATGACGATTATGGACACCATCCCACCGAGATTGCTGCTACCTTGCAGGCGGCTCGTGACCTGGCAGGTAAGGGCAGACTGCTGGTGTGCTTCCAGCCGCATCTGTATTCTCGGACCTACCATAACGTCGATGCTTTCGCCCGCGTTTTTGCTACGGTGGATGACTTGACCGTATGCTCGGTCTATGCTGCTCGCGAAGCGCCGATTCCCGGTGTGAATGGCAATATCATCACCGAGCATCTCGGGAAGGGAACCTACGTAGCGGATATGTACGCGGCGGGACTGCACGCGTTCCGGGCTGCTCGTCCCGGCGATTTTCTGTTGTTCTTGGGGGCTGGCTCCATCACTCACGTCGGTCACGCTATCGCCGCAGGACATGACTATGCATCGGTGGAACAAGCGACTCAGGCGAAAGCGAGCCAGGCGTGAAACCACCTTCTCGTCCCACCCTGGGGAAGCCCGCAGAGGGTCGTGGCTCTCGTCGGGGGCGATCCCGGCGACCCGTAGTTGACCCCAAAAGCGTTGACCTCGGCAAGGACGCTCCGTCCCGCCCTCGTGAGCGCGCCACCGCGACCGATACGGCGAACCCCGGAACTTCTGCTTCCGAAGCAAAATCAAAAAAGCCGACTCCGGCGCAACTCAACAAACAGGAACGCGACGAAAAAAAAGCTACTAAGAAAGCGCAAAAGCGGGCTGCGAAGGCAAACCGAGAGGCGGTGAAAGCTGCCCAAAAAGTTTCTCAGCATAAACGCAATCCAAAGGCAACCTCCGCTGAGGGGGCTCGTTTTGAGGCAAGTTCCCCCTGGGATTCGCTGCGGGTGGCAAGCGTAGATAACACGCTGTTGGACCGGTTAGAGGAACAAGAATTTATTCGCCGTCACCGGCTACGACTGCGGGTTTCCGGACTGATAGGGGTGCTGCTGGGAATCCTGATTGTTTTGTATGTGCTGTTTTTTTCGCCACTATTCGCCTACCAGCTCTCCAAATGCCATGTCACGGGCACTCGCAATGTAGACATTGGCCAGATTTGCCAAGCTACTCAACGTTTCGAGGGACGCTCTATCACCAGTCTGGCGACGGCAGGTGTGGCAAAAACGGTGCTGCAGGAAGTTAGTGCCCTGAAGGATGCGAAAGTCTCACCGGCTTGGCTGCACGGTTTGAACATTCACGTTGTGGAGCGCGTTCCGGTGGCTACCGTGCGGCAAAATGGCAAGGTCGTGGGTGTTGATCGATCCGGAGTGGTGTTGGAGATTGCCCCTGGCGATGTGGCGGGACTGCCGCAGCTGGATGTCGATATGGAGAAGCTCGGCGGGCAAACTCGCAAGCTGGTAGATGCAGCTTTAATTGCCTTTGGGGATATGCCCCAGGAACTGCGATCTATGATTGCCGCGGTGACTTCCGACGATCCGGCTCAGCTGCAGTTTAAGTTGCGTGACGGGCGCAGTTTAATTTGGGGTAATTCGCGTGACTCGGTGGAAAAAGCCCAGGTAGCTAAGCTTTTGTTCACGGTGCAGGACGTGAAAGTGGTCGACGTTTCCAACCCGGAGCGCCCTTCAACCCGCTGAATGCGAACGTGGAGCTGCTCAGACAAACAACTTTCGCGAGAACCGGATTGAGTCAGCTCGGGAGAGTGAGCGCCGCTAGTACCGCGAGGTTAGACCACGAGAGACGCACATCAGCAGCGGCTTGCAGGGCAGGCTTGGCTTGGTAGGCGACCCCCAATCCAGCGGCGCAAACCATTTTCAGGTCATTGGCGCCGTCTCCCATCGCTACGCAGCGATTGAGACCTATACCTAGCTCGGCTGCCCACGAACGCAGACAAGTTTCCTTAGTTTCGGCGGTCACAATGTCTCCCTCAGGGGCACCGGTGAGCTGACCGTTTGCCACCTCGAACCGGTTGGCCTTAACGAAGTCCAGCCCGATTTGCGTTGCGGGTGGTTCCACCAGTTCCATGAACCCGCCGGACACCACCCCGACTTTTACGCCGTGGTGATGAAAAGCCGACACCATCTGTGTCGCTCCCGGTGAAAAATGATAATCCTGGCGCACTTGATCCAAGACACTGACCGATAGACCCCGTAATGTTCCCATGCGACGCCGCAGGGACTGGGCAAAGTCGAGTTCTCCGCGCATTGCGGCAGCAGTGATGGAAGCGACTTCTGCTTGTGTCCCGGCGTGGGCAGCCACTAGGTCGATGCCTTCCCCGGTAAACAACGTAGAATCCCCGTCCAAAACTACCAGGGCAGGACCTCGTAACGCCATTTCTCCAGACGTTATCGCTACAGCGAGTTGCGGTGAATCCAGTTCAATTTCAATAGCGCGGGTCCACGCCGCTCTCTGTTCCCGAGAGGTAGATGGTGCGGCGGGAACTTCCAGAGATACTCGATTAAGTTCCTCTGACGAGGAACGGACTGGTGGCGCGGCGGGGTTCAGTCCGGTAGCGTGTAGCACCGCGGACAGAAACGCCTCCGGGGCTATATCCGCAGTGTCTTTTTCCCACACGCAGGTAAAACGCAGGGGCAGCGAGAGTTCAGCCATGGGCTACTGCTCGACCCGAGTGCCTTTGGGGACGACCGTAATCCCGGAATCAGTCACCAGGAAGCCGCGCGCCCGGTCTTGTTCGAGGTCAACGCCAATAGTGACGCCCTCACCAACGTAAACGTTCTTGTCCAAGATAGCACGGTCGACTTTTGCATGCCGCGCCAGTACCACGCCGTTCATCAAGACCGAGTCAGTCACTTCGGACCAGGAATTCATACGAACTCCGGGGGAAATGATTGAGTGGACACACAGAGCCCCAGAAATAATCGTGCCGCTGGAGACAAAAGAGTCAATGGCATGTCCCATACGAGAATCATCCCCGTAGACGAATTTGGCGGGGGGCAGTTCGCCGTCCACCGTCGTCATAATCGGCCACTTCGGGTTATACAGGTTAAAAATGGGGTGGACCGCAATGAGGTCCATTGACGCTTCGTAATAGGCGTCAATAGTACCGACGTCACGCCAATAGTCCCGGTCCCGTTCGGTCGAACCGGGGATATCGTTGCGGATAAAGTCGTAGCAGTGGGCTTCCCCGCGAGAGACAAAATATGGCACTATGTCCCCACCCATATCGTGATTTGAGTCGTCATTTTGAGAGTCTCGCTGCAGTGCCTCGAGCAGGGCATCAGTGTTGAATACGTAGTTACCCATGGAGGCGAGGACTTGATTGGGTGCATCGGGCAGCCCGACCGCATCGTGGGGCTTTTCCCGGAAAGCAGTGATTTTTCCGGCTTCGTCGGCTTCAATGACTCCAAAGGAAGATGCCATTTGCAGAGGCTGCCGAATGCCTGCCACCGTGGCGGGCAGTCCAGACTCGATGTGTTCCTCCACCATCTGTGAGAAGTCCATCCGGTAGATGTTGTCAGCCCCGATAATCAGCACGTAGTCAGGGCGTTCGTCACTGATGATGTTTTCAGATTGAAAAATTGCGTCTGCTGACCCCATGTACCAGTGTTTCCCGGTCCGTTGCTGAGCTGGTACAGGTGCCACATAGTTGCCCAGAATGTTCGACATATGCCAGGCCGTAGCGATGTGTCGGTCTAAGGAATGTGACTTGTATTGGGTCAGGACGATAACCCGGTGATAGCCGGAGTTCACCACGTTTGACAACGCGAAGTCAATCAGTCGGTAGTGACCGCCGAAAGGCACCGCGGGCTTGGCGCGGTCTTCAGTGAGAGGCATCAGGCGTTTGCCCTCGCCGCCAGCGAGAATAATTGTCAAAACTTTCGGTTGTGCCATGCATTAACTCTAGGAGATTTTTTAGCTTTTGTGTGGTATTTCTCAGGTTTTTTTACACGCAAATGGGATAGGTTAGAGGTGCAGTCGCGGTTCGCCACTCAGGGGTTTTCCGGGGATACTACGGACCGAGTTGTACTGGGTCGATTTGTGCTAAAGCGAGGTTGCCATGCGGGTTGATTTGATGAGTCGGGAATACCCTCCGAAAGTCTACGGGGGAGCTGGAGTTCACGTTACCGAACTCGCCAAGGTTTTGCGGCAGCGGGCAGAAGTGAGGGTGCACTGTTTTGAGGGACCTCGCACCCCTGGCACGGAAGGCGGCGAGCCGGGGGTCACCGGCTACGACTATCTGGAAGGGTTGGCAGACGCGAACGCTGCCATCCGCACTTTGGGTGTGGACCTAGAGTTTGTGACTGATGCAGCCGGGGCTGACGTGGTGCATTCCCATACCTGGTATGCCAATATGGGCGGGCATTGGGCTTCTTTGATGTATGACATTCCGCATGTTATTTCCGCACATTCCCTGGAGCCGTTGCGTCCGTGGAAAGCTGAACAATTGGGTGGGGGATACCGGATTTCTTCCTGGGCAGAAAAAACCGCTTATGAAGCCGCCGACGCTATAGTGGCAGTGTCTCACGCTATGAAAGACGACATTTTGCGTTGCTATCCCGCTGTCGAGCCTGATCGAGTCCATGTCATCCACAATGGCATTGACCTGACGACCTGGGATTTCTCTAATATCACTCCCGAATTCCGCAGTCGAGTCTGGGCGGACTATGGTCTGAACGAAGATGCCCTCACGATAGCTTTCGTCGGGCGTATTACTCGACAAAAGGGTCTGCCCTATCTGTTGCGGGCGCTGCGCGACGTACCTCGTGACGCCCAAATCGTTTTGTGCGCGGGAGCGCCCGACACCCCAGAGATTATGGCGGAGGTTGAAAGCCTGGTGCATGACCTGCAGCGGGAGCGTCCGGGAGTAGTGTGGATTGCGGACATGCTGGACCGCGCCCACATGATTGCCCTGTTGACCGGCTCGACCTTGTTTGTGACTCCCTCGATTTACGAGCCGCTGGGAATAGTGAACCTAGAGGCGATGGCTTGCGGCTTGCCCGTGGTCGCTACCGATACCGGGGGTATTCCCGATGTGGTTGTTGATGGGGAAACCGGCTTTTTGGTACCCATTGAACAGGTCAATGACGGTACGGGCAAGCCCCTGCATCCTGAAGAATTCGAGTGCGCGATGGCGCAGCGAATTACTGAGATGCTGACTCATCCCGAACGCGCTCGGGAGATGGGACTGGCGGGTCATAAGCGCGCCCAAGAACACTTCACTTGGGAGGCAATTGGGGAAAAAACTTTGGCGCTGTATGAAAAAGTCATTGCCCAGCGTCACAATTAACCTAAAGCCCTCCAGCCACGGATAGGAAAGAACAGTATGACTTTGGTCGCCCGGTGTGACAACGTTGAATTGTGGCGTAATCGCACCTCTATTTTGCATAACGTCAATTGGCGGATTCACCTGGGACAGCACTGGGTGGTGCTGGGACCCAATGGGGCAGGAAAGACCACCTTGGTGGATATGCTGGCGGGGCGGATTTACCCCTCGCGAGGGCGGGTGGAAATCCTGGACGAAGTATTAGGAAAAACCGAGATTGCGGAGATTCGTCAGCGGGTGGGATACGCCTCCCCGGCTCTCGCCGGTCAGATTCCCCCGCAGGAAACCGTAGAAAAGACCGTACTATCCGCGATTTGGGGGATGACGGCATCCTGGCGGGAGAGCTACGAAACGGTGGACGTGCAACGTGCCCAAGCTCTGATGAGCATGTTTGAGGTGGCAGATTTGAAAGACCGCGACTTTGCCACTTTGAGTCAAGGCGAGAAACAGCGCGTTTTGGTGGCTCGAGCCCTCATGATAGACCCGGAAATGCTGATTTTGGACGAACCGGCAGCTGCCCTCGACCTGGGTGGGCGTGAACTATTGCTCAGTGGGCTGGCAGAACTGGCACGTGACCCGAAAAGCCCGGTCATGGTCATGGTCACGCATCACTTGGAGGAAATCCCTCCCGGGTTTACCCACGCACTAGCGCTTAAGGAAGGTCGCGTGTTTGCCTCCGGCCCCCTTGAAAACGTGCTGACCAGCTCCACTATGAGCGCCATGTACGGTCTTGAACTGGAGATAACGCACACGGAGCAGGGGCGCTACACTGCCAGAATGAAGTCTTAGACCGGGACACTTTGAACATCCGGGAAAACCCCGGAACAGACTATTGAAAGGGAGAAAACCGTGGATTCTCGCCAAGAAGACGTGATTCGGCAGGTGGGGGAACGTGACGTGAAATATGTGCGTCTCATGTTCACCGATGTGTTGGGTGTCTTGAAATCTGTCACGATTGCGCCGGTAGAACTGGAACGAGCCTTTACAGAAGGAGTGGCTTTTGACGGCTCTTCCGTGGAAGGTTTCACCCGCGTGGCGGAATCAGATATGTTGCTGTTCCCCGATGCCACAACGTTTCAGATTATGCCCCAGCTCGCGGACATCTCGGAGGACACTATCGGGCGGATGTTCTGTGACGTGTACAACCCGGACGGGACCCGTTCGCATTCCGACCCTCGCTACGTGCTGGAACGCACCATGAAACGGGCTCAAGCGCTGGGATTCGTGCCCTACGCGCATCCCGAAATCGAGTTTTACCTGTTCAAACAGCCCGGCAGTTTGGAGGAGCGCCTGCGCCCGGTGGATCAGGGCGGTTACTTCGATCACGTTTCTGCAGGTCCGGGCAACGCCTTTCGTCGGTGGGCAGTGCGGATGCTGGAAGAGTGCGGCATTTCGGTTGAGTTTTCCCATCACGAGGGGGGTCCCGGACAAAACGAAATCGACTTGCGTTCCGTCGATGCCCTGTCTTGTGCGGATAATCTGGTGACTACACGTGAAGCGGTAGAGGACCTGGCAGAAGTCAAAGGTCTGCTGGCGACGTTTATGCCCAAACCGGACATTGATTTTCCCGGTAACGGGATGCACGTGCATTTTTCGCTGTGGGAGGGCGACCAAAATGCGTTTTATGATCCCGCCGCCGCTGACCATCTGTCCATTGTGGGACGCCAGTTCACCGCCGGTCTGCTGCACTATGCCAAGGAAATCTCTGCCATTGTCAATCAGCATGTGAACTCGTATAAGCGACTGTGGGGCGGGGATGAGGCGCCGGCTTTCGTCTGCTGGGGGCACCATAATCCTTCCGCTCTGATACGGGTGGCAGATCACAAGCCAGGTCTGCACACTTACACCAGGGTCGAGTACCGTGCTCCCGACCCCGCGATGAACCCATACCTGGGGTTTGCCCTGATTATCGAAGCGGGGCTAAAAGGAATTGAACAGCGCATGGAACTGCCCGAAGAAGCCGAGGACAACGTGTGGGAGATGAGCGATGCGGAACGGAAAGCCTACGGCATCGAGACTCTGCCGCGTTCTTTGGAAGACGCGATTCGCTATCTGCAAGATTCCGAGTTGGTGCCGGCGGTCCTGGGTGAAGAAGTCTTTGATTACGTGTTGCGCACGCGGCTGGCGGAATGGACCGAGTACCGCCACCAGGTGACGGAACAAGAGAAACGCTTGCTGCTGCATTTGCATTAGTCCATGCCAATGGTTCCCCCGCGGCGGTGGGGACTGTGGGGCTGAAAGGGAGAGAATGGCTCGAGAGTATTCCGAGACGGTGGCGCTGCTAACCTCCGGGGTGGAAGACGTCGAGCGTGCCAAGACCCGGTTGACTGCCATCACGCAGGCAGCTCCCCAGGTGGACATCCCGCAACTCATCGAGAATCTCGGTCAGACAGCGGACCCTGACCTGGTGCTGTTGGGTTTGGATCGAATTTTTTCTGAGGATGCCGCCCACCCGTCGGGCATTACCGAGACGCTGAGTGCGCGCCAAATTGGAAACCGCACATTGCAGCTGCTGGGGGCGTCTGAATTCTTTGCCAGTTACCTGGCGACGCACCCGGCAGCCCTTGAACTCCTGGAACAGGAGCCTGAACCGGAGACTTACTCGGCACGGCTGCTTCGCGCGGTAGGGGCAAAGAATCTGGGTACGGTCAAAAACCCGTGCTGGGTCGCTGACCCGCAAGCTCACGACTTGGAACTGCGGCGGGTTTACTACGCGCTGCTGGCGCAACTGGCTGCGGAGGACCTGGCTCACGCGGGAGAAACAGCCGCCAAGGCTGAGTTTCAAGCGACTTCCCGGCGCATCAGCGACCTTGTCGATGCCGCGCTAGAGGCGAGTCTGGCATTGGCTCGCCGCGATCATGACCCGGAGGGTCTGATTGCTTTCAGCGTGGTGGCAATGGGAAAGACCGGGGCGCGGGAGCTGAACTATATTTCCGACGTCGATGTTATTTATGTGGGGCAAGCCCAGGAGGATGCCGACCTGGACCCCGCCGAGGCAAATCGGCGTGCCACCGCGATGGCGCAGGCGCTCGGTTCCTATTGTTCTGCGACTGGACCGGAACCGGCACTGTGGATTTTGGATGCCGCGCTGCGTCCCGAGGGTAAGGATGGCGCGCTGGTGCGTAATCTGGAATCTCACCTGGATTATTACCAGCGTTGGGCAAAGACTTGGGAATTTCAGGCACTGCTGAAGGCTCGCCCGGCAGCAGGGGACCGGGAACTGGGCGCCCGTTACCTGAGCACCATCCGTCCTTTTGTGTGGTCCGCGGTAGAACGCGAAGGTTTCGTGGAAGATACCCGAGCTATGCGGCGGCGGGTAGAAAAGCTGCTGGATCCGAAAAAGGCAGGCCGGGAAATTAAACTCGGCGCCGGGGGGCTGCGTGATGTGGAGTTTACGGTACAGCTGTTGCAGCTGGTGCACGGCAGGGTCGATGAGAGCCTGCGGGTGCGCGGAACCTTGGACGCTTTACAAGCCCTCATTGCTGGAGGCTACATAGGTCGCGACCAGGGCGAAGAAATGGCTGACTATTACCGGTTCCTGCGGGTCATTGAGCATCGCACCCAGCTGGACCGAATGCGCCGCACGCACCTGTTTCCCCAGGATGCTCAGCTGCGGAGGGTCGCGCGCTCTATTGATGTGACGCGGTTTTCTGAGGGGGCGAAACTGACTCAGGCTTGGCAGGAAGTGCGGCACAAGGTTCGGGGACTGCACGAGGAGATTTACTACCGCCCGTTGCTGCCCGCGATGGCGAAACTGTCAGCGGGGGTAGCGGCTTTGGACAGTGTTGCCGCCCAGTCCCGGTTGCAAGCTATCGGTTACCGCGATCCCAAGCGCGCTTTGGAACATATTGAGGCTTTGACTTCCGGAATGAGTCGGCGGGCGGCGATTCAACGTCAGCTCTTGCCGGTGCTGCTGGATTGGCTTGCGGATGGGGTGGATCCTGATGGTGGTTTGTTGGCTTTCCGGCAAGTGTCTGATGCCTTGGGGGATACGCATTGGTATCTTGGTTTGCTGCGTGATTCGGGTACCGCTGCCCGGAGTTTGACCCGGTTGCTATCGTCTTCGCCTTTGGTGGCGGGTCTGTTGCCCGCTAATCCAGACGCTATTAAGTGGCTTGATGACGAGTCTCAGTTACGCGGGCGTACACGCGAGGAACTCGAGCGCGAGATTCTAGCAACTTTTGAGCGCCAACCGGATTTGGACAAGCAAGCCGCGCGGCTGCGGGCAGTGCGCGGACGGGAACTGTTGCGGGCCGCTATGGTGGACGTGCTGCAAGGCATTGACCCGCTGCGAACCGCCCAGCGTTTAACTGACGTGGGTGAAGCTGTCCTCGCGGGGGCTTTCGACCTGGCATTACGGAAGCTCAAAGCGCAGCTGCCTCCGACTGCCCCTGGTCACAAGGGCGGTGGGGAGCAGCCGTCCGCGCAGGTTGCACTTGCGAGTCCTGCGACGCGCGCTTTAGCGTCCGCCGGGTATTATGCGGATCACTTAATAGTGGGGATGGGTCGATTTGGCGGTGGTGAATCTGGTTACCCTTCTGATGCTGACGTGGTGTTTTACTATCGTCCGTGGCAGGAGCCGGGCAATCCGGCAGGGGGATATTTGCGGGCAACGCCGGCGGATTTGCCGGTAGTGGGGACAGAGGCAGACTCTGCCACGTCAGAAATTCGCAAGCGTGCCGTGATGGAAGCGACCAGCCTGGTCAATACCGTCAGTTCAATCTTGAGCGGAGCCCAAGCCGGTGCTTGGCGGGTTGATACTGATTTACGTCCCGAAGGTCGTTCCGGGGCTGTGTCCAAGGACTTAGATTTGCTGAAGGATTATTATGCGCGCTGGGCTAGCGCTTGGGAGCGTCAAGCCCTGCTGCGGGCTCGTCCCGTGGTGGGCTCATCGACTTTGCGCACAGATTTTGTCGAGATTGTAGATCCGGTGCGGTTCGACACCCCGCCGGAGGCTAAAGAACTGAAAGAGATTCGCCGGTTAAAAGCCCGGATGGAGTCGGAACGGATTGGTGGAGGTCAGGTGTCCGGTGCAGGCAAGACCGGGGCGGCAGTACGCCACGTTAAGCTGGGACCGGGGGGATTATCCGACGTGGAATGGTCGGTACAATTATTGCAAATGTGTCACGCCCACACCGTGCCCGGGTTGCGCTGCGTGTCCACCGGCGACGCTCTGCGAGCAGCGGTGAGTGCGGGGCTGATTCCTGCCTCGGACGCGGAAATCTTGCGCACCGCATGGATGATGGCAATGTCTATTCGGGCAGCGAACGTGTTGGGCTCAGGGCGGACTACCGGGAAAAAACTCGATGTGCTGCCAGTCGATCGCCTATTGGTGACCACCGCGGCGCTGTTGGGCTACCCAGAGGGCACGCACCAAGACTTAACCGATGACTGGATGCGTGCCGCGCGCCTGGCGCGCGGAGTAGTGGAACAGATTTTTTATGAATAACCTGCATTTCACGGCACCGCGGGAATCATCAGGTCTACCCTGTTGAGAGCCACTCAGCAAAATAAGCTTGAGGCGAGAAAACGCGCTAAGGTGGGATGGGCACAGAAAGGAATAACGTTGCGACTGGTATTGATTCGTCATGGGGAAACTGACTCGAACCTCTCGGGGGCTTTGGACACGGCTTGGCCGGGACGTCCCTTGAATGCCACGGGGCGCGAACAGGCGGTGGCTTTGGTTGATAAATTTCACAAGTTAGTGGGGTCGGCTCCGCAGCGTTTGGCTTGCTCTTTCATCCTCCGAACACGCCAAACTGCCGAGCCGTTGGCACAGGCTTTCAATATTCCCGTGCAGGTAGATCCGGATTTGCGTGAGGTTCGAGCCGGAGCGCTGGAAATGTCTACAACTCTCGAAGACACCCGAGAATACCTCGATACCGCTATCGGTTGGGTGACTGGCGACCTGAAGCGACGGATGCCCGGAGCGGAATCTGGTGCCGATACTTTAGCGCGTTTCGACCGGGGGATTGCGCGGCTGTGTGCGGGATTGGAGGATGATCCGGAAGCGACCGTAGCGGTCGTCATTCACGGCGCAATTATGCGCGTGTGGGGCGCAAACCGGATTGAGGGATTGACCCTTGACTTGTTGGCGCAGTTCCCCTGCCAAAATTGTTCCCTCACGTTGGCGACTGGCAGCCCGACTGCCGGCTGGAAAGCCGAACTGTGGTCCGATCGGCATCTGGAAGATTGGTCGGTGGTGCCCGGAGGTAAACCCCGCACCTCCAAAGAAGCCCGCGAACATCTGGAATCCGTGTTGCTTAGCTGAGCCACCGCTGTCAGACTCGATACGCTCGCCCCGCAAAACTGCTAAACAGAAGATCTTAAACCGTGAACCTCTTGACCAAGTTGATATTAATCCAAGCCGCAATCTTGCTGCTGCAGAGTATCCTGTACTTTGGCTCAGAGCGTTTCCAGCACGTGTTTCATAATCCCCAATGCGGTCTAGATCGGCACATCCCGCGCATTCCCGCTTTCGTCTATCCATACGTGTTGTGGTTTCCGCTGATTGTATTCTTCCCGATTTCGCTGTACTTTTTTTCACCGGGAAACTGGGTGGTGTTCCAGATTGCGTGGATATTTTGCGTAGTCATTTCGGTGGCAGCATATTTAGCGTATCCCACTACTTTTCAGCGTCAAGAATTGGGACAAAGCCTGACCGAACGCTTGTTGGCACTGGTGTACAAGACGAGCTACCGCGGGGTCAATTGCGCCCCCAGCTTGCACTGTTCCACCTCGATGATGATTGCTTTCACCGCCGTGGTGACAGTGCAGATGCCCTGGTGGCTACGAGTCGTCTCGGTCTTGGTAGCTGTGGCTATTGTCCTGGCTACCCAGTTCACCAAGCAGCACGCCGTGGTGGATTTGCTGACTGCTATTCCGGTCGCGGCAATATCGCTGACCATAGGTTTTGGAGTGACAGCAGCTGGCGGAACCGAGCCGATTCAGGCGTGGCTTAACCTATAACACCTTTGAGACAAATTCGCGGGTGCGCGCTTCGCGAGGATTGTCCAAAACCTCGATAGGGCTTCCCATTTCCATGATTTGTCCCTCGTCCATAAAGGCCAGAGTGTGACCGACCTCTCGGGCGAAGCCAATTTCGTGGGTCACCACCAGCATAGTCATCCCGTCCCGAGCCAAATCTTTCATAACCTGCAGCACTTCACCGACCAGTTCCGGATCGAGCGCGGAAGTCGGTTCATCGAACAGCATCAGTTCAGGATCCATCGCCAAAGCACGGGCAATCGCCACCCGCTGCTGCTGACCGCCGGACAGCTGGGACGGGTAGTGGTCCATGCGATCTCCCAGACCAACCCGATCCAGCAGCGCTTTTGCCTGCTCGGCAGCCTCATCACGTGGTTTCTTCAAGACGTGAACCGGGGCCTCCATGACGTTTTCGAGAGCAGTTTTGTGAGGAAACAGGTTGAAACGCTGAAATACCATGCCGATACGTTCCCGTTGAGCGGACACGATTTCATCAGGTAGCTCGCGCAGCACCGTGTTCCGTTCAGTCAAAGCGCCGGTCTTTAAGTACCACGAGCGTCTCCGTCCCGGCAGGGGAGCTTTTTCCTCGGACATGCCCAACAGCTCTCCGTCCAGGTAAATTCGTCCGGAAGTGATAGTTTCCAGCTGATTGATGCAGCGCAAAACTGTAGATTTACCAGAACCGGAGGGACCGATGAGAACGCACACCTCGCCCTTGTGAATGTCCAGGTTAATACCCTTTAACACGTGCAGGTGACCAAAGTACTTGTGGACATCGCGTAAAGCCACCATGGTCCCCACCACGTCAGCAGGGGCGGGAATGTGATTACCCGGCCGTAAATCCGGGAAAGTATCGATGATACCATCAGGATCTTTACTGTCTAGAGGATTGTTTGGCATCAGCTCATTACTCACGATTTCACATCCAATAGCGTTTTCGTTGCCGGAACCGCGCTCAGAGACTTGCTACGCGATGAGGTGGGGGACTGCTGCGTGTTAAAACCCTTGCCAAAGTATTTCTCAAGGTAGTACTGACCCACCATCAAAATCGAGGTGATGAGCAGGTACCAAATCGCAGCGCAAATCATCATCGGCACCGGCATGAAAGTGAGGCGTCCCAAGTTTTGAGCCTGGAAGTTCAGCTCCAAAGTAAACGGCACCACCGAAACCAGGGAAGTGGTCTTTAACATCGAAATCGTTTCGTTGCCAGTGGGCGGGACAATGACGCGCATAGCTTGGGGAATGACGATGCGACGCAAAATCATGCTGCGCTTCATGCCCAGAGCGGTAGCAGCCTCCCACTGTCCCGGATTCACCGAGTTTAGCCCAGCGCGCACAATTTCAGCTAAGTAAGCGCCCTCGTTCAGTCCTAGCCCCAGCATGGCTGACCAGAACATGTTTAGCACCAGCTTCGTTTCCACTGCAAACAGTTGCGGTCCGAAAGGAATCCCCAGGGTAATCATGGGGTACAGCGTCGGCAGCAAGCCCCAAAAGATTAACTGGGTATATACGGGAGTGCCGCGGAAGAACCAGATATAGAACCAGGCAACGCCCTTCAACACCGGGTTCGGGGACTGGCGCATCACTGCCATGGTAATAGCGAGGGTGACGCCGATTGTCATCGCTCCTATCGTCAGTGCCAGAGTGAAGCCGATTCCTTTAATCAAGTTCGGGTGCGTCAGATACTCTCGCACCATCTCCCAATGGTAGTTGGGATTGGTGAGAAGGGAGTTGACCAGTCCGAGCACTACCAGCGCGACCACTGCCACGCTGACCCATCTGCTTAAACGGAATACCGGTCGTGGATGGTTGAATTTCAGGTCTTCTTCGCTCATGCGTTATCGTCCTTTTGATGTCTTGGGCTGCTCAGTCTCGCCGATGTAGTTCTCGGACGGACTCCCCGAATCGGAAAGTGAAACGTCAAAGACTGCAAGCTGAGGGGTTATTTCGCCTCGGAAGTTTTCAGCTCCACCGCGTCGTACAAGCCTGCGCCAGCGCCATAGTTATCCATGATTTCCCGCATTTTTCCTGATGCCAGCAGGGAATCCATCGCCGCTTTAATCGCGGCGGACAGTTGTTGATTTTTGTTATCTACCACAATCCCGATGGGGCTAGGGTCGAGAATCTGACCAATTTGCTCCATCTGACCGCGGGTTTGTTTCACGTAGTAAGACGTGACCGGATCATCGGCTAGCATAGCCTGATACTGACCCGAGATGACTTTCGGGAATACATTGGACAGCAGCTCTTCTTTTTGGATGTCTACCGGCGGTTTGCCGCTGGCTTCACACTGCTTGCTCAGTTTCGGCAACAGCTCAGTTTCCTGCAGGGTGCCGGTCTGCACTCCGACGGTTTTGCCACAGATGTCCTTGGGGTCAAAGCCCTGCGGGTTGCCCTTTGCCACCGCAAATAGGGAACCCATACGCATGTAAGCCAGCATGTCATAGTTTGCGACGCGCTCCGGTGTAACCGTGAACGAAGATGCCCCCAAATCGTAAGTCGTGCCAATCTTGGGCAGCAGAGCGCCGAACGCTTCGGTAGTGGTCGTGCCGTCATCCAGACCCATTGTCAGGGCGATAGCTTTTACCATGTCTACTTCATAGCCGGTGGGGGTGGTGCCGTCATCCAGCAAGAATTCCGCCGGAGCGTAGCTGGTAGAAGCGCCGTTGCGGAGCACGCCGCGTTCCTTTACCTCGGCGGGAACCATCGCCTCGACCTTGGGGTCAGGCTTTATCGTTGAAAAATCAAAAGTGGGGGCGGCGCTGGGTTGCGGATTATTAGCATCGTCACCGCCGGCATTTCCGGTAGAAGCGGTGGAGCATCCGGCTAAGCCCAAAGAGGCTGCAGCTAGAAGCATAGCAACGGAAAGACGACGCATGAGATTCTCCTTGTTGACGGTCGTGTAAATAAACTATCGGTATAAATTTACAGAGCTGTGCAACTTTATGCAAATCTCCGCCCATAAAAAATTCAGAAATTGTAACAGTTTTTCATCTCGCATGTCTGGGATAGTGGTGGATAAATTTTATCCGTACAAAGCGCGCCGATTAGGGCGAACTCGGTAAGGGTCAATTCCCTTGGGGATCGGCAGTCCCTGATTGCGGTGAATCGCCAGCAGTCGTTTTTGTACTGCGGGAATCTCATTTCGATTCAAAGCGCGTGGAGCTTTATACATGGTTTTCATCAAGTGTTCCAGGCGAACCTGACCATCTTCGGTGCCGCACTCTACGGCGTGTACCGGCACCTGCGCGACGACTCGCGTGGTCTTTTTCGTCTCATCGTTGAGCAGCTTGCTGGCGCGAGAGTGCGGTCCTTCACTAACCAGGAAAATCCCGCGGGGACCCACGAAACGCCATACCAAATCTTGATCCTTATTGACCGCCACAGGCTCTTCCTCAGCAAACCAGGACCGGCGCAGCAGCTGGCGCAGCGCGCCAACGCAGCCTTTCATCCCCTCAATCTGACGCAGCATAGCGCGGGACAAAAACGCGGAAATCCAAGCCATCGGCACGACCATCAGCACCAAAACAATGGTGATTGCGCCCATGACCCAGTGCTTGCCTACAATCATGTACCACACGGTTAACGCTTCTGTCACGACCAGCGTCGCCAAAATCGCCCACACAATCCACGGGAAGGACCGGTTCACGATGGTGAAAGAGTCCTTGAGATTCTGAAATATGTTGCGTTTCTTGCCGGACGTGTCGCCCCCGGTCACAGTGTTACTTTTCTTAGCCATCGCCTTTATCTTAGGGGATTTTTGCTTCAGGGGTAAACCGAGTTGTGTCATGGTAACAAAAGTTATCCACAGGTTTGAAGATGTCTGTTGATTTATGTTCCTTTGCTTAGATATATATTGTGGTATGGAACTTGTTGGTTATGTCCTATATGAACCGGTGGGGTTTGGTCAGAGCGGTCCCATGTGGAGAGTTGTCGATGAACAGGGCGGTACCCACGCGCTGCAGCTGTTGGGTGGGACTCTGCCGGCGCAGCTGGACTCGCGACTGCGAACACTGCGAAAGGTATCCTGTCCGAACCTGCTGAAATTGCACGAGTTGCGCAAACTGACCGATGGTCGTTACGTAGCAATTTTTGAGTATCTTGACGGGCAAGACCTCGAGGTCTTGCGGGCGGGGCGCGAGTTCACCACGCCACAGGTCAACTTCATTGCTCTGTCTCTGGCGCGGGGTTTGGCAGCGCTGCACGAGGTCGGTTTGAGCCACGGGGACGTTTCGGCTGCCAATGTGATGGTGACGGCACAAGGTCGGGTGGTCTTGGTGGATCTGCTCGGTGACGTAGGGACGACTCGGGCTTTTAGCGCGCCGGAAACAGACGAGCTGGCTGGGGGCGGCGTAGCGGGGGAGTCGCCTCACCCAGCGGGGACATCCTCTGAAGGTTCCGGCGAGTCATTAGCCGCCAGACAAGCCGGCGATGTTTATGCGATGGCGCACGTGTTGCTGGCATTGGGAATGGACGCGGGGCTTCTGAAAGCAGCGTTACATCCGGAGGGCAGGGCGCGTCCCCGCGCGGGGGAACTCGCCGATGCCTGGGAAAACTTGCCGTGTTGCGGCATTGACTTGCTGAGCGGGGCGGAGCTGATGGCGGCTCGAATGCGGGCAGCAGGACGCGATGTAGCGACGGAGCTGGTTTCGTCTTCGCGTCACCTGCGCCGCCCGGGGTCCGGACAGGGGCAACGTCGCGAAATACTCCCTCCCAGCCCGATACTGCGCTGGGGATTGCCGGCTTTAATGGGAGCTGCACTGGCACTGGGCGCGGTCCTGTTCCCGCGCCTGGGGAATCTGCCTAATACTGCCCAAGCTCTCCCCGTGCAATCCACGACCCCAAGCACGTCGCTACCCGCCGGAGACGAGGTAGTCAGCCCTGGGGCGGGACGAAAAAACAGCGCAAATGCACCTCACGCAGCGGACCACACTTCTGCGTTTCCTCACAATGTACCGACGCCATCGGAACGCCTTGCGGACCCGGCAGGTCCTGAAACTGCTTCGCCGGTGATGTCATCCACACCAGCAGCCACGCCGCCCACCAATCTGCTGCCCAATTCTGAGGGAGACCAGCCGCACCCACCAAGTTTGCGCGATCCCATCACGGATGACACCTCCGCCCAGGAAATCCTGCAGCAGCTACTGACCAAACGCGATACCGCCCTGATTCGTCAGGACCGGGCGGCTTTGGAAAAACTCAGTGTCAAAGATTCGATAGCTGGGTCTGCCGATGCGAGCTTACTGGCTGCTTTGCGGTCTAGCCAAGCTCAGATTGAAGGTTTATCCACCGCGGTGAAGTCGGCAACTATCGTGTCGGGAAATAAAAGCAACGCTGGCAAGAACACGCGTTCGGTACGTCTGCAAGTGACCCTGACACAAGGTGCCTACACTCAAATTGACCGTATCGGGAACCACCACCAGATTGCGGCAATTCCCGATACGGAATCTGAGATTCTGTTATCCGGCAATCCGTGGAAGATTGCTTCGGTGGTCCGACTTAATTGAGCCGGTTTTACATAATTCCGGCTCTAACCGATGTAGGCGAGGACGGTGCCGACGTCTACGGTTTCGTCTTCAGTGATGACGATTTGGGTGATGGTGCCAGCGATGGGGGAGGGAATCTCGGTGTCGACTTTGTCGGTGGAGACTTCCAGGAGAGGTTCGTCTAAGGCGACAGGGTCGCCGATGTTTTTCAGCCATTTGGTGACAGTGCCTTCGGTGACGGACTCACCCAGGGCTGGCATTTTAATGGGCTGACCTGTGCCATTCGCCGGGGAGACAGGAGTCTCCGGAGCCGCCTGTGCTGCTGGAACAGCTGGTGCTGCCGGAAACTCTGTAGTAGTTGGTACAGTTGGCGGAACCGGGGGCGCCGAGGGAACTGGAGGTACAGGTGGCACCGGGGGAACCGGCGGAACCGTGACAGTTGGGGCAACGGGAGCTGCGGGAGCGACTGATTTTGCTACCGGCGCGACTGGTGCAGCCGATTCTGCCGGAGCTGGCGGCACCGGCGTGGCATCTTTATGCGCGAAGGCTTCTGCCACTTCGGCAAAGAGTTGCGCCAGGCGAGCCATATCCAAATCTCCGCTCGGGGCAGCGGCACGGGGGGCATCTGTAACGGGAACCGGTGGAGCCGGGACCTCAGGAGTAACCCGAGCCGGTGGTACCGGCGAATCCGGAACGGCGGGAACGGTCGGAACCGGGGGCGCCGGCGGTGTTACATCCGCAGGAGCCGGTGGCGTTGGTGAAACCTCTGGAGCTACAGGTGCAGCGGGAGGCTGCGACTGGTCAGAAATGTTGCTAGCAGCGTCTAAAACATCTTGCTTGCGAATTCGTCCCCCTACCCCGGTGCCGTGCACCTTGCTGAGGTCAACGCCCTTTTCAGCAGCTAGCTTTCGCACAATTGGGGTGGCGTACTCTGCCTGATTATCGGCAGGTGTCGCCGGAACGGCAGGTGCTGCCAGCGGAGCAGGAGTAACCGAAGCCGGTGGAGTCACGGGGGCAGCTGGCGCTTTCGGTGTCTCAGCAACTATGGGAGCCGTCGATGCTGCGGGAACAGCTGGTGCTGTGGGGGCGGGTGGCGGTGTGGGGATTGCTGGTGCTGCCGGAAACTCTGTGGTGGTTGGTACAGTTGGCGGCACCGGTGGAATCGGTGGAACCGGTGGAATCGGTGGAACCGGTGGAACCGGTGGAATCGGTGGAATCGGTGGAATCGGTGGAATCGGTGGAATCGGTGGAGCCGTGACAGTTGGGGCAACGGGAGCTGCGGGAGCGACTGATGGTGTGACCGGCGCAACTGGTGCAGCCAATTCTACTGGAGCCGGCGGCACAGCGGGGGGAACCGGGGGCACCGGGGGAGTCGAAACAGTCGGTTCAGCCGGAGCTGGTGCCACTACCGGAGGCACCGGGGGAACCGGAACTTCTGCGGCCTTTGGAGGAATGGGGGGAATTGTCGGATAGGACCACTCAACCTGGGCGCCACCATTGCTGCCAGCGGTGACGGTGGAAGGAATCTCGGGATTCGGCAGCTCTGGCACTGTCGAAACTGCCGGGGCAACGGGAGCGACCGGGGTGGCACTGACCTCAGAAGCATCACCAACTTCAGCCAAAATGGTGCCCACATCGACTGTTTCGTCCTCTGGAACCAAAATCTTGGTCAGCACACCCGCAACGGGACTGGGTATCTCCGTGTCGACTTTGTCGGTGGAGACTTCCAAGAGGGGTTCGTCTAAGGCGACAGGGTCGCCAATGTTTTTCAGCCATTTGGTGACGGTACCTTCGGTTACCGATTCCCCAAGTGCGGGCATTGCAACTGATTGAGCCATGATTTCGTCCTTATCCTTTGATTGACTTTCCCGAAGTTTCAGCCGTGTAGCGGTTTCCCAGCTAAAGCCATCGCCGCTTCACCAATCATTTCGTTTTGGGTCGGGTGGGTGTGCATCAGGTAAGCCAAATCCTCTGCGTCAGCTTCCCAGTTCACAATGAGCTGACCCTCACCAATCTGTTCCCCGATGCGCTGACCCAAAGCATGAAAGCCCACAATCGGACCGTCCTTGACCTGGACCAGTTTCACGAAACCGGCTGCTTTCAGCATTTGTGACTTCGCATTGCCCAGCATATTAGACTGCTTCGTGATGACATTGTCCGCGCCGTAGACTTCCTTAGCTTTCGCTTCAGTTAAGCCTACGGAGGCAATTTCGGGTTCGCAGAACGTCACGCGCGGAATGTTGTCATTGGGCACTACACGTGGTTGCAGTCCCGCGATTTCCTCAGCCACAAAGACCCCCTGCATAGTCGCCCGGTGCGCCAGCTGCAGACCGGGCACAATATCCCCGACTGCATAAATATTCCCCACACCGGTGTGCAAGCGCTCATTGGCTAGCACAAAACCACGATCCATCGGGATACCCTGCGCCTCATAACCCATATTTGCCGTGTTCGGTCCACGACCAATCGCCACCAGCAGATAATCCGCACGCAGCGTCTGACCGTCCTCCGTGTTGACCGTTACTCCGTACTCATCCTCTATGGCGTTTTGGAAACGAGTCCCGGTCATGAAATTAATCCCGCGAGACCGGAATGCCTTTTCTAATCCCTTAGAAACGTCCTCGTCCTCGTTAGGCACCAAGTGTGGCAAAGCCTCAACGATGGTGACGTCTGCCCCGAAAGACTTCCACACGGAGGCAAATTCGACGCCAATGACCCCGCCGCCCAAAATCACTACCGAATTGGGAACACGATCTAGGAACAGGGCGTGCTCGGAACCGATAATGCGCCCACCCAGGTTCATTCCCAAAGTCTTGGTGACGGAACCGGAGGCTAACATGATGTTCTGACCTTTGAGTACCCGGTCACCGGCAGTGACCGTATCAATCCCGCTAAGCACACCGCGAGAGTTGACGAACTCGACCTTGTGACTCTTAATCAACCCGGACAGACCGCGATGCATTTTGTTGATGATTCCGCTTTGGAATTCCCGCACTTTAGCCATATCGACACCGCCGTAAGCAGAAACGACGCCCCATTCCCCGGACTCATGCACGGTATCGGCGACTTCCGCCGCCCTGAGCAAAGCCTTGGTAGGAATGCAACCGCGATGCAGGCAGGTGCCACCGACTTTGTCCGCTTCGACCAGAGCCACGCTCATGCCCAGCGAAGTCGCCCGCAAAGCACAGGCGTAACCGCCATTTCCGCCGCCCAAAATCACTACATCGTATTGTTCTTCGCTCAATGTTTAACTCCAGTCTGTCATAGGAACAAATGCCAGCAAGTTCATTCTTTCACTAAATGTTTTTCATGTGCTAATGCCCACAAAGTGAGAGAAAATCGCAGCTAGCGTCCCATCTCGGCGATGACTTCCAGCAAGGTGCGCACTCCGTAACCGGTGCCACCTTTCGGGGTATATCCCCAGGCGGAGCCAGTATTAAAACCTGGACCAGCGATGTCGATATGTGCCCACGGTGTATCACCAACGAACTGTTTCAAGAAGATTCCTGCTACCAACATGCCAGCCTCGCGTTTCGAGGAAGAATTCGCGATGTCAGCCACATCAGAATGCAAGTGTTCCAACAGGTAATCGGGTAGCGGTGCGGTCCAAGCCGGTTCCCCAACCTTTACGGAGGCGTCGCGTATCCGATCCTTTTGACAGCCCATCACCCCGGCAATTCGGGTCCCAAAAGCGATTCTCTGGGCGCCGGTCAGAGTCGCCATGTCGATTACCAAGTCGGGATGCTGTGCAGTCGCCATGGTCAAACCGTCTGCCAGCACCAGGCGCCCTTCCGCATCTGTGTTAGTAATCTCCACGGTTTTCCCGCTTCTCATGGTGATAACGTCATCAACCCGCGAGGCATTCCCGCTGACCAGATTTTCTGCCAAGCACAGCCACGCCGTGACCGTAACCGGCAGGCGCATTTCCGCTGCCGCCAAGCACACCGCTCCCATGGTGGCGGCGCCGGTCATATCGGACTTCATGGTGAGCATCGAAGAGCTCGGTTTCAAGCTGTAGCCACCGGAATCAAAAGTAATGCCCTTACCGACCAGCGCGACATGTGCTTTGGCGCCTTCGGGGGCGTAGGTCAACTTCACCAGGCAGGGTTTGCGTTTGGAGCCTTTCCCTACCGCGACGAGTCCGCCAAAGCCCTGGTCCTTGAGATCGTGGTAATCCCACTTCTCAAAGCTCACCGGCAAGTTCTTGCTGGCTTTTTTGAAAGCCTGAGCCATAGAATCGGGATACAGCTCCAAGGGCGAGGTATTTACCAGGTCACGGACTCGCGTCACCGCTTTGATAGTGGCTTGCAACTGGGAGTACTCAGTTTCGGTGAGAGCATCACCAGACGGAAAGTACAGCGTCTGCAGAGTTTTAGCGGGGTTGGACTGATATTTGGCGAAACGATAGGCTCCCAGAAGTGCCCCCTCTAGCGTGGCGAGGACTTCCTCCCGGTTCTTTGTGGGGAAAGAAAAAGCAAGTTCTTCACTGGTGATGCTGCGGGTTACGTTGCCGGCAGCTTCACGGAAGTTCTGGAGCGTGTCGGCAGGAGTATTCGGGGAACCGACCCCGGCAAACACGACAAAGTCGGCGGAAAAGTCATGTGGGGAGGGGACTCTATTGACCTCTCCGAGTTTTCCGGTCATCCCGGCGGCGCGGGCAAAATCCCGCAGGGCGGGGAAAGTAGGAACCTGCAGCTCATCGCCTTTTTTGGTAACAGCCAGCACCAGGGGAGTGTGCAGAGCGGACAAATCTTTAGAAAAAACATCAATGTTGGTCATACCTGAATCCTACGTCCTTTTTAGGTTGGTTTGCGGTTTTATCTCCATGCCCAGCAGTACCGGCTGATGTGCCGCGAATCATCGAAAGGGGGAGTCACGAATTAATAAAACATGTTTTTTGTGCAGGTTCTGGCGCAAAAGAGTGAAATTAACCAGAAATTAACCGCGATTTTTGATGATTTATAGGGGCGTTTCGGGTAGGTTTTAAGGGCTGGTCGACATTTTGACCGGGTTCCGCAGTGCATTCACTGCTGGGATTAATATCTAAAGGACCTACATGTGCACGAGAGATTGCACAAGATGGAGGAAACTGTGACTGTCCGTGTTGGTATTAATGGCTTTGGCCGTATTGGTCGTAACTTCTTCCGCGCTGCCCTGGAGCAGGGCGCGGACATCGAGATTGTTGGCGTGAACGATTTGACCGACAACCACACCCTGTCTCACCTGTTGAAATACGATTCGGTGACCGGTCGCCTGGGCAAGGACGTCACCTATGATGACGATTCCATCACCGTTGACGGCAAGAAGTTCGCGGCTATGGCTGAGCGCGATCCTTCGAAGTTGCCCTGGGGCGATTTGGGCGCGGATATCGTGATTGAATCCACCGGTTTCTTTACCGATGGTGACGCGGCTCGTGCGCACATCAATGCTGGCGCCAAGAAGGTCATTATTTCTGCTCCTGCCAAGGGCAATGTGGATGCGACTTTCGTCATGGGCGTGAACCACGAAACTTACGATCCGGCAAAGCATAACGTGGTTTCTAACGCTTCTTGCACCACGAACTGCCTGGCTCCGATGGCTAAGGTCCTGGACGATGAGTTCGGTATTGAATACGGCTTGATGACCACCATCCACGCCTACACCGGTGACCAGCGCATTCACGACGCTCCGCACAAGGACCTGCGTCGCGCCCGCGCTGCGGCTCAAAACATTGTTCCGACCTCTACCGGTGCTGCCCGTGCGGTTGCCCTGGTGCTTCCCCAGTTGAAGGGCAAGCTCGACGGTTACGCTCTGCGCGTGCCGGTAATCACCGGTTCTGTTACCGATTTGAGCTTTATCCCGAAGAAGTCTTGCTCCATTGATGACATCAATGCCGCTATGAAGGCTGCCGCTGAGGGCTCGTTGAAGGGCATTTTGGATTACAACGACGATGGCATCGTCTCCACCGACATAGTTACCGATCCGCACTCCTCGATTTACGATGCTCCTCTGACCAAGCAGATTGACAACATGATTAAGTGTGTGTCCTGGTACGACAACGAATGGGGCTACTCCAACCGCGTGGTCGACCTGGCCATGTTCATGGGCAAGCAGCTCTAATTTTGGAGTCTTGAGTTGAGATAGGACGCCTGCATTTCTCTGTGACTTGCGGGCGTCCTTTCGCATCCTCAGAGTGTATAAGGAAGGAAAAATATGCTGAAAACTATTGATTCCTTGGGAGATTTGAACGGTAAGCGCGTTTTGGTGCGTTGCGACTTTAATGTGCCCCTCAAGGAAGGCAAGATTACTGACGATGGGCGTATTCGCGCGGCTCTGCCCACCTTGCAAAAGTTGCTGGACAGTGGCGCCAAAGTCATCACTATGGCGCACTTGGGGCGTCCCAAAGGTCAGGTCATGCCCGAATTTTCTCTGGCTCCGGTGGTGCAGCGACTCGCTGAGTTGATTGGGGTCAAAGTCACTTTAGCCCAGGACACGACCGGTGCGGACGCGAAAGCAAAAGCTGAGGCCCTCGCGACCGGTGAAATCTTGATGTTGGAAAATGTCCGCTTTGACCCTCGTGAAACCTCGAAAGATGACGCTGAACGTGCTGCTTTTGCCGCGGAAATGGCGGCGTTGGCTGACTGCTATGTGTCCGATGGCTTCGGGGTAGTACACCGCAAGCAAACCTCGGTCTATGACGTGGCGAAACTGCTGCCCGCAGCAGCCGGTTTCCTGGTGTTAAAAGAGATTGAATCGCTGCGTAAAGCTACCGACAACCCGGAACGCCCCTACACGGTAGTGCTGGGAGGCTCGAAAGTTTCCGATAAGCTCGGCGTTATCGCGAATCTGTTGACGAAAGCTGACTCCCTGCTGATTGGGGGAGGAATGACCTACACTTTCCTGGCGGCACAAGGATATGCGGTAGGCAAGTCCCTGCTGGAAGCTGACCAGATTGACACCGTGAAAAGCTACCTGGACCAGGCAAAACAAAACGGGGTTGAACTGGTGTTGCCGGTTGACGTTGTGGTGACGCCCGAGTTTAAACCTGATGGGCCAACCACCGTAGTGGCTGCTGATGCTATCCCTGAAGACCAGATGGGGCTGGATATTGGACCGAAATCGCGCGAACTCTTTGCTGCCAAGATTGCTGAATCAAAGACCGTCGCGTGGAACGGACCGATGGGCGTGTTTGAGTTCCCGGCATTCGCGGGTGGTACCAAAGCGGTAGCAAAGGCAATGCAGGACGGCACGGCCTTTAGCATCGTTGGCGGCGGAGACTCCGCGGCGGCGGTGCGCCAACTGGGCTTTGATGAGTCCAAGTTCAGCCACATCTCTACCGGTGGTGGAGCATCACTAGAATTGTTGGAGGGCAAAGTCTTGCCCGGTATTGAAGTATTGGAGGCCTAAGCATGGCACGTATTCCCCTGATGGCAGGCAACTGGAAGATGAACCTCGACCACCTCGAGGCAATTCAGTTGGTCAATCAGCTGAACCTTGATCTGCAAGATCATCGTCACGACTTTAGCAAAGTAGAGGTGGCAGTCATTCCGCCGTTTACCGACATTCGTTCGGTGCAAACCACCATCGACGGCGACGACATGAAAATTAAGTATGGCGCTCAAGACGTCTCCACTCACGACAACGGTGCCTACACCGGCGAAGTGTCCACCGCGATGCTGACCAAGCTGGGCTGCACCTACGTGGTAGTGGGGCACTCGGAACGCCGCGAATATCACCAGGAAAGCGACGCCGTCGTTAATGAAAAGGCGCGCAAGGTTCTGGCGGCAGGTATGGTGCCGATTATTTGCTGTGGCGAGGCTTTGGAGGTGCGCAAGGCAGGAAAGCACGTCGAGCACGTTCTGGCACAGATTGCAGCGGCTTTTGACGCTATTCCCACCCCGGACGCAGCCAAGTGTGTGGTCGCCTACGAACCTATCTGGGCGATTGGCACGGGCGAGACCGCGACCCCGGAAAACGCCGAGGAAGTTTGTGGGGCTATCCGAGCCAAGCTGGCGGAGCTGTACGGTCAGGAAACCGCTGATGGAATCCGCGTCCTCTACGGCGGCTCGGTCAAGTCCGCGAACGTGGCGGAGCTCATGGCTCAGCCCAACGTGGACGGAGGTCTGGTTGGCGGCGCTTCTCTGAAAGCCGAAGAATTTGGCAAGATTTGTCGCCTCGGTGAGTAACGCCACCGGCAGGACACCCTAAATTTTCCCGGGGAGGTTATTGATAATCAGTAGCCTCCCCGGAAAAGTATTTATGACTCTGTGCCAGGCATCACCGCCTGAGCGGCAAAACTATTTAGAGTATTTCAGATTCAGTCTCTTAACCTCGTCGGCTTTGCCTAGTTTGAACAGGGCGTGAGCAAGCTCATTTTGGGTTATCTCATTGCCTGCCGAGTTTATCTGAGTGGAATTAACCATCAAATAATCTGGGGGAGGAACATGAGGTCTAATGCCAAAAATGTCCATGTTAGCTTCCCTCACATTCCCTTCAGCTAGTACAGAGCGCTATAGCATAATTCCGCGTCTAGAATCCTCAAAAGTACAGGGTTTTTAGATGTTTAGACGTGACAAAATCCGGCGCGCAGATGCCCGACCCCCAGCCCACCAGAAGTCCTCTTGGTGTCGTGTTCGAACTGGCGTTTTGTCGCCGGCACCCCTAGGAATGCAAGTTCGGCAGGACGAAAACGCCGGTATTCAGCGCCACGCCTGCCAGCGCCGCGCCGATACAGACAAAAATGACCACACCAATTAGTAGCGTGGCTTTCATGGCGTAACCCAAGTCAAACTGGGGTTTCCAGGTATAGCCGATAGTGTCCATGATGGCGGTGGAAAAGGTCGTGTAGGCACCCAGGAAACCGGCTTGCAGCACGTCCGCCACCGTGTGCGTGGGCAGCTGCGCTTGCAAAGGTCCACTCATGACAACATCGAGCCACGGCGCGGTCGCGACCCAGCCCACCAGGAAACACCCCGTGACGTTAACGAAAATAATTCCCCAGCCACCCCACAAGCGTTTTCCGGTCACGGTTTCACTGGGGTGTTTGGTGCTGCATCGGTCGCGTAACTTGTCGATAAAGTGCGTGGTCATCTTATCCATGCCAAAGCGGGCAATGGCGCCCAGTCCTCCACCGAGAGCTATCAACAGGGGAATCATGCCAACCTCCCGTCATCGCCAGACACGAAAGCCCGCCGAGTCCCCAGCCACAGCGCAAATAGCCCGAGCGGCAGAGACACAGCAAACATCGCCAATAATTCCAGCAGGTGACTCAAATGAAACTGCTGATAGACCACTATCTGCCAGACTGGACCCCCGTACGTTCCCAGACCTCCGCAAAAACCCGTGCCGATTAACAATTTCAGGGCTTGGGAATGACGCCGATGTGGATTGGACACTAAACGACCCGTTAAATATGCCAGTACCAGCACCGACAGTAGGTTCAATATCCAGGTGTCGATGTTGACTCCGCCGCCCCCGACAATGCTTTGACACATTCCCCGGCATATTGGCGACGTGGCGACACCGTGAGCCGCTAAAGACCCACCCCATCGCAGCATCGCGCCTAGTGCCCCGCCGATAAAGACAACGAGAGTGGCATTGAGAGCAGATAAATCTTTGGGTGTTGCGGGCACGAAACTATCTTAATACCTGGGTCGTGGTATCATTGCAAGGCTGAGTTCATGAACTGATAAACGCAGAGGAAAACATGTTATTTGCTTTCAACATTGTGGCGCAGGTGCTTTTGGTCATTACTTCGCTGCTGCTGATATTGTCCATTTTGATGCATAAGGGTCAAGGTGGTGGCATGTCCGATATGTTCGGCGGCGGCTTGACCTCGGCAATGTCCTCTTCTGGTGTGGGTCAGCGCAATCTGAATATTTTGACCGTTGTGGTGTCCCTAGTGTGGCTTTTTGCCATCGTGCTGTTTGCATTCACTATGGATAAACCGGCAGCGCCCGACGCCAAAGGAAACCACGCGCCTACCGCGCCGGTTACGGCTCCTGCCAACCCGACTCCGGCATTGCCGACCAGTCCCGCTCCG
This sequence comes from Mobiluncus holmesii ATCC 35242, assembly GCF_000185445.1. Classification (NCBI taxonomy): domain Bacteria; kingdom Bacillati; phylum Actinomycetota; class Actinomycetes; order Actinomycetales; family Actinomycetaceae; genus Mobiluncus; species Mobiluncus holmesii. The sequence goes on along the minus strand of NZ_GL622346.1, from coordinate 852,338 downwards.
GCTCAAAAGTAAGTCACGTTTAAACTTAAAAGTGGAAGCCCCGGAATATATCCGGGGCTTCCACTGGTTTCTGGGACCTTTGCTTAGGCTTTAACCAAGCTCTCTTTGGCTTTCGCGACTACGTTTTCCACGGTGAACCCGAAGTGGGCAAAGTTATCCGCACCACTTGCCGGGGTACCAAACGTTTCCACCGAGACGGCTGTCCCCGCGTCGCCCAGATAGCGATACCACGGCATCGCCAGTCCAGCCTCGATGGACACCCGGGCTCGGATTGACGTCGGCAAAACCGATTCCCGATAAGCTGCGTCCTGTTCCTCGAACCACTCCAGGCAAGGCAGAGAAACCACTCGTGCCACCACGCCTTCCTCCGCTAGCTTCTCGCCAGCCTGCAGAGCCAGAGCGACCTCGGAACCGGTCGCCAGCAAAATGACCGCGGGATTGTCCCCAAAGTCTTTCAGCACGTAACCACCGCGCGCCACATTTTTTGCACTCGCCAAGCCGGTGTCTGCCCCGCGGGCAGGATTGGGCAGCTTTTGACGGCTCAGCGCCAACCCTGCCGGACCGCGTCGCCGCATGATTTCTAACCAGGCATACGCGGTTTCCGCGCCGTCCGCAGGACGTACCACCGCCAGGTTCGGAATAGCGCGCAAGCTGGTCAGCGTCTCTACCGGCTGGTGAGTCGGCCCATCCTCACCGACCCCGATAGAATCGTGGGTCCATACGTAAGTGACCGGCAGCTTCATCAACGCCGAGAGGCGCACCGCCCCGCGCATAAAGTCTGAGAATACCAGGAAAGTACCCGCGTAGGGACGGGTCAAACCGCTGGTAGCGATGCCGTTGAGAATCCCTGCCATAGCGTGCTCGCGCACCCCAAAATGCAGATTACGCCCCCATTCGCTAACGTTCGTCCACGCCTTCGTGGCGCGGTCGGCAGGAGCAAAAGACGACTCGTCAGCAATGGCAGTGTTATTGGAACCTGCCAAGTCCGCGCTGCCGCCCCACAACTCGGGCAGCACGCCTGCCAAAGCGTTGATGACTTTGCCGGAGGCGGCGCGGGTGGCGATTGCGCTGCCGGGCTCGAACTGCGGCAGTGCTGATTCCACGTCGGCGGGCAACTTCCCATCCTGTAGACGCTTCAGCAAGGCAGCCTGCTGCGGGTGGGATTGCTGCCAGGTGGCAAAGCGCGGGTCCCATTCGGAGCGGAATGCCTGTGCCCGTTTCGCGACGTTTTCCCTGGTCGCGGCAACAATTTCGGCAGGAATGTCGAACATCTTTGTGGGGTCCAGCCCCAGCGCGGTCTTAAGACCCTCCAGCTCTGAAGCGCCCAGAGCGGAGCCGTGAATGCCCCCCTGGTTCTGTTTGTTCGGCGACGGCCAGCCAATAATGGTACGCAACTTAATGATTGAGGGTTTGCGCGTTTCGGCTTTTGCAGTCTCGAAAGCGGCAAACAGAGCCTCCAGGTTTTCCACGTAAGACCCGTCGTCTTGCAACCAGGACACTTCTTGGTAGTGCCAACCCTGAGATTCAAACCGGGCGCGAATATCCTCCGTGAAAGCAATCTCAATATCGTCCTCAATAGAAATCCGGTTTTCATCATACAGATAGATGAGGTTTCCGAGTTCCTGAGTACCCGCCAGGGACATCGCCTCGTAACTGATGCCTTCTTGCAGACAGCCGTCCCCGGATACCACATAAATATGATGGTCAAAGGGGCTTTCGCCGGGTGCTGCGTCTGGGTCCAGCAGTCCGCGCAAGCGTCGCTGTTCCATAGCCATCCCGACCGCTGCCGCTATGCCGGTGCCCAAAGGTCCGGTGGTCACTTCCACACCCGGCTGGTGACGGTATTCAGGATGACCGGTCAACAGCCCGCCCGATTGACGGAACCGTTTCAGATCCTCCAACTCTATCCCGTAGCCAGCCAGAAACAGCTGGACATACTGCAGTGCCGAGGCGTGCCCGGCACTCAAAACGAAACGATCTCGACCCAACCACCAGGGGTCTGCCGGGTCACTGCGCATCACATATTGATAGAGCAGGTAAGCAGCGGGGGCTAAAGAAATCGGGGTTCCCGGATGCCCATTACCGGCGTTTTCCACTGCGTCTGCCGCCAGAGCTTTGGCAGCTTTAATAGCTTGTTTGTCTAGCTCACTTGCCACAAAAGACATAACTCATCACCTAAAATATCGGAAAGTTGGATAGATACTCGCGGAATTTGTCCCACCACTCGATACTATAAAAAAACCGGGCGAAAGGGGGAATACATGGGCTCACGACCTGCCCCCGATTTCATGTGTCCCGAACTGTTGAATCCTCAACCCTACCTGGACTATCTGGCGGTGGAGCGCGGTGCCTCCCCGCATACCGTGGCGGCATATACCAGGGATTTGCGTCGTTACATCACGTTCCTGATTGCTAACGGTGTCAACAGTCTCGATGAAGTCACCTTGCCGGTATTGGAGTCGTTTGCGCGAGCCCTAGAAGCGGGTTTTGGCGATTATGCCGCGGTGGCGCCCTCCTCGGCGCGCCGTGTCATCGCTAGTGTACGCTCTTGGCATCGCTATGCTTATGAAACCGGGGTTGTTCGCGCCAATCCGACAAAAGGTATCGCACCAGCCAAAGTCGGCGCTCATCTGCCCACGGTGTTGACGGTGGAAGAAGTCCAAACGTTGCTGGAGGCCGCGAGCGCGCCCGGTGACGACAATGCGCTGCGAGATCGGGCGTTGTTGGAATTTCTCTATGCGACGGGAGCCCGAATTTCTGAGGCGGTTAATCTGGCGGTGGATGATATTAATCTCGATGAGGAAATTCCGCTGGTCCGACTGTTCGGCAAGGGTCGTAAGGAACGCCTGTCCATGTTGGGTCACCTCGCCAAAGATGCCCTGGAAGCATACCTGGTGCGGGTGCGTCCGCGTTTGGCAGAAAAAGGTCGTTCACAAGGGCGGGTCTTTTTGAATACTCTGGGGCGACCCCTCAGTCGGCAAAGTGCCTGGGCGATCATCCAAGCCGCGGCGCAGCGCGCTCAGATTACCGTTCCGGTTGGCCCACATACTCTGCGACACTGCTTTGCTACGCACCTGTTGCAAGGTGGCGCGGACGTCCGCGCGGTACAGGAATTGCTCGGCCACGCCTCGGTCACCACCACTCAGATTTATACGAAAGTCTCGAACGACATGCTCCGGGAAGTCTACGCTTCGGCACATCCGCGTGCGCGATGGTGAAGTATCGGTCTTCGTTGGGCGCTTCGTCGCGGGGGCGCTCGCGAGAGGCGGAAGGGGGAGTACCCCCTCGCGTTTTGCGCGACTATTGTCGCAAAACTCTCACCCCCCAGCCTCTCGCTGAGTCGCCCCCTTGCTCCGGTCGCGCCCAGCATCCTGGTTCGGCTTGCGTTCATGGTGCGTAATACAGTGAGTCTGGTTTGGTGTGTCCGGTGCGTGAATGACCGATTTCGGTTCGGTTTGGCGCAACTCAATCACTTCGGAAACGTGTCTACCAGGGGTTTTAGAAATTCTTGGTGGGGTAATGGCGTGTTTTTTTGGTTTGAAATCGGTCGTTCGTGCATATGCCCTCTGCCGAGGTATCGCTTTTAGTGGAGGCGCTGAGTCGCCTCCCTTGCTCTGGTCGCGCCCGACACCAAGTTTGCTTGCGTTGGGTGATAAAGGGTGGGATTTGGGCTGTAGCTGCCATTATTGGCAGCTACAGCCCAAATCCCCCTAGTTATCTACACTGACGGTGCCCTGAGCTTCTCGAAGTAACTGGGATAAAAACTATTTATAACGCGTAGGTATGTCATATATGGCACACCGACGCAAATTAATAGGGTTGAGCCTGCCGGTCGGAAACCTCGGGGCGTAAACCTGGGTGAAAACAGTGCGCACTGAACCAGTCGGCGCATTGCCGTCGGGAGTAATGAAAACGCCGCGACAAAGGTTCTGAGCCGTCTATTGAATCAGAAATGTTGCGTCTGGGCGTAGGGAGGCAATACCTTGGTCGAAAGTTGCCAGCAAGGCATCGTGATGCTGTGCGAGCTCGGTCAAGTAAACATCGGTAACTTGGCGGTGTCCCTGAACTCCTGTCCAGTCGGCATTGTCGTAGTGTAGGTCGTCAGGGATTCTCTGCACTTTGGGAATAGCGCGCCCTCCGTGATGGGACACAGCAGGACTGTATCCGCCTGTGCAAACCAGCGCAGAACCACATCGTGATGTTGGTGGGTGCTGACATTGAAAGCAATCAGCGCATTGGCGTCAATCAGGTAGTTCGTCATCTTCGTCCTGCGCTAGGAATGCCTTGACTTCCGCAGAAGTTACCGTGCGCCCCAGGGAAAGCGATGACCATCCGGTATTGGGGTCTTTCACGACCCTAAACGGGGGAGGCGTTGGGGTGAATCGCACGGAGGCGATGCCCTCACGGATAAAACTGGCGGCTAAGTAGCTGGAGTCGACACCGCGTGCAGAAGCGATTTGGCTAACTTTCTCTGCCAAGTCAGGAGGTAATTCCACGGTTGTACTCATGTGTTAATTATCGCAAACACGGGTTTATCGCACAAGGGTGGTGTTCGCTGGTGGTGAACAGCGTGCGGGGGGGGTATTTTCTTAGCATTTTGTTACCCAGTTTTTTTCTAATGTTAGGAGTTTGATATGGGTGTGAAGAGATGTTTGGTGGGGCTGGTTGCGGCTGGTTCCATGTTTGGTTTGGCTGGTGCGTCTGTAGCACCGGCGGTGGCTGGTGAGTTGGCGCATGAGCGTTTGGCTGGCCCGTCTGGGGTGGAGACGTCCCTGGCGGTGGCGAAGCATACGTGGGGGGCTGATTGGAAGGTTGTGTATGTGGCGTCTAATCGTAACCCGGTGGATGCCCTACCGGCAGCGACTATTGGGGATGGTCCGGTGGTGTTGACTGATGGTAAGGGTCTGAATCTGGGTGGGGTGAAGCCCGGCAAGATTATGATTCTTGGTGGTGTTGGTGCGGTGCCGCAGGCTATCGAGGACCAAGCGAAAGCTAGTGGTGCCGAGGTGGTTCGTTTGGCGGGGGCTGATCGTAATGCTACGGCGGTGGCTATCGCGAAACAGTGGGTGAAGGTTAATGGCACCCCGAAGAATGTGTATGTGACGAAGAATGTGGGTTCGGGTTCTCCTGACGCGGTCGCGGCGAGCGTGTTGCGTGATGGCCCGATTTTGACGTTTACGTCTGATGCGTCGGCGGCAGCATTGCCTGGGGTTGTCTCCGAACTGAAAGCTGGTAAGGTTACTGCTTTGGGTGGTACCGCTGTTGTGCCGGATAGTGTGTTGAACACGGCTGCTGGCGGGAAGGCAACGGCTCGTTTGGCGGGGGCGAACCGGTATGAGACCGCGTTCACTATCGCGAAGTATGCGAAAGCCCAAAAGTCCGGCAGTATCGTGTACCTGGCGTCGGGTACGGCGTTGAAAGACGCGATGGTCGCCGGAGCCGCCAAAGACGGAGTTATCCTGCTCAGCCCATCTAACGGGGAGGGTGTGAAAGCGAAAGCTGACGCCCTGGGTGCTAGCAAGCTGATGATTATCGGCGGGACCGGCGTCATGCCCGATGCTACCGTCAAAGCCGCCATCACCGGCATAATCCCCAAGAAACCATTGGCAGACATGACCCTCGCAGAAATGCGCGCCAACTACCCATTAGCAGGCGAACCCGAGGAGTTACCGCGTGATATCGATATCCCTGCTTCGTATTCGTACTGCCTGGGAGATACTGGTCACGAATTCCGTATGGTCTACGATGCATTTGAGCTGCCGATGTTTTTTCCTGCCGAACCTTACACTGACATGACTCCGCAACGCCTTCTGGATCTATGGCCTTGGAATTTTAAGGATTTGAGCGACGCGCAACGTTGGTTTACTGATCCGAATTACAGAGCTTACGGTGCTGAAACGGATCCTACGGCTATTTACGGCTGGGGAACGTTCTTTGCAGCCAAACCCAACAATAATGACGGGACTGCTAGAGCTTTTTATCCTTCTCAGTGCCGTAAAGGTGCTGAACACCCCGAATGGACCAAACCCTTCCCCCTCGGAAAACGCTTCGAAGTAGGTCTTCCGGGTTTAGCCTATTCCTGTGCCGCTGACAAAACTGGTTTAAAGTGTTTCTATTGGGATGGTAAGAACTCGACCGAAAACAATCCGCACTACTGGTGGGCTGTTGTAAATTAGCCGCATCTGAAACTGGCTGATGGTCAGAAACTCGCATTCCTGACCACGTTGGGGTGTCTGCCACACGGCAGACACCCCTAACGATTTTACAGCCAGATGCCGTCTGGGAACAGTAGCTATGAGCATTGACACCAGATGTTTCCCGATACCGCGGAATTCTTACGAGCTGGATTCCTACGGGAAGGAAGGGATAAAACCGATTCCGATTCAAAAAATTGGGTTCCAGTGAGGGCACGCTGGTAGGAAACCTACTTGCCAGGAACCGGCGGTGAGGTGGTATATCAACGGAACAACTTTGGGTAAACTGGAGAGGTGAATGCTAACCAACCCGCGATGATGCCTGTTCCTGATACAGATAAAGAATTTCCGGTCCCGAAGCCTCTGAAAGGTCACGGTCCGGCGCGGATTATCGCCATGTGTAACCAAAAGGGTGGGGTCGGCAAAACCACGACATCTATTAACTTGGCAGCAGCCCTGGCGGAATATGGTCGCAAAGTCCTGTTGGTCGATTTCGATCCGCAGGGCGCAGCATCGGTCGGTTTGGGAATCAACGGTCACGAGATGGACACGACTATCTATTCCCTCATGGTCGGCCCGCACCGCGACTTGACGACTGCCGATGTCATTCACCACACCAGCACGGAAAATCTGGACATCATTCCGGCCAACATTGACCTTTCTGCCGCGGAGTTGCAGCTGGTAAACGAAGTGGCGCGGGAATCTATCCTGGCTAGGGTGCTGCGGGAAGTGGAGTCAGAATATGACGCGATTATCATTGACTGTCAGCCGTCACTAGGTTTGCTTACCGTCAATGCTTTGACGGCGGCTCACGGGGTGATTATTCCGGTATCCACCGAATTCTTCGCCCTGCGCGGGGTGGCGCTGCTGATGGAAACCATTGAAACCGTCCGCGACCGGTTGAACCCGAAACTGCAGTTAGACGGCATTTTGGCGACTTTGGTGGATACGCGAACTCTACATTCCAAGGAAGTTCAGGAACGCCTGGTCGAAGCCTTCCAAGACAAGATGTTCTCCACTGTCATTAAACGCACCGTGAAGTTCCCTGACTCTACCGTAGCGACCCGACCCATCATCGAATTCGCTCCTACCCACGAGGGTGCCCAAGCCTATCGTCGTTTGGCGCGCGAAGTGATAGCCAAGGGCTATGTCGCCTAACCCTGCCTCGAACCTGTCCGACACCGAAACGGACAAACCTCAGGCAGAAACGGGCGTGGACGCGGTGGACACCCCCGCTTTTGAGGTCCATTCACCCGAGTACACCGGTCCGTTTCACTTGCTGGCAGACCTGGTCGCGAAACGCAAACTGGACATCACCGCTTTTGCCCTAGCCGAAGTGACCGCGGATTTCCTCGCTTATCTGGATAAATGGCCCAGCCTGGCAGAAGCGACCGAATTCCTGGTTATCGCGGCAACCCTGTTGGATATTAAAGCCGCGCGTCTCTTGCCGGGCATGGCTGACAGTGAGGAAGACCTGGAACTCCTAGAAGCCCAGGACCTGCTAATTTCCCGGCTCATCCAGTATCAAACCTATAAAGAAGCCTCGAACTTCGTTGAGGAACAGTTGGAGGTATTTCAACTGGTGACGGGGCGTGTACCGGGAGACGAGCCGGCTTTGAAGCACGTCCTGGCAGAACTGAAAACCCAGATAGACCCCGAGGAACTGGCTCGTCGCGCCGCCGGGACTTTGTACGCTCTCCCTCCCCAAGTCTTGGTTGCCCACCTGCACGATCCGCTTGTCTCAGTTCACGAGCAGACCGCGGTACTGACCGAGCGGCTGAAAAAGGCTCACAGCTTGACGTTTAAAGAACTCGTGGCAGATGCCAAAACGTTGCCGGTGGTCATTTCGCGATTCTTAGCGCTGCTGGATATGTATCGCTCCGGGGTATTGAGTTTTACCCAGAAAAATCCTTTGGGTAAGTTAGTTATCACCTGGGTCGGCTCCAGCGAAAACGAAACCGAACCCCAGATTGAGGACGAATGGGAATGAGCGACAACCAAGACTTGTGGGCTGCATTGGAAGCCATTTTGATGATTACAGAAGCGCCGGTGGGCGTGGACATGTTATCCCAAGCCCTGCAAACCCCCGAAACCGAGGTGTACGAAGCCCTGCAGGGGTTAGCGGCGGAATACCGCGGCGCAGGTGGGGATGGAAACTTGTTTAGCCGTCCGCGCGGATTTGAGCTGCGGGAAGTCGGCGGTGGATGGCGCATTTATGTGGCACCCCAGTTTCAGACCTTGGTGCAGCGTTTCGTGACTCTCGGCTCCACCGGTCGACTCTCACAAGCGGCGTTGGAAACTTTGGCGGTGGTGGCTTACAAACAGCCCTGTACTCGTGCCCAAGTCGCTGCCATTCGCGGAGTGAACGTGGATTCCGTGATGCGTAACCTCGCCGCGCGCGGGCTAATTGAGGAATGTGGTCAGACGAACCTCGGAGCTTTGATGTACCGAACCACCGCGGCTTTCCTGGAACAGACCGGGTTGGATAGTCTGGAACAGTTGCCCCCTCTCGCGCCTTATATGCCGGCTAACCCCGATTTGTCCCAGGTCCTCGCAGCGGAAACGGCAGACATGCTGTGGGATGCCCAAACTCAACAAAGCGCGGATGGACGCGAAATGAATGAAACAGAAAGCAGAGAAGATGACTGAGAACGAAACCGAAAACACCGTCACCAGTGACAATCCGCCCTTGCCCAATCCTGAAACTACGCCCCAGTCCCGACCGGAATTCACCAGCGAACCCGAGCGTCTCCAAAAGGTACTATCCCGCGCCGGCGTTGCTTCGCGGCGCGCCAGCGAGGACTTAATTGCGCGGGGTCGCGTGCAGATTAACGGCGAAACAGTGCGCGAAATGGGGGTAAAAGTCCTGCCTACGGACCGGATTACGGTAGACGGGCAGCGAATTCACACCGATACGGTCCTGCAGGTCTGGGCTTTTCACAAGCCCGTTGGCACGGTTTCTTCCATGCAGCCTGAGGATGACCGACCCTGTATCGGGGATTGGGTGACGAAGCTGCCCGAGCGGGTCTATAACGTGGGTCGCCTGGATGCCGCCACGGCGGGGTTGCTGTTGCTGACCAACAACGGAGAGCTGGCAAACCGAATCATGCACCCATCTTACGAAGTCCCGAAAACCTATGTCGCGGTGGTGCAAGGTCAGGTCAAGATGGGTCTGGGCAAGGTGTTGCGCCGCGGTGTTGAGCTGGAGGACGGCAAAGTCAAGGTCGATAAATTCAAACTGATCGAAGTGCGGAGGGGCTCGTCGATTGTGCAGCTGACCCTGCATTCGGGCAAGAATCGCGTGGTGCGTCGCCTGCTCTCCGCGGTGGGGCATCCAGTCTCTGCCCTGACTCGCACCGGAATCGCCAACCTAACTTTGGACGGCTTGAAAGAAGGTCAGTTCCGGCTGCTGCACGGCAAGGAGCTGGCAGCCCTGCAAGAAATGGTGGGACTATGAGTGAAACCTTGCCGCAATCTGCCCCGCAGTCCGGTGCCGCTGTGGTCGGTACGCAGGGTCCGGTGTTAATTATCGGCGCGGGTTTAATCGGGGGGTCCATCGGTCTGGCGCTGCGTCGCGCGGGTGTGGACGTTTACCTGCGAGATGCTTCCCCCACCGCGATGGCTTTAGGCGAGAGCCTGGGAGCCGGTCGGGTCTGGCAGGAGGGATTGCCCGCGCCTTCCCTAGTGTTGGTGGCGACCCCTCCTGATGTGACTGCAGAAGTCGTGTTAGGGGCTTTGCGGGAGTTTCCCACGGCTTTCGTGTTTGATGTCAGTTCCGTAAAGAACGCCGTGGTGCACGAGGTCGTGGCGGAGGATGGTGCGATGGCGCCGCGCTATTGTTCAGTACATCCTATGGCGGGCAAGGAAGTGAACGGAGTTGGAGCTGCCACCGCGGACTTATTCGCGGGACGCCCCTGGGTGGTGGTGGCGCATGAGACGACCCGCCCTGACGCAGTGTTAGCAGCACGAACTTTGGGGACGGACTTAGGTGCGTTCCTGTTGACTCTGGATGCTGACGAACACGACCGGGCAGTAGCGCTGGTATCGCACGTACCCCAGCTGGTGTCGTCCCTGATGGCGGGGTTGTTAGTGACGGCACCTCCGGCAGCGTTGGAACTGGCGGGAGGCGGCTTACGGGATGTAACGCGCATTGCAGCTTCAGACCCGCGACTCTGGAATGCCATCTTGGCAGGAAACGAAACTGCGGTGCGCGAAATTCTGGTGGAATTGCAGCGCAACTTGCAGGCTCTCATTGCGGGATTGAGCCCAGAAGGTCCTCGCGAACCCGGCAACCCGTACGGTAACCTGGAAGAAATAGTCCTGCCCACCCGACCTTGTGAACCCTCTGAGACTAGCGCGCGCACCGCCTGGAATTCTCCCGCGGTGGGGGCAATCAACACCGTGTTGGTGCGCGGAAACGAGGGCGTGGGACGAATTCCCGGCAAGCACGGTGACGCGGCCTCGAAGTACGGGGTGGTAGCGGTGCTGGTTCCAGACGAACCGGGTTTCTTGGGAGGTTTGTTCAACGATGTGGGTTCCGCCGGCATCAACGTGGAGGATTTCCGCTTGGAACACTCTTTGGGGCAAGCACGCGGTCTCGCCTACCTATATGTGACCCCGGCTTCGGTAGAACCGCTGATGGAGCATCTGGCGCAACAGGGCTGGTCTCTGGCAGAGGTCTGAACCGGGGGCGCCTTTGGCGCCGGATTTTTCGGCAAAAACGGGTCATTACAAGCTCTTTTGTCGGTAAGATGGACTTGCTTAGGGCATTCCGGTTTCAATGTGGAATACTGGATTCTCGCTTAGTATCTGGAAAGTGTAGGGGATTGATGGAATACGCGAACTATGAGGCATTGCGCGAAAAGATTTTGGGACGCGGGGTAGTGGTCGCCATCGATGGACCCAGCGGTTCGGGCAAATCCACCATTTCGCGAAACGTGGCGGCAGCCCTGGACTTGGGCTATCTCGATACGGGAGCGATGTATCGTGCCGCAGCGTGGGGAGTGGAGCACCGCGGGGTGGATCTCAACGATTCAGCAGCCATCGCTGCAGCGGTGCGGGAAATGAAACTTACGGTTAATGCAGTACCGCACGCCCCACGGATTTTTGTGGACGGTATCGACGTTATGCACGTGATTCGCACGGATCACATCAATACCATCGTGTCATCCGTCTCGAGCGTGCCAGAAGTGCGTACCGTGCTGATTGCCCTGCAGCGCGACATTATCGCGCAAGCGCGCCAATCTACCCGGGGTATCGTGGTGGAAGGTAGGGACATCACCACCGTGGTCGCGCCCGATGCACAAGTGCGGATTCTGTTGACTGCCAGCGCGGAAACGCGGGTCAGTCGGCGGGCGTTGGAGGATCAAGGTGATGCTCGCAGTGAAACTTTGGATCGGGAACGCGCCCTGGTTTTGGACCGTGATGCTCGCGATGCCAAGGTCACTTCCTTCCATACGGCTGCCGATGGGGTGACCACGTTGGACTCTACCGATTTGAGCGTGTCGCAAACTTTAGATACCGTTATGCGTCTGATTGATCAAGCGACAAATTGAGGCTTGGCACGAATTGGCCAGGCAGTAACGCACGGGGGGAAGATGACTGAGGAAACCACCGGAGACGCCGGCGACTCGACAGCGGCAGACCAGACCAAACCGAGTGCGCCCAATGGCGAACTTCCGGAAGTTGTATACGAAAACTTTGTCGATGACGGCACGGTAGACCCTGCGGATGCGGCGCGGGAGGCGATGCTGCGCGAGGGTCTGCAATATTATGATTTGGAGCCGGAGGACTTGGATTTGCTCTCCGGAGACATGTCTCTGGATGATGCCGGACTGCCCGCTGTGCCAAATTGGCCTACTCTCGCCGTGGTGGGGCGTCCCAATGTTGGTAAATCCACCTTGGTGAATCGAATCTTGGGACGTCGCGAAGCCGTGGTACTGGATGAGCCGGGAGTGACGCGGGATCGCGTCACGTACGATGCTCATTGGAATGGGCGCAACTTTCACCTGGTTGATACTGGCGGCTGGGACGTCGGAGTTTCCGGTCTGGATCGGGCGGTTGCCGACCAGGCTGAAATCGCAATCGACCTGGCGGACGCCGCTCTTTTTGTGGTGGACGCAAATGTGGGGGCGACCGCTACTGATGAGCGTTTGATGAAGCTGCTGCGACGCGCGGGTAAACCGGTGCTGCTGGTCGCCAACAAGGTGGACTCGGAGCGTCAGGAGGCCGATGCTGCCGCCTTGTGGAACCTCGGCATGGGTCAGCCCTACCCGATTTCTGCCTTGCATGGGCGTGGGACGGGAGACTTGCTGGACGCTATCCTGCAGGTATTGCCTGAATCTGGAGCCACACAGGTGACTCGTGCCGAAGATTCAACGCCTCGAGTCGCCCTCGTGGGGCGTCCCAACGTAGGCAAGTCCTCACTGCTCAACTCCCTTTCTGGGGCGGGACGAGCTGTGGTCTCAGAAGTTCCCGGCACCACCCGGGATCCGGTGGATGAGGTCTTGGAGCTGGACGGACAGCAGTGGGTTTTTGTAGATACCGCGGGGGTGCGCCGACGGGTTAAGCGCAGCGTGGGGGCAGATTACTACTCGGTGTTGCGCACCCAAGCTGCCATCGAAAACGCCGATGTGGCGCTGGTCTTGTTGGATGGGGGAGAACCTCTCACTGAGCAAGATGTGCGGGTCGTAAACCAGGTCATCGAAGCGGGGCGGGCCTTAGTGCTGGTGAACAACAAGTGGGACCTGGTGGACGAATACCGTCAGGGTGAGCTGAAATACGAACAAGAATCGGACTTGGCACATGTGTCCTGGGCGCCAAAGATTAACATCTCCGCAAAAACTGGCTGGCACACGAACCGAATTACCAGGGCGCTGCGAGCCGCTTTGGAGGGATGGACGATTCGTATCCCGACCTCGCGTTTGAATGCGTTTTTGGGTGAATTGGTCGCGGCTCACCCGCATCCCCTGCGTGGTGGCAAACAGCCGCGGATTCTCTACGCCACCCAGGCGGGAGTGTGCCCGCCACGTTTTGTTCTGTTTACGACCGGTTTTTTGGATCCGCAGTACCGGCGTTTCATCGAACATCGCCTGCGAGATGCCTTCGGTTTCGTGGGAACTCCGGTTCGCATTGGGGTACGGGTGCGGGAAAAGCGGAAAGGTCGCTAAGAATTTTTCCGCGTATTTTCAACGAATTATCTATATTTTGAGCGTTCGGGGCGGTGGCGTTTTTCCCTTCGGTGTTCAATAGGGTAAAGTATCCATGTTGCCTGGAAGGCAATCGGGCTGTGGCGCAGTTTGGTAGCGCACTTGACTGGGGGTCAAGGGGTCGCAGGTTCAAATCCTGTCAGCCCGACCGATAAACTGGTTGTGACCTGCAAGAATACCTGAGTTTGTAGTATTGAAAACCGTTAAGATTCACTCTGATTTAACAAAAACTCAACGATTTTGTGCACTTTCAACCAATTTTGGTGCGAAGCGCTCTCAAATGCTGGCGCGCATACCCGGAGCATGAAACCACTGCCTCTGTGAATCATGGGATTGTTCCGCCATCAAAGACACGATTACTCAATGAAATCGAGCCTATGGTAGACGACTAACGCCCGCATTGGAAGAGGAATGAAACCCCTGACACGTCAATGTACGTTTGATAAGCCAAAGTTTTTTTATCGCTATTGTGATGGTGTTAACATTTACTGCGAAAATCTGAGTTGTGCCGAGTTCTGCTGGGTCGACTAATCGAGTTTTCCCCTAACTCAAGGAGTGGCGAATTGAATAAAAAGTTCCGTTTTACTATTGCTGTAAAGACAGCTCTAGCGTCCGTAATCGTTGCTGTGTTGCTGCTAATTATGTTGATTTACATGATTATTTCGGTGCAAGCATACGGCGGTGCGTTTAGGACTGAAAACGATAATTTCAAGAACATTTCTGCCATAGAAGACTCACGCTTGACTTGGATTGGGATGCGAGCTGAGGAGTCCAAGCTGGCAACTCAAGTCCAGACTTGGGAATTGACAGCGGTGGGCGCGGACAATCCTAACGCCACCGCAGTCGCTACTGCCCTGGAACGCGTTGACTCAGATTTGAAACAGCTAGGGGCTTCTCCATTGACCGGGGAACAAAAGCAAATGGTCTCTGACATGGAAACTGCAGCGGCTGAATACGCTAAACGGTGGCAAGCGTTCATCACGAATGTGTCCACGGACCGGGTTGCGACTGCTGCTGCCGCCGATGAATTTGGTATCTGGCAAACTGATCACGCCTACGAATTTTCAGATACGGCGGCAAAACTCCTGAATACTTATGGGGAGCGCAGCCAAAATGCAGCCAGCCTACGTGACAAAATCGAAAAGACAGCTATCGCATTTGCTGGTGTGCTGCTGGTAGTCGGTCTGGTTATTGCCATATTTTCAACCAAACGCATAGTAAATTCCTTGACTCGGGCTTCTCAGGTGCTCTCCGAGGGAATGGATATGCTGGCTGATGGCGATTTTACGGTGGAGGTGCCCAGAGTTAGTTCTGACGAAGTCGGAGATATGAGCGAAGAATTTAATTCGGCTATGGGGAGAATGCGTGAAGGCATTCGCTCGACAGTAGTTTCCGCACAGGAAGTTATGGGGGTCACTCGGGATATTTCGGAGGGCTCTCGCGGAGCCGTTGAGGCAGCTCGTCGGGGTGCTGACTATATCAACAGCGGTGCTGCGGCGGCGGAACAGGTTTCTCATTCGATTCAGACGGTGGCTGCTGGAGCGGAACAGATGAGTGCTTCTATTCGGGAGATTTCGGCTAATGCGAATTCTGCTGCCGAGGTGGCGAAAGAGGCTTCTGAAGTGGCGGTACAGACCAATGAGACGGTGGCGAAGTTGGGGGAGTCTTCGCGTGAGATTGGTGAGGTTATTGGGACGATTACCGCGGTGGCAGAGCAGACTAATTTGTTGGCTTTGAATGCGACCATTGAAGCGGCGCGAGCTGGTGATGCTGGTCGCGGTTTTGCGGTGGTTGCTTCTGAGGTGAAGGATTTGGCTGCGGAGACTGGACGCGCGACTGAGGACGTGGCGTTAAAGGTTGAACAGATTCAGCTTGATACGCAGGCAGCGGTGTCGGCTATCGAGGAAATTTCGGGGATTATTGCTTCGATTAATGATTACCAGACGACGATTGCGGCGGCGGTAGAGGAACAGACTGCTACCACTAATGAGATGTCGCGTTCGGTTTCGGAGGCAGCGGATAGTTCCACGACGATTGCGGAGAATGTGGCGCATATTGCAAAGCAGACTAGTGAACTGGCGGATCGGTTCACTGGGGTGGATGAAAAGATGGGTCGCTTGAGTGGTCAATCGCAGGATTTGGTTTCCCGCTTGAACGAGTTGAAGCACTAGGAGAGGGAAAAGAAAACATGACTATTGAAACGCAAAGCATGAACGACGCAAAGCTTAGCCTGACCAACGATACAGCGAGAACCCCGAAATTAGCCGAAAATAAAAACCAGAGTAACAGCAATGGTCAACAAATGCGGCGAATTCCGCTGCTGGTGCAGATTGGTACGATTGGCTTCTCTGGCATAGTGGGATTGCTAATTATGATGCTGGTCTTTGTGATCGGGATTAATATGTATGCTGGTTCCGTCAGGGTGTACTCCCAAGTGCAGAATGAAGTCCAGACTGCGCGTAGCTTTAACCACGACATGCTGCGGCTGATAGTGGCACAAAACGAAGTCAAACGCCTTTCGCTGCTGAAAACAACGATTACAGACGAACTGCGAGCCACGCTAATACAGGAGCACACTAAGGAAGTCAATCACTATATTGAGCTGACGGACAAGAGTATCGAGAAACTCTCCAGTATCAATGACCCGCAGATAGCGAATATGGTCAAAGAAACCGCAGAAGTAACCAAGGAATTACACGAAGCTTCACAAAAAATCACCAAGCTATACGGAGAACGCAAATATGCCGAGGGTGATGCAATCGACGTTTCGCAATACGTCGACAAACTCAACACGATGATTCCCGAAATCGTGAATGTGTGCGTTGACAAGATGAATAATGTAGTCAAACAGGTCGTGAAAACCAGTTTCACGATGATTGCCGTGATGCTAGTGATTTTCGTGGTGGTTTTGGGGATTTCCCTGCTCTCCGCGATGCTGGTACGCCGTACTTTGCGTCGCACGGTGCGTTCTGCTGGTGATGCAATTGGAGCGATGGCAGCGGGTGATTTGACAGTTGAGGCGCAGATTCTTCTGAACGATGAAGTCGGTGACGTGGCGCAGAAACTCAATGATACACAGTCGGCTCTGCGGGGTATTGTGGGTTCCGCTGCAGAGGTAGCGGGGGAAGTTAAATCGGTGGCTACCGAAGTGGGTACGGAAATCGATTGGGCGCATGAAAAGACTCAGGAAGTTATCGCGCAGACTGAGGTGGTAGCTGGCGCTGCAGGTGATGTGACCCAGTCTATTCAAACTGTCGCGGCTGGTGCCGAAGAAATGGGTGCATCTATTCGAGAAATCGCGTCTAATGCGAATGAGGCATCGCGGGTAGCTAATGATGCGACTGAGGTGGCGAAGCGGACTAACGAGACCGTGGCGAAACTGGGCGCATCTTCACGTGAAATCGGTGACGTAATTAAAACCATTACTGGGATTGCTGAGCAGACTAATTTATTGGCTCTAAACGCAACGATTGAGGCGGCGCGGGCTGGAGAGGCTGGTAAGGGCTTCGCAGTGGTGGCTGGGGAAGTCAAGGATCTGGCGCAAGAGACTGGTAAGGCTACTGAAGAAATCACGGCAAAGATTACCGCGATTCAGGCTGATACGGATGGGGCAGTGGCTGCTATTGAGCGAATCTCGGAGATTATCCAGCAGATTAATGATTTCCAGACGACAATTGCAGCGGCGGTAGAGCAGCAGACATCTACGACAACGGAAATGTCACGCTCTGTACAAGAAGCCGCCACCGGATCCGGAGAAATCACCCAGACGGTCTCTGAGTATCAGTCGATTGCGGAAAATGCTGGTCAGGGCGTGATGCAGCTGCAGGAGGCCACCAAAGGTTTGGTTTCTGCAGCGCATACCATGGATGGCTATATTTCTCAGTTTACTTATCAGAAATCTGAAGCGATTGCGAAATAGCTTATCGTCTATCGCATTTGCTTGGTGTTTCCGTTAATTCGGATTTCGCGAATGTGGAATAGTCATGAAAATTTAAAGGTGTTAAGTTTTTCCTTGATGCCTAAAAGAGCAAGTCCTTGGTGCGTCATAACCCGAAGCGCGAAGCATGAATTGCTAGACGCTTCGGGTTATGACGCCCTCTGTGACACGGGCTTTGTGATAGTGGCTTTGCTTCATACTGATAGCGAGTATCCCGGCTGCGTCTCTGGCTATATCGATGCAGTGGGCTCATTAGTTCCACCTTTGGCTTTTGCTCATCACCAGTTCCTCGTGATCTTGAAGGGAATCAAGCTAGCGCGCATCGACGCTGTCAAGATTTCCCGCAGTGGCATCTCGAGTGCATCCAAAACCGTTGCATTATTGTCTTTGCAAGCCGGTAAGGGCGGATGTCCCGGCTTCCAGTTTCCTGAGAGTAAAATTGTCTCCCAGCGTTAGCTATCAATGGATACTCCAAACAGCTGATTAATTTTTGAAATTTGTTCACCAGATAAGTCCGAGAAGCGTGACGCAGTGAGCAATACAGAGCGATGTTTATCCTTAAACTCACCCCTTATCTGAAGGTCGGCTGAAAAATCACCCAAATTCACCGAGTGTTCCTGAGTGCCTGAGTATTTTTAGGAAATCTCTGGGGAAATCAGTGGCGACATCGGGGAAATTTTTGAATGTTCCCGGCGTGTCGGATTGGTCAGAACCGTCCCGAAATTAGAAATGCCGTTTTATCTGGGATTATGGCTAAAAACTTGGCGGTTCAAAAGTGCAAATGAACAAACAAAAAAGATTTTAATGTCAGGTCAAAAGACACCCCTAGTCGAACTTTGCGAATGTGATACTGCTCACATTTATGTACTATCTTTTACCGCTCGTAAAGGTTTTAAATGTTGATAATTCAGCGATTTTTCCTGTCACCCAGCTTAAAACTTGCTGAGATGCAAAATTTGACCCCATTTTGGGGTACCTACAGCAGGAATCAATCCGCATCATGGCGCCAAAAGGGGCTATACTTATGGGTACAGGTTGCGGAAAGACGGAAAACCGGATGGAAACAACCGAGGAGCGATATACAGGGTATCGCTGGAGCATGGAGGTCTCCGATTATGAAGAACACACATAAGCTTTATGCCGCAGGAGGCGGCTTACTTATAGCCGCGATGATGGGTTTCGCCCCGTCTTTCGCAGATGATGGCACCCAGACCGCATTGGAAGCGGATCCGGCCATCGAGGTGGCAGGTGCAACTGCCGCAGATAATGACATTACGGTCGCTGGTAGTGAGGCTGTAACTGAGGAGAATGCCAAGGCGCAGGATGCTCAGGCAGAACCGTCTGCTACCGAGGAAGCAACTTCCGAGAAGCCTGCTGAGGCTGCGGAACCTGCTCCGCAGGAAAGCACCTCGGCTGATGAAACTGCTGCTGCGGGTACGTCTGAACCGGCTCAGGAACAGACCACTCCGGCAAAAGATGACGCTGCTGCTGAGGAAGCTGCTCCTGCCAAAGAGGTAGAGGCTGCTGAGCCCGCCCCGGCGCAGGTAGTGCCCGTTACTTACGTGGTACCTCACTACAGCGCTATGGACGCGGATGCTGCTCCGGTAGCGGAACCTGATCCTCAGGCTCCTGCTCCCTTGCTGACCATGGCAAAGACCGACAACAATCCGCAATCTGATCCCAATAGCCAGCGCCAGGTTGCTTGGTTTGAACTTCCGGAACCTGCCGGTCCGGCTCTGGTTCCCGGACAGTCCACTCCGCTGTTGAACGCAGCTGTTTCTGAAGCTCCGGCTGTCAATGCGAACGTGGTTCCTGCCACCGCAGTACAGACCTCAGCCGTGCAAGCAGCTCCTGCTCAGCAGGCGCAGATGAACCGGGCTCAGACCGTTGCCGAAGCCGGCACCTTGAGCCGCTCTCTGGCACGCACCGGTTCCATCGCCCAGTACGCCGCGCTGCTCTCCGTAGCAGCCTTGATTGCAGGTGCTGGATTGCTGGCTGGCGCAGTTGCTACCACACGTCGTCGCGCTAACGCGATTGAAAAGTAACTCGTTCAATCAGAATTACTGAAACACCTCCACAGTTTGGACCCGCCACGCGCGGGTCCAAACTGATTTAACTGTCTAGAGCTCTCTCAATGAAATCGCGTGTGGGTTTCAACCTGACTAATTTCAGGCAGCACGGAGCTATCTAGCTTCCGTGATAATGTGCACAGGATTATTTCGCGTGTAAGACTGTTTAGAACACAGGACTATTTCGCGTAAATGGCTTCGATTTCCTTGGCGTATTTCTTAATGACCTGTTCACGACGAACCTTCAAAGAAGGAGTCAAGAGACCGTTATCCACGGTAAAGTCGCCGATAATAACACGCACCTTGCGAATGGATTCCGCCCTGGAGACACTGGCAGATGCCCGCTGGGCACCCCGCATCAGAGATTCTTGAACGGCGGGATGAATAGCGGCAGTAGCCGGATCCATGGGCGGAAGTTTGTGGTTGGCGAGCCATGTCGGCAACATCTCACGATCCAGAGTCACCAAAGCCGACACGAAAGGTCTCTTGTCTCCGATGACGACCACATTGGAAACCAGAGGATGACCCCGGAACGAGTCCTCCAATGGTGCAGGGGATACGTTCTTGCCAGAAGCAGTCACAATAAGTTCTTTCTTGCGTCCGGTAATGCTGAGATATCCGTCGTCATCTATTTCGCCCAAGTCTCCACTGGCGAACCAGCCGTCAGAGTCCAAAACTTCGCCAGTAGCCTCGGGGTTATTACGGTACCCACGCATCACGATTCTGGAACGAACAAAGATTTCACCGCTGGCGTCAATTTTTAGTTCCACGCCGGGCAAGGGACGCCCTACGGTGCCGATTCGGATGTTACCGGGAAGGTTCCCGGTCGCCGGACCAGCAGTTTCCGTCAAGCCCCAGCCTTCAATCACGGTTAAACCTACGCCACGGAAAAAATGTCCCAGACGCGCCCCGAGAGGAGCCCCGCCACTGATGACCCACCGGCATTCTCCACCCATGAGATCCAATAGTTTAGAAAACAGCAACTTATCAGCAATGGCACGCGACCGATGCAAACGGAACCCCACAAACTTTCGATTCGGATCGTTGAGAGCCTCTGAATAGTGAATGGCTTGCGCGGCAGCCCAGTTAAAAATGCTGTGCTTTAAGCCACGACCAGCCTTGACTTGAGCTGCAGTGTAAATTTTTTCCAGAACTCGTGGCACCACGATCATGCTGGTGGGGCGGAATGATTGCAGGTCGTTCAACATGTTTTTCACATTTGGAACGCAACCCAGCACGCCGCGACCCGAAAGCACCGTGTAGGAGCTGAAGCGGGCGAACACGTGAGCCAGTGGCAAAAACAGCAGCAGACGGGTCTTTTTGTTGTCGACGACTTCAGGCAGACTGTCCCCAATCATTAGCGCCATATAAACGAAGTTACGCTGGGTCAGTTCTACACCTTTCGGTCTGCCGGTAGTTCCAGAGGTATAGACGATAGAGAGTAGAGAATCAAGGTTGACTGCGGATAAACGTTCCTTAACTTCCTGTTTCCGGACGTTGGTGCCCTTGAGACGAATTTGGTCCAGCGCACCGTCTTGGATAGCTGCCACCCCGCAATCCACAACTCGTCCCGTAGACTCAACCAAACGGGCTTGGGTCGCAGTTTCAGTAATCACCAACCGCGCCCCGGTATCCTCCAAGATCCAGTCCACTTGGGATGCGGAATCAGTCTCATAGATGGGCACGACGGTTAAGCCAGCTGATTGGGCAGCATAATCTAACAGCACCCACTCGTAGGAGGTCCCTGCCATAATGCCGATGCAGTCTCCGGACTCTAAGCCCATTCCGATAAGCCCGCGCGCTACATCGATAATTTGGTTCGCCATCGTCGAGGCGGTGATTTCTTCCCAACCGTCACCAAAAGGCTGCGGACGCATCATCACGACGGCTTGGGGAGTGCGCCGGGCACGGGTGAAAAACAGCGCAGGTATGGAATCATTGGGTTCCAAACTGATTTGGGCGGGGGTGGCGTAATAATTTGTGGTCAACAGAGCCTCCTGAATCAATAGGTTTAACATACCGCAAAATACGTCGAAACACTTTACATAGCATTTGGCTTAACCTGCCAAAATGATGGATTTTGTCTCGGGGGAGTCTCATAATGAAAGCAACTGAGCCGATATGAGGGATGTCAGTTCGGTAGGTGAAACGTTTCAGATAAATTTATTTGAGAGAGAGGGAAGGTTCATGAGCATACCTGCGGTCGGTCCCTCCTTTCCGCTAGGCAATGCGGGTGTTGCTAATGCTGCAAATGCTGCTAACGCTGCCCCACAAAATGCCAGCACTGCCGCACAAAATGCGCAAGCGGCGGTCAACAATGCAGCTGCTAATATGGGGGCAGCCGCTCAACAAAATCTGAGCGCGACCGGCTTGCCCGCTCCGCAAAACTCTGCCGTCATCGCCAATGTAACGGCAGGTCTTGCTTCGGCACAAAATAATTCCGCCGCGTCCAGCGGGAAACCCAATACGACGCCGGCACAATCCAACGCCTCACCGGCGACTCAACTGCTGCCCAACACGGGAACTTCCGGCGCCAACCTTGACTCTGCACTGCAAAACTCACGCAGTGCCTGGCAGAATGCCGCTGGGCAGGCAGCGGGTCAAAGGCCCGCTACAAATCCAAATTCTTTGGCGCGAATGCTGCAATCATTTTCCCAATCCACGGTGTCTCCCGGAACGGTGCAAACGTCTTTGGGACGCGCCCAAATAATTCCTCCCGGGCAAGGGGCAAACCTTTATGCCGCAGTGCAAAGTGGAGGTACCACCACCGCGGCTAACGCGGCTTCTGCCGCAGGAACCGCTAATCCGGGCACTACGGCGGCATCCGCTTCAGCTCAATCCGCCCCGCCCACACAGGCAAACAGTGCTGCTACAGCAACTCCAGGCTCAGCAGCAGTCCCGCAGACAGCCGCCGGTGCAGCGACTTTGCGAGCGGAAGGAGCACAGACCCAGGCTGCTCCTGCTCCCACGCGCCCCGCGGGTACACTCGCGAGCGCTCCTGGCGGAACAGCAGTCCCGGCAGCCTTACCCGAAGCAGCGGTACGTCAAGCCAATGCTGCCCAAGCCAGCGCACAGCAAGCCGTGACCCAGGCAGCGGCATCCGAAGGAGAAGGAAAAACTGCAGCTGCCCATCCCCAAAGCCAGGCACGCAACGCCGCTATACTACCCGACGCCAATCCGGCTCCCGCGTTACCAGCTCCCTTGACGCCCCAGGACCCAGCACCGAAAGCCGGTCAGCTAGGTGCCAGCGTCGCCGGGGTGTCGGAAGATCCGGTCTATATGAGCCAAGTCGCGGCAGCCAGCGGATTTGGGGCGAAACTGCAGCAGACCCTAAACCTGAACCTCGGCATTGCCAACCTCACGGCCGGCAATCTCATCAGCCTGTGCGGCGTGTTGGTGATAACCCTGGTTGTGATGCGGGTGTTCGTCGACGGCGTGGTTGCAGAGGAAATTGTTGCCCTGAGCTTTGCGACAATCATCGGGATTATGCTGTTAATAGGACCACGGTTGATGCGTGAAAACCCTCGCGATAAAAATGCGCCACCGCCACCCCGAAAGAGGTGACGGCAACGCGGAAATGCCGCAGGACCCTCGTGAATCCAGGCGAAATCGCGGCTATCAGCAGTTGTAGTACAGCTCAAACTCAAGCGGGTGAGGATGCACGAACAGCTTTTGCACCTCATTTTCGCGCTTCAAGCGTATCCATGTCTCTAACAGGTCCGTGGTGAAAACGTCACCTTCGGTCAAGAATTCGTAGTCATCCTCCAGGGCATTCAGAGCCAAATCCAACGACGGTGGCAGTTTCTCGATATCGCGGTATTCCTCGGGAGGAAGCTCGTAAAGGTCCTTGTCGATAGGGTCGGCAGGTTCGATACGATTGCGGATTCCATCCAGACCAGCCATCAGAATGGCGGGGAAAGCCAGGTAAGGGTTCGCAGACGTGTCCGGCACACGGTACTCGACACGCTTTGCTTTCGGGGAAGTGCCGGTGACCGGAATACGAATGCAAGCCGACCGGTTACGCGCGGAATACACCAGGTTCACGGGGGCTTCAAAGCCCGGAACCAAGCGGCGGAACGAGTTGATGGACGGGTTCGTAAACGGCAGAATAGCGGCGGCGTGACGCAGCAACCCGCCGATAAACCAACGTGCCATGTCAGACAGACCGCCATAGCCGTTTTCGCCGTAGAACAGGGGATTGCCGTCTTTCCACAGAGACACGTGGCAGTGCATACCCGAACCGGCCTGACCCCACAGCGGCTTCGGCATGAAAGTGACGGTCTTGCCCAGTTCGATAGCCTTGTTTTTCACGATGTATTTGAACACCGTGAGGTTGTCTGCGGCGTGCAGCAGAGTGGAATAGGTGTAGTTGATTTCCTGCTGACCCGACGCCCCGACTTCGTGGTGAGCACGTTCGATTTCGAACCCCGTCTCTTGCAAGGCGCGCACAATGGCGTCACGGTCATCAGCGGTGGCGTCCATCGGGGGGACGGGGACGTAGCCGGCTTGGAAAGGCATCTTGTTGCCCAAGTTGTGCCCGTCCTCCCAATCGCCGGAGGTCTCCGGCGATTCCCGAGAACCAATTTTTACGAAAGTATCGTGGGGATCCGTGCGGAACTGGATGGAATCAAAAATGTAAAACTCCGGTTCGGGAGCCAGGAACGCTGTGTCGGCGATACCGGTGGACTTCAGGTAGGCCTCTGCCTTTTGCGTCACGCCACGCGGATCGCGAGAAAATGGTTCGTTCGTGAAGGGATCCACGATGGAGGAATACAGCACCAGAGTCGGCTCCTTACGGAAAGGATCGACGAAGGCCGCGGTGGGGTCGGGAATTAGCTTCATATCGGATTCATGAATCGCGGTGAAACCATTAATGGACGACCCGTCAAACATCATCCCCTCGGTGAGGGTTTCCTCAAGCATATTGGTGGGGATGGTGAGGTGCTGCATAGTTCCATAAAGGTCGGAAAAGCGCACATCGATGAAACGAATGTTTTTTTCTTTGACAAAGTTAATTACTGATTGTGAATCATTAAACACGCCGGAACCTCCTGCAAGGTAAAATTTATATATATTTACCGTTCTATTTTTACCTTTCCCCCAAGGGTCCGCCAAATCGGCGCGCCCACAGATTTTGTCTAGTGATGGCATATACTTAGAGGCACGACAGGGGAGCGAAATTCGCTGAGAGTGCCGAGTCTTAATGCGTAGCATGTGGCGGGCAGACCCTCGCACCAGGCAAGTAATGTTGCCGAGGAAGTCGAGTAAATCTCGGTTCACGTCGCTCAGGACGTGAACTTTTCCCCTGCTCTTACTGATTCTAGAAAGGGCAGATATGTTTTCTATTACTCGGGGACAAGCCTCGTCCCGGACTTTGGCAGTGTTGGCTGCAGCAGGGATGTGCGCGGCTTTGCTGGCGGGCTGTACCGATTCCCGTCCGACCAGCAGCGCCACCGGCACACCGGGAACTGACAGTAACAAGTCCAGCGGCACGGTGACCCTTGTGACCTATGATTCATTCCCGTTGAGCGATGAAACTGCCGCCGCCTTTACCGACAAAACCGGTTACAAGCTAAAGGTCGTGAAAAATGGCGACGGGGTAGAGCTGACTAACAAGCTGATTTTGACCAAGGACGCGCCGTTGGGTGACGCCGTGTTCGGTTTTGATAACAACACTGCTCAGGCTGCCGTTGATGCCGGAGCCTTGGCTGATTTCACCGGGAAACTCGCTCCTAGCGTGCAAAAGTTGCGCGGGGATTCAAAACAATTGGTCCCGGTGGATCGTGGCGAGGTTTGTGTGAATTACGATGTCTCTTACTTCCAAAAGAAAGGTCAGCAGCCTCCGGCGACTTTCGATGACCTGACAAAGCCGGAATACAAAAATCTGACCGTGGTAGAGGATCCTCGTACGTCCACGCCGGGTCTGGCTTTCCTGCTGTCCACCATCAAAGCTAAGGGTGAAAACGGGTGGATGGATTACTGGAAGTCACTGAAAGCAAACGGGGTGAAGTCCGCAGGCTCCTGGGATGATGCGTTCAACGTTGACTTTACGGCAGGTTCTAATGACAACGGTAGCGCGGCGTATCCGATTATGGTGTCCTATGCGTCATCTCCGGCTTGGGCAGTCAGCGATGACGGGAGCGTTTCTACTATCGGTAACGTACCGGCGACTTGCTATCAGCAGGTTGAATACGCCGGGGTACTGAAAGGTGCCAAGAACCCGGCGGGCGCGGCAGCACTGGTTCAGTTCTTGACCGAAGAAACAGCGCAAAAGGACCTGACCGAGAACAACTACATGTACCCGGTGCTGGATTCGGTACAGTTGCCCGAACCGCTGGCGAAGTTCGGCGCCCCCTCTGGTCAGGCTGCCGTGCTGAAAGAAGCCGACGTGGTGAAGAACCGCGAAGCCTGGGTACGTTCCTGGGCCTCGATTATGGGCTAGGCGCCCCGAGCGTTCGAAAGGCGATAAATGGAAAAGACAGCCCCCAGGGTGGCTCTAGCGGTGATGGTGTTCCTGCCGCTGGCTTTCCTGGGGCTGTTTTTTCTCTG
The DNA here is from genome assembly GCF_000185445.1 of Mobiluncus holmesii ATCC 35242. NCBI lineage: Bacteria > Bacillati > Actinomycetota > Actinomycetes > Actinomycetales > Actinomycetaceae > Mobiluncus > Mobiluncus holmesii. The sequence continues at coordinate 826,381 of NZ_GL622346.1, read as the reverse complement.
GCCCACCCTGCGGATTATCGGTCTGGGGCTGAGCGGTGCGACGACCGGTCTGGGATCGGGTGGGACTGCCTGCGTTGGCGGGTCGCTGCGCGAGATGCTCGGTCGAACCCGGACCTGGACGACGCTGTTTTGGACCCTGGAAATGGGTTTGCTGGGGACTGTATTCTCAGTGTTTCTGGGGGTCGCCGGGGCGTGGGCGCTTTACGGGCTGAGGATTCCGGGACGCCGAGTGTGGCGCACCCTGACCGGGGTGCCCTTCGTGCTGCCATCGGTAGTAGTCGGTGTGGCATTCCAGAATTTGTTGGGTCCGAGTGCCCCCCTGGGTTTCCTGGGGCTTTCCGAGAGTCGCGCCGCGATTATCTTGGCGATGGTGTTTTTTAACTTTTCCCTGGTCGCGAGGATAGTCGGCAACGCCTGGATGCGTTTGGATCCGCGTCCCGCACAAGCCGCGCGGGCATTGGGAGCCAGTCCGGCTCGGGCGTTCCTGACCGTGACCCTGCCCCGGCTGGGACCGGCGATTTTTGCCGCAGCTTCGTTGGTGTTCCTGTATTGCATTACGTCTTACGGTCTGATTCGGGTGCTCGGTGGAGTAAAAATCACGACGTTGGAAGTTGAGATTTACCTGGAAACTGCCAGCTATCTCAACCTTTCAGGAGCCGCGGTTTTGTCCATCCTGCAAATTCTCATCGTGCTGGCAGCTTTGGGGATTAACGGGGTGGCGCGGGCTTGCTTTGAGCGCGCGGGGGCGCTGCGTACCGTGCCGCCCCGGCGGGTGCGCCGTGAGGACACTTTCGCGCTGGTCTTGACGGGTCTGGGGATTATGTTAGTGGCAGTGCCACTGGTTTTCATGGTGGTGGCTTCGCTGCGTCTGGCAGGTCGCTGGACACTGGAAAACTATCAGGCTTTGGGGCAGCCGGGAATCGTAGCGCAGCTGCCGGGCACGGCGTGGGGAGCGTGGGGATATTCCCTGCAGGTGGCGTTACTCTCATGCGTGATTTCCCTGGTCATGGGGTTATCGGTGTCTCTGGTCGTGTCGCGCCGAGTGCCGCTGAATTCGCGGTGGCGCGGTGCTCAAGAACTGTTCGATATGCTGTTTTCCTCTCCCCAAGGCGTCAGTGCGGTCACGGTGGGGTTCGGAATGCTGATAACTTTGCAGGCCCCGCCGCTTTCCCTGCCCGCTAACGCGGCGTTCCTGGCGGCTGCACAAGCGGTGGTGGCGGTGCCACTGGTGTTACGCTCGGTATTGCCGACCTTGCGGGCCATCAATCCACATCTGCGAGAAGCGGCAGCGACTCTGGGGGCAAATCGGCTGCAGTCTTTCGTCACGGTAGAGCTGCCCATTTTGGCGCGGGTCAGCGGGGTCGGGGCCGGCTTTGCTTTCGCGATTTCCCTGGGCGAGTTCGGGGCGACCAGTTTCCTGGCCAGGCCGCTGGAGCCGACGTTGCCGGTGGCGATTTTTGCTTTGAGTTCCCGTCCGTCCGCGCAGGCACAAGGGGCGAGCGCCGCCGCGAGCGTGGTGCTGGCGCTGACTTGTGCGTTGGTGATGTTCGTGGCAGAAAACGGTTTTGCCACGGCTACGCGAGGTTTGCGGTGGCGACTTAAACTGTCCTCGAAGGGAGAATAAACACGTGAACGAAACTGCCCACCCGGGCTTGTGCCTGCGGCAAATCACATTTTCCTACCCGCCAAATCGCCGCGGCGAGAAGCCAGTGCCTATCTTGCAATCCGTGAATCTGGACGTGAAGCGGGGCGAGATTATGGTGCTGCTGGGACCTTCCGGCTGTGGGAAATCGACCCTGCTACAGATTGTGGCAGGATTACTGTCTGCCGACTCCGGCACTCTGACCTGGGACGGTGTCAACCAACAACCCGTTCCGACGCATCGGCGCGGGTTCGCGATGCTGTTCCAAGATTGCCAACTGTTTGCCAACCGCAACGTGGAACGCAACGTCGGCTACGCCCTAGAACTGCGCCGACCGCGCCCCCGCAAAACAGAAATAGCCCACACGGTCGCCGAAATGCTGCAGTTGGTGCGGTTGGAAGGCATGGAAAAGCGCCGGGTTGATACTCTGTCAGGAGGGCAGGCTGGTCGGGTCGCCCTCGCTCGCGCCTTGGCTGCCAGACCAAAACTGCTGCTGCTGGATGAGCCACTTTCTGCTCTTGACGAACAGTTGAAATATGAGCTAGCTGCCGAAATTCGCGACATTGTGAAACGCAGCCAAATCACCGCTGTTTACGTAACTCATGATCAGGCAGAAGCGGCGTTGGTGGCGGACCGGGTGGGAATAATGCTGGCTGGCGTGATTCGTCAGACCGGCACGTTGGACGAGTTAAAAGCCCACCCGGATACTCGTGAAGTCGCCAAGTTCCTGGGAGTCAGTTTCCCTTCCCGGTAGTTTTGAAAATTCGTTAAACTGGGGAAACCAACACAGCGCCCCAGGCCCGTTTTCGTCTGATTGTTCCGGCTATGCGGTGGTGTTTCGGAAAGGAAACGACAATGAAGCAAGACATGATAGCCCCTCTCGCAACCACAGATTTGTATGATGAATATGGTGACAAGCTGCGGGTTTGTGATATGCAGATGACCAACTTTGGCGGGCACAAGGCTTTTGCCGGAAAGATTACAACCATTCACTGTCACCTGGACAGTGGTCTGGTGAAAGCCACGCTCAACACGCCGGGGCGGGGTCGGGTCTTGGTTGTTGACGGCGAAGGTGACCTACACGCGGCCTTATGCGGGGACCTGATTGCAGGTGCTGCGGTAAAGAATGGTTGGACGGGAGTCATCATCAACGGGGCAATTCGTGACTCGGCAACGATTCGCGGTCTGGCTCTGGGCATAAAAGCGCTGGGCACAACCCCTCGCAAATCCACCAAAGACAGCGCGGGTGAAACCGATGTCGAGCTAAACTTCGGGGGCATCACGTGGCGCCCCGGAGACACCTTGCACGCCGACATGGACGGAATCGTTTTGCTCCCCGAAGAGTGAGCCAACGCCCTTGTGAATGGAGGTTCCAGGCCCCCTATCGTGCTCAAAATACGTAAGGTACGCCGGCGGGGCGCAGTACTAAAGATCAAAGTATCAGCTTGGCTTTTAGTGAACGCATCATGTCAAAAGTGTTGCAGTATTTTACTTTAAGGTGTTGGCAGGCTTCGGGTATCTTTATGCGCCTTTTTCGGTTTGGTTCTGGTTTTTCCAGTGTTACTACAACAAAGCCATGCGCTTTAGCGTAAGCAACTAGGAACAGGTCAGCGCTTTGCCGGAAGGTGTTAATCGCATGTTGCTTGTAGTGTTGGTCTCCAGCCCAGGTACTCAAGTCTTTCACATATTTCAAGGTGTTTTCGTCAATGTCCAGGAAAAACCCTTTCCTGGAATCTATCCAGGTAAGGAGATTTTTGTCGTTACCGTTCATCAGCTCGTCATAAACATTTTTAATACTGTTAATATCACCGTTGGTCATGGCTCTATTTAGCCACTCCCAGAACCCGGGAGCTATGTCGAAACCATAATAGCGGTTTTTGGACTCGATAAAAATGTTTGTGTCTAACAGGTATTTCACGCCACCTCCAAGTGTTTTGCGAGGTGATCTATAGCTTCCGGATCTTTGATTCCGAGGATGCTTAACGCTTCGGTGTACAGGGTTTGCCCTTCGAGAGTGCTGGTGATTATTGCGCGAGTCAGGGTTTTACTGGCACGCAAGGGGAGCATGTTATAAAAGTTTCCACCCGCACTGCCCGGGGTCGAGTTATGCAGGTATTCTAATGCTTGTTCTTCTTCTTTTTTATACCAGGTGGTGTATTTGTCCCAGGATAATAGCCCCGCTCCGTAAAGCCGGTTCAGTACTGTTAGCGTGCTGGTGTAGGTTTGTCGAGCCAGGTTATCGACTAATTGTTGGTTGAGTTCTCTTGTGGTTATGTTTGTGATGAGAGAATCGGGAATCAGGGTGTGTGCCGCGAATTCGTTACACCACAGTTCTGTATCGTTCTTATCGGATTTTCCCGTATCGGTAAGCGTGGGGTTGTCTAGTGCGCTTTGCCCCAGAAGTATGTGCCCAAACTCGTGTAGGAGAGTGAAAATTTTCCCAGCACGGGTATCTTGACCGTTGATGAATATTAGCGGTGTGATTGCATCTGTCAGGGCGAATCCTCTGAATTCGTCAACGTCTAGAATTCGGTGTGTGTTGTGTTGAACTATCCCGTTCACTATGACGAGTATCCCGGTCTCTTCAACCCTTTGGCATAAGACCCGAAAAGCCTCATCGTATTTTCTGGCTTCTTGGTGGGTTAAGGGCAGTTTCAACAGCGTTATAGCATTTTTTGCGGCTTCTTGTACAGGAGTTCCTGTACTACAGGAAGCGACGAAATCGAGAGGTTCTGCATCGTTTTCCAGCGCATAGTCACGGTACCAGTCTTGTTTAGCTTGGGAATCATAGATCGTATCCAGCAAGTCTGCTGTTAAGTGCGTAAGATCCCGGTTCTTCACTGTTCGCATATCCGGGATAGGCAGAACTTCTGCCGGAGGCGTGTCCAAGAACAGCATCCCAACAGGCGTGTGGGTTTTATCCGCAAAAGACTGTAATTGCTTGAGAGTCGGGCTGGTTTTTTTGCTAATCCAGTTCCCCAGACCGGGAATGCTCTCGGTCAGGTCGAGCAGGGATTTACCACTGCGTTCTACCGCCCACAATAGCAATTCTGGGGAAACACTCACCCGCACACTCACGACGCATCCCCCTGTTGCCTAGAACCGTCCGCAGACCAATGCCCATTTACTGCTTCAGTTTATAAGAAAAGGATTCGCAGCGTGCAGGGTTTCCACCCGAGAGCGCGGACTAACCAGAAAAACCTCACCCGGGACTAGCCTACTTGGGCGAGGAGGCGCGGTTCTGAGGGAGCTGCCGGGGCGTCGGGGACGTGGAAAGCGGTCCGGATACGCGCGCCAACCTGCGCGCTGCAGCCGACGAACAGGTATTCCAGATTTCGCAGGTGGGTGACTTTACCAACCTTGGTTCCTTCTGGATTGTAAATGCCAATCTGGGCGCCCACGTAGCGTTTATAGTCAAAAGCCAGCGCCACGCAGTCCTCAAAACGGGCAGCCACCAAGTCAAACAGGGTGTCAAAATCAATCCAAGATTCATTGTTATAGGACAGCACCAGCGTGTCCGTGTCTATCTGCGAAATCAGGCTTTGCAGAGCCTGGGGCATCTCGCGTTTCCGGTTATACGCCGAATGTGTGGCGGAATCCCGCGCGTCTATCCGCTTTTGTGCCACGCCGTAAGCCTCGGGACAATCCCAACGAATCAGCGTCTCCCAGATGTGGTAGTTCGTAAAGTAACGATGCTGGTTATAGGGCGGATCGAGGTAAACCATGTCAAAATGCGGAGTCGCGGGGTCAGCGATGAGTGCGTTCGTGTCACGCTGGTAGGTGGTACCCGTGCCGTCCAGAAGCTCGGGCACTCGCAGTTCCAGGTTATTGTACGAGCGCGGAGCCCACTGTTTCAGGTACGCCATCTGCAGCCCGGTCGTGGAGTCCACTCGGTCTGCCGCCTCCATCAGAGAAGTCAGCAGGATAGGGTATCGGGGGTCGGCGGCAAACTCCGCCTCAATCCGATTGCGGATAGCATCGATACGCGCTCCGTTCTGCGGTTGGAAGAACCGGGATTTTTCGCAAAACGTTTCCGTAAAGTATCCCGGCTCGCCGGGGGTGGCTTCTAAGTCGCACAAGATAGTTCGCAGCTCGCGGTCGTTTATCTGACGTTTGTCGGTGGCGATATAGCAATCCGACAGCACCCGGGAATAGCTGGCCACGTCATTAGCGGCGGTAGTAATCCCGAGAGCTTTAAATGCTTGGGCAACCCTGGTCGTCCCGGTAAACGCGTCAAGGGCGGTGCGCGCGCCCGACAGGTTCGCAATCTGTGCCAACGCCGGCACCAAAGTGCGTTTTGAACCCAAGTATTTAATCACACGTGCTCCCTCTCTCTCCCCGAGATTAACATGAGGGAAGGAGAAAACCGCGCAGGCGCGCGGAAAAACGGGAAATCAAGACTTGTGAACGCGGGAAACGAAACTACATGCCGCCGGCGTAATCGAGTTGACCCCAGGCATAATACAGCCCAATCGCCGCCGAAATCGAGAGGTTCAAGGAACGACGTCCGTCCAGCATAGGAATGCGAACCCGGCTGGTGACACGGGGGTCATCCATGACTTCAACCGGCAGCCCGGTATCTTCGGGACCAAACATGAGACCATCCCCGTCCTGGAACTGAATCTGGGGCAGCAAGATGTCAGTATGACCGGTGAAGGCATAAAGTTTGCCGGGCACGTGCGCCAAGCAGTCGTCCAAATCAGGGTGACGCTCCAGATGCGCCAGGTCGTGATAGTCCAGTCCTGCCCGCTTCAACTTGGTGTCGTTATCCAGGTCGAACACGGTCGGTTCGACCACATGCAGGGTAGCTCCGGTACAGGCAGCCAGGCGAATCGCCGCACCGGTATTCCCGGCAATGCGAGGTTCAAAGAAGATCACGTGCAACATAACACCCCTATTCTAAGTAGGTTTCATGATGCAATGAAAAATCCGGAGCTGAAACCTGTAAAATAGACAGAATGGCTGATGAAATGGATTGGCGTGCCGGGCTCGGAAGTCTACTCAACGCTAGCGAAGTGGACTTTACGAACCAGCCTTTGGCTATCCAGATAGACGGAGAAACCCTGATTCCGCTGCGACTGGCATTGTCTGGGGAATGGACAGAAAAACGCGCTACTTGGCGCGACCTCACCTCCCGGTGGGTATCTGTCACCAAGGGACTGAATGCGACCCAGCTCGTCGCGATGCGTCACCTTTTCGAGCACAGTGCCCACGCCCAACTCGTGAAGTTAAGCCACCTTGACGCTACCGGTCTGGACCTCCTGGAGAAGTGCGTCACCAGCGGAGTTACCGTCTATTCGGACACGACTCGTACTACTGTGTTATGTCCCACTACTAGGGGGTCTCAAGCCGTCCTGGTCATCACCCCACACGAGGACGGCTCGGTGACGGTGGTGGCTCGTGCTGAAAACTCTGTGCCCGGACCTCGCTACGAAACGGCAGACACCGCTGACGCCGACTGCCAGTCTCTCGGCACCAGACTGCAAGTGTTGCGCGGGCGTTTCGTAGCCTGTACGGGAATTAAAGCGGGAGTAAACGAGGAACTGCACGCGCTGGCTGCGGCGCAGGCCCGATGGGAAATCCCGGCTGCGCAAGCCAACGATTTTTGGGCGAACTATGCCAAACACCTGGGAGAACTGGGGATGCTGTCCCCGGACTCAATGAATCTGGTCCAGGAACATGCTTTTGGTACACCTCAGTTATGTGGATTGTTGCGCCTCCACGAAATGAATCCCCAACTGGTCGAAATACGCTGGACCGTACGTCGTCGTTCCGCCACTGACACCGTGGAAGTGCCCCTGGATCCCAATACTGCGGATTCGGAAATCCAAAAGGCGATGCATAGCGTCGGCTCCCTGGGGGGATGGAATGCATCCGAGATTCAGACGTTCTTTACGAAAAAATTTCCCATTTTTGAGTTGGATCGGATTCGCGAGCTGATTGCAACCATTAATGCTTCTCAACGTGCCGAAGTGGACATATCCCCCGAACTGCAACACATTCAGATTTTTTCGGATGGTCCTGCGCTTGACCTGCGGATTGACCAGATTATTTCTCCCGGTCAAGCAACATCCCAGTCTGACGAAGATGCCCCTGACTTTGCTGCGGATTTTGAAGGACTGCCTGAAGACGAGCCGCGGGGCTGGGGGCTGCGTTATGGGCTGGACCTGGGGTTGCGCCTGGGGCAAGAGGACTTGGACACAAAAGAATTTCTGGCAGCCCTGGGGCGGGTGGAACGCTGGTGGCAAACCCCTGAGGGTAACTGGGTGGATTTGTATGCGGCGAAAAATCAGCAGCTGAAACGGCTGATTCGGGAGTTTACCGATTTAGGGCTCAACGATTTTTCCGGAGGGGCGGACTTTTCGGTCGGAATTTCCAATTTCGGACTGGTCTCGGCGTTGGACGCGCTGGCGACGACGCGTCACTTCTCCGGAGATTGGGAACATGCCGTCAACAAATTGGTGGACCCGCCTGAAGTTTCGACACCCGCATTGGCGCGAGGCACTTGGCGTGGCTATCAAGAGGACGGTTTCCATTGGATGATGGCTCGAGCTACAGCTGGTTTGGGTGGCATCTTGGCTGATGATATGGGTTTGGGCAAGACCATGCAGATGCTGGCGGTCATCGCTGGGCAAAAACAGCAGTTGATGGATAGTCCCGCGAACGCTGCCGGGGCGGTGTTTGTGATAGTTCCCGCCAGCTTGATGGGAACTTGGGAGGAACAGGCGTCACGGTGGTTCCCGGATTTGCATCTGTACGCGCAAAAGACCAGTGTCGGTAAGGTCGCGGCGGACTGGGAGCGGGTCGCTCGCGAAGTAAAGCAAGCGGACTTGGTGCTGACTACCTACACGTTGGCGCGCATGGACATAGACTTTTGGCAGACCCAGAGCTTTTCAGGTTTAGTTTTCGATGAAGCCCAATTTGTGAAAAACCCTTCCACTGCCACCCATAAAGCCTTGGTGCGTCTGCGCGCCAAGTGGGCTTTTGCCTTGACCGGTACACCTATTGAAAATACTGCCACTGACCTGTGGTCGATTATGTCCCTGACAGTTCCCACGGTGTTGCCCAGCCTATCGGTATTCACGCGCCGTTTTGCCGCTGAAGCCCTCAGTGATCGCGGTGAGGCAGCTGCCGAACTTTCTGACCGGGTGGCGCCGTTCCTGCTGCGTCGCACCAAGGAGAGCGTCGCTCAGGAGCTGCCGGAAAAGATTGAACAGATAGTCTCTATTGACCTGGAACCGGCGCAGCGCACCTGGTACGCCAAATATTTGACGGCAGCTCGAGCCCAAGTCGCAGATGCCAATTCTCCTCGCATCAACATCCTCACGGCTTTGACCCGACTGCGCCAACTTGCTCTGAGCGCCAAGCTCATCGACCCGCAGGCACACGAGGACGGGGCAAAAGTCACGTACCTGCTGCAAACGCTGGAGGGGCTGCGCGATGATAGCAACTTGAATCCCCGACAGCGTCATCAGGCGCTGGTGTTTTCTCAGTTCACGTCTTTCTTGGCGATACTGCGGGAAAGGCTGGATCAGGCGGGAATTGACTACGCCTATCTGGATGGCACCAGTCGTGATCGCGACCGGCAGGTGGCACGGTTCCAAAACGGAGAAGTCGATGTATTCCTGATTTCGTTAAAGGCTGGTGGATTTGGTTTGAATCTCACGCAGGCAGATTACGTGTTTCTCACCGACCCGTGGTGGAATCCAGCGGCGGAGGCTCAGGCCGTCGATAGAGCACACCGACTGGGGCAAAAACGATTCGTCAATGTTTACCGGCTGGTCGCTACCGACACGATTGAACAGCGCGTCCTGGAGCTACAAGAAAAGAAACGCGACCTCATTGGGGCGGTACTCTCCGGTCAGGAGAATCGGGAAGTGTCTGCGGGAATCACCCTCGATCAGTTACGCAGCCTGCTGGGATGAAACTTCGGCAGTGCTCCTGGCAGCGTCGCCCGGTGGCCCGAGCACCTGGTAAATATTCCCCAAATTCTGGCATTGACTATGTGGGCGTGAAAGAATGAAACCGTGATTGATGACATTGTTGAAGGGCGTAATTATTTCCAACGTTCTGCCGTCCGGGCTAAATCCCTGGTGCGCGGTGATCCGCTGGTGGGTTCAGGTCTGATTGTGATTGGGGTTTACTCGGGTAACGCCGAGGTCGCCGAGGTGATGCGCGGCTCGGCAAAAACGGTTCGTTTTATGCGTCCGGACGGTACTCTTTCCGCAGAAGCCGCCACGGATCCGGCTCAGATTGGTATCAAGCTGGCCAGTGGTTACGTTCTGGTGAAAGCCAGTGCGACTGGCAAGGACGATGTGGATGAGAATGCCTTTTTCCTGACTCCGACCGCCTCCATGGTCGAGATATGGCAATTCGCCGAAGCTGACTGAGCTCCGTTTCGGCATCGGCAATCCGCGGTTTTTTCGCTAAATTTCGCGGTCTGTGTTTCCGTCGCGGAACTCATCTTGAGAATGACGGCTAAACCCGCTAAATTTGATTTGCCTTTGGCGCCAGCGAGGGTGGCGGAATGGTAGACGCGCAAGCTTGAGGTGCTTGTGACCAATTGCGGTCGTGAGGGTTCAAGTCCCTTTCCTCGCACAAGACCCGGTAATCCGGGTCCTTGTTGTATTTTCGTTCGGGGGGATTCATGTCTGAAACGCCTTTCGTTCAGGGAATCGCTAAATTTGTTTCCACCAGTGCCGCTGCAGGAGAAATCGGGGCGCATCGACCCTTCCCGGTGCACGGCACCCTCCTAACCTTGGACGTGCCACGGGCTGCGGACGCACCTGAAGTCGCGGCAGCTTGCCAAGACCCCGGAATCCAGAGATTTACCAATATCCCAGTGCCTTTCGGCCCGGAACACGCGGACAACTTTTTAAACGAACTTTGCCCCCGGTTGTGGGACGAGGGGGGAGCCAGCTGGATTATCCGTGCTTTTGATTCTCAAACCGCCCACCTGGCAGGGACGATTTCGCTGCGAGTCGGGATGGAAAAGACTGTAAATGTCGGTTATTGGATAGCGCCCGAATGGCGGGGACGCGGGCTGATGCGTGAAGCATTGCAACTTGCAGTCACCACCGCGTTTAATCTGTTGGGCTTTGAATGCGTGACCTTGGAAGCGCACCCGGAAAATCTGGCGTCCATCCGGGTCGCGTGGCATTGCGGTTTTCGGTTTGGCGGAATTTTGCGTGGTATTGGCTTGCATCAGGGACAACGAGAAGACCGTGCCGTGGCGACGCTGCTGCAGGGAGACCCGCTCGAACCGGCAACCGAGTGGACCGCCCTTGTGAAACGATTGCAACTCAGTGACCGGGGAAACACCTCGGACTAGGGAAAGAAGTACAAAATGAGCCAACCAGAACTGCCTACCCCCGACCCGCGTGACCCGGAAGCCCTCGTGCGGCAATTTCACCAAGTCTATGACCTGCCAGTGGTGACAACGGGACCAAACATCGAAAACGAGCGGATGCATATGCGCTTGTCACTGATTTTAGAAGAAACTTCCGAGTTGGTGCGCGCGCTATACGGTCAGAAAGCCTATGCGGCGCTGCGCGGGGTGATGGACGGAATCAGTGAACTGGACGAGGGCGCTCGCGACACTGTCGAGGTCGCCGATGCGTTGGCAGATTTGACCTACGTTGTTTACGGCATGGCTCTGGAGGCGGGAATCAACCTGCCGGCAGTATTGCAGGAAGTTCAAGCGTCCAATCTGTCGAAGCTGGGTCCGGACGGGAAACCGATTTATCGCGATGACGGTAAAGTTTTGAAAGGGGAGGGATTCTTTCCCCCGAACATTGCCCGAGCCTTGCAGGTCCCGCTGGCGCCAGAACTGTAAACCTCACTCCGAACCGGTTGAAATATTTATCGCGAAACCGGTGCACTAGCTGGCATTTAGGTTAGGATTAAGACGTTTTGTTGGAAGGCGTCAATCCTAGAGGAGCTGAAGCGGGAGGTAGTGTGGTCCGAGTTACTGTAGTCGGTGGTGGATATGGGGGAATCACCGTGGCAGGCGGTTTGGATGATGTCGCCGAAGTGACTTTGGTGGAACAAAAAGACCAGTTCGTGCATCACGCAGCAGCTTTGCGTGCCGCCGTCGATGATATTTGGACCCACACCATATTCATGCCCTACTCGCGCCTATTAAAGCACGGTCGGGTCGTGCACGGAGAAGCGACCCGCGTCGAGGGAACCACCGTTCACCTGGCAAATCATGACCCTATTGAAGCGGATTACCTGGTTTTAGCGACTGGGACCACCTACCCCTATCCGGCGAAACACAATATCCCGACAGCTTCGTTGGCGAAACGGCGTCTGGAAGAAACCCGGAATAATTTGTCGCAAGCGAAGCGGGTCATGCTGGTTGGCGCGGGTACTGTTGCCATTGAATTCGCCGGCGAGCTGTTTACGAACTTTCCGGATATAGAAATCATTATGGTGGATCGTTCCCCGCATATTTTGGGGTCTAACGAGTATGCCGAAGACCTGCGTGAGGTTTTGACCGCGGATTTGCAACAGGCGGGAGTGCGTCTGGTTTTGGGCGCTCCCTTGGCGTATTTGCCGCCAACCGATATCGGTGAGCTGGCTCCTTTCCATGTCGAGACGCAAGCCGGAGTAGGAATCGACGCCGATATGTGGTTCCTGTGCTACGGCGCTCAAACGGCTTCGGGCTATCTGCGGGCGAACTACGGTGATTCCCTCAACAGTGAGGGGCAGGTCACGGTGGATGAATACCTGCGAGTCAAAGGTCAGAATCACGTCTACGCGGTCGGCGATATTACCGATGTTCACGAGTCTAAACGGGCTGACGCGGCTCGGGCACACGCGCGGGTAGTGGTGGCAAATATTAAAGCGGAGATTGCCGGGCAGCCACCCTCCACCACCTATACCCCCGGTAAGATGTGGATTGTTTTGCCCTTGGGAGTCGAGGGGGGAGCGTCCCAGCTGACCGGTCCTAACGGAGAATCACAAATCGTAGGTCCTGACGAAACCTCCGAAATCAAAGGCACCGACCTGATGGTGACCATGGTCAGAGGTCAGCTGCATCTGCCTTAGAGTATGTTGTTTCTCTAACCGGATCGGTTCCTTACGGCAGGTTCGCACCAGGTGTCACCAGACCTTTCCCTGGAGTCACATTGACGGGGTAAAGCCCCTGGTTTCCCCCTGAATTGTCCTGCAATGTTTGGTCCTGCACATTAGAATTGGACTTATGAAAAATCCTCGTACGGAGTTAGATAATTTGATTGCCGCACTGCAGCGGCATTTGGAAGTGGCATCTGTAGCCGACAGCGATATGGACGATTCGTCGGTCTTGAGCGATGCCGAAGAAAAGCTTCGTGACGCCTTTTTTACCTACGATGATGCGCTGTTTACTGCCACCGGGGTCGAGTTGCCCTTTGACATCCTCGAAGATGACGACGAGGAATACGACGATGACGAAGACGACGACGATTTCATCGATGACCTCGATGATGATGATGAAGACGACGACAACGATTATCTGGACGAAGGCGACTTAGAGGACTTTGACCTGCACGGTGAGGACTGATTTCGGCTGTCACGTCGCCTCTCCTGGGGTGTGGTGCGCTATGCGTAATCAGAGTCAGATGCAAAAGCACTAGGTCACCGGTAGTCGCGGGTCAGAAACCTCATCTAAAGCCGACATGACTTGACGTGGCACTTTCGTATCTAGCGCCCCCAAGACTTGACGGAATTGTTCGGCACTGCGCGCCCCGACTATGGCACTGGACACACCGGGCTTTTGCAAAGCCCAAGCGAGTGACACTGCCAACGGAGAAACTTCCAAACCCTGCGCCGCGGTCGCTACCGATTCCACGATGCTGCGATACCTTCCTTGCAGATAAGGCTGCACAAAACCTTGCAGATGAATAGAGGCGGCGCGAGAATCCGGCGGCACCGAATTGCGATATTTACCGGTCAAGACCCCGCGACCCAGCGCCGACCATCCCAAAAACCCAAATCCCAGCGACTGGGCAGCAGGTAAAACTTCGGCTTCCGCCTGCCGGTTCAACAACGAGTACTCATTTTCCACCGCCGCTAAACCCGGCACATTAACTGTGCCTTCCCGCAGACGTGCCGCTGCGTAAGCACACTGCCAGCCCGCATGATTAGACAGCCCCACATACCGCGCTTTTCCGCTCGACCATGCCGACCATAACGTCCCCAGTATCAGGTCAAAGTCGGTGTGCGGATCGGGAACCTGCAGCAACCACAAATCCACGTAATCAGTGCCCAAATTGCGCAGGGTTCGATCCAGACTGCCCAACAGGTTCTGGCGGGAGGCGTCCACGAAAGATTCATCATGCCGCCGCGAGACCCCCGCTTTTGACACGATAACCAGGTCTTCGCGGGCAAAATGAGGTGCGGGGAATTCGGTATCCATCGCGGTAGAGCTGCCAGCGGAACCCAGCAGATGACCCAACACCACCTCGGCTTGACCGTCTCCGTAAGTTGGGGAAGTATCAATCAAGTTCCCCCCGACCTCGACAAAAGCCTCGAGCTGAGCGGAAGCTTCTGATTCTAAAGTATCTCGCCCCCAAGTCAGGGTTCCCAGACCCAAAGCTGAAACCCGCATACCGGTATTTCCCAGACGTCGCATCTCCATGGTTTCCAGCCTAGTCGAGGAAGGACCGTGAACTGCCTAGCCCGCGGCGGCAGGACCGATTTCCGAAATTTTTTCTAGCATCGCCGGGTCGACTTCCGGGCTGATACCACCGAAAACGGGACAAAGGTTTTGAAAGTAACACCAGTCGCAGAGTCGAGATTTCCGCGTTTCAAAATGATTCGCTTGTAGGTGAGCGGCTATGTCTGACCACAGCGCGTTAATTTCAGCTGTGAAATCGTCCACGTTGGCATCTGTGGGGTCGAACGTTAGAACCTGCGGGTTGCCTCCCAGGAACAACAACTGGGTCCGTTTGGGAGTGACTCGATATTGTTCTCGGTACAGCAGAGCATACAGACGCATCTGAAAGACGTATTCTCCGGTAAAACGCATATCGGGAGCCTTGCCGGTCTTGTAATCAATGATGCGCACGTCCCCGTTGCCTGCCTGTTCTACGCGGTCGATAAATCCGCGCAGCCTTAAACCGCTGGATAATACCGTTTCTACCCCCAGCTCCCGACCGCTAGGATGCAGCCGGCGTGGATCTTCCAAGGAAAAATAGGCATCAATAAGCTGTCTGGCGGCAGCTTTCAACTCCTGCTCGGAAGTCTGTGCCAAGACTTCGGAAAGTTTATAAGCTCCATCCGTGACCTTTTCCCAAGCACGGTCCACGGTTTCACGCACCGTGGGGGCTTGTCGCTCGGCGGGAGGCAAATCAAACATATCCTCCAGCACCTTATGCACTAAACTGCCGCGCAAAGCGGCGGGGCTTTGGGGCTCCGGGAGTTTATCAACGTACTTGAAACGCCACTTTAGGGGACATTGTTGAAACTGTTTCGCCGAAGATGCCGAAAGCGCTGGGGGACGAGGAGCGGGGGCAGATGACGATTCACTCATGCCTTCAGGTTATCGCCTGACTGCCAAAAATCTCTCCGTTTACCCGACCGATTGTGTCAGGGTGAAAAACCATAGGTTAAGATAATGGCTATGGCTCAATCTCAGGAAAAACCATTCATTCCCGGCGGTCCAGCGCGTCGTCGCGGTCCGTTTCGCAGTGGGGAGTGGGTCCAGCTGACCGATGAAAAAGGTCGAGTGCATACGACCCTACTGCGCGAAAACGGCTATTTCCAATGCCATCAAGGAACCCTGCGCCACCAAGAAATTATTGGGAAACCGGAGGGCACAATCTTTCCTTCGGAGCGCGGCGAACATCGCTTCACCGCCTTGCGTCCCCTGCTGGTTGACTATCATCTGTCCATGCCACGCGGGGCGCAAATCCTCTATCCAAAAGACGCTGCGCAAATCGTGATGGAAGGCGATATTTTCCCCGGTGCGAACGTTGTCGAAGCCGGGGTGGGCAGTGGTGCTATGACTATGAGCCTGCTGGGGGCAGTAGGGTCATCCGGGCATGTCACCAGTTTTGAGTTACGTCCCGACTTTGCAGAGGTAGCGCGATGCAACGTAGAGATGTGGTTTTGCGGGGAGGTGAGCAACTGGGAGTTGCGCCTGGGCGATCTCAGTGCAGGGCTGCGAGATGGTGTGGCAGATAAATCTGTGGACCGGGTGGTGCTGGACATGTTAAAGCCGTGGGAACACCTGGAACAGGTCCATCGAGTACTGGTGCCTGGCGGGGTGCTGACCTGCTATCTCACCACCATTACGCAGCTGGCGCGGATGGTGCAAGACTTACGAAACTTCGGCGGATTCACCTCGTTGCGCTCTTGGGAGTCCCTGGTTCGACCTTGGCATGTTGACGGTTTGGCGGTGCGACCCGATCATCGCATGATTGCCCACACGGGATTTATATTTACGGCGCGCCGCCTGGCTGACGGCGAAATTTCTATTCGACACGGCGAAGAAGCGGTGGGACAGTTCGACTCCCGCGATGCCCTGTGGGAAGACGAAACCCTTGACTATGAGGCCCCACGCCCAATTTCGAATCAAAAATTGCGTCGCGTCATCCGGGATGCCACGGAAAAAGCCGCCTATCAACGGGAACAGACGGCTCGCCAGGAGGCACATCAGGAGGAGCACGATGAATGATTCCGATCCGAGTATCGAAGATCTGAAACGTGAGGTTATTTCTGTCGGAGAGCACAACGCACGCCTGAAAGCTTCCTTGCGAGAATCAAAAACCCAACTGGAGTCCCTGCGTTCGCAGCTGCGACAAATCGGTCAACCGCCCTTGTCGCACGCTATTTTTGAAGGATTTTCCACCGATACTGTGACCGGAACGGATGTCAGCCAGCCCTCTCGACTGGCAGAGGTCGCTTGGGACGGAAAGCACGTTCGCTTAGCGGTGCAGGAGTTCGCGGGGGTGGACCAGCTCCAACCGGGTGACGCCGTGTGGATAGACGCCACCCCGGTGGTGGTGGGTAGCGCCCCACGTTCCCTCTATGGAACTGTGGCTACCGTATGTGACCTAAAGATGAATCGGTCGGTAGTACGCCTATCCAGCGGAACGGAAGTTGTGGTGCGGCTGCGTCCCGGTTTTGCCAAAACCTTGAAAGTCGGTGACACCCTGTTGGTAAATACGCGGGCAGGTTGGGGATTGGAACTGCTCGAAAGCGCCGGGGTCGAACAAGCATTGCAGCCCGAAGTGCCGGGGGTCACCTATGACGATATTGGGGGACTGGACACGGAGATTGCGCATATCCGGGCGGCGGTGGAAATGCCCTATACCCATCGCAATCTGTTTGCCTCCTATGGTCTGAGCGCGCCCAAAGGTGTCTTGCTGTACGGACCTCCCGGTTGTGGAAAAACCATGCTTGCCAAGGCTGTGGCGACATCCCTCGCGGTGCAATACGACCAACCCAGCGTGTTTCTCTCCGTGAAAGGACCCGAACTGCTCAGCAAGTTCGTGGGCGAAACGGAACGGCAGATACGCGCCATTTTTGACCGCGCTAGAGAACTGTCGGCGGGTACGCACCCCGTTGTGGTGTTCTTTGACGAGATGGAAGCCCTGTTCCGTACCCGCGGCTCGGGTATTTCCTCCGACGTGGAAAATATGCTGGTACCGCAGCTGTTGACCGAGATGGACGGTTTGGATGAGCTGCGAGACGTGATAGTCATTGGCGCTTCAAACCGGGAAGACATGATTGATCCGGCACTGCTGCGCCCCGGCCGTTTTGACGTAAAGATTCGCGTGGGGCGTCCGGATGCGGCGGCGGCGCGAGGCATTTTGGCTCACCATTTCAGTCCATCGACCCCTTTCGATGAGGCGCAAATGTCCGCGGCCGGGGGAGCGACAATTTTCGCCGTAAACCTGGTGGAAGCTGCCGTTAATCGCTTGTTTGTCCAGGAACCAGCCACTTATCTGTGTACCCTGCGCTACGTCGAGGTAGGGGGTAGAGAGCAAGAACGCAAAGTGTTCTTTAGCGACATGATTTCCGGAGCTTTGCTGGTTTCGATTGCGAACCAAGCCAAAAATTTGGCGATAGGTCGTGAACTGAACGGCGACGGGCACGGGATTCGCTGGGAGGATCTCAACGCCGCACTTGCGGACACTATCGCGCAGACTGCGGCACTCACGTCGCTGTTGCCTCCGGAGGCGTTGGCACGAGACTTGGGAATCAACTGCATTGCCAGCGGGGTCGCCCGCGACCCGTTATATTCCTAGTTAGGGGCTGGGCTTGTGACAAATCAGCGCGTGGTAGGAATCGAAACCGAGTATGGCATAGCGATTGACCCGGATTCGGAAGTTTACACTCAACCCGACTTCCGGCAGAGTCCTGAAAGCCTGTCCGTGGTGGCGGCACAAGCTGTGCGTTCCTGGCAGGCGAGTTTGCGTACGGATGGGCAGGTCATTGGCTGGGACTGGGAAGGGGAGGATCCTCTCCAAGATTTGCGAGGCACGCGGTTGGACCGCGCCAGCGCTGACCCGACCATGTTGACTGATGACCCTCAGCGGTTTGCCCCGGCATCTCCAGGTGTGGAGACTGCTGCGGAGGACACGTTTTCAGTGCAGGAGTTGGTGGGTCAATCCTCTCCCATGCTGACGAATGTGGTGTTAACCAATGGAGGACGTTTCTATGTTGACCATGCTCACCCCGAGTACTCCACTCCCGAAGTTTTGACCGCCCGCGATGCGGTGGTGTGGGACGTAGCGGGGGAATATGTGGCCCGACGAGCCATGAGCGTTGCCTCCAGCTATGGTTCACCGATCGTGCTGTACAAGAACAACACTGATTCCAAAGGGTGGTCTTACGGTTCACATGAGAACTACCTGTTGGCTCGGGATGTGCCGTTTGAGCTGCTGCGTGATTGTTTGGTGCCATTTTTGGTGACGCGACCGGTGATTTGCGGTGCCGGTCGGGTCGGCATCGGAAAGAACAGTGAAACTTGCGGTTTCCAGATGTCGCAGCGTGCGGATTTTGTTGGCGATTTGGTTGGTTTGCAAACCGCGTTCAACCGACCCATCGTCAATACTCGTGACGAATCTCATGCCAGTTCAAAGTGGCGCCGTCTGCACGTCATCAACGGCGATGCGAATCGGTTCCCCGGCTCTATCTTGGCTAAAGTTGCCGCGAGCCGGGCGTGGCTGGCGGCGGCGGAAGTGGCTTGGAGGGTCAGTCACAAGGCTCCGCCGGTAGAGGGATTGTTCCTAGAGTGCGACCCGGTATCAGCCGGGTGGCAGGTGTCCCACGACATTGATTTTCAGACGACCTTGCAGTGTGCCGACGGGATAGAGCGCAGCGCGTTGGAGTGGCAGTGGGCGGCAGCAAACACGGTGGCAGATTTCTTGCATTCCCAAGACCGGGACGTTTTGTTAGCGGATGCTCTCG
Source organism: Mobiluncus holmesii ATCC 35242 (assembly GCF_000185445.1). Taxonomy (NCBI): domain Bacteria; kingdom Bacillati; phylum Actinomycetota; class Actinomycetes; order Actinomycetales; family Actinomycetaceae; genus Mobiluncus; species Mobiluncus holmesii. Next base: position 807,336 of record NZ_GL622346.1, on the reverse strand, counting down.
CTGATGCTCTGACCTGGGTGGATACCGTACGGATGTTGCGCGAGGATCCCGTAGCGGCGGCGCAGCGGGTCGAATGGGTGGCGAAACGTACGATTTTCCAGGCATTGAGTCGGCGAATTCCCGGTGGCTGGTCCAGTGACAAATTGGCTGCTCTGGACATTCAATGGGCTGATTTGCGACCCGGCTTGTCCCCGGTCGATAAGTTGCGAGCCAAAGGTCACGTTGAGGAGGTCGCACCCGCTACGGATATTAATTTGGCTGCCACCCAGCCCCCTGCCGGCACTCGCGCGAAAGTCCGTGGAGAGGCAGTAGCCCACCGAAAAGACTTGGTTGCAGCTAGCTGGACAGCTTTGGTGGTTCGTGTCGGGCGGGATCGCTTGCAGCGGATTTCCCTGCGTGATCCGTTCTCTAATCAGGCATTAACTTCATGATTGCACAGGCTATGCTTACTCTAAAGGTGGAGACGAAGTGGCACAATGGAGAATGTTATGAAACAAGACCAGGCAAATTATCCGGCGACTCCCGCCTCACCTGACCCGAGTGCGTTTCTTGTCGGACACGGTCAGATTCAAGAACCCGCAGGACTGGACGACCTGCTTGACGAAATCGAGGACCTGGTTGCCGAGGACGCGGGGACCTTCGTGCAAGGGTTCGTGCAAAAAGGCGGCGAGTGAACCTTGGCGCGAAATGCTCACCTGGACTGCTTGCCGCGTCGCATTTTCGGTATCGAGACTGAATATGGCATTCTTGCTGCGGCGGTGTCGGGCGGTGCCCCGGTGGCGGATGCGGACACAGCTGGACGGGTGTTGTTTCGTGACCTCCTCGCCCGCAACCAAAGCACTTCGGTGTTCCTTCCCAACGGGGCACGGCTCTATCTCGATGTCGGATCCCATCCCGAATACGCCACTGCGGAATGCTTGAGCCTAGACGATGTGCTCAACCAAGACCGCGTCGGGGTAGAAATCCTAGCGGATATGGCTGGTGTAGCCAGCGAGCGTCTGAGCGCCCAAACTGGCACGAAAACCCAGGTACACCTGTTTAAGAATAACCTGGATGCGGCGGGTCACTCGTGCGGCTGCCACGAAAACTATCTGCTGTACCGAGACGGGAAGTTTCGTTCCCTGGTTGATGCTCTCGTCTCTTTCTTAGTGACCCGTCAAGTCATCACCGGGGCTGGTGCCCTGCTGCGGATTCAAGGGAAAGCCCGCTATTGCTTCTCACAGCGGGCTTTCCAGATAGATGACGCCGTCTCCGCCGCCACCACTTCCACCCGTCCTTTGGTCAACACTCGAGATGAACCCCACGCGGACCCGAAACGGTATCGTCGTTTGCATGTCATTGTCGGCGATTCCAACGTTTTAGAGCCTCCGACACGTTTCAAAATCGCGACGATGAACCTGTTGCTGGCAGCCCTGGAGGCGGGGGTGGATTTTTCTGACCTCTCTCTGATCTCACCCATCGTCGCGTTACGCGACATCACCTCGGATGTCACAAGTTTTGGGGGGCAGGTTCTGGTGGAACTGACGGATGGACGACTCTGGAGCGCTCTGGATATGCAAGAAACTTTCCGCGACCGTCTCTCAGAAGTGTTTTCTGGGGCTGAGATGGGTGCGGACTACCACGAAGTTTTGGCTCAGTGGGGGCAATGGTTGACGGCGCTACGGAATCAAGATTTGGACGCTTTAACTGGGCACTTGGATTGGGCGACAAAATTGTCGTTACTGAATGGGCTGCGCCAACGTCACGATATGGAATGGTCTGACTCCAAAATGGCACGTTTGGATTTGGCTTATCACGACATCACCCCCGGAGGGCTTCGCTTGGATCAGCGCGGCTTAGCAACTCGGTTGACCTGCCCGAACGCGGTTGAGACTGCGAAAACTGCGCCTCCCCAAAACACTCGCGCCAAAGTACGCGGCGCATTAATCGCAGCGGCGCGGGAGCACCGGGCAGATTTGCAAGTGGACTGGACTCATCTACGTCTGCCGGAATCAGGATTGGGAACCGTGACACTCAGCGACCCCTTTGCAGTTACCAGCCCAGAAGTCGATATGCTTATGAAAACAATGGAGGAAGTTTGAGCGAAGAAAGTCCCCGGCGTTCCTCGCACCGGGCTGCAGGTCCGGTTGATGCAGGAACTTACGTCAGGCGTGAGGTAGACCCGAACCTTTCGCCGCGTCGGCGTGCCCGAATGATGGCTGAGGTAGCCGAGCAAAAGTCCTCTGCTGCGACCCAGCCGATAACGGAGGGTGCCAAAGACCTGCTGACTTCTTGGTTGAAAGCTAACGGCTTCGAGGACTTAGAAGCTTTCCAGGAAATGACCCGGAAAGCAGACTCGCAACTTCGTCAAACATCCCCGTCCGGTCAGGAACTGCCCCTCGCCGCAGCCCCGGCACCGCCTGCCGAAACTCCGCCCCCCGCCCTTGTGCCCCCAGAAGAACAGGTGGTATCGACGCCCTTCGCTCCGCCGGTAATGCCTGCCGTGTTACCGCGTCGTTCCACCCGCGTGGCGACGCAACAACCGGTGCAAACGCCCGCCCCAATCCCGAACCAACTGGGTTCCGTCCCGTGGACGGAACCCGCCAATCTCGACGTTACCTCGAGTGATACGGAAGTGTCTCCAATCTCGGATTCAGGTATCGAGGATGCCCCCGTCGAAGTACCTGTACCCACAGAAGCTCCGGTACCAGAAGCGATCCTGAGCCTTCCTCCCGAAATGGTGCCCACGGTCAGTTTGCGACGTGAAGACGTGCAAAACCGGGCTTTCGTTGAGCAGGTAAAGCCAAAGACTCACAGCCCCCGTCGGGCGGCGAAACTGCGACGTGCTGCGTCTCTACCTCGGAGACCGAAACCATTAGCAAAGACGAAGGTCGTCCCGATTGCCCTCACTTTAGGAATTCTCTTGGCACTCACTGTTGCCTTAGCACTTTTGATTATGTGGTATCGCAGCGCCGTGGCTGTCAGCGACCCCGCGAAATCAAAGATTGAAGTCTTGGGCGCGATTGGGGCGCAACCCGTGCTGACCCTGTCCGAGCCCATTCCTCTGGAACGAAGCTCTACTGAACGCCTGATAAAAGGCGACGGGCAAAAGATTCAAGACAATACCATGGTCGCGTTGCGGGTGACGGTCTTTTCGGGAATGACTGGGAAGCTGGAATCCACCCCTGGTGATGAATCCGTGTTGGTAGGTCCGCTTTCTGCCAAGGTTTTCGGTACGGAACTGTATCACGCGGTGCGGGGTGCCACCGAAGGGTCACGCTACCTGTTGAAACAGCCTGTCGAGAAACAGGGCACGTCCGCCATGGAAATTGGGGTTATAGATATTATTCCTACCTCCCTGAATGCCCAGATGAAGCCACTACCGCCCGAGGCGGGGGTAACCGTTACCGAAGACCAGGGGCAAGTTCGCCCCAGCATCGTTTCGGACTTCAGCGGTGATTTTCGTTTCTATCCTCTGATTACTGGTTCGGGGGCGACAGTGGCTCCCGGTCAGACGGTACTGGTGAAATATCAGGAATTTTCCTACTCGAATCCGCCCGCACTGCTGAAAAATCACTGGTCTGAACCGGTGAAACTGAAACTCGATGATAAAGTGCAGCAGGGGGCAGCGCGCGGCATTGTGGACCGCAAGATTGGCTCCCGGATGCTGCTGGAAGTGCCTCCTGCCGAAGGCTCCGGGAACCAGGCAACTATCTTGGTGATAGATATTTTGGCGGCCTGGGATAATCCCGAAATGACGAAAGAATCTTGAGGTGACAAATGCCGAACCGTTACGCTGATGATACTCTGACCGTGCGAGTGATTCCCTGTTTGGACGTAAATGCGGGTCGCGTAGTCAAAGGGGTCAATTTTGAAAACTTGCGCGATGCGGGAGATCCTGTCGAACTGGCGGCGCGTTACTGCGCAGCTGGGGCGGACGAAATAACGTTCCTGGACGTGTCTGCCACCGTGGAGGGACGGGCGACGATGGCAGAAGTCGTGCAGCAGTGCGCTCGTGAGATTTTTGTACCTCTGACGGTCGGTGGCGGGGTGCGCAGCGTTGCGGACGTGGAACGCTTGCTGAAATCCGGTGCCGATAAGGTCAGTATCAACACCGCCGCGATTGCCCACCCGGAACTCATCACCGAGATCGCGTCGCGCTTCGGAGTGCAAGTGCTGGTGCTGTCGGCTGATGCCAGGCGAGTGCAGGGCGAGGTACGCACTCCTTCGGGCTATGAAGTCACCACGCATGGAGGCAAACAATCTACCGGCATTGACCTTTTGGAATGGATCAATCAGGCTTGCGAACACGGTGCTGGGGAAGTGCTGTTGAACTCTATGGACGCTGACGGTACCAAGTCCGGCTTCGACATTGAGATGCTACAGGCGGTTCGTCCGGTTTGTCCCGTTCCCCTCATTGCTTCGGGGGGTGCGGGTAGCGTCGAACATTTCGTGGCAGCTGCACAAGCCGGGGCGGATGCGGTCTTGGGGGCTTCCGTCTTTCACTTTGGGGAAATTTCAGTGCCGGAAGTTAAGGCGGCTTTAAGCGCGGCAGGGTTCCCGGTTCGCTAGTTTTTACAGCACGGCGTGCGGACTTCGCGACCTTATCGCCTGACCGGGAACAGGCTTGTGCGTTTAGGCAATTTATTTTGCTCTCAGCGATTTGGGTAAATATCACGTCTGCTGGCAATATAATTCCGTGACCGAATTACCCGATGATGTGTCCCAGCGTCTGAAACGCGACGCCCAGGGGCTGTTTGCTGCGGTAATTCAAGATTTTGACACGAAACGCGTGCTCATGGTCGGTTACATGAACGATGAGGCTTTGGCGCGCACTCTGCGCGAAGGGCGGGTCACTTTCTGGTCGCGCAGCCGGCAAGTCTATTGGCGTAAAGGTGACACATCCGGTCATGTTCAGTTCCTGCGCCGAATCGAGATGGACTGCGACGGAGACGCGCTGCTGCTGCAGGTGAAACAGGTAGGTGCCGCCTGCCACACCGGTACCCGGTCTTGTTTTGATGCTGGAGGAGTCATCGCGCCGGCGCGAGTGGACGCAGATGTGGCGACCTCAGAACCCTGGTGCAAGCCCCCCGACGGGGCGACGGAGACGGCGGGTTATTGATGCTGACTTATGAGGAGTTTTACCGTCAAGCCAAAGCTGGGGTTGCCCTGCGCGAGGCCACAGTGCCTTTGGAACTCGTCAAAGAGCAGGCTCGTCACGCTCCCAGCCCAAAAGATGGCTTGGCGGTGCTGCACTCCCGTCCCGGTTTTGTCGCCATCATGGGGGAAATCAAACGGCAAACTCCGACCGCTGGTTTTCTCAATCCCATTGAAGATCCGGTGGAATTAGCCAGGGAATACATCGAAGGCGGGGCAGTAGCGGTTTCTGTGGTGACGGATCATCCTAACTACCTGGGGACGACAGAGGACTTTGTACAGGTCCGTCAGGCTCTGGACGTGCCGCTGCTGCGCAAGGAATATGTGGTCACTCCCTATCAGATTCACGAGTCGCGGGCGATGGGCGCGGATATGGTGCTGCTGATGGTGGCTTTGCTGGAACCGATAGTATTGGAATCGTTGGTGGAACGGACACATTCGTTGGGAATGTGCGCTTTGGTAGAGTGTCATTCTCGTTTGGAGGCGCGGCAGGCTATTTCGGCCGGGGCGCGTCTCATTGGTATCAACGCTCGGAACCGAGAAACGGGCGCGGTAGATCGCTCCATGTGCGAGCAAACTATTGACGTCATTCCTCCCGACATCACCGTGGTTGCGGAATCTGGGGTGCATGGTCCACAGGAAGTCTTTGATTATGCTCGGGTCGGGGCTGATGCCATCTTGGTCGGTGAAGCGCTGGTGCGTTCCCCTGACCCGGTGAATCTGTTGCGCAAGATGACTTCTGCAGCGCAGCATCCTGCTTTGCGTCCCGATCGGGCATCCCGGTATCGCCATAACACTGAAGGTCACGAGTAATGTTTTCCCTGAGTTTTACCCCTGCGTTAGCGGTTTTGTCTACATATCACGGTCCGCTTTCTGCTGTCCGCACCAGCATTCCCTCTCCGCCTTCGCCGATTTTGTTCAGCTTGGGACCGCTCACGGTTCGCTGGTATGCCTTTTGGATTATTTTGGGCATGGCGCTGGCGATTTTCTGGACCTCCAAACGTTACCAAGCCCGCGGAGGCAATCCGGAGCTGGTGGGCGACATTGGGGTCTGGATTTGCTTGCTGGGTATCGCTGGGGCGCGGGCTATGGCAGTGTTTTCCTATCCTGGCGATTACTTTGGTCCGGGTATTCCGTGGTGGAAACCGTTTGCTATCTGGCAAGGCGGCTTGGCTATCTATGGCGGTATCATCGGCGGATTCCTCGCCATCGTGTGTTTCCTCCGCGTCAAGCGACAGCCCGTGGGAGTGTTCCTGGATGCTCTGGCGCCCGCGATGCTAGCGGCTCAAGCTCTGGGACGCTTGGGTAACTACTTTAATCAGGAAGTCTATGGCAGAGCCACGACCTTGCCCTGGGGGCTAGAGATTAGTCCCCAGATGGCTCCCGCAAACACGGCACCAGGCACCCTGTTCCACCCAACTTTTCTCTATGAAATTATCTGGAACCTTTTCGCCATGGGCATCCTGCTGCTGTATGAAAAACTCCGTAAGCGTTCCCATAATTCCGAGTTTGTGCAACAGGCGGATTTGTGTCCCCCGACCAATCAATCTTGGGGACGCCTCTGCGCGTGGGAAATCATTGGTCTGTACCTGTTCCTGTACAGTCTGGGGCGATTTTTCCTGGAGTTTGTGCGTATCGACTACCAGTACACGGTTGCTGGGGGATTCCGCTGGTTCCAAGTCGTTGCCGGTGTTATTGCCGTTGCGGGACTAGCTGTATTTGGGGTGGCTCGTTACCGGAAACTTCCTCCTGTTCTGACCGAGGTGACCCACTCCGCCCCGGATTGCCCGGAAACGCAATCCATCGAGCTTAACCGAGAAAAATCCCCTTTTGAGCCCAAGTCTAAATCTGAGCCAAAAATGACTGCCAGTACTGAAAAAGACCCCGAAAAATAAATTTATTTCGGACAACGACCCGATTTAAGCAGCAATTTTACGGATGATGCGGTACAATGAATAGCTAAGCAGTAATTCCTAGGGGTTTTTACTGCGAGGGGTTACCGGCGCAACCGATGCGTCCGCCCCTCAGAGGATGAAGAGGAAGAAGGTAAAACAAAATGAATATGAATGAATCTATACATCATCTCACATGGTCTCTTTTTGACCGTAACTCTGACCGCCAAGCTCTTAACTTGTCGCCTCGGTCGATTTTGTCAGAAGTGGTGCGTCCCTGGTTTGACGCTTACCGTCACGATCCGATGATTGAGTCGGCTCTGCGTGATTTGAACGAGGGCGGTGCTCGTCGAGTCCGTGCCCTAGATTTCTTAGGGTTAGATTTGGTGACGACAGCTGCTTAACAGCTAGGCATTTTGACGTAAATTCGCGGCAAGCCCCCGGCTTGCCGCGAATTTTTAGTGTGCTAACCAAACGGAATAAAACATGCTAGACTCGAACATATGTTCGATACTGTGCGGTCTGTAAAATCGTGGCGCCCCTACGCGCTAGTGCAGTCAGAGCTACCTAACGGACTTCCTCTTGCGCCGGATTTGGCGCCGGCAGGATGGCCTTCACCGTCTCAGGATTACTTTGACCGCGACATTGATTTGAACGAACATCTCATCCGCAATCGACCGGCGACTTTCCTGGTACGGGTCGCGGGGGATTCTATGATTAATGCAGGCATCAGCGACGGGGACGAACTCATTGTGGACCGTTCTCTAGAGGCAAGTGAAGGCAACGTCGTTATTGCCATCATTGACGGTGAAATGACGGTGAAACGCCTGCACTTTGGAACTCACGGACCGGAACTGCATCCCGCTAATCCTACCTACCCCATACTGCACCCCTCCGAATTACAAATTTGGGGGGTGGTGACGCGATGTCTGCACCGACTCTAAATCCGGAGGGCTGCCACGAACCCGAACAGACCTCCCGCTGCGAGGTAAACGCCCGTGAGGGATGCAAAGACCAGAGCGGGCTGGTGCATCGGTTTGCCTTAGTAGACGTAGATTCTTGCTTTGCCAGTTGCGAACGGATTTTTCATCCGGAGCTTTTCGGGCGTCCGGTAGTGGTGTTGTCTAACAATGATGGCTGCGTGGTGGCGCGCTCACGAGAAGCGAAAGCATTAGGCATCAAGATGGGTATGCCTTGGTTTCAAATTAGGGCGCGGGCTGAGGCATGCGGCGTCGTGGCGCGGTCCAGTAACTACGAACTTTATGGCTCTATCTCGGCGCGAATTATGGAAATCTTGCGTCAGTTCTCCGCCTCGGTAGAGGTCTATTCCATCGACGAGGCGTTTCTGACGCTCTATGGCAGACCCACGGAGTTCGTGGGCATAGCCCGCAGCTTACGATCCCGAATCCTGCACGACCTGGGGGTGCCGGTTTCAGTCGGAATCGCCCCGACCCGGACTTTGGCAAAACTCGCTTCCCACGGTGCCAAACATACCCCGGCCTTGGGCGGGGTAGCCAGCTGGGATGCTTATACCCCGGCTCAACACGACAGGATTCTACGCGGTACTGAGATTGGTGATTTATGGGGAATAGGGCGACGCCTGAAAAACCGCCTGGAGGCTCTGGGGATTACAGATGCGTTGCAATTACAGAGAGCCAACCCCGGCGAAATTCGCCGCCGTTTCAACGTGAATCTGCAGCAAACCGTGTTGGAGCTCAATGGGGTGCCCTGCATCGAGATTATTGAGCGAGATGCGGTGCGCACTCACCAAGTCATGTATTCACGTTCATTTTCTACGCCAGTGCGTGGGGTTACGCAGGCTTATCAGGTCCTGTCCATCTATTCCCAAAATGTGACGCACCGTCTGCGCCGCCAACAGATGACCGCTGGGGCTCTGTGGGCTTTTGCCTCTACCGCCTGGTACAAGGAGCCGTTTTCGCGGATTAGCGCGATGGCTCCACTACACCCGCGTACCGATGACCCGGTGACAGTCCTGAAAGCAGCCGCAAAGGTCCTGCTGGGACAGGTCGATCCACGAGCAGATTACGTGCGGGCAGGCATCTGTCTGACAGACTTGGGTAAACCTGATCCGCAAGAGCCGTTGCCCATTTTTGCTCCGGACCCGGAATCACGACGCCGGGGAAAAATTATTGACCGAGTTAACGCGGCGGTGGGGGAGGGCTCTGTAGGGCTGGGGCTGGCAGGACTGAAAGCTGCCCCGGACTGGACCATGAAGCGAGAGATGCTGTCTAACCGCGGCACGACGCACTGGTCCGAGCTGGCTCTGGTGCGCTAACACAGCGGCGCAAAAGCGGAAACATTAAGTAAAGCAATCCTTGCTCGCGGAAAAATAAATGAAATAGTTTATGAAAGAGGGACCCCGGTCCCTTGTGAAAAGGCAGAGAGACGAAATAATTGAGCATAAGGTTGGAGATTCTAATCCAGTACCCAACGGACTATCAAAGGAGAAAGTCATGCCTCAAAAAATTCGCGCCTCCATCGCGTAGGGCGTTGGTAAAGGGTTTTCTAAGCCCGAAGAACTCATCCTCGATGATCCCATCAAAGCCGAAGTGCTGGTCAATATCGAGGCTTCCGGTCTGTGCCACTCGGATTTGCACCTGGTGGAAGACGACGACAAAATGTTTGAATTCCCGGCTGTTCTGGGCCACGAGGTCGCCGGCACGGTAGAGGCTGTCGGTCCGGAAGTTGTGGGAATTAAACCGGGAGACCACGTGGTGGCCACCCTGGAGCAAATTTGCGGACATTGCGATAAATGCATGGGAGGAAAAGCACATTCCTGCCGTCATCAGGAAGAATGCGTACGCCAGCCGGGGGAGCCACCGCGTCTGCAGTTCCCCGATGGGCGTCCGATTACCCAAGCGCTGGGGATTGGCGGTTTCGCTTCTAAGTCTCTGATTCACCAAAATCAGTTGGCGGTCGTGAATAATCAGGTAGATATGGCTGAGGCCGCTTGCATCGGATGCGCTACCATCACCGGATTCGGAGCGGCAAAGAACTCGGCGAAAGTGCAGCCGGGGGATTTGGTCGCGGTCATCGGCACCGGAGGCATTGGACTGAACGTAATCTCCGGGGCACGGGTGTGTGGCGCGCGCACCATCATCGCTATTGACGTGTTCGACAACAAGCTCGAATTCGCCAAGAAGTTCGGCGCCACCCACGTGGTCAACGCTAAGAAAGAAGATCCAGTCGAGGCTGTGCGCCGCATCACCGGCGGTGGGGTAGACAAGTCCTTCGAAGCCATCGGGTTTACGGAAACTATGAAACAGTGCTGGGATATGCTGGCTCAGGGTGGGACCGCCTACTGTATCGGTTTGGCGAAACCGGATGCCACGATTTCCTTAGAGATTGACCCCATCAACCTGCTATTTATGCAGCGCGGCTTCAAAGGCGTGTGGATGGGGGCGACAAATCCGAAGCACGATATTCCCTACTATGCGGACCTGGCAGTGGACGGTCGGCTCAATATGCACGACATCGTCACCCAGCGCATCCGCTTGGACCAGATTACCGAAGCTTACGAACAGCTCATGCGCGGCGAGGTAATCCGTTCAGTTATCACCGAGTTCTAAACTCATCTAACCATGAAGTCCTGTTTTCCGGGTGAGTCCGCGGGGACTCACCCGGAAAACGGAACGTATTACTCGGCGCGCCGCAGTTCGAGAGGTTTAGCGTTTGCGGTACAGGCGCTTGCGCTGGAACTTCGGTTCCGAAGTGACTTGGATTCCAAGGTTTCTAAATATTCCTTCATCCACTGACCCCAGGATAGTGGTCGTGTGTACGTTCGTGCCCTCCAATTCCTTGAGCATTCCCAGCGCGGCGCGCGCTTCTGCGGAAGTTCCCGCGGAAACGGAAAGGGCAATCAGCACTTCATCGGTATGCAGGCGTGGGTTGTGCGAACCCAAATGTTGGGTTTTGAGGGTTTGAATCGGCTCAATTGACTCGCGGGACAGCAAGTCCATCTCCGGATTAATGTTTGCCAGGTACTTCAGTGCGTTCAGCAGCATGGCAGCGGAGCAACCCAGCAGAGGGGAGGTCTTGCCGGTGATAATCGTGCCGTCGTGGAGTTCAATAGCGCTGCCAGGCTGATTAGTGGCGGCTTCGACTTCCAGGGCAGCTCCCACTACGCGACGTTCCCAAGTGGAGATGCCCGCTTTTGCCATTAGTACCGCAATCCGGTTGGATTCCTCAGCATCGCGACCGTCTCGAGCCTCTTCAACCAAAGCCTTATAGTAGCGGCGGATAATTTCTTGACGGGAGGCTTCTTGGCAAACTTCGTCATCGCTGATGCAATAACCTGCCATATTGACACCCATGTCTGTGGGGCTTTGATAGGGGGATTTCCCGGTGAGCTGCTCCAGCATGGTTTTCAGCAGCGGGAACGTTTCAGTATCGCGGTTGTAGCTGGTGACCTGTACTCCATGTGCCGCCAAATGGTAAGGGTCGATGAGGTTGATGTCTTCCAAATCCGCGGTTGCGGCTTGGTAAGCCAAATTCACGGGATGTTCCAGGGGCAGGTTCCAGATGGGGAAGGTCTCAAACTTGGCGTAGCCTGCTTCAATGCCGCGTTTATTGTCATGATAGACCTGAGACAGGCAGGTTGCCAGTTTGCCGGAACCAGGACCGGGAGCGGTAACTACGATGAGGCCACGGCTGACTTCTACGTAGTCGTTACGACCGAAGCCGTCCTCGGACAGCACCAGTTTCGTATTTGAGGGATAGCCCTCGATAATGCGGTGTCTCGCGACTTTCAGCCCCAGTCGTTCCAGGCGTTCTTTGAATGCAAAAGCCAGGGCGTTGTCGTCTGCAAGTTGGGTCATCACCACGTTCTCGACCAAGAAACCGCCTTCGCGGAACACGTCTATCAGTCGCAACACGTCTTCTTCGTAAGTAATGTCCAAATCGGCGCGTCGCTTTTGCCGCTGCAAGTCCAAGGCGCTGACGCAGACCAAAATCTCAATCTCGTCCTTTAACTGACGCAGCATCGAAATTTTGTTATCAGGAGTGAACCCCGGCAGGACTCTGGAGGCGTGCATATCGTCATAGAGCTTGCCCCCCATTTCCAGGTAGAGACGTCCCCCGATTTCTTTGCGACGCTCCGCGATATGTTGAGACTGCATTTTGATGTATAACTCGTGGTCAAACCCGATTTTCCGGCTCATAAAAACTTCCTCTCACAAATGTTTCACCAACTAATCGATAATTAATTATCGTCTTAGCTTACACTAGGGGAGTGACGTTCTCAGTGACCGCGGCCACCGCGGAACCCGCTTTACTGGATTTGCCTTGGGAATTGCCCTTGGAAGAATGGCCTGAGCGCTATATCGCCTCCTTTCCGCACGGGATTTCACGCCACATTGTGCGTTTCGTGAATCTCGGACCGCGGCTCATAGCGGTAAAAGAAATTTCGGAGGAAAAGGCGCGCCACGAGTATTCCCTGTTGCGTGACCTGGTGCGTTTGGAGCAACCGGTGGTAGAGCCGCTGGCTCACGTTACTCACCGTACTGATGCTACAGGGGAAGAGCTCAACAGTGCTCTGGTAACCTATCACCTGCCTTTCTCCCTGCCGTATCGAACTTTGTTTAACGCCAATATGAGCCCTGATACCGCTACTCGCCTCATTGATTCTTTGGCGGTGCTGCTGGTCAGACTGCATCTGTTGGGGTTCTATTGGGGAGACGTCTCGCTTTCTAACACGTTATTTCGACGGGATGCTGGCGCATTTGCTGCTTATCTGGTCGACGCGGAAACCGGGGAGCTGCACCCGGAGGGTTTGACTTACGGGCAGCGTTCCTATGACGTAGAAATTGCTCGGGTAAATATTATTGGCGAGCTGATGGATTTGCAGGCCGCCGGAACTCTTGACGAAACTGCCGACACTGTCGAGATAGGCAACTTGCTCCAAGACCGCTACGACACCCTGTGGGATGAACTGACTTCTGTAGAGACATTCAACGCGGATGAAACTTGGCGTATCGAAGATCGTATTCGGCGTTTGAATAATCTGGGCTTCGACGTGGGGGAGCTAAAGATGAAGACGGGTACCGCGGAGGGGGGACGCCAACTGCTGATTCAGCCCAAGGTGGTGGACTCTGGACACTATCACCGTCAAGTGATGCGTTTGACCGGCTTGGATGTCCAGGAAAATCAGGGGCGGCGCATGATCAACGATATGAAGACCTTCCGGGTGCTTAATCATCTCGAGAATGTCCCTGATGATGTGGTGGCGCACCGCTGGATGACTAAAGTCTACGAACCTATTTTGGCGGCTCTTCCCGAGGAACTGTTGTCTAAGCTGGAACCGGCGCAGGTGTTTCACGAGATTCTGGATCACCGTTGGTATCTCTCGGAAAATCGCGGTGAGCAGGTCAGCATGCATGAAGCTATTGACTCTTATGTGAAAAAAGTCCTGCCGCAAAAACCCGACGAAATCACTCTTATCGGTGAGTAGGGCTACTGGTTTTTCGGTTTCTTATCCGCTGGGTATCAGCACACATCAGCAGAAAATGGAATCAAGAAAAAAGAATGCATGTTTTTTGTTGGTACTGCAACGAAACGTGTAGTACCCCGGAAGGGATTCGAACCCTTAACAAGCCGGGTTTGAGCCGACCGCCTCTACCAGTTGGGCTACCAGGGCGTTCTTTGCGAAAGTCTGATAAACAACCATCACAATGACTTCATATATACTAAAGTATCTAACGAGAAAATCAAATCGAGTCCACTCATGAGGGGGATCTGGAGAGATGGCGAAGACGGCATCTGCGGTAAAGGACACAAAAGTACACAGGCGAGTAATCGTGGCTGAGGATGAAGCTTTAATCCGGCTCGACATCGTCGAAACTATGAAAGAAAACGATTTCGAGGTGGTTGGCGAAGCTGCTGACGGTGAAGAAGCCGTGACTTTGGCATTGGAACTGGAACCAGACTTAATCGTGATGGATGTAAAAATGCCAAAGCTCGACGGCATCGCTGCTGCCGAAAAAATCATGAAAGAGACGCCCTGTGCCATCGTGATGCTCACTGCATTCTCGGATAAGGAACTCATTGAACGCGCCAAAGATGCCGGCACTATGGCGTACCTGGTGAAACCGTTCGATCCGAAGGATTTACTGCCCGCGGTAGAGGTCGCCCTGTCGCGTCACCAGGAACTGCTTTCTTTGGAAGATTCCATTGCTGATTTACAAGATCGGCTCACTACTCGTAAACAAGTCGACCGCGCTAAAGGTTTGTTGATGGAAAAGATGGAACTGACGGAGCCAGAAGCGTTCCGTTGGATTCAAAAGACTTCTATGGATCGCCGTTTGTCCATGCGGGAAGTGGCGGATGCGGTCATTGACCAGCTGGGGGATTAACGGGGCTGCTCTTCTACCAGGTAGCAGGTCATGAGACCGGTGGAGATGATCTTGCCGGTGTCCTCGCTGGTGTTGTCAAAGCGATAGACTGCGGTGCGTCGTCCCAGGTGAACTGCATCGGCGGTGCAGATGATGCGGTCACTGGTGCCCGGTTTGAGATGCGTAATATCTAGGTGCGCTCCGACAGCGCTCTTACCGAACTGTTTAGCCCACTGGTGAGCGGCGAATGAAGCTACAGATTCTGCTAACAGGGCGGCGGCTCCGCCGTGCAGTATCCCAAAAGGTTGGGTGTTTCCTTCCAGGGGCATGATACCGACTGCGTGTTCTGCGGTGAGCTCGGAAAACGTGATGCCCATTTTTTCGATAGCGGGACCGAGATTGTCCTGATCCATTTTTACCTCCGGGGTTCTTGATAACCTTACAGACATGAGTAAAAAACGTTTGTTGGTGTTGGACGGTCACTCCTTGGCTTTTCGTGCTTTCTTTAGCCGTGACCCGGAACATTTCCGCACCTCTACCGGTGTCTATACTAATGCGGTGCACGGATTTTTCTCCATGCTGTTGACGATGATACGCGCCGAAAAGCCAACTCATATCGGGGCAGCGTTCGACCTCTCCCGACATTCCTTCCGCACCGACATCTACCCTGACTACAAGGGAGGGCGTGCCGAAACCCCTCCCGAGTTCATCGGACAAGTTGAAAACATCCAAAAAATGCTCAGTGCGATGGGGATTAAATGGCTAACGGAGCCCAACGTAGAAGCTGATGATATCTTGGCGACTTTGGCGACCAAAGGGACCAAAAGTGGCATGGAGGTCTTGGTTTCATCGGGCGACCGCGACTCATTTCAGCTCATTTCTGATGATGTTACCGTGCTTTACCCCGGGCGCAGCATTTCAGAGACAAAACGTATGACGCCACAAGTGGTGAAGGACCGATATGATGTCTGGCCACAGCAGTACCCGGAGATTGCCGCTCTGGTAGGCGAGCACGCTGATAATTTGCCGGGCGTACCCTTGGTCGGGGAAAAAGTCGCCGCGTCGTGGATTAATGAATATGGTTCTCTGGATTCGTTGTTGGAGCATCGTGACGAACTGAAGGGGAAACGTGGGGAAAATTTGCGTCAGCACATAGACGACGTCCTGCGAAATCGACAGCTCAATCGATTGCGCACCGACCTGCAACTTCCTCTCAGCCTGGAGGATTTGCACTGGACTGGTTTTGATCCGCAGGCAATTCAGGAAATTTGTGATGAACTAGAATTCAAACAGATGCGCACCCAAATCCTGAGACTCGGACAGGCTTTTGCTGTGACATCAATCAATGGTGATTCGGCAACGATGGAACTTGACCGTACCCAGACCGAACCGGAACCACAGGATGCGGATGGTTACGGGGTGGTACCGGAACCCCAGCGCTTCCGCTTAGGATCGGACTTCACGGCAACTCAATTTTCCGATTGGTTACAAAATACCCAGAGTTCCAGCTTAGGAATCTGGGCTGTGGGTAATATCGGGGTGACAAATCCGCGAATTGATTGGCTGTTTCTCGCCGCAGAACGTGATTGTCAGGGACAATGTGTGTTGATTGTGCCTGATGAACTAACGCCTCAGACGGAGCATTTGTTGTGCGATGCTTTGGCAGGTGACCGCAAAAAGACCGTATATGACGCAAAATCGCTGCGTCATGCGCTGCATGCCCACGGTTGGGAGCTGCACGGTGCGGTCACGGACATAAAAATGCTCGATTACCTGGTCAATCCTGATGGGAATCGAACCAAGTTTGCTGGTGTTACGAAACGTTTGCTGGGATGGGAAATCGATGAAAAGCCCTCAGATATCAGCAAGATAAGCGAACAGATGACGTTGGACTTGGGCGTGGAATTGGACGGGAACTCCTCAGCTCAGCCTTGGCCTCAAACACTCATTAACCAAGCCATCTACGCATACGCGCTGCTGCAGATGCAACCCACGCTCGAGCAATTGGCACACTTCCGCCAGGTAGACGGGTTACTGGAACTTGAGAATCCGCTGTCATATATTTTAGAGAAGATGGAATATACCGGTATCGGTATAGATACAATTTATCTTGATGAATATGCCCAGAGTCTACAATCCGAAGTCGCGATGGCGCAACAATCCGCCTTCGACTCTATTGGTCGAGAAGTCAATTTGTCGTCCCCGAAGCAGCTGCAAGAAGTCCTTTTTACCCAACTGGAACTGCCTAAAACTAAAAAACCAAAACCGGATATACTACTGATGCGAAGGCTTTGGAAGAGCTTGCTCGCTACAACCCACACCCTTTCCTCGAAGCACTTTTATACCATCGCGACCGGATAAAACTTTTACAAATTGTTCGCAATCTGCGCGAACGGGTGGCAGACGACGGCAGGATTCATACCACTTTTGGGCAAACTGTAGCGGCGACCGGACGGTTGTCTTCCATTGACCCAAATTTGCAGAATATTCCAGCCCGCACGGTGGATGGACAAAAAATTCGCGAAGCCTTTGTGCCTCAGAAACCATACGCCGCATTAATGACAGCTGATTATTCTCAGATTGAGATGCGAATTATGGCGCACCTCTCCGGTGATGAAGGACTGCTGGCAGCGTTTGCGTCCGGCGAGGATCTGCACCGTTCGGTGGCTGCTTTGGTATATGGAGTCCAGCCTGACGAAGTTACTCCGACCCAGCGTTCCCATGTTAAGGCAACGTCATATGGTTTGGCGTACGGGCTGAGTGCTTATGGACTGGCTGCGCAACTCAACATCTCTCAACGAGATGCCAAACAGCTGATGGACACCTATTTTGAACGTTTCGGGAAAGTTCGGGAGTACCTGAATCAGATTGTCGCCACCGCGACCAGGGTTGGATACACCGAAACCATGCGGGGCAGGCGCCGTTACCTACCTGAGCTGCGTTCCACTAATCGTAACGTGGCTGATAATGCTCGGCGCGCGGCGCTAAACGCGCCTATTCAGGGTAGTGCTGCCGACCTCATGAAAGCAGCCATGCTTCAGGTCGATGCTGATTTGCGTCAGGAACAGTTGCAGTCTCGGGTGTTGCTGCAAGTCCATGATGAGCTCGTCTTAGAGGTAGCTCCGGGAGAAACGGAGCGGTTGGAAACCTTGGTCCGCCAGGCAATGACCGGGGTTGCGAAATTGCGAGTTCCGTTGGAAGTGTCGGTCGGTATTGGACCTAACTGGAGGGCTGCGGCACATTAAATGCAACAGACCGGCACCGAAGCATTCGACCCGGCACCGGTCTGTTAGGTTTCAGGATAGTGGTTACTTGACACCTTCCAGATATTTATCGGTGTCGAAATTGTTTTCGCCGGCGAAGCTCTGGGCAATCTCTTTGTCATTGTCATCAATCTTGCCGCTTGAGAAACGCGCCATCAGCATAGAGATGGCTCCATCACCGGTCACGTTCGTGGCGGTCCCGAAGGGATCGAGGGCGATGTAAGACGCAATCATCAACGCGACTTGTGCATCGTTGAATCCCAACATAGAAGACAGGATGCCGGTCGCTGCCATAATCGCGCCACCGGGAACGCCCGGAGCTGCCACCATCGTCACGCCCAGCATAAAGATGAACCCGACGAATTGGGCGGCGGTAACCTTGATATCGGAAGTCATGATGATAGCCAACGCAAAGGCGGTAATTTTCGAAGTCGACCCCGCCAAGTGAATCGTGGCGCACAGCGGCACAGTGAACGAGGCAACCGGATCGGGAACACCAATCTTTTTAACTTGGCGCAGCGTCACCGGAATTGAAGCGGCAGAGGAAGACGTACCCAAAGCAGTTGCGTAAGCGGGCAGCATCGTCAACAGCGCTTTGAAAGGATTGACTCCGAAAGCCAAACCGCCGACTAAGTACAAGCTGACCAAGATAACGACCTCTAGCACCAGTACGAGGATGACCACCACTGCCAGCACGGCGATAACGTTGTAAACTTCGCCGGTCTTGGTCATGTTGAGGAAGATTCCGAAGATGTGAATCGGCAGCAGGGGAATGATGACTTTCTCAATCAACTTGATGATGATGGCGCGGAATTCTACAAAAGCACGACGCAATGTACCGCGGGACACCATGGACAGACCGATACCCATAATGAAGGACAAAATGAGCGCACCCAGCACGGAAATCGGGGCGGGTATCTCTAAAGTTACCGCCGGGGCGATGCTGGAAGCCGAAGGATCCGTAACGGAGGCTAGCGAACCCTTGCGCAAGAAATTAGGCAAGATGCTCTCAGAGACGCCATATGTCAGGAACCCGGAATACATCGTCGAGATGTAGGCGACCACGGCGGTCAGTCCCAGCCACTTCGCCGAACCGGACCCCAGGTCGGCAATAGCGGGGGTGACCAGCCCGATGATAATCAGCGGGATACAGAAATTCAGGAACTGACCGAAAAGTGAGTTGAACGTGGCGAAAACCACTACGAAGGGCGTGGGGACAAAAAGCCCAAAGATGATGCCCAGAACTATAGCGATGACAACCCAAAGCAAGATGCCACCTTTTTTAAAGAAGTTCAAAATAGACTGCATTCCTGCATTAAACCATATTTTTGCCAGTCGCTTTAATCTGGACGTTCCGCGTGTTTACCTGGAGTAAACCGAATATTTACCTTGCCGTACGCAGCCAGGGAGATTTGAGATACGAAGAATTTTGGGGATTAATTTGGATAGACCGGCTCTATCCGGTAGAATTGATGCTTGGTGTTTTATCGCTTCGGGGTAGCTTTTCTGCCATCGTGAGGTGAGAAAACATCGGTAATTATTCCTACTATCTGACCTTGGAGTCACCAACTAAATGTCCACTACTAATGTCCCTACTACTGTTCCTCAGGTTGCTATTAATGACATCGGCTCGACTGAGGACCTCATCAAAGAAATCGACAAGACCATCAAGTACTTCAATGATGGTGACCTTGTCTCCGGTACCGTCGTGAAAGTTGATCGCGACGAAGTTTTGCTCGATATTGGTTACAAAACCGAAGGCGTTATTCTTTCCCGCGAACTGTCCATTAAACATGACGTGGATCCCGACGCGGAAGTCAAAGTTGGTGACGAAATCGAAGCTCTGGTCCTCCAAAAGGAAGACAAAGAAGGCCGCCTGTTGCTGTCCAAGAAACGCGCTCAGTACGAACGCGCCTGGGGCGACATCGAAAAGGTGAAGCAGGAAGACGGAGTCGTCACCGGCACCGTCATTGAGGTTGTCAAGGGTGGTTTGATTATTGACATCGGGCTGCGCGGGTTCCTGCCGGCCTCCCTGGTAGAGATGCGTCGCGTGCGTGACCTGCAGCCTTACATTGGTCGCCAGCTGGAAACCAAGATTATCGAGTTGGACAAGAACCGTAACAACGTGGTCTTGTCCCGTCGCGCTTTCTTGGAACAGACCCAGTCCGAGGTGCGCACTACGTTCCTGTCGACCTTGCAAAAGGGTCAGGTTCGCAAGGGCGTGGTGTCCTCTATCGTCAACTTCGGCGCGTTCGTCGATTTGGGCGGCGTGGACGGTCTGGTGCATGTTTCCGAGCTGTCCTGGAAGCATATCGATCACCCCTCCGAGGTGGTTCAGGTCGGTCAGGAAGTCACCGTGGAGGTTCTCGACGTTGACTTCGATCGCGAACGCGTGTCCCTGTCCTTGAAGGCTACCCAGGAAGATCCGTGGCAGACCTTTGCTCGTACCCACAAGATTGGTCAGATTGTGCCTGGTAAGGTCACCAAGTTGGTGCCTTTCGGTGTGTTTGTCCGAGTCGAGGATGGTATCGAGGGTCTGGTTCACGTGTCCGAGTTGGCCACCCGTCATGTCGAAGTTCCCGAGCAGGTCGCCAAGATTGGTGACGAAATCTTTGTTAAGGTAATCGACATTGACCTCGAACGTCGCCGTATCTCGCTGTCCTTGAAGCAGGCCAACGAGGGCGTTGATTTGGCATCTGATGACTTTGATCCGTCGCTTTACGGCATGTCCGCTGAATACGACGCGGAGGGTAACTACAAGTACCCCGAAGGTTTCGATCCGGAAACTAATGAGTGGATGGAGGGCTACGAAGAGCAGCGCGCTGCTTGGGAGGCCTCCTACGCGGCTGCGCAAGCCCGTTTCGAAGCTCACAAAGAACAGGTTAAGGTCGCTCAGGAAGCCGATAAAGAAGCTGCTATCGCACAGGGCGTAGCGGAACAAACTTCCTACAGCTCCGCCACTGAGGAAGAAGCCGATACCTCCGGTACCTTGGCGGACGACGAAGCCTTGGCGGCGCTGCGCGACAAGTTGGCAGGAGAGTAAACTTTCTGACCAGTTCAGTTCGGCTGCAACGCCAATACAATTTCATCAGTGGTGCGGAGACCTATTGGTTTCCGCACCACTTTTATGTCCGATTTTGTTCCGGCATTTCACCACATTTCCCCGCCCGGTGGCTTAAGCTGGGAAAGATTGCGGTTTTATCGACCGGATGAAACTTTCCGCGTCGCCACAACTTGAGAACAGCACAGAGAGGTATCTGCCGTGAAAATTGTCATTGCCCCGGATTCGTTTAAAGGTTCGTTGTCCGCCGCGGATGCAGTAGCTGCGATGAAACGCGGGATTGAAGCCATTTTCCCGGATACGGAAACGGTTTCGGTACCGGTGGCGGATGGCGGAGAAGGGACCGCTGCGGTCATGCTCAACGCTTACGGTGGAGAAGTGAAAACAGCCCCGACCGTAGATGCTCTGGGGCGCGCCCGCCAAGGCGAGTTTACCTGGATTCCGGCGCGACGAATGGTAGTCTTGGATACCGCTGAAGCTTGCGGAATTATGTACATTTCCATGTTGGAACGCAACGTTATGGAGTCCAACACCGAAGGCGTCGGGATGCTCCTGAAAGCCGCCTTGGATTTGGATCCCGAAACTATTGTGGTCGGTTTAGGCGGCTCCGCGACCAACGATGGTGGCTGGGGCATGATGCACAATCTCGGAGCAAAATTGTTTGACGAGGCTGGCCACGAGCTCGAACCGAAAGTACATGTTTTGGCTAACGCCGCCCGGTTGGATTTGTCCGGGCTGGATCCGCGCTTGAGCAAAGTAAAGATTGTGGCAGCTAACGATGTGCGTAACCCCCTCACTGGTTCCAGTGGCGCATCCGCCTCATTTGGTCCGCAAAAGGGTGCTAAGCCACTGCAGTTAGGCAAACTCGATCGCTGCCTTAAGAACTGGGGTCGGTTGTTGGAAGAAACCACCGGTACCAAGGTAGTTGACGTGGAAGGATCCGGTGCCGCCGGGGGCATGGGAGCTGCTTTCCTCGCCTTAGGTGCGGAAAATCGCCACGGTTTCGAAGTCGTAGCCGAAGCCACGAACCTCAACGAGGCTATGGAAGGTGCTGACTTGGTGTTGACCGGGGAAGGGCAGCTAGACCGACAAACCCAACGTGGCAAGACACCTTGGAGCGTGGCACAGCTGGCTCGACAGCGCAGTATTCCTGTCCTGGCGTTTACCGCGCGATTGGGGTTGGGACACGAAATTTTGCTGCAGGACGGCTTCACCGCAATCATTCCCATCATGCACCAGGCAATGACCGGCGAAAAAGTTGCTATCGAAAAAGCATCTGTCATGTTGGAAGACACGGTGACCTTGACTCTGCAGTTGATGACCGTGGGAGCAAATCCTGCCATTAGTGACATCTTACTGAAAGCATTGGATGCTTAAACAACTGCGTAAGTTTTCCGCCCCGGATGACCGCGCCCTTAAAGTCGGTATCAGCGGTGGTATTGGTTCCGGAAAAACGGCGTTCACCAACTGTTTAGCCGCCCTGGGCGGGGTTCGATTTGATGCGGATGAAGTGTTGCGCACTATCACCGGTTCCCCAGGGCGGGCATTAACTCAGATTAGGGAAGCTTTTGGGGCATCGGTATGGGAGCCCGGAGGACAACTGAACCGTGCTGCCTTGGCACAACTCATTTTCTCTGACCCCGCCGCGAAGGCTCGCTTGGAAAGCATCTTGCACCCCTTGGTATGGCAGGAAATGGACCTAGTTTTAGCATCCCTGGAACCAGGGGACGTGCTGCTAGCGGAGATTCCCCTGCTCACCGAAACCGGCAATCACACCCGTTTTGACTGTTGCGTCATGGTGGATGCCCCCCTGGAAGTGCGTCTGTCACGTCTAATTGGGGGTCGTCAACTGACCGAGGCGCAAGCTCGTGCCAGGATTAATGCACAAGCCAGTCGCGTACAGCGTGAAGCCATTGCAACGTTTTGGGTGGACAACTGCGGTACGCCTGAGGACCTCAACGCGGACGCTACGGCGCTTTGGAATCTTCTCTCGCGGGTTTAACCGGTCGGAGATTCCCCTTTGCAAAGCACCGTGACCCGGATTTGCCTAAACTGGGACTATGACTGAAAAAAAGGCGTTACCTCGTGATTTGGTAGAAAATCCGATTCCGTTGGAAGTCGTCAGCGAATACACCCCCTCTGGGGACCAGCCAGAAGCCATAGCAGAGTTAGCCGAACGGATTAACTCCGGTGAAAAGGACGTTGTTCTCTTGGGTGCGACAGGCACCGGCAAGACCGCCACCACCGCTTGGCTCATCGAAAAACTGCAACGCCCCACCCTTGTGCTGGAACCTAACAAAACTCTGGCAGCCCAGTTGACGGCCGAATTTCGGGAACTATTACCCCATAACGCCGTGGAATACTTCGTGTCTTACTACGACTACTATCAACCCGAAGCGTACGTACCGCAGACCGATACCTATATCGAAAAAGATTCCGCAATCAACGATGAAGTCGAACGCTTGCGGCACTCGGCGACAAACTCACTGCTGACGCGCCGGGACGTGGTAGTAGTTTCCTCGGTGTCTTGCATTTACGGTTTGGGTACCCCGGAAGAGTACGTTTCGCGTGGCATTCACCTGACCCGAGGAATGCAGATTGAACGTCAAGACCTGATCAAGCGATTTGTGCAGATGCAGTACAACCGCAATGATGTGGAATTTACGCGTGGCAATTTTCGGGTGCGCGGAGACACGATTGACATTATTCCCATGTATGAAGAGCTTGGGGTGCGCGTGGAAATGTTCGGCGATGAGATTGACGCTCTGGCTTTGCTGCACCCGGTGACCGGGGCGACCTTGCACGAAGTGAACGAAATCTACGTGTTCCCAGCCTCTCACTATGTCGCCGGTCCTGAGCGCATGGAACGCGCCCTCGCCGGAATCGAGAGTGAACTGGAAGAACGCTGCAAATGGTTCCACGACCAAGGCAAACTGTTGGAAGAACAGCGCCTCAGGATGCGTACCACCTATGACTTAGAGATGCTGCGCCAAATTGGGATGTGTGCGGGCATTGAGAATTATTCTCTGCACATTGATGGTCGGCAACCGGGCGAGCCACCCCACACCCTGCTGGATTACTTCCCGGAGGATTTCCTGCTTGTTATTGACGAGTCTCACGTGACGGTGCCCCAGATTGGCGGCATGTTTGAAGGTGACATGTCACGCAAACGCACGCTGGTGGATTTCGGATTTCGCCTGCCCTCAGCGATGGATAACCGTCCCTTGAAATGGGAAGAATTCCAAGACCGCATCGGGCAAACGGTATATTTGTCTGCCACACCGGGTGACTATGAACTGGGGCTCAGCGACGGGGTAGTGGAGCAAATCATTCGTCCTACCGGTCTGGTTGACCCGAAGATTGTGGTGAAACCGGTGGAGGGTCAGATTGATGACCTGATGGAACAGATTCGCCTGCGTACCGAAGCTGATGAGCGGGTCTTGGTGACTACACTGACCAAACGCATGGCGGAGGACTTGACCACATACCTGGCTCAGCGCGGCATCCGGGTGGAATACCTGCACTCGGATGTGGATACGTTGCGCCGGGTGGAGCTGCTGCGTTCCTTGCGTCAAGGCGAGTTCGATGTCTTGGTAGGCATTAACCTGTTGCGTGAGGGGTTGGATTTGCCCGAGGTTTCGCTGGTTTCGATTTTGGATGCCGACAAGCAAGGTTTCTTGCGTTCCACGAAGTCCCTGATTCAAACGATTGGGCGAGCGGCCCGTAATGTGCACGGTGAAGTCCATATGTACGCCGACGCGGTTTCCGACGCGATGCGGGAGGCAATTGATGAAACTGAGCGGCGCCGCCATAAACAGATTGCTTATAACGAAGCTCACGGTATCGATCCGCAGCCGTTACGCAAAAAAATCTCTGACGTGACCGATATGCTGGCACGCGAAGACATTGATACCGCAGAATTATTGGGCACCGGGTACCGTCAGCCTGACCAAAAGCCTTCTGCTGCGGCCCGTAGCGCAGCTCAGGACGCGGCAGCAGCTCGTGCGGCATTGGAAGTTATCAATAGAGCGCGGGTCAATGCGACAGAGGACCAGCCGAGTCAGGCTGGTGCGCATGAAAACACCGTGGACTTACCATCGCTGGTTGCAGAACTGACCGATCAGATGCATACCGCTGCCAGCGAACTGCGATTCGAGCTAGCAGCCCGGCTGCGAGATGAAATCGCCGACCTTAAGAAAGAAATTCGCCGTGGCAAACCCCTGGGCAACTAGCGTTCCGGGATCGTGCTTCAGGTTAAATTATGCACAAGGGCGGTCGGGTTGGCTTGGCTTTGCCCGCTTCGGCGCACTCGGCTTTGCGGTGTCTAAGTTTGCTAAAAACGCCGGTGGCTGCTGAGTTTCAGCAGCCACCGGACGATTAAGTTAGGAGCTCGAGACCGAACAGGTAGGGGGATTAGTAATCCACCACGTGTTCCTCCAGGATTCCCTTGGTGATTGGTGTGGGATCACCAAAGCGATGGTTCGTCAAAGCAACTGCCTGCTCGTGGAAGAACGGAATCATTTCGACTCGACCAGAATACGTTACCGGGTGATCCCAGATAGCAATATCAACTGAACCTTTGATAGCTTCGGCGACCTTGGTGCGGGTTTCACCAAGGATGCGGATACGCCCGTCATAGCCGGTATCGTGAGCCGCCCAGCTTCGAGCCCAGTTCAACCAGGCAGCTTCATCTTGAACCATCACGCTGACGCCGTGTTGGGAGGCAAAACCTGCCAAACCGGTTATCAATGGTTTAGCGGTCGAAATCGTTATCTTGGAACCCATCAGCAAACCAGCGTGCAGCACGTGGGCAATCTCCCAGTTCTTGACGTTTTCACCGATTCGCACCACCACTGGGACCGGCAGACAACGGAAAATGTTGCGCTCCACACCGAGCTGGGACGGATCGCGATTGACCTGAAATTCCTGTGCATAAGCGGTTTCATCACCAGCCAACGACTTCTCAAGCTTGTCGCGGTCACCGATTTCATCAGCTAGCGCGGTCAATTCACGCGCCAAAGCACCGGATGCGGAACCGGTAATGTCGCTCAACGTAGCATCGTCTGGACTCCATTCACCCAACGCGTACAGGTAGGAGGGACCACCTGCCTTGGAACCCGCACCCACTACGGAACGCTTCCAGCCACCGAACGGCTGACGGCGCACGATAGCGCCGGTAATACCACGGTTGATATAGGCATTACCGACCTGGACATGATCGAGCCAATACTTGATTTCGTCCGGATTCAGCGAGTGAATCCCGCCGGTCAAACCGTATTCGACCTGATTTTGCAACTCGACAGCTTCTTCCAAAGTGTCGCAGCGCATCACGCCCAAAATCGGACCGAAGTATTCGGTTAAGTGGTATTCGCTGCCGGGTTTCACATTGGCGCGCACGCCTGGACTCCACAGTCGCCCGGAATCATCCAGTTGCTTAGGCTTGACTGCCCAGCTCTGACCGGGCTCCAGCTGGGTCAAGCCGCGCCGCAACTTCTCGCCGGGCTTTTCCACGACCGGCCCCATCTGGATACCCAAATCCCACGGATAGCCAACTTTCAGGGACTGCACCGCGTCAATCAGCTGATTGTGGAAACGCTTGGAAGTGCCCACGGTGCCAACCAAAATGACCAGGGAGGCAGCCGAACACTTTTGACCAGCATGCCCAAACGCACTTGTGACCACGTCTTTGACCGCTAGGTCAAGATCCGCCGAAGGTGTGACGATTATGGCATTCTTGCCGGAAGTCTCAGCCAGCAGACCCAGGTCGGGACGCCAGGAGCGGAACATTTGCGCGGTCTCGATACCGCCGGTCAGAATGACTCGTTCTACCCGCGAATCGGTGACCAGAGTCTTGCCCAAGTCGTGATTGGCGAGGGTCACAAACTGCAGCACATCCTTGGGCACGCCGGCTTCCCACAGGCATTCCGCAAGCAATGCCCCACAGCGGCGGGTGGGGGAGGCAGGTTTCAAAATAACCGGAGAACCCGCTGCCAAACCAGCAATGGTCGAACCAACGGGAATCGCCACCGGGAAATTCCACGGGGGAGTCACCACGGTAATCTTGGCAGGAGTGAATTTAGCCCCCGCTACCTTTGTCATCGCGATGGACTCAGCGGCGTAGTAGTGAGCGTAATCAACTGCTTCGGAGACTTCCACGTCTCCTTGGTCGATGGCTTTACCGGCTTCGGAACCCATCACTTCGAGGAATTCGCCGCGACGCTGACCCATGATGACACCTGCCCGGTGCAGGATTTCGGCGCGTTCCTTCGGGCTGAGTGCCAGCCACTTTTGACCACCTTTCTCAGCGCGATGCAACACCTGCTGCAATTCGTCCTCGTTGTTAATCTTGGAGGCGTCAATGGTCTTTTGACCGACCTGAGAATTGCGCATCCTGGCAGCAATTGCCTCACCCCAAGCCACGTTGGCAGGCAGGGAGGGATCGGAATCCGGAACATTGCGGAAAATCCACTCACCGGAGTCATCCTGGACAAGTTTGGTGAGCTCGTCCGCGGTTTCCTGGCTCCGGTCTTGCAGACGGCGCGGCCCGAATTCCAGGTCATTGAGCATAGAAATAGCCTTTTCGAAACGGTTGCGTTCCCGTTCGTACATAGACTGGTTCGTGGTCAGCTCAAAAGCCGCGCTCATGAAGTTTTCTTCCGCGGCGATTTCTTCGAGACGACGCACCAGGTAACTGATGGCGACGTCGAACTCCTCGGGGTGTACCACCGGAACGTAGTACAGCAGCGGACCGGTGTCTTCCATGACCGCGCGCGCCATGGAGCTGTTCATGCCTGTCAGCATTTCGAACTCGCAGCCATGGTTTTGGAACACTCCGCGCTGGTTCGCGAGCTCGTAAGCAAAGCCGGCAGTAAACACGTTCATACCAGCCACCCCGATGCGAATATTCTGGGTGTGCTCAGGAGTCAACGCATAGTTGAGGATACGCATATAGTTCGCATCAGTGTGCTGTTTCGATGGCTGCGGGGTCATCGACCAGCCGTGCATCATGGCGTCGACATGTTCCATGGACAGGTTTGCGCCTTTAACCACCCGCACTTTAACTCGAGCCCCGCCGTTTGCGACGCGCTTTGCCGCCCAAGTTTGCAAGTCTTGCATGGCAGCGAGTGAATCCGGCAGGTAGGCCTGAAGCACGATACCTGCCTCCAGGTCTTTGAACTCCTCGCGGTCCAGCAGCTGCTTGAACACATCGATAGTCATATGCAGGTCGTGGTATTCCTCCATGTCCAAGTTGATGAACTTCTTGGGGCTGAACTTGTTGGCTTCCCGGTACAGCGGCAACAGGTTTTCGACCGCGTAAGCCACCATCTCTTGGTAGTCCCAGGCGATGTGCGGACCGGTTACGGCGGAGACTTTGATAGACACATAGTCCACATCGTCACGCTGCAGCAATTCCACCACGTCGTTCAAGCGTCGGGAGGCCTCTTTATTGCCCAATACCGCTTCACCCAAAAGGTTCATGTTCAGCCGAGAACCGTCAGCGCGCAATTTCGCGATAGCTCGTCCCAAGGACTTGTTGGTCACGTCAATCGCCAAGTCGCCTACCAGTTCCCGGAATATGCGCCGGGCCGCCGGAACCGCAATATCAGGTATGAGCGTGCCCAAAGCCCCACCGTACACAGCCGGCAGCTTCAGGTAGGGAGGGAGGAAAGACGGCTGATTTTCTTTCACCAAAGCCGACAGGTTCTTGCCTGCAATTTTAATGTCCTCCGGACGTACCACTTCATCGACAAATGCGACGGTAAAATCCAAACCACGCGGATCCTTTAAGGTGCGTGACAGCAGCTTAGAAGCGTAGTCAATCGGGTACTTCTTTGAGGCCTCAATCCACTTTTGAGCTCTCTCGACAGCCAACTGACCGACTTCCTTCAGTTCAGCTAATTCTTGTTCATTGAGCGGTTTCAACTTGTCTCCTTTGGGTTGTGTTTTCGCTCGGGAGATACTCATTGCTCACCAGAGCAATTCAGTCACTTTCTACCTATAATCTACTGCAATATTTTGCAGATGCTTTAACCTTTCTTGTGAAAAGTTATAAAAACAGCTATTCCGCCACGGAATCAGTTCCTTTTTCCTCAAATGCCACCAGCAGTCCTTTCGGATCAGGTCGTCCCTTGGCAATAGCCACGGCGCGTTCAAATTCCTCAAGAATCTGCGGGTCGTCCCGCCAGGTAGCTTGCGAAATGAGCCACGCCACCAGCAAGCAAGCCAGGAAACCAGGCACAATTTCATACAGGTGCGTATAGGCGACCCACGAAGCGTCACCGTTGTTGAACGCCTTGTTCCACAGCACTGCTACCCCCGCGCCTGCAACCATCCCGGAAGCCGCTCCTTGCCAGGTCAGTTTCTTCCAGTAGAGAGACAAAATGACGATGGGACCAAAGGCAGCCCCAAAACCTGCCCAAGCAAAAGACACCAGTCCCAATACAGAGTTCGTGGGATCTATCGCCAGCAAAGCCGCCACTATGGACACCAAAAGAACCGTAATCCGACCGAGCAGAACGCCCTTGTAATCACTGAGTTCCTTTTTGGTGGCACCGTGATAGATATCCTCGACCATCGCCGAAGATGTTACCAGCAGTTGTGAGGAGACGGTGGACATAATCGCCGCAAGGATAGCAGCCAGCATGAACCCTGCCAGAACGGCGGGGAACAGTTTCGTACCCATGACCAGGAACACGGTTTCCTGGGGGTTACCCTCCACCCCGTCTTTGGGCATAAGGTCGGGGATGATGCCTTGCTCGCTCATGGCGCGACCGATGATGGCGGTCATGCCGGTGCCGAGTAGACAGAAAACCATCCAACCCAGCCAGAAACGACGTGCCGGAGTGGCTTGGCGCGGAGAACGCAGCGCCATGAAACGCACAATAATGTGGGGCATTCCGAAGTATCCCAGTCCCCACGCGACGTTGGAAATCCAGTCCATCCAGCCTACGGCGTCAAGACCGGTACCCAGGGGGTTCAGCAGGGAGTTATCGCCGGTGGTGGACAAGCCCGCCGCAACACCGCCGAAACCACCGATAACAAACAGACCCATAATTGGCACCGCTACCAGCGCCACCATCATGATTAGCCCTTGCACCATATCGGTCCAAGACACCGCCAGGAACCCGCCCACCAAAGTGTAGAGAATCACGATGCCCGCTACGAAAACCATGCCGACGTGATAGTCCCAGCCAAAAGTCGAGTGAAAGAAAGTGCCACCAGCCACCATGCCGGAGGATACGTACAACGTAAAGAACACCACGATGATAATGCCCGCTACGTAGCGGATGATCTTAGAAGTATCGTGGGTACGGTTTGAAAAAAACGAAGGGACGGTAATCGAGTCACCGGCGACTTCCGTATATGCACGTAAACGTGGCGCGGTGACCAGCCAGTTAATCCAGGCTCCAACGGTTAAACCGATTGCAATCCAGCCGTTAAAAATCCCGCTCAAGTACATGGCACCGGGCAGCCCCATCATCAGCCAGCCAGACATGTCAGCCGCACCTGCGGAAAGGGCGGCTACAAACGGGGGCAAATCGCGACCGCCCAGCATATAGTCGTCCAGGCTCTTGGAACGGGTATAACCATAGACGCCAATCAGAATCATGGCTACGAAATAGATGATCATCGCGATGGCGATGCCTGCGGGATTAGCCGTGGTTCCAGCGGCTCCCGCGGGTACAACTGTGGTTATGTACATATTGAACCTTTCTGAAAATAATTAAACCAGCAACAACGCGGGCACAATGCTTCGACAGCGTCATCATAGTACTTAAGTCCTTATATTTTAGAAACGTGACCGCATCCTGGTACAATCGCTGGTGCGAAGGGGAGTATTCCCGCTAATGGGGCATCGTCATCACGGTGAAACCGTCCGCTGCCAATGCTGCGGAACCGCGTCACTCGGTGTCACCAGCCTGCTGAACCACAGGCGGGGAGAGACTTTCGGTACCCAACGATTTCGTACCGGAGGAAAGTTTACATATGCATGTGCCCCTGTTGGCTTGGATAATTCTGTTTGTCGTAATTATCGGCGTTTTGACTTTTGATTTTTTCGCCCACGTGCGCAAAGACCACTTTCCATCGCTGCGGGAGTCTGCAGCGTGGACCATCATCTACATTTCCATAGCTTTGGTAGCCGGATTGGTTATCAGTTTGACGTTGGGCTGGGACCTAGGCGGACAATACTTCGCCGGCTGGGTAACCGAGTGGTCATTGTCGCTGGATAACCTGTTTGTATTCGTTATCATCATTGCTGCATTTAAAGCGCCGCGGGAAGTTCAGCAAAAAATTATTGCGGTTGGCATCACTTTGGCGTTGGTATTCCGTTTAATCTTCATTTTGTTGGGCGCCGCCCTCATCGAACATTTCAGTTGGATTTTTTATATTTTCGGGCTGTTCCTGCTCTTCACTGCGCTACAGCAGATTCGCGAAGGCAGCGCTGACGCAGAGGAAGAAGCGGAGTACAAAGATAACTTTTTTGTGTCCGGGGTACGCCGGATTTTCCCGGTCACGCCCGATTACGTGGGGCATCAATACTTTGCCAAGATTGACGGTAAACGTCACATCACTCCTTTCCTGCTGGTGGTCGTAGCGGTGGGATCAGCAGACGTGATGTTTGCCGTAGACTCCATTCCTGCCATTTTTGGTCTAACTAACGAAGCCTTTATCGTGTTTGCTGCCAATGCTTTTGCGTTAATGGGACTGCGCCAACTGTACTTCCTAATTGAAGGTCTGATGGAACGTTTGATTTTCTTACATTACGGTCTGGCCGCCATTCTGGGTTTCATCGGGGCAAAGCTCATAATTCACGCCTTGAGCACGAATGAGATTCCGTTTATCAACGGCGGTCAGCCCTTTACGGGATTGCCTGAAGCGAGCAACGTGGTGTCTTTGGGCTACATCGTTGCGGTGCTGATTATTACCGCGGTGGTCTCCCTGTTGGTCAGCCGACGCCGTCAAAAGAATCAATCGAATGGAACAGTTCAGAACCATCCGGATGCTTAAAAATCAGCGATTTTCACCGATAATAAAGACGTGAGTGGACGTTTTATCTATCGGTGCATCGCCCTTTTTTCCATTTTAGGGGCAACCCTCGGTCTGGCAGCGGGATATGAAACCCCCGCCTATGCCATCGAGGGTGGGAACCTAACTGATCCAAATGAATCAGGCTGGGCAGCTGCTTTACGTATTTCTAATCAATCTGATAGCGGATGGATGGAATGCAGCGGTTCTTTCGTAGCCGCAAATTGGGTCCTTACAGCTGCGCATTGCGTGGCGAATGCTAACCTAGAAGTCGCTTACGCTTCGGTGGGGGCGAGCATCAATCGAAATTTTCCCCTTGCGGTAACGGGTATTGTCGCGCATCCCCACTATGACATAGCCTTGGTGCGTTTAGATTCCCCTGGTAGAGCCATCTTGCCTTTCAGCAGTCAAAATTTGCCCTCCGGACAGGTAAGTGAGGCCTATGGGTTTGGTACCGGATTGAATCTTAAAACGACACAATTAACTTCTCTCGGCACTCTCAATGATGGTTATCTCTATGCTCGTTCCTCACGAGGAAAGTATTCAGAGGTTGGTGATTCCGGCGGACCTCTCATTAGTGGGGGAAAGCTCTATGGGGTGCTCTCGGCAGCGGTGCAAACACCACGAGGCTTCCTGCTCTCTGAAGACTACAAATATGTGCCGAGTTCTGCTTTTGCCAACTGGATTTTTGAAACTATCGGAGTTTCCAGTATCGACGGCATTGCGAGGGTAGTATCGCCCTCCCCAACAAAACCCGAGCCGCAACCGCAGCCACAGCCTGCTGCTCAGCCTCAACCGGGGACCGCTCCGGGAAGAATTGCCGGCACCAATCGTGTCGAGACATCTCTGCAAGCCTGGCGACAAGGCGGGTTCACCGGACCTTCCCTGGTCATTGCCACCGGGAGAACAGCACCCGATGCTTTGAGTGCCGGTCCGCTAGCTGCAGCGCTGGACGCACCGCTGGTGCTATCTAACGGTCCCCGCATCGAACCCGGCATAGTCGCCGAGATTCTGGGGAGGGGAATTCGTGACGTGAGATTGGTGGGAGGTCAAGTGACTTTTGACCCTGTTACGATGAGGGATTTCCAGGCACGGGGAATTCAAGTGAGTCGAATTTACGGCATGAATCGCTACGGTACTGCCGCGGCGGTAGCTCGCCAGACGATTACGGAATGGAACCAGCGTGGAATTACGCAAACTCCTATCTTGCTGGCAGATGGAATGTCTTTCCCTGACGCCCTGAGTGCGGGAGCGGGAGCGGCTTCTATACACGGCGTGGTGGTGCTGAATGCAGGAGCCTCCCTGCCTCCAGAGACTACAGAGTTCATCCAAAATCATCGGGCACAGTCGGGAGGAAGCATATTCCCCATTGGGGGACCGGCAGCGCAAGCGTGGAACCAGGCGGGGTTAGCGGATTTCCGATCGCAACCGATTCAAGGTCTGGATCGTTATCAAACAGCTCAGTTTGTGGCGCAAGCCTTTGCCCCCGGGGCAACCTCCGCGGTGGTAGCCAGCGGAGTGAGCTTTCCCGATGGGCTGGCAGGAGCAGCTCTGGCAGCTCACCGTAATGCTTGCCTGTTGCTGACCGACCCAAGTCGGCTTTCACCGCCAACGGCAGCCAGATTGGCACACTTGCCCAACCGCGCTGCCTCCGTCATTATCGGCGGATCAGGGGCTATTAGCGAAGCAGTAGCTTGGGGAGTACGAGGTTAGAGAATTTTAGAAATCAGCCTGACGAGGACCGGCACCACGCCCGAGCTGCGTAGCAATGACCGAACACATGATGAGCTGTTCCAAATGCAGCAGCATGATGGGCACCGCGATAGCACCGAACGTGGAGGTTGGGAAGATAATCATCGCCATCGGCAGACCGGTAGCGAGAGATTTTTTTGAGCCACACATCATGGCAGCTATACGGTCAGCCCGATTCAAGGCGCAAAGTTTCCCCCACCCATACCAGGTCAAAATCAGCATGATACCGACAATGACCAGCGCATCTGCACCTATCAGCACGAAGTCTAAAGCTTCCACGGTGTCCCACAAGCCATGCAGCTTTGCGCTGGAAACTGCCGCGATAACGACCAAATAAATCGTGCCCTTATCGACGGTTTTGGTGATGACGGGGTGAGCATTCAGCCAATCGCGGGTCCATCGACCACTTAGCTGTCCCAGAACAAAAGGCAGCAAAATCAGTATGGCAATATCGCGTAACGTCGTTAGAGAGACGGTACCGACCCTCCCTAACAGCAACAGCACCAGCAGGGGAGTTGCAAATGTCCCGACTAGGTTGGAGATAGTGGCGGCAGTGACTGCCCCGGCGACATTACCCCCGGCAATGGATGTGAACCCAATGGAGGATTGCACCGTGGAGGGCAACAGACAGGTGTAATACATGCCCAGGGCAAAACTCGGTCCCAAAAACCATCCATAGGATTGGTAATTCAACATTCCCAACAGGGGATAGAGCACGAAAGTGGAGGTCAAAATGACCAGCTGCAGGCGATAGTTTTTTAGTCCGCCCAGCACTTCGACGGTTTTTAAACGTGCCCCGTAGACAAAGAACAGTACCGCAATGGCGTAGTGGCTGACTGACCCCACCCCAGTCACCACAGTGACCGGCAGAGGGATAAAAATCCCCGCAACCATAATCAGCAGGAGG
This sequence comes from Mobiluncus holmesii ATCC 35242, assembly GCF_000185445.1. Classification (NCBI taxonomy): domain Bacteria; kingdom Bacillati; phylum Actinomycetota; class Actinomycetes; order Actinomycetales; family Actinomycetaceae; genus Mobiluncus; species Mobiluncus holmesii. The sequence goes on along the minus strand of NZ_GL622346.1, from coordinate 772,948 downwards.
GTAAAAACGAACCAGTCTACGTAAGCAAAAAACCACCGAATGAAAGGCATGGAGCCGTGCCAACTAACTCTTTTGAAGTAGCCCTTAGGAACCGATCGCCGGACCCCACTGGTGAGTCTCAATGGCTTGCACGATGCCGTGGACCTGATTGGGATCGTGCTTGAGAAACATCAACGCCTCCTCCGGCGTCTCGACGTTCATCAGCAGCAGCGCACCGGGCTTTTCGGTTTCATTCATCCAGGCACCGGCGGCCTGAAGTTTCCCTGATTTTTCCAAATTTCCCAGGTAAGCCAGGTGTTCGGGGCGAATCGTGGCTCGGTCGGCTTCCCGAGCGGGGTCATAGTGGTAGATAACGACGACTTTACTCATGCTGCAATTCTAGGCGTGTGCCCAGCGCCAACGAAACCGATCCGAATCGTCAGAAACACACTTGGGCATTAAACTTAACAGGTGCATGAAACTTTGAAAGTCCACGGAGCTCGCGAACATAACCTCAAGGCAGTCGACGTTGAAATCCCTCGGAATGCTTTGGTGGTGTTCACCGGTCTGTCCGGCTCGGGCAAGTCATCGCTAGCTTTTGACACAATTTTTGCAGAAGGGCAGCGCCGTTACGTAGAATCGCTGTCCTCCTATGCTCGGCAGTTCCTCGGGCGGATGGACAAACCCGTGGTGGATTTCATAGAAGGTCTATCCCCCGCGGTGTCGATTGACCAGAAGTCTACATCTCACAACCCACGCTCCACCGTGGGTACCATTACCGAGATTTACGATTATCTGCGCCTGCTGTTTGCGAGAGCCGGCACCCAGTATTGTCCGGTGTGCGGCGAGGAAATTACTGCCCAGTCTGCGGAACAAATCGTGAATTGGCTGTTCACTTTGGGGGAGGGGACGCGGTTAGAGGTCTTGGCTCCAGTGGTCCGGGGGCGTAAAGGCGAGTACTCGGAATTGTTTGCACAGCTCGCCGCCAAGGGCTTTACCCGGATGCGCGTGGATGGTGAAACTCATCGCCTGGAAGAACCACCGACCCTGGAAAAACAACTGAAGCACGACATTTCGGTGTCTGTCGACCGGGTAGTAATTCGGGAAGGCTCCCGTTCACGAGTGGCGGATTCTATTGAGACCGCTTTAGAGTTGGCAGAAGGACTGGTCGTGGTGGATTTTGTGGACCGCGACCCGGACGACCCTGAACGCAGTCGTCGATTTTCAGAAAAACGAGCCTGCCCAAATAATCATCCGCTCGCTTTGGAAGAAATCGAACCGCGGACGTTCTCTTTTAATGCGCCATACGGAGCCTGTCCCGATTGTTCCGGAATTGGTTCTCGGTTAGTGATTGACCCAGAACTGGTGGTACCAAATCCTGATTTGACCCTGCGTGAAGGCGCTGTCAGCCCTTGGACGAGTTCCAAAGATACCATGCAACGTATATTAACAGGACTGGGTGATGAAGTAGGCTTTGACCTCGACACTCCGTGGAAGGATTTGTCTGCACAAGTACGCGACTATTTGATGTGGGGCAAGAACTATAAGGTACGAGTGAAATATCGCAACCGGTGGGGACGGGAACGGGTATATACCACGGGCTTTGAGGGGGCAGCGAACTATATCCAGCGTCGTTACGATGAAACCGATTCTGATTTATCCAAAGCCAAATATGAAGGTTATATGCGCGAAGTTCCCTGTCCGACGTGCCAGGGACGGCGGTTAAAGCCTGAAGTTCTGGCCGTTCGCATCGGGAAACTCAATATCTCAGAAGTCACGGATTTATCAATTGATGAAGCGCAATCCTATTTAAAGGATATTCCTTTATCGGGTATGAAAGCTAAAATCGCTGCACCGATTTTACAAGAGGTACACGCGCGATTGGCTTTCCTAATTGATGTGGGATTGAACTATCTCACTTTGTCACGAGCTGCCAACACCTTGTCAGGCGGTGAAGCACAACGTATTCGGTTAGCTACTCAGATTGGATCCGGACTGGTAGGCGTGCTTTATGTCTTGGATGAGCCTTCCATCGGTCTACACCAGCGAGATAACCAACGCCTCATTGATACCCTGAAAGGTTTGCGTGATTTAGGCAATACCCTCATCGTGGTGGAACACGATGAAGACACTATCCGGGCAGCAGATTGGGTGGTGGATATTGGTCCCGGCGCAGGAGTGTCCGGCGGACAGATTGTGCATTCCGGAACCGTCAAGGAATTATTGCGAAATAAGTCTTCGCTTACCGCAGATTATTTAGCGGGACGGAAATCTATTGAAATCCCGCAGCATCGCCGCAAACCTGACCCGGAGCGCATTCTGACAGTAAGAGGCGCGCGCGAAAATAACCTACGAAACATTGACGTATCGTTCCCCCTGGGATGCCTCATCGCCGTCACTGGGGTGTCAGGATCCGGTAAATCCACGCTGGTCAACTCCATTTTGTACCAAGCGTTAGCCAGGGATTTGAACCGCGCCCACACGGTGCCGGGACGTCACAAGCAGATTGACGGCGCTGCTCATCTGGACAAGATTATCCACGTGGACCAATCACCCATCGGTCGCACTCCACGTTCGAATCCTGCGACTTATACCGGAGTATGGGATGCAATCCGAAAGCTCTTTGCCCAGACTGAAGAAGCCCGGATTCGCGGATACGGTCCGGGGCGCTTTTCCTTTAACGTCAAGGGCGGACGCTGTGAAGCTTGCCGAGGTGACGGCACATTGAAAATCGAGATGAATTTTCTGCCCGATGTTTATGTGCCCTGTGAGGTTTGCGCCGGGGCGCGGTATAACCGGGAGACCTTGGAAGTGTACTATCACGGAAAAAATGTGCGCGATGTTTTGGATTTGCCGATTGCACAAGCCGCCCAGTTCTTTTCCGCAATTCCCAGCGTGTCTCGCTACTTGGACACATTGACAGCGGTCGGCTTGGGCTACGTGAAACTTGGGCAGAGCGCAACCACGCTGTCTGGAGGCGAAGCCCAACGGGTCAAACTAGCCAGTGAACTGCACAAACGCACGAACGGGCGCGCCATTTATGTGCTTGACGAACCAACCACTGGTCTGCACGTCGACGACATCCGCAAGCTTATGGTCATCCTGCAGGGACTGGTCGAGAAAGGTAACACGGTCGTGGTCATCGAACATAACCTGGATGTCATCAAGTGTGCTGACTGGGTTATCGACCTCGGTCCAGAAGGCGGTAAAGGCGGCGGTACGGTGGTTGCGGAAGGCACTCCAGAAACCGTGGCAACAGTACCCGGTTCATTTACCGGGCAATACTTGGCAGAAATCCTCAAAGTGAAAGGCACAAAATGACTATAAATTTGAGCGACGAGGAATGGAAAGAACGACTGAGCCCCCGCGCTTATGCGGTGCTCCGTCAAGCCGCTACGGAACGACCGGGTACCGGGGAATTGCTCTTTGAATCCCGTGATGGTCTCTACAGCTGCGGAGCCTGCGGGGCGACACTGTTTGATGCCGACACAAAGTTTGATTCCGGGTGCGGTTGGCCAAGCTTTTTTGAAGCGAAGCCGGGAGCCGTACGCGAAGTGACCGATACATCCCACGGCATGACCCGCACCGAAGTTCGCTGTGCAAACTGTGGATCTCACTTGGGACACGTATTCCCGGACGCGCCGCAAACCCCGACCGGAAACCGATTTTGCATGAATTCGGTGGCGCTTAGTTTTCAGCCTCAGGAATGACCAGTTCCCACCAGTCGAACGTCAATCGGCGCATCTGACCAAAATGTTGGGAGATGCGCCGAAACTATCCACGACGGAAAAGACCTTACAGGGTGGCTTTCTCAAGCAGCTTGTCGTCTTTCCCGATTCCACTCATGTCGACGGGGTGACCGTTCGCAATGTACAGGGGTGTCCCCGCATTTTCCCGACCGAGGCTCTTGAGACGCTGCTGCGCCAAAATATTAATCGGCATCAGACCAGATTGTTCGGTAGCCGGTGGCACTGATTTGTAGTCTATGCCGTGTTTTCCAGCAATTTTAGCCAGTTCCTCATCGGGGTTACGGATGGTCTGCGCCCACTGTTCATTGTTCTGGTTCTTTTCGTAATCAGCGGACTTATAGTTATCCATCGCGAACTTGGTCAAGTCCTTGCTGAGTCCCCATAGTTTCTCGGGCTTATTTTCTGCGGTCCAGTACATGAGGTTATTCGCAGAATACGCAATGTTGGGGAACTTCAGCTGCTGGGCGTGAGTCAGGGTTGGGCGCAACACGACTATCGCCTGACCGCCCTCGACCAAGTCGTTGAGCTGTTTACCTTGGTTGAGTTGGTCTTCGAAGTCATTACAGATGTTGCACAAGTAGTCGTAGTACAGTTCCAGGACCTTAGTGCCTTTTTTCGACTCGGCAGTGATTTCGTCGTTAGTCAAAACTTTGCCATCTTTGAGCCAGATGCCCCGCCCGGCGGCGTAGGTTTGGGGTTCGGCATAGCCAATCATCGTCTTCGTTCCCGCGATGGTGTCCGTAGGCTGAGCCTCTAACTCGTGTTTCGTGGTCGCAATCTTAACGAAAACGATAATCAACGCCAGCACGATGGCGACCAAAACAATCGCCAAGATGGCGCCAGAACGATTGCCGGGTCGAGACACCGTCAAGTTCGTTCGAGAAGAACCTTTTTTCTGTTTTGACATCTGTGAACTCCAATCACTTACCGCCATTAAACCCTGAGAGATGGGAATGTTTCAACATTTGAAAATTATTGCAGATACAGGTGACCCGCCAGACGCCGGATTCGTCCGGTCTGTTCCAAAGACTTCAGTCCGTCTTGCATCCGTTGACGAATATCGGTACGCGCTGGAGTTAAATCTAGCACTCGTGCCACTGCTTCTGAGGTCTCCTCCTCAAGGGGCTGCTGCGTGTCGATAACCCAGGTCAAAGCATTATTAAACTCTTCGTCACAGATGTCTACCAAGGAGCGTTGACCATAGATTGACCCAGTTCGAAACACGGTAAAATCCGCGGCTGATGTTCCGGCAGGCCAAACAAATGTGCCGAATTTCGTCTTAATTTTCTGGACTTCTGGATTAAGCAGTTCCAAAATCCGTTGACGGCGTTTCGGATGTAGACGTTGCATTCCGAAGGCATCGGCAACGAGTTTAGCCAGCCGAACTTCCCCGATAGGTCCCTCCGTATAGAGCACCTGCGCCAACACGTCAGCCACAGCGGCAGCATTAGCGGGGTCCTGTAAATCATCTAGGACTTCCTTGGAACCCTGATTCTGTAAGGGTTTTCCGCGGGGAACAAACGGCTGCGGGACCGTTTTAGAACGAACAATGGCGGGAATTTGCGCAGTAAAACTGGGGAGCTTGGCTTCGGAAGGTTCTGGTATGGGGTTTGCCAGGGGCGATGTAGACATCGCGGGGGTATCAGTTTTTTCAGTGCCTTCCGCGGTTTCCTCAGGGGAAAAGAGGGGGGCGAACGCACCCAAACCGGGCTTAGAAATTTTGCCGAGTTCCTCGTTCGACTCAGGATTTTGGGCAAGTTCTATAAAAAAGTCGGTTTCTTGTGCTCCGAGCTGATCTCCCAGAGTTGGAGCATCGTGAGTCGAGGTGAGCTCTCCTCTCTCTACATGCGCAAATGTATCCGCGGGAATGTCCGCGATGACCGGTAGCGCTGAACGGGTTTTCCGTTGTACGGCAGGGGGAAGGTCCTCGATGCGGGCGGCAGGCTGTTCCGACGGAGGCGGTGTAGGCGCAGAAGGTTCCGGCTTTGTTTCCTCAGAAACAGCTTCGTTTTGTGGCAGGGCTGGCATCGGGGCGGGAGGAGGGACAGACTCGTCGGTCTGCGTGTGAGCCGCGGCTTCACGTAGGGGCTGCGGTAAATCCCATTGCGTTTCATCGGGAACTTTCCACGGCTCGTCGTCACGGTTATTTTGCGCCGCTGCAATACGTGACGGAGAGGTGTAGCGGTCATCGCTCGCTACCGAGCCGTCCGTAACGTCACCGGGAAATGCGAGGTCTAACGCTATAGAAACGAGACGCCGCGTCACTTCATCTGTGTTTTCCATCAGCTGAGTCAAATACACATGTTCGATAGCGCCAAAACCGCAATGTTCCAGGAGGAATTGGGGAATACCGACCTCTCGATCCCAAGCGGAATGAACCTGTCGCTGTTCGGGACTATCCAAAATCAGACCTAGCCACGGCGCGCCTGCATCACCACGAACCGCTAAATCCAGACGTAATGATGCCGACCCCATATCTGTGCGGACCTCCAAACCCGCGTGACTCAGTAGCCTCGCGAGGTGGTCACGCACTGCCGAAACTGGAACGGTATCGGGCATGATGCTCGGGACGTTTAAGACGTCTTGCAGTATGGCAGGCAGCCCAGATTGATCGAGGTCGCGGTTGACGACAAATAGCACCTGGCGATTTGTCTCTAACAAAATTCGAGTCCAAGCCAGGGGCAAATCACGTGTAACCGCAGATTTCGACGTCTCCGGCTGCGAATCAGACCCCAGGAAACACACCAGCAAATCGCAAGCTGCGACGCCGTCACCATCGCTGAAGCCTCCGCTATTCCCCGGTACTCCTGTATCGGCGCTGGGGAACGCTGCTCCGGCTGCACCCAGGTGGGTGACCCGCAGATTCATCAGATTGATTTCACCCTGTCGGTTAGCGTCATCGAGATACCAGCGGATACCCGCTGCTAACTCAGCCGTCCAGGTCAGCGCCGTGACGGCTTTACCACGGTTTTTCAGGCACAGATTCATCAGCAGATTCCCGGCCTTTTCAAACCACACGTAATCGGCGCCCAGTCCCTGCCAGCCCGGATTTTCGCTGGCAAGGTGCAGGGGAAGGGGATGATGCGCGGCGGGAAATTCCATAATTAAGACTGGATGCGCTTGCACTTGTGCTACCGGCCAGGTGTCCAGCTGATCAGGACTGAGCAGCTGTGCCAAACGACCGGGGGTGGGGGTTAAATCTCGACCATAGCGGATAGTCAGTTCGTATTCGGGAAAACCTGCTGACTTAGCGAACTCGTAGGCGCTGCGCGCCCGACCTTTTGCAAAACTCGTGGCTGCGGGCAGGCTCGCCACGAACATGGCTTGTGCCGCTCCCGCGAGGGCTTTCACCACGGACCCGGAAGGTAGCTCGGAGGCATCGAGAATCACCACGGCATCAAAACGGGGTGTTTTCTGGGTAAAATCAGGCAAATAGGTCACGACTTCCAGCGGAGTCAAACCCACAATTGGGGTACGAGTCAAGACACCGTCCAAGTGTTCACGCAGTGCTTGACGGATGGAGAAATTATCGTCACGCAATCGTGCCCCAAAACTGCGCAAGGTTTCTTTATCTGCACGCTGAGCAAATTCGCCTGCCGCGGTAATCACCTGATTTAGGATTTCTCGACGAGTTTCCGTGCAGTTCAGCGAGAGTCGTTCCACCTGGGCGGCATGAGTCACCGGATCAAACCCCTGCTGCGCCAAGGCTCGCTGCCGCTCGCGTACCGCCGCGACCGACAAAGCGTGTTCCAACACGCCTTGAATCGCCATTCCGCCGAGAGTTCCTTCTGCCACCCAGGTGACCAGGTCATCCAGCCCCAAGGCTCTCAGCTGAGGGGTCAGGGCTCGAAAAGCCAAAATATCGTCCAGGGTCGAGTCCTCCGAGCTGAGCGACGTTCCCCAAACCTTGCGAACCTGCAAGTAACGACCCAAGGGTGGCAGACCTTGTGACCACGTTTCCAAATCCGTACTCGAGACCTGCAAAGACTGTAAAACCTCAGCAAAAGCGTCAGAAATCGCGCGCACTTGCTGACCTAAACGACCACCCTGGCGAGCCAGAGGCATCAAAGACTCCAAATCATCGCGGCGGCTGGGCAGATACCGCCCCAATTCGATAGCGCTTCGCACCGTATCGGCATGGTTTGCGAATTTTTCACGCGAGTCGGGGGCTAAGGCGTCAAAATCTTTCAGCCCTAACACGGGATTGGCGCCAATTTGCGAGCCCAAGGCTTCCGCGCGCATCCGCAGGGCATTGAGGTCGTCTAATAACTCCGCGACCTTATTGGGGGTAACCGGACCAGTGAGGTAGGGCTGCAGCTGAGATAACACGGCTTTGCGGCGACTGTTGCGGGTAAACCCACCGGAGGCTTCGGCGTGACGCGCATCCATCAGCAAGTCTAAATCTTTGCCGGAATGGTAAGCGGGGGCAGCAATTTCTAGCAGGGGAGTGGCTTCGTCCCACAGGTCTTGCAAGGACTGTTGCAAAGTTTCGATTCCGGAAGTAACCGCACTACGTTCCGCTTCGGTTAGTTCCACTGGAGCCCTGCCGTATCCAATCTCTAGCAGGTCCAGCCATCGCGCGAAAATTGGCCAGGCTGCCAGGTCGGAAGCGGCAGACATAATTTCCAACACGGCAGGGTGAGCCTGGGTAATGGCATCTTCCAAGGTTTGCAACGCCAATTTCAATTCCGTGCGGTCTATGCTGCGCGCACTTTCGCCCACCAGGGACCAGGGATTAGCACCGATGCCATTCACCGAGTTAGCATCCAGATTTGCCAATTCTTTGCCAAGTTTCGCCGCAGCAGACCGGTCATTAGACAGATAGGGGAAGTTCGGAGCCGCCGCCAGACGACCTGCCAAAACCCGTTCTTCGGGTTCCAACTCGGCGGCAGTCATGATTTGTGCAGTGTAAGCCTGCCATGCGGAAACATGGTTGGGACCGACCTCGTGAATCTGGTTGAGATACAAATCCAAATCCTGGGACAGAGTTTTCAGGGAAGCTCGGCAAGAATCCAGGTATCCCGCGTCAGCGTTGACTGGGCGATCCCAAGCCCCTCGAAGCAAATCCCGGCTGCGCTCATCGCGAGTCTCGGCTTGCGGGTCGAGAGTGAGGAACACGTGTTCAAATCCGGCTTTACGAACCCGGTTACGCAGTTTCTTAAGACTGGTGCGACTCCCCACGACCAGAACGGAATGCTGCTGTACCAGAGACTGCGCCAGTGCATTCACGACGGCATCAGTCTTGCCGGTCGCCGGGGCTCCGGACAGAATGAGGCTATGACCTTGACCAAATAACTTTGGTATCTGGAGTTGTTTGCGGTCGGCTTTTAGAGGCGCAAAAACATCTCCCGAGAGAGGGACGGTGTCAGTGTTATCTTCGGAAAGTTGGGTGGGGGCATTGGTGGTGGCATAACGTTTCACTAGGGCGGAACTGCTGTAATCCTGGTGGTGCGCTTTCAGGTCGGTCGCCACGGGGGACCAGTTACAATGAGACAGCCCCAGAGCAGCTTGACGTTCCAGCTGCATTTTGCCATGGAGGGAGCTATCTTGCAGAGCTTTTTCCAAAGCCGACAGAATGGCGTCGAGGTCGAGCCCGCGAGAAGTTCGACCGGCTTTCACCCAGCGGGACGGAATCCGAAACTTTTGGTGCAACAAACGCACTACTGTACTGTTCAGCTCCAGTTTGTCGCCCGGTGCCAGCCGTAAATATCCCAGGGGACGATCGGGGTCGGGGTCTAATCTGGCTTGAAAAATTGGAAAACGAACACTCCCACGGTTCGCGACCAGGAAACCGAAAGCGAGTTGTAGTTCCAGACCATCGCATCGATTTGCCAAGAGCCAGCGCCAATGTTCGGCGGTAGTGAGCTGCGTGTCCGCATCCCCACCAACGGTAGAAAGAGGGAAAGTCCCGCCAGCGCGCAACTGGCGAAGGGTTGCATTCAGGGAGTCCGCGGAAAAGGGGAAAGTCAGGGCAGCGGCAGGTGGTGCTAGGGGAGTGACTCCGATTTGCTTATCAGTCAGAGAAAGCGCCCATTCAAGGTAGGCTGCATCCGTCACTATATTTCCCCTTTACCCCGATATTCCGTCTCTTAACTTACACGCAAATGCCATTCTAGGTCCTGGATTACCGTTCGAGCTTGTGACAGACCGAAAGATAACAAATCGGTTAACTTTTTTCCGGCGCTTCTACTAAAGTAGAGATACGTGATTTTTTAAGGAGGACGAAGTGTCGGAAACGAATCCAGGACCGGACCCTACTGAAACGGCAGTATTTGGGGCTATAGGCAGCGTTACCGAAACGGAACCAGAACTGGGTAAGCGAGTTCTGTCCTCCGCTGACGAGGAAGCTGTGGCGGCTCTACCTGCAGGTTCGGCACTGTTAATTGTGCAGCGTGGTCCCTCCGCGGGGGCGCGTTTCCTGCTCGATACAGACCGCATCACCGCGGGCAGACATCCCAAGTCGGATATTTTCCTTGATGATGTAACGGTTTCGCGCCGGCATTGCGAGTTTATTCGCCAGGAAAACGGCTACATGGTTCGCGATGTCGGTTCTCTCAACGGCACCTATATTGACCGGGAAAGGGTAGAGTCGCACCTGCTGACTTCGGGGGAAGAAGTCCAGATTGGCAAGTTTAGATTGGCTTACTACCCGGCGGTGAATTTTAAGCAATGAGTCAGGTCGCCCGAAAAGTCAATGACATTGGCAGCTCGTGGCCTCCCGAGGTAAGCCATAAGCCAACTATGTCTATTGGACGAGTCCACGAGATTATCGTGAAGGAATTTCCTTCGGTATCTCAGGCTAAATTGCGCAATTTTGAGAAGCACGGGATTGTCAGCCCGGCACGGATGTCCAACGGTTACCGCGGTTACTCCCTGGCAGATGTGGAGCGGATACGGTACGCCCTGAAAGCCCAGCGGGACAGTTACTTGCCTCTAAATCAGATTGGCGAAAATTTGCGGCTGTTGGATTTGGGGGAGGAGCCCCTGCCGGTGCAGCCAGTCATGCGAGTGGTGGCTTCGGAAGGACAAATGCGCCTGCCGACTCACTCCCGGATTTCGTTGCGTGATTTACAGGTTTATACCGGCGCTTCTGATGAACTGTTGGAAAAGGCGGTCAATGCCAAGCTCATTGCTCCAGATTTTTCCTCCCGCTTTTCTGCCGGGGCAGTTGCGGTGGTGCAGGCTTTGGAAGTCTTGGAAAAGCAGGGTATCGAGCCACGCAATTTGCGTTCCGTCTATTCTGCGGTCAATGCGATTTTGGATTTGGTGGATCGAGTGGTGGCTCCGGAGCGGCAAAAGAATAACGCTGTTGCCAAGGATCGTGCCCAAATGCGAGCAACGGAACTCTCGGCACAGCTAGCGGCGTTAGCTGAGGCATTGCTGACTGTCGGTGTCGAGGAGCTGTAAGGCTGCGGGAATAAAGTTTGGTTCCCCGACAACCTTGCACTTAAACTTTAAGTGCAAGGTTTGGGCGCGCCGCGCATCGGACCACGTTTCTATGGTGCATAATCTAAAATAGAAACATACTTGAACGGAGGTTGCCTTGGAAAAGCCGAGCAAATCTGGAGTACCGCAGATTAAGCAGGGGATGCTATTTGGTGAAACCCTGCCGGTTATTGACGAAGAAACCGGGTTCCGCGGACCGACTGCCTGTAAAGCAGCCGGAATTACCTACCGGCAGCTCGATTACTGGGCGCGTACCGGTTTGGTAGAGCCTTCTGTGCGTAACGCCCGCGGTTCAGGGTCCCAGCGTCTCTATTCTTTCCGGGATTGCCTGCTGTTAAAGGTGGTTAAACGTCTGCTGGATACCGGTGTTTCCCTGCAACAGATTCGAGTTGCGGTAGCGACTCTGTCCAAGATGGGTGTCGAGGATTTAGCTGGCATCACCTTGATGAGTGATGGCGCTTCGGTTTACGCCTGCACGTCACAGGACGAAGTTATCGACTTGGTGCAGGGCGGACAAGGTGTGTTCGGCATCGCGGTAGGTCGCGTCTGGCACGAAATTGAGGGCGAGCTGGCGCAGCTGCCTGTAGAAAACATTAATGATGACAACGTGGTGGTCCACGATGAACTGGCGGAGCGTCGCGCGCGTCGGCGTCAAGTCAGCTGAGAGGTTTCTCGCGTTCACAAGCGCGGTGCCAAACTTTTTGGCAAGGTAGTGTCCCGGTCGGAGGTTAGGGAGATGCGTAACGACCGGGACACTTTTTTGTACATATATCCGCGGGGACAGACACATAAACCCGCCATGTGTAAAATGACATAATATATATTATCGGATTGAAGGAGCGTCGCGAGCGTGCGATACCAAAGCTTCGCACCGTCCTTGAGCAAAATTCCGCTAAATCGGTTAGAATGAACCGCTAAGCATAAAAGGAGGCACTAATCGTGGCTGATCGCGCACTACGCGGGATGCGTATGGGTTCCAATTCTCTCGAGTCTGAAGAAGGCGTCGTTTTCGTCGAGCGCCAAAACGTAGACTACACCTGCCCGGAAGGACACGCTTTCGATATTCCCTTCGCCATTGACGCCGAGGTGCCTGACACCTGGGATTGCCCGATTTGCTCCAAGACTGCGGTACGCAACGGCGCGGAAGACTTCCAGGAGGAAAACACAGCTAAACCTCAGCGCAACCACTGGGAACATCTCATTGAACGACGCAGCGAGGAGGAACTCCGCGTGCTGCTTGATGAGCGTTTAGAAGCCTTGCGTTCCGGGCGGCGCCACTACGGACGCTAATATTCCCGGTTTCGACACTCCGTGGAGCTACACTAATAAAATGACATAACACTAGGCACGTTGGCATAGTTCCCGTATCCGCCACTTGGCGACTTCTAGGAACGCTTCCTTAATGATTGACCCGCTCATTTTCGAAGTACCTGCCCGGCGTTCCACAAAGGTAATGGGCACTTCCACAATCTTGCCCCCCGCCCGGCGCGTCCGCCAGGTCATCTCAATCTGGAAACCGTACCCTTTTGATTCAATGACGTAACTCTGCAATAAACGGGACAGGAAATCCACCCGATAGACCCGGAAACCCGCTGTGGTGTCAGCTACGCCCAATCCCAGCACCACATTGACATAAACGCTTCCCGCCCGGCTCAGCGCCTGACGCGGGAGCGACCACCCTGAGGTCGCTCCCCCACGCCGCCAGCGCGATCCGATGACCAGGTCCGGACGACCGCTACCATGAGCTAAAGCCAACAGACGCGGTAAATCCCGAGGCTGGTGCGAACCATCTGCATCGAATTCCCCAACCCAGCTGTATCCGTGGCTATCCGCCCAGGCAAATGCTGCCAAATAAGCCGGTCCCAGACCCTCCTTACCCGTGCGGTGCAACACATGAAGCTGCGGGTGATTCGCAGCTAAAGCGTCTGCCAATTCCCCCGTCCCATCAGGTGAATTATCATCCACGATGAGGATGTGAATTCCTGACGCTTGCGCCAAAACCTCTGTGGTAATCCACTCGAGGTTTTCTCGCTCGTTATAGGTCGGGATAGCGATAACGGTCTGCGCGTTATAGTTAGTGTTTTTCACGTTTCCAACTTTCTGAGAGTGCCAATAAAACTTGTAAAACCGCCGCCAGCACCACCAATACCTGCGCCCCCAGACCGAGCAGTTCGCCGGTGAAGGTTGCGGGGGTGGTCCCGCTGCGCAGAGGAAGGCTCGTGACGAAACTGCCTGCCTGGAAGTTTGGAATCACCCGCCCCACAATCTGTCCACGAGCATTAATCCGGGCTGTGGAATCCATCGTGGATACTTGGATGGTGTCCAAACCGTGTTCAGCCGCACGAAAGCGGGCAATAGCGAGTTGCTGGTCAGCTTCATCGGAAGAACCAAAGAAGGAACTCGAGGTGGGCACGTAGATAAAGTTCGCGCCTTTAACCGCTTGCCGCACCAGGTCATCGTCGGCAATCTCGTAACAGATGGGACTGGCCAAATGCACGTCTCTACCGGAGAGCGAAACCTCAAGCTGCGCCACGCTACCCCCGGCAGCCAAGTCTGCGGGAACCAAATCGGCTAGAGAGGGAATAAATGTGGCAAAAAATTTTCGCCAGGGCAGGTACTCGCCGAAAGGTACCAGATGCTTCTTGGCATAAGTGTCGCGGGCTTGCCCGTTGGTCCACACCAAGATGGTGTTTTGCAAAGAACTTGTGTCGAGGTTCGATCCGGCAAGGTTAGCTACGCCCCGTCCGCGAGCTCCCGCTCCTAACGTACCCGTGATGAGCGGAGCTTGGAAGGCGGCAGTCACCTGGTTCACCAGAGCAGCTGCATGATGACTGGTCCGCGGGTCTATGTCTGCCGCGTTTTCCGCCCACAACACCAAATCAACGTGCCGAGATGTCTGTTGACGCAGGCGGAGAGACTCCGCTACGTGGTTTAGCAACACTTCATAAGGCTGCCCGAATGCCGTTTTCGGCTCGCGTCCCGGCGTATTGCCCTGGACCGCAGCGACCGTCACATGCCTGGTAACAACGGGCAACGCGGGATGCACCAAGGTGGGGTACACGACGACGGCAACCAGAGCGACCAGCGACACCATCCGCAACATCAGCCCACGGTGTCGATTCAAAAGTTCCAGCACGGCAGCGGCTATGAATACACAGACCCCACTGACCAGCGCACTGCCTCCCCAGGGCGCCCATGCCAACAACGGCGTGTCCACCACCGCAAAGGCAAGTTTTGCCCAGGGAAACCCCCCGAAAGGAATCAAGGAGCGCAACTGTTCCACGCCGACCCATGCCAGAGGTGCCCAAACCAGCCGTAACAACCCGAACAAACGGGGAAACCGTGGAATAGCCTGATCCCCACGCACCCACACTTGTGCAAAAAAGCAAATAAACAGCGTCTCTAAAATCGTCAGGGCGATCCACGGAAAGGCTGAACCTGCAGAAACCCCGGTCCAGCTCAACTGCGGACCGAAGAAACCGAGCCCCCACGCTGCTGACACTAACAGAACACGCCGCCTGCGAGAGCCGCGACCGAACTGGCGACGCAAGGTTCCCAGCAAAATCATGAGAGAAGGAATCAACAAGAACCACACATTCCAGTGCGGAAAAGCCAGGGCTCCCGCCACTCCCCCTACGAAAGCTAGGGGCAGAGCTATCAGAAGTCCCACGTCACCACTCCCCGCTTCACCTGATTAATTACGCTGCGGAATTTCGCGTGCAAAGCCGGATTGAGGTTCAGTTTGCGCAACTGGTCGGCGAGGTCTATAACCTGGCGAATGACCCGCACGAAGTCCCCGGCGCTCATACCGGTCAGCTCCAGGCATTGCCCGAGGGTGACGTCCTGCGCCCACGCCACGACTCCTGGCAACAAATCTGTCTCCAACGGCGGATATGCCTCCAGATAGTGTTCTTGCTGGAGAGTCGCGATTTCAAAGTTAATTCGCCCCATCGATTCCAGTGCTGTCGCCAGATTGGCAGACGCCTCGGCTGGAATCAAACGGGACAGTCCGCCAGTACGGTTTTGCGCCAAGCACACCGAGAGCGCCCCTGCTAGATCCGCCACGTTCAAGTCATCGAAAACGCCACGACGTAAACATTCCACCACCAGTAGATCACGCTCGTTATAGACCGACTGCAGCATGATTCCCGCGTCACGAAGCTGAAAATTATCATCAACATAGTCCAGTTCCCGCAGCACTTGACAGGTGTGATCCAACTGACGTGCCAGGGACTTAGTGCGAGTTTCAATTCGCTGGCGAGTGATCCGGGCAGATTCTCGGTTTTTGGCAGCCTGGCGGGCTTTCACCAGATGTTTGTCCCGTTCGGGACAGCTATAGACCGGGTGGGCTTTCATCTGGGCGCGTGCCTGCTCTATAGCCCGACGGTCGGCTTGCTGGTTCTGGGGGGTATTTTCCCCGCTGTGGCGTCTCTGTTTAGCTTGTTTTTCGGTTTTGGAAAGGGCGTTCATCAAGTCCAGCAGCGCCATTACGTCCCCGCGCTCGCAACTGGCGCTGCGTTCTTGATCCGCTGCCAAATCTTCAAACCGGCGCAGTTGTGCGAACAATTTGCGTGAACTTCCCAACGCCACATACTGAGCAAAAGACTTTTCAACAGTCTCTTTTGCGCCCTCCAGTGTAGTGCGAGCCAGCAGGTTTACTGCCATGTTAAACGTCGGTACGAAAGCCGAGTGCAGCGGGTAGGTCTGTTGACTTGCCAAATTAGCCAGCAGCTGGGGTGGATTCTTCACTTCCATGAGAGTCAGCGCATGTCCCACCGAATCAATCCCGCGGCGTCCAGCGCGACCCGTGAGCTGGGTGTACTCCCCCGGTGTCAAATTCGCGCGTTCCTGACCGTTCCACTTATTCAGCGATTCCAGGACAACGGTGCGGGCAGGCATGTTAATCCCGAGGGCTAGTGTTTCTGTAGCAAAGACCAGGCGAATCAAGCCTTTCGCGAATAGTGACTCGGTCAGCTGCTTTTGAATCGGCAGTAATCCGGCGTGATGTGGGGCGATACCGGCGGCCAGGGTTTCTTCCCAGTTCGAAACGTCAATAGCGCTCAAATCGCCCTGGCTGAAACCTGCCAGCGTAGTTTCTACCTCGAGACGAATCTGGTCGGCTTCTTGTGGAGTGGTGAAACGTAAACCGGCGTCAAACACCTGCGCTGCCGCATCGTTACAACCCTGCCGGGAAAATATAAACACAATCGCCGGGAGCAAATCTCTCTGTTCCAGACTGCGTGCTACCGCGGGTCTGTCCGCGCGAATCCGGCGGGGCATCCGCCCCCGACGCGGCATGACCTGTTGGGCGGCTTGCGCTAGCAGAGCCCGGTTCAGGTGTCCTCCCACCTCGCCTTTGGCAAATAGGGGCAGGATTTCGCCCGAGGCGCTAATCATAAAGTGTTTCAACGGCACCGGTCGGACAGAGGTCGAGATGACGGTGGTGGGACCGCGCAAAGTCTGGAGCCATTGGGCGAAAACATTAGCGTTAGAAATCGTGGCAGAAAGGGAAATCAGACGCACCGCTGCATCGAGGTGAATAATTATTTCTTCCCACACCGGCCCACGGAAATGATCGGAGAGATAATGAACCTCATCCATGACGACATATCCCAGGTCTGCCAACGGCGCGGCGGCATAAATCATGTTCCGCAGCACTTCGGTGGTCATCACGATGATGGCGGCGTCGCCATTAATCGCGGTGTCGCCGGTCAACAATCCGACATTATCGACACCGAATAACTCCACCAGCTCCAGATACTTTTGGTTGGACAGAGCTTTGATTGGTGTCGTGTAAAACAGGCGTTTCCCCTGGCGCAAAGCCAGGAATATCCCATACAGACCGACAATAGTTTTCCCAGCCGAAGTCGGGGCACTAACCAAAACATCTTGCCCCTTATCTAGTACTTGGCAGGCCTCGATTTGAAAGTCGTCCAAGGGAAAATCAAACAACGCTTGGAACTCGTAGAGTTGCGGAGACTGCTGGGTCGCTTTGAAAGCCTGATAACGCTGGGCAGGAGAGGGGCTGGTCGCGTTGGCGGCTTCCGTTTGTGCCAACCGTGCGGCAGCTTTCTGGCTTTCACGGTAACGGTGACGTTTGGGACTCATAATTTCAGGTGTTTACTGCCGCGGTGCGACCAAATCGTAGCTCGCCCAGCGGTCATGAGCGGCGTTCAGGCGGCGCTGTTTGTTGGCTTTGCGAGCCTGTTTCACCTCGGCGCGAGCCACTCGTGCCGCGCTCAAAGTTGCAGGGTCTCCCGTAGGTGCTGGCTTTCGGACCGTTTGGCTAACTGACTCCAAGGCATCGGGGACAGGCATCTCAATATCGCGAACCGTCCGATAGAGACGTATCCCCCGCAAAATAATCCACACGGTCGTCGCCACAAAAATAGCCACGGCACAAATTACGGCGATGAGCCACACGATACCCTGAACACTCATAACTCAATCTTACCCATCCGTTACCGCCCGCGTGGAGTCGAGTTCGGCATAGCGAGCCAAAGCCGCGGCACCCGTCTGTCGAGCTGCCTCCACTACGGTCTGGTGTGCAGGTCCACCAACAATGGCTGTAATATCGGTGGCGAGAATCTGTATCACCCGCTGCAGCCAGGCAGGATCTTTCACTTTCAAACGCACCCGGTATGTGGTCGCGGATTGTTCCACCGTCTGGGCATGAAGAATCGTGTCAACGTAGGATTTCGCCTGATTTTTCAGCTCCAGATCGACCGTCTGGTACTTGTAGCTGGGTTTTTGGGGAAGTTTTTCGGGAATCGGATCCGCGGTGACATGCAGGTCACTGAGGCGATCCAGGCGGTACTTGTGCCACTTGCGTTTATCCAGATTCACTCCCACCAGATACACATGGTAGCGATCCGTATAGACAGACTGGGGTGCCACTCGGCGCAGCGCAGTATCCCAGCTGGCATTGGTATAGGTGAAAACGACCGTGCGACCCTGTTCTATCGCCCGATTCAACGTTTCCAAAGAGCTCTGAATCGAGGGCGGCACCGTGTTCGTCACCAGTTGCGGGGCGGTCAGTTCATGCACCTGCCCCAACCAGGAGGCAACCTTCAGACGAGCGGTCGCAATCGCCTCTTGTGACGACGGTGCCAAATATCCGGCGACTTCCAGCCCCAACAGGAGGGACAGCGCCTCATGGGCGCTAAAGGACGGGGGCATCACCCAACTGCGAGAACCGTTGACTTCAATCGTTCCGTCTTTACGAATCGAGGGCAGGAAACTGTCATAGTCAGAATCTGCGTTGCTGGCTGCCGCGTCCAAGTCCAAAAAATCCCAGATAATGTTTTTGATGTCAGCAGGCTGCAGACCAAAATGTTTAGCCAGTTCAGCTACGGTACAGGTGTTACCTGCCGCGCTGTGTTTGAGGATAAACGTCATCACTGCCAGGGATTCAGCTGTGACACGCGTCTGATTATCTATAGAAACACCGGCGGTGCGGTGGCTAAACTCGTCGAACTTCAGCCGTCCGGTTTCAGACTCGCCCGCCGTCAATTTAAGATGAGTCAGACGCTGAGCCGCTTGTACGGTCGCCGTCACAAGTTTCGGGGGGTCCAGCACTGCCAGGTGCGCCATTGCTTCGGTGGCCAAACGGCTCCAGGTATAGAAATCCGGTCGTTTGGCACGATACAGATTCCATCCTGAAGGAACCCTGTCTAGTACGTCCAGTCCCAGTTTCGGCGCTTGGCGGGCGAAATCGGCATGCTCACAGATGAGTTCCGCATTCATGACGGCTTCGGAGGCTTTTTCAGAATCCGCCACAAAAATGACCCGTTCCAGGGGGCTCTCCAGAGAAACGTTGCGCGGGGATTCAACGTGTTCCGCAACGTCAAAGGTCTGGTTCGTAATCACCGGGTTACTGAGTCGAGACAACTTAAAGGTCCGGAAACCTTGGCGAGTTTCGTCAAAACCGCGAACGTAGAAAAAACCGCGCGACAGCATCATCCGCGTGGGTCGCACCCGTCGATGCGTAGCTTCGCCATAACGTGCCTGATAATCAAACTCAATTATCTGTGCCGCGGCAATTGCCCGAAAAATATCCTGCGTAAACCGCGAAATGAGTGCTTGAGATTGCACTGCTAGCGGATTTTCGGGGTCGATTTCGCTGACGGAACGGACATGGGAATCAATCTGGGTAAAGTCGCCTTCTAATAATCCCAGTGCGAGGTGTACCCAGACTGATTCAGCAGCGTCAAAAGCCAAGTGCGTTTGACGACTTACATCGGGTCGCAGCAGGTATCGGTGGGCAGTCCCCGCATTGTTGCGTTCATCTTGGACGATAATCCCGCCCAGGATTTTATTCAGAGTTTTAATATCATTGCGGATTTTGAGGCTGTAAGCGTCATGCAGCTGCGTCTGGTCGGTGTTGTGGCTGACAGGCAGGTAAGGTCCAATGGTGGCATTGTAGGCGGCATAGATTTCGTCATAAGTTAGAGGGCGGGCATTTCGATAAAAAATCGTTAAAAGCCCCTGGTAACGTCGCGATGCTGAGGCAAGTTGCGATTCACTAGGGAGGTCTTCGCGCCATTCATAATCGTCGTCTGCATCGAAAACGTCGGACTCGCTGGATACCTGGTGCATATAAAAATTATAGCCGTGCGCCTTCAGGATTGTTCTGAACCCAAGCGTAAAGCGGCTATGCTTAAGCCGTGATGATTCGGAAAGCACGTGTTCTGGAAGTGCGGCGGCAGACTCCCCATCAGGTTTTGCTCTGCGAAATTGTAGCTGCGCCTCCCCGACAAGATTCCGGACCTGCCGTGAGTTTCCAGCCCGGTGACACCTGCCGAGCCATCTGCTATCCAGAGTTGCTCGGTGCCGCGCAGCCCGATGACATCATCCAGATTGAAGTTTCTCCCCTGGCAAAAGCCCTGGGTACCGGTGGTGAAGCCATGGTTCTGGCTAATGAAACTCGTCTGCCGGCGGACGAGCTGCCTAATCCCGGTCACCTGGTGAAGGCTCGCTATACCCCGCATCAAAAGGTCGTGTTGGGAGCGGACGAGCCGGACAGCCCCTACCACTCTCTGCTGCGTTCCGCTGATACGCTAGATGGACTTCCCGTTTTGGTGACGGATTTGCATTCGGCTCTGCCGGCTATCGTGGCGGGATTCTTGCACCGCAACCCGAGAGCCCGGCTGGTTTATATTCAAACCGATGGTGGCGCTCTGCCGTTAGCGTATTCCCGTACCGTAGCCCAAATGCGTGAGTCCGGCAGTTTAGCTGCCACCATTACCTGCGGGCAATGCTTTGGGGGCGATTACGAAGCCGTGAGTTTTCCTTCTGCCCTGTTCGTAGCGTCTGCGGTGGTAAAAGCGGACGCAGTCATTGTGTCACAAGGTCCAGGTAACCTGGGTACCGGTACGCGCTGGGGTTACTCGGGGGTGGACGGAGCACAATTTTTACATACCGTCTCGGCGTTAAACGGTCATCCGATTGCAGTGCTGCGCATGTCCAGTGGTGACGCTCGCCCCCGCCACTACGGAATTTCGCATCATTCCTTAACCATGCTGACTTGGATGGGATTGCCTCCTCTGGATGTGGTACTTCCAGTTTTCGACATAGACAATCCCGTTGAAAAGACCCTCGCCGATCCGAAAGGAACCTTCACGCCCCTGGTGAAGTCCCAACTGAGCCTTCTGCAGGAACACCACCGGGTTATCAGCCAACCCACCACGGGACTGTACGCAGCTCTGGAGGAGTTCCCGGTGAAACTTTCCACCATGGGCAGGACCCTAAGCGAAGACCCAGCCGCTTTCCTCGCGGCGGCAGCCGCGGGAGCCTACGGTGCCACTGTGCCCGTCCCTGAAGCCAAGAAATCAGAGAACGACCCCGCGCTGCGTCACTGAGGGGACCACAGTGTTACAGACGGCACGCTTTCAGGTCAGTCACAATGATTCCACGTGCCCCCGCCGCATAGAGACGATCCATAATGAGGTTCACATCCGCGGCTTTCACCATGACGCGCACAGCTTTCCAGGCATCCTCAGCTAAGTCGGAAATGGTTGGAGATTCAATACCGGGCGTAATCGCTAACAAGTCTGCAAGTTGGGCGGAAGGAGCGTTGTAGTCCATCAGCACGTAGGTTCGCGCTACCATCACGCCCCGCAGGCGTGCTGCCAAAGTTTGCAGCTGGGCATGAGTCTCCTGTCCCGCGGCAGTAATCAGCAAGGCCTCAGATTCCATCAAAGGTTTCCCGAAAGTATGCAAACCTGCAGCTCGCAACGTAGAACCAGTCTCGACCACATCAGCAATCAAATCGGCGATACCCAGCTGGACTGAAGACTCCACCGCACCGTCCAGGTGTACCACGCTGACCCCAGAAATTTCATGCTCGTCGAGAAACTTTTTCAGCAGCAAGTCATAGGAAGTCGCGACTCGTTTGCCCTGGATATCCTCCAATTCTTGGAACTTACCCGCCGGTCCAGCAAACCGGAATGTGGAACGGGCAAAGTCCAACCCCAGATATTCCACCGCGGCTACTCCGGAGTCAATCAGCAAATCCCGCCCGGTAATACCGCAAGACACGACCCCGGCACCGACATAAACTGCAATGTCACGCGGACGCAGGAAAAAGAACTCGACATCGTTGCTTTTGTCAATAATCGTCAGCTCACGTCCCCGCCGAGTTACCTTGTAACCGGCTTCTTTTAGCATCGTGACCGCCGGTTCGCACAGTGACCCCTTATTCGGCACCGCGATTCGTAACATGGCTGATTCCCCTTTTCTCAAACTATTGTGACTGGTTTCCGGGTGTTATCGGACGCAAACTTTAGACGAAGTTGCCCCTGTCCTACATATGTTGATAGATGTCTTGGGGAGTAAACCCTTTCGCCACCATCATGACCTGCAAATGATAAATGAGCTGTGAGATTTCAATCTGGGCGGCTTCATCCGATTCATATTCGCACGCCATCCACACTTCGGCAGCTTCTTCTACAATCTTTTTGCCAATCCCGTGGACTCCCCTGTCTAGCTCCTCAACCGTGCGGGATCCCTCCGGACGTTCGTTCTTTCGGCTTTCAATAATCTCATACAGTTCTTCGAAATTATTCACGTTTAAAGATTATGCAATGGCAGAAGTTTTCCCAAATATCAATATGACAGAATTAAATATGGGTGTATGCCATCCGGATCCTCCGAGGTTCCCCGCATCTATTTCGTGGCTGAAGAATGGGCCTGCAGCGACTGCCACGGTCGGGCAATTTTTTCTAAACCTGCCTGGTCCAGAGAACTGAGGTCGACTTTTTTATCCAACGCTCCGATTTCATCTAAAAGGGCTATCATGTCCTTGAATTTTTGCGGGTCGGGAGCGGCAGCGCGACCAGGGTCAGCCGGGTCGTAGTCAGGCATTTGCTCCAACTCCAGCGTCGCCTGATTGACTTTCTTGGCAGCCTGCAAGGAAGCAGCGGTGTTAAGCGTTTGGTCATACTTTTTTGTGTATTCCACCGCTTTTTCTGGATTTTGCTGGATACTGTTGACGGCTTGCGCCATAGCGTTGATGACGCCCTCATTCACAGAATCTTGGGTTTTACAGTTTTCGCCGGTCGTCACCACGGCAGCACCGACTAACGGCAGATTTGGCGGCAGCGGAATCTCGGTCACTGCGAGCCCTGCCAACTGGAACTGGACCAGGTCATTATTGGAAAATCCGACCACCGCATCAACTTTTCCGGTGGCCATTTGAGTCTGTTGGGTATATCCGATTTCCGAAATTTTCACGTCATCCAGACTCAAACCCGCCTGCTGTAAACCTGCCTGGAAACCAAACCAGCTCGAGCCGAAGCGACCCGGTACGCCTACGGTTTTTCCTTTCAAATCCGCCCAAGAGGTAATCCCCGATTGCTTGGTGGCGATAACTTCCACCGGATATTTTTGGTAGAGGATACCCGTGACGCACAAATCCATACCGGCGGATATCGCCTGTACCGCTTCGTCAGCAAACGCCACCACGTAGTCCTCTTTGTGGGACAAAAGGGCGTTGAACAGTCCCTCATCAGCACCGTGGTGACGCAGGTTAACGGGCTGCTGGCGGACTCCCCCACCACCGTCCCAACGGAACAGCCGGTCTTGGGCTGCCACATAGAACGGCGCAAACTGTACATTGGGGATATAAGTCAAACCGATTGTGACCGCCCGGTTCGCCCCGGCAGGACTACCGGCAGACCTCGCGGAACTTCCCTTTTCCGCAGTGGAACCGGCAGCACAACCCGCGAGGAGTACGGCACTCATCGCCAACCCTGCTAGGGACTTGATGAAACGATGTGACATTTTCTCGTGAACCTTTCTTAGAGACACAGCTAAACTGCGTTTACAGTTTTGGAATGACGCTCCAGGCGATATACCCCCAGGTAAATTAGCGCGGCGACGGTGCAAATCATGATTAAACTCACGAACATGCCCGGTGTATCCACGTTGTGTGACTGCAGAGTAATCAGGGTGCCCATACCATGCCCACCGATGACCATCTCACCCACCACTGCCCCGGTGATAGACAGGGTCACACCGTTACGGATGCCCCCCAGTAAAGACGGCAATACCAGGGGAATCTCCATGTATCGCAACAAGTCCCAAGTTCCGGCACCATCGAGTTTGGCAGCTTCTAAAATGCTGGCGTTCAGGTGATGCAAACCCACAGTGGTAGAAACCAAAATGGGGAAAAACACCATCAACGCGCACAACATCGCGATGGCGAGACGCGGAGTCGGCAGCCAAATCAACAGCAGCGGCGCCAGAGCTACTGCCGGAACCGCTTGGGAAGCTCCCAAAAACGGCTGGACTGCCGCGTTCAGGAGTCGCAGATGATGAATCGCAAAAGAAAGCGGCACGCTCACTATCAATCCCAAAACGGTTCCGCCCGCCGCTGCCAGCAAGGTGTTTCCCAGGCAAACCCAAAAAGTTTTCCCGCTCAACAGCTCCACACCGGAGCTAACTACATCGCTGGGACGCGGCAAAATAAAGGTCGGAATGTTTCCAGAACTCGTCGCGAGGAACCAGACTGCCACAATGAGCAACGCTAAAGAAAGCGGGGCAATGACATTGAGCGGTCGAAATCCCGAGACGGCATGAAACGTTGGCGTTGCCCGGTTCTGACTCATCGACATCTTCACCCCTTTCGGTGCAGCACCTCATTGGACAGCCCAGGGCAAAGAAAGATGAACGCTGACCAACGCCTGAGTAAGCAAACCCAGGCACGGTGAAACGCACGGCTCTTCCCATCCGGACTATAACCGTCGGTATCGGAATTTCACCGATTCAACTCGTGCAAGCACGAGGTCGCGGACTTTAACCGCCGGTGCTGAATCACACAGCCCCCAGAGCTATCTACAGTATAGCCCCTCAGCGAGGCGCTGCGGTCAAATTTCCGGAGGAGGCTAATGGGTATGGTCGGTTGCACCAATGGTGCGCAACGTGGCGATAGCCTGTTCGGGGTTGCGCTTGAACACATAGGACCCTGCCACCACCACATTTGCTCCGGCTTGCAGCACAAGAGGCAAGGTATCATCGTTAATTCCCCCGTCAACTTCAATGTCGAGGGGCAAGCGGGCGTCTTCGGCATATGCGCGCAGCTGGCGAATCTTGGGAAGAACCTCAGGGATAAACTTTTGCCCCCCAAAGCCCGGCTCCACACTCATGACTGTCACTTGGTCAAAGCGTCCCAAAATATCTTTAATGGCGCTGGCAGGGGTCGCTGGATTCAACGCAATGCCAACTTTGGCGCCCAAGCTGTGCAGTACGTCTGCGGTTCGTATCGGGGCACGGGAAGCTTCCAGGTGGAAACAGACGATTGCGCAGCCAGCCTTGGCATATTCCAAGGACCAACGGTCTGGATTTTCAATCATCAGGTGGGCATCAACCGGCAGTCTGGTGGAGTTTAACACCGCCGTGGCGGTGGGCAGTCCCCACGTCAGGTTGGGCACAAAGTGATTGTCCATAATATCGAGATGAACCCCATCAGCGCTTTTAATGTCTTGCAACGCTTTGGCAAAATGCATCTGGTCACAGTTCAGCACGGAGGGATAAATCTTAAGGCTCATATCAAATCCATTCTTTCTTCTATTGTCTGATTTCGAGGTCTGTTTCGGACTGTTTTGGTGCTTCTGTAGGGGACTTTTTCTGTATCAACGCCAGGAACATGGCGTCGGTACCGTCTCGGTCAGGCCACAGCTGCAGGTACGGTCCTGGACCAAGGTCATGTTCCGAGTTGACGATAATCTCACGCGCTACCGCGGGGGCATCGAGGACTCGCAAATCCGCGCGATTTTTCACTGTGGTTTCTACCACCTGGCGGGTCTCAGCCAGATGCGGGCTACAGGTCGCGTATCCCACCACGCCCCCAGGCTTGACAGTTTCCAATGCGGAACGCAGCAGATCCTGCTGTAGGGCGGTCAAATCCTTTAAATCGGTGGCGGATTTGTTCCACCGGGCTTCCGGTCGACGCCGCAGCGACCCTAAGCCCGAACATGGTGCATCCACCAGAACCCGATCGGCCTTGCCGGGATGAAGTCCCCCGAAATCGCGACCGTCGCCTTGTAATACCTGCACGATTTGGTCTGTAAATGCTTTCGTAGAGTCTCGCACCAATTCAGCCCGGTGCGGCGAAACCTCATTAGCAATGACAGAAACGTCACGTGAGCGCGCCAGCCCCGCCAGCAGTGCCGTTTTCCCGCCCGGACCAGCACACAAATCGACCCAGGTCCGCTCCACCCCCGTCACGGGTGCTGCTGCCAAGACTTTGGCAACCAGCTGCGAGCCTTCGTCCTCAACCCCGGCGAGACCACGCTCCACCGCACGCAGCCGCCGCGGGTCGCCTCCAGACAGCACCACTGCGCAATCCGAGAGCTCACCCAAACGTGTGTCTGCATCGAGATAAGTTTCGGCAGCGGTCGCCAGCTCATCTGCACTAATCAACCCTGGTCGGGCGCACAGGGTCACGTAGGCAGGACGATTTTGGGCGTGCAAAAGTCCCGGTAGCTCACCGGCATCACGACCCGTGGCGACCAGGGCATCGCGCAGCGCCCACACAATCCATTCCGGATAGGAAAACGCTCGACTCAGGGCTTTTTCTCCGGTCAGTCCCGAAGTGATGGCATCGAGCCAATAGGACAGGTCATGTTCCGTAACCTTGCGTAACACCGCATTTACCATTCCTGCCGGACCGGCAGATAAACGGTCGCGTGCCAGGTCAACCATGGTGTCTACCGCGGCATAATCTTCCACTCGCATCTGGAGGATCTGATGAATCCCCATCCGCAACACCGTCACTAACTCCGGATCCAAAGCTGCGATGTCTCGGTCACTCAGCAGCCCGATGATAGCGTCGTAGCGTCCTTGTAAACGCAGGGTGCCATACACCAGCTCGGTGGCAAAAGCCGCGTCACGTCGATGCAACCGTGCTCGTTCAATCAGACCGGGCAAAACCAAGTTTGCGTAAGCATGGTCTTGGTCTACCCGGCGCAAGGCTTGGAATGCGACGTCACGAGCGGGGTCGCGCCGGGTTTTACTGCGATAGGCGTAACCGGTGCGGGAGTTACGGAAATTTCGTCCCGTGCCCGTGGATTTTGCAGGGTTGCGCGGTGTACGCGGCTTACCTCCAGAAGATGTCCCGGGATGCTTCACTCTTGTCCCCCCATCGAGTGCGAAGGTTCAAATTTCGCACCGCTTTCCAGGTGGGCTCCACGCGCCCACGCGTCAGCTGGCATAGGTTTTTTTCCGGCGGGAGCCACCGCGCCTAAACAAACAGGGGCGGAACCGGTGCCAACCCACACCTCGTGACGAGTGGTAAAAATCTGACCGGGTTCCAGAGACGGGATAGGCATCGTTACGGGCGGATTTACTTCCAGTACACCCAATTTCATGCGGGAACCCTGCCACATCGTCCAGGCTCCCGGAGAAGGCGTAAATCCTTTAATCTGGCAGGCAATCGTGTCATCTGCAGCGGACCAGTCAATTTCACCTTCTGCTGGCTGCAACGGCGACGCATAAGTGATGCCGATGTCGGATTGCGGTTCCGGCGCAACGCCTCGCGCAATCATGGATAGCGCTTGTTCCAGCGGTTTGACGCTGAGTTCGGCAAGTTCTTGCAATACGTCTCCCGCCGTAGCTTGCTCCGGCACCGTATAAGAACAGGTCGCATAAATGGGACCAGTGTCCAAAGCCTGTTCCAGTTGAAATACCGTCACTCCAGTTTCAGTATCCCCCGCTTGCAAAGCGCGCTGCACCGGGGCGGCACCCCGCCAGCGTGGCAACAGTGAAAAATGGATATTAATCCACCCAAACTGAGGAATCTCTAAAATGTCAGCCGGCAGAATCGCCCCGTAAGCCACGACGATGCCCAAATCAGGCTGGAGGTCACGCAAAAATGTGGCAGCTTCTGCATTATTCTTTAGAGTTTTAGGCTGATAAAGCATCAGGTCATGCTGAGTCGCGTAACTGGATACCGCTGACGGAGCCATTTTCCGCCCTCGTCCGGAGGGCGCATCCGGGCGTGACAACACCGCCACCAGGTCGTGTGCAGATTGCTCAAGGTATTCCAACACGGGAAGGGCAACTGGGGGGGAACCGGCAAAAACAATACGCATGCAATCTATCCTATCTAAGTTCAACTGGGGTTTTTCGAGGAGCTGACACTACTTATCCGATTTGACCGGCAGGATCGGGAGGATCCACCACGATACGCAAACCGCTACTACCGGATTTACGTTCGCGCGCATTTTGGAGTTCCACCGCGCGCAATGCCCGCCCAAATTCTTGGCTATCACGCAGCGACACTGACACAAAAGCGGTGCTGAGTGCGGGATTATCACGTGCGGGAACCGGACCAAATACCATGATTTCGGGGAAATCCTGGCGCAAAAATGCCAACACTTCACTCAGTGATGACCCTTGCAGCAAAGCCGTGCGCCACGCGGGGGCAAAGTGACCCGCTTCGCGTTCCCGCAAGTCATGGGCAGCAAAACTCCAGGGATCCCAACGTACCAGGGCTTGTTCCAGACGCGAATCAATCCGGTTGGTCACCAAAATACGCCCTTCTGGTTTTACCAAGGATCCGGCTGCTAAAAATTGCCGCATGAGTTCTTGGGCAGTCCACAACGCGGTCCGATTAGCCCACATGTGAGCCCGCAGGATAACCGCAGCTTCGTATCCCCCCGTGGCGAAAGGTTCACCGCCTGGATAGGCTATGACCAGGCGTGAGGCTCCGTCTACGAGACCAATTCGTCCTTTTCCGGGACGCGAAACCAACACCGACACTCCCGAAAAAGCCCGCCCAATATCATCAATCACGGTACGTGACTGCAGGTGGCGACCGCGCAGTTTCGTGCTGGCACAGCGCAAACAGGCATAGTGTGCGGGGACATTACCACAGCGGGTGCAGACCAGGCGGGAACCTTCAAAGGTCAACGGTCCAGCACACACTTCACACACAGCATTAGCACCGCAGTTTGCGCAACTCACGACCGAGAACGCTCCATCGGGGGGAATCAGCAGTAAAACCGGTCCGGATTGCAGACCCCAGCGAACCAGACGCAAAGCGGCATTTGGTAGGAGCATTGCCCCCGTCATCCCTTCTGCCAACTGAGCATCCTCGCTGAGGAATTCAAATCGTCCCGTGCATTGGCGCAAGACCTCGCGATTGGGAGCCAACCCGCGAGCAAAGTGACGGGTCACGAGCTGCAAATCCCCTGCGTTGACTGAATAATGCGCCAACACTAAGGCTATGCCACAGAGCTGAGAACGCATCAGCAGGACTTGTCGGGCAGAAAAGTTCGGGAACATGTCCGAGCTAAGGGACCAAGCCAAATCATCCCAGAGAAAAAACAAACCGGGGCGCGCCAACGGTAAGAACACCGCACCGCGGGTGCCGACCACCACTGCGGCAGTCCCGAAACGCGAACGCAAAAATGTTTCATAGGAAGCTGCAGTGGGAATTTCTGAGGTGTAGAGCACCACTTGATCCGAGTCGGCGAAGTAGTCACGCAAATACAGATATGCCTCGTCGGCTTGTTCTACCGTAGGCATCACTATCAGGGATTGCTCCCCGTTCGACCATGCCGCCGACACTAACTCAGCGATGGGCTGAAATCGCGACGATGGCTGGAAATGCGGATTATTCCCCAGTGGCAACGCGCTGACCACAGCACGAGGGTGGCGTCCCTGACACAAGTCAGAGAAAAACTCGACGCCGCCTGCGTAGCGTGCCCAAGTTGTTTGTTCTGGTGGTGGCACGGTGACTGGAATCGGGTCCAGCTCGGAAGGGGCGGTAGAAAAGTCCTGTTCTACCTTGACTCGCCGCTCCGGCAGGGCGTAACGCAATAGGGCGGAAGGTCCCGTCCCGTAGTACAGAGAGACATTTTCCAGCAGTTCCAGAGTGGGGATGTCCAACAAGGGCAGGTCACCCAAAGTCCGTTCGATTTCCCGCAGCGGTTTTTGCCAATCAGTACTATCCTTGCGTTCCACGATGACCCCGGTGTAGCGTTTCGTCCCCACTTTCACTTTCACCAGCACCCCTGGAACCGCCACAGCATCGAGTTTCGCAGGAATCAGGAAGTCAAGAGGATGAGACAAAGCAGGAGCAAACGTATTGAGCAGAACTGCTGCCACAGGCTTTTCCACACCGTGGACCCGCACCTCCCGAGGTTCGGGAGGTGCGAAATCGTCCAGCGGCAAAATCGGTTCAGAAAACACGACTTAATTACAGCTCATACCCCGGAGACGAAAATCTAACAGTTGTCATTTCATCCCGATAGTCAGGGCAAAACCCTGCCCTGCCCCGCAGTCGGCTTCACTGAAAATAATCCTTGAGAGCTTGCGCTCGATTGGTCTCTTCCCAGCTGAAACCGTCTCGTCCGAAATGTCCATAGTTGCTGGTGTAGCGGAAAATCGGACGAGTCAAATCCAAATCTCGAATGATGGCCGCAGGTCGCAAATCGAAGGTCTCACGAATCGCCGCTGCCAGTTCCTCATCCGACACGACTCCGGTCCCGAAGGTTTCCACCGACAGAGACACCGGATTGGCTCGACCAATGGCATACGCGATTTGGATCTCGCAACGCTTCGCCAGACCTGCCGCCACGATGTTCTTGGTTATCCAACGCAGGGCGTAAGACGCAGAACGGTCGACCTTTGAAGCGTCCTTGCCAGAAAACGCTCCTCCCCCGTGACGTGCCATGCCCCCGTAGGTATCGACGATAATCTTGCGACCGGTCAAACCGGAGTCTGCAGCAGGTCCGCCGATAATGAACTGTCCCGAGGGGTTCACCAAAATTTCCGCGTTTTTCGTGTCCAATTCGATATTCAACTGGTCGAGCACCGGACGAATCACCTCCGCTTCGACCATGGCATGGAGCTCAGCCTGGGTGCGATCGGGAGCATGTTGGGTGGATACCACGACGGTCGACAGGGCACGTGGCACCCCGTCCTCGTACTCAATAGAGACCTGAGTTTTGCCGTCGGGACGTAATCCGGATACAATTCCCTCTTTGCGCACCTGAGCCAGGCGTTGGGAGAGTTTATGTGCCAACCATATCGGCATGGGCATCAAATCCGGGGTTTCATCACAGGCATAGCCGAACATGATGCCTTGATCCCCGGCACCCTGCTCGTCCAGAGGATCGTAGGCTTCCGGACGCTGACGCACTTCCAGAGAATGACTGACGCCCGCTTCGATGTCTGGCGATTGCTGCCCCAGAGACACCATCACGCCACAGCTGCGTCCATCGAAACCAATATCCGAGGACGTGTATCCAATCTGGGCGATTTCGTGGCGCACAATGTGGGGAATCTCCACGTAGGCCTCAGTCGTCACCTCACCCATAACATGCACCAGTCCGGTCGTAACGAACGTTTCTACCGCAACGTGCGCCGCCGGATCTTGTTCCAAAATAGCGTCCAGGATTGAGTCGGCAATCCGGTCACAAACCTTATCGGGATGTCCTTCAGTGACAGATTCAGATGTGAAAGTTACTTTTTTACTCATAAATTAATTCTAGTGACTTTGTGAGATTTCTCCAGCTAGCCGCAACATAGCTTGTGCCACCTCAAATTTCGTGCCGCTGGCTTGACCTCGTTCGTTTCCTTGGGAATCAAAAAATATCAAAGTGTTGGTCGCGGTCGCAAAGCCGTGACCGTCCCCTACACGATTAACACACAGCAGGTCAGCGCCCTTATCCAGAGCTTTCTTACGACCGTTCTCCCGTACCTGTGCTTCGCTGCCGGCCAACGCCCCAAATCCGACAATGGTCTGTCCTTCGCGCCGCTGTCGAATCAGGTTCAGAAGGACGTCTGGGGTACGTTCCAGTTCCAAGGTAGGGATTGTTGCGTCGTGGCGGGAAATTTTTCCGGCAACACGAATCGGGCGAAAGTCAGCTACTGCGGCGCACATGACCACCAAGTCTGCCTGCGGCGAGAAGGCGGTCATATGGTGCAGCATATCCTCAGCGGTAGGCGCGTCCACAACCGTCACTCCGTGAGGAATCAACGCAGCTTCCACATTGGCAGCCACGAGAGTGACCGCTGCGCCAGCCTCAAGGGCAGCCCGAGCCACTTCGCAACCCTGGCGCCCGGTGGAACGATTCCCTAAAAAACGCACCTCGTCCCAAGGCTCGCGGGTTCCCCCCGCGGAAACCACTACAGAACGAAAACTCATGGGGCGACCTTGTGAAAACTAATTATTTGAACCGGGGACACTCACACCTAGCTGTGTCAGAACCTCATCACAGATGACTTCAGGTTCACTCAAACGTCCCATGCCATAAGTGTTGTCAGCCAGCTTACCGGTTCCGGGACCGATAAAATGCCAGCCCCAATCACGCAGCACCGCAGCGTTTTCCTGTGTTGCCGGGTTCTCCCACATCGTAGGATGCATAGATGGCGCGATGAGACGTGGGCAATTTACCGCGAGAGCGACCAGCGTGAGAAACTCGTCTGCCATGCCTACGCGGAACCGCGCCATCAAATCGGCAGAAGCCCCCACCGTTAGGAACAGGTCAGTTTGCCTGGCCAGAGTAATGTGGGTGATGAAGTCCGGAGTCTGAAATACGTTGGTGTGAATGGGGTGATTACTTAGGGATTCCCAAGTCGCTTTTCCCACAAAATTGAGGGAATCGACCGTGGGACAAACCCACACATCAACGCCGGCAGCAATGAGATTGCGCAGCACCTCGATGGCTTTGAAAGCAGCCACGGAGGCGCCCACCCCCAAAATGACGGTTTTTTCAGGAGCGTCGGGGGCGCTGCTATCAGGCGTCGTCATCTTTCGCCAGCCCCTCGGGGAAAGATGCTGCCAAAGCTGCCAGCGGATCCACCGGTGCCGGCGTGTCTTCCTCAGGAGTTTCTTCCTCGGGCTCATCGCCCTTCAGCTCCATGTCCAACATGCCCTGGGCGATTTCGTGCATCGCGATGGACAGTGGCTTTTCTCGCGGACCGTGTTCAACCAGCGGACCGATAGTATCCAACAAACCAGCTTCCAGCTGCTGATTGTACGTGTTAATCTGGCGTGCGCGAGCCGCCGCGAAAGCCACCAAAGCGTACTTGGAATCAACGTTTTCCAACAGGTCATCAATAGGCGGGTCGGTAATGCCCTCGGGGCGGGCGACGGTTCCGGTCATAAAAGTTTCCCCTCAATAGTGAATTTGGTTTCTTCAGCCCAGCTATCCTAGCGCAAACCCATAATTTTAGCCAGTTGCGCGGTGGTGGCGGGCACTTCGTTATTGACCACAATCTCATCAAATTCCGTGGCGGCAGCCAGTTCTGTGCGTGCCGTATTGAGGCGCAGGAGCTGTTCTTCGGAAGATTCCGTACCGCGACCTTGCAGACGACGCACCAGCTCTTCCCAAGACGGGGGTTTGAGGAAAATGGTATGAGCATCCGGGCGTTTCGCTTTCACCTGCCGGGCTCCTGCCAAATCGATTTCCAACAGAACCGGTTTGCCCTGACGCAATGCCTCATCGACCGGGTCAGCGGGAGTACCGTAATAATTCTTGCCGTGGACTCGTGCCCACTCGAGCAGACCCCCGGATTCAATAAGCTGCTCAAATTGGGGATTCGTCATAAAGAAATAGGACTGCCCGTCCACTTCCCCCGGTCGAGGGTCACGAGTGGTGGCAGAGACAGAAAGATAAAACTCACCCGGAAAAGTCGCACAAAGCGAACCTACCACTGTTCCTTTTCCAACAGCGGTAGGTCCGCTAAGTATGAACAGCCGGGCAGCGGAGCCGGCAGCGACCATCAGCCGAAACGCTTGATAAGTTCGGCAGTCTGGTGGGGTCCCAGACCACGAATGCGACGAGCGGGGGAAATCCCGATTTCTTCCATTGCCAAAGCGGCAGTTTTAGCGCCAACCCGAGGCAGCGACTCCAGCAAGGACTGAACTTTCATCTTTGCTAGGGCTTCGTCCTTTTCGGCAGCCTTAAGGATTTGCGATAGCGTCTTTTTGCGGTTCTTTAAATCAGCTTTAATCTCAGCACGGTGTTTACGCGCCGCAGCCGCTTTCTTCAAAGCTTCTGCGCGCTGTTCAGCGGTAAGTGGAGGAAGTGCCATTTGCTAAACTCCTGTTTTCTGACTTCTTTGTGAACGCGAATTGGTCAATGACCAACTCTATTGAGCATTCTATACAGGATTGCTTCACGAAATTAGGGATTTAAGGGAATCTAAATTTTCTTTGAATGCTGCCTGCAGCGCGCTCGGTTCCGGACCGCAGCGTAAAATTCCGCGAGAACTCGAAACAATAATCCGTTCAGTGGCCTTTCCAAACACTGTGGCGATACTTTCAGTGTTTCCACCCTGGGCTCCAAAACCAGGAACCAGCAGGGGCGCATTAGCGGCATCTAGCAAAGGCTCTAGACCGCGCATCCGCTCCCCTACAGTAGCCCCAACCACCATGCCCACGTGACCCCAGTGTCCCGCTTGTGCCGCCTCGTTATTCTCCGCACCCACACGTTGCATAATGTCCGCAGCCAGGGAAGATACCGGCTGTCCGCCCGCATTCATAATCATCGCTGATTGGACGGGAGCAGACTCTGGGTTTGAAGTTAACGCGAGCACAAAAGTCCCTTTTCCGTTCTGTTTTGCCAAGTCCAGCGCGGGACGCAGCGACTCAAATCCCAAGAAAGGACTCAACGTCATCGCGTCCGCTTCCAACGGTCCTTCTGACAGATACGCCCTTGCGTAAGCACTCATAGTAGAACCAATGTCACCGCGCTTCACATCCGCAATACTGATTGCCCCGACATCATGAATCGCCCGCAATGTCGCGGTGAGCGCAGAGATTCCAGAAGTGCCGTATTCCTCGAACAGCGCCGACTGCGGTTTAAAGAATCCACACAAATCACCCAGCGCGTCTATCACGCGCATGGCGAAATCCCAGACGCCGGCCCCGCTGCGTGGCAATCCCCAAGCATCCAGCAGCTCCGGATGAGGATCAATGCCCACACACAGGGGACCCTGGTTCGCAATGGTTTCCAAGCAGCGTTTCCCGAAGGGTTTAACAGGATTAGTTTCCGGCGCAGCGCTCATAGCTTCCCTTTCGCAGTTAGTGTCAAGAATCTGCTCGAGCGACTACGCTCGAACGTCTTGAAAAGTTATTTTATGCCTTACCGGGGTTCCGGGTAACAAACTTTTCCATTTTCAGTTCACGTTTCCCCAAAAGATTGCCTGCGACGGTCCACTCTTTAATTTATTTGGTGGCGCAAAGTATTTGGAATCGGAATCGCGCGTTGAAACTCGAGCTCCTTCGCGTCGCTCATTAAGCAACTTCGAAGGCTTTGCCCACTTAGACAAAGCCTTCGAAGTCGATTTAGTTCAGATATAACCCGGCGACACAGACCGGGGATAACCGTGCAGATTGCAACCCAGATTGGGCAGTTCCGTCACGGTCATACTTTCAGCGCTGGTCGAGCGGGATAGCCGTGGCATCCATAATCGTGAACTCGCCCTTCCACATGGTGTACCGCGACTGACCGGGCAGCTCCATGCCCAGGTAGGGTGTGTTTGTGGACAGGGAATGCTGGGAGTTCAGGTCAATAGTGCGGCGTGTGGAGGGATCCCACAAGGTCAGGTTCGCCGGTTTACCGGTGACGATGCCCTGACCCTGTTCTTTGACTCGCCCGATGTGTGCCGGCGCGGTGGACATGACTCGTGCCACGTCCTCCCACGTGAACTTGCCGGTATCGACCATGACTTTCTGGACCACCGGCAGAGCGGTTTCCAAACCAATCATGCCGCAAGCCCCAGCTTGCCACTCACAGTCCTTATCTTCCAGAGGATGTGGCGCGTGGTCGGTGCCGATGCAGTCGATAGTGCCGTCCAGCAGACCTGCCACCACGGCTTCGGTGTCCGCAGAGGTGCGCAGCGGCGGGTTGACCTTGTAGCGCGGGTCGTAAGTTTGCGCCTTATCTTCGGTCAGCAAGATATGGTGCGGGGTGGCTTCGGCAGTCACGGCAATGCCGCGGCTCTTGGCCCAACGCACAATGTCAACCGAACCTGCGGTAGACACGTGACAAATGTGGACTCGTGAACCCACGTGAGAAGCCAACTGAATATCACGCAAGATAATGGCTTCTTCCGCCACCGCCGGCCATCCAGGCATACCCATTTCCGCTGACAGCGGAGACTCGTTCATCTGGGCGCCTTCGGTCAGACGCGGATCCTGGGCGTGCTGCGCGACTACACCGTCAAAGGTTTTCACGTATTCCAGAGCACGACGCATCAGTACCGGGTCAGAAACGCATTTACCATCATCAGAAAACACCGTGACGTGAGCATCCGAACGGTTCATAGACCCCAAGTCAGCCAGGTGTTCACCTTGCAGACCGGCGGAAACGGCGCCAACTGGGCACACCTGCACCCAGCCCGCCAGGTTCCCCAAGTGGACAACCTGCTCGACGATACCGGCGTTGTCCTGAACCGGGGTCGTGTTAGCCATCGCGTGAACACAGGTGTAACCACCATAAGCAGCTGAGAGGGTCCCCGACGCGACTGTTTCCGCGTCTTCGCCACCGGGTTCGCGCAGGTGAGTGTGCATATCAACCAGACCGGGCAGAGCCACTAAGCCGTTGGCATCAATGGTGGTAGCGCCAGCCGAAACGGCATCCGCCGCGTTGGCTCCTACCCCTGCAAAAATGCCGTCTTTGACAGCAATGTCAGCCCCTTTACCGTTCGGCAGGGTTACGTTTTTAATCAAATATTCCTTCACAGCAGGCCTCCTTCCGGCGCGAGCAAAAGGTAGAGGGCAGCCATCCGGACGCTCACGCCGTTCCCAACTTGTTCAACAATGACAGATTTTGCGGAATCTGCGGCTTGGGCGCAGATTTCCACCCCACGGTTCATCGGACCGGGGTGCATGATTACCGTGTGTTCCGGCAGGTTAGCGAAACGGACATTATTCAAACCGTAAGCGCGGTGATATTCGACCACGGAGGGGAAATAACCGCCACCGGCAGAGCTCATACGCTCGCGTTGTACCCGCAGCATCATGACTGCGTCAGGGTCGGTTGCCAAAGCCGCATCCAAGTCGTAGTTCACATCACATTTCCAATTTTCCACTCCGACCGGCATCAGGGTCGGCGGACCAACCAGGGTCACGTGGGCACCCAAAGTTGACATCAGGTCCACATTGGAACGGGCCACACGAGAGTGCAGGATGTCGCCCACGATCACCACGTTGGCTCCATTGAGGTCTTTGCCCGCCAAGTCACCGCCGCTCAAACCGAGGTAGTGGCGGCGCAGTGTCATCGCGTCGAGCAGAGCCTGGGTAGGGTGCTGGTGTTCACCATCACCAGCGTTAAGCACCGGCACGTCAGACCACCCGGCGTTAGCCAAACGGTAAGCCGCTCCGGAGGAGGAATGACGGATTACGATACCGTCAACCCGCATTGCTTGCAGGGTCAAAGCCGTGTCTTTCAAAGACTCGCCTTTGGCTACTGAGGATCCTTTCGCGGAAAAGTTGATGACGTCCGCGCTGAGACGCTTGGCAGCGGTTTCAAAAGAAATCCGGGTGCGGGTGGAGTTCTCAAAAAAGAGGTTGACCACGGTTTTGCCGCGCAGGGTCGGCAGTTTTTTCACCTTTTGAGCCTGGGTCATCGCCATAGCTTCGGCAGTATCCAAAATTTTCAGGACATCATCGTGGCTCAAATCAGCCGCAGAGAGCAAATGTCGCATAGTCTTTATTCCTTCCCGTCTGCAATAATCACGGCGTCTTCGCCGTCACTGTCTTGAAGTTTTACGAGTATCTGTTCCGCGCGTGACGTGGGCAGATTCTTGCCGATGTAGTCGGCGCGAATCGGAAGTTCACGGTGACCGCGGTCCACCAGCACGGCTAACTGCACCTGGGCAGGTCGACCGTGGTCATTCAAAGCATCGAGCGCAGCCCGGATGGTTCGTCCGGAATAAAGCACATCGTCGACCAGGATGACCGTCTTGCCGTCAATGCCGCCCTTGGGCATCACAGTGGGCTTCGGGACTCGTATCGGTTGACGGGAAAGATCATCGCGGTACAGAGTGATGTCCAAGGTGCCAACCGGGACGTCTGTATCGGGATTATTTTCCTTTAAAAAAGACCCCAACCGATTGGCTAAATCAACGCCACGGGTGGGGATTCCTAACAGAACGACATCTTCAAGACCTTGGTTTTTCTCCATTATCTCGAAGGCCAGTCGTTTCAGCGAACGGGCAATGTCAGCACTGCCCAACACTGTTTTTTCCATATTTTTCCTTTCTGCCTCACAGGGCAAAATTAAAGGTTTTATAGCGACTCAATAGTACACGTTTTTTCTGTCACCTCCGAATCTCACGCCATGACGCCGAAAAATGGGTCAGTTATGGTGTCTCTGCACGCAACAGACACACCACCGCCCACAAATCTCAACATCGGGCGTTTTCAGGCTAAACTCGGGGAATTAATCGCCGATAATAGGGTTATGGACGAGAAACGCGAGCTATTAATGCAGCTTCTTTTTGGCAACGAGGACAAGCCGGGATTGAGTAACGAGGTCACCCAACCAGACAACTCACCAGAGGCTGCGGCTCGTTTCCAAAAGTGGGCAAAAGCACAACAGAAAGCCCAAACCATCAACGAGACTTTGGAGAACTCG
Organism: Mobiluncus holmesii ATCC 35242; assembly: GCF_000185445.1. Classification (NCBI taxonomy): domain Bacteria; kingdom Bacillati; phylum Actinomycetota; class Actinomycetes; order Actinomycetales; family Actinomycetaceae; genus Mobiluncus; species Mobiluncus holmesii. The sequence goes on along the minus strand of NZ_GL622346.1, from coordinate 734,676 downwards.
GAAAAATCCGCGGACATCTTGCGTGAAATGATGAATCGAGACTAACTGCGGACTCTATTCCAGGCTGTCTAAGTCAATCTGTTCCAAAACACCGCCCGCCGCTGCGGTCTTGGCGACGGTATCGAAGCTCTGAGGTACCGAGGACTCAAGTTTGGCAATTGTCTCACCACTCAAAGTTTGGTCAGTCTCAGTATTGCTCAACGTATCCCTCATGTCGTCGATGGCGCCCAGCAAACCGTTAATAAATTTCGGCGATTCGTCAGTCGATCGTTCCTCTGCGATTTGCATCGCCGCGGTGATAGCGACCGGTCCAGTAACATCAGGATTGAACAAGATTTCCCAAGCCGCGACCCGCATAATCGCCAGGTCGACCTCCGGCATCCGATGCAAAGGCCAGGCTTTCGAGTACGTAGCTAGAGCTGCGTCAATCCGCTCCAAATGCTCCGCCACGCCTTCCAATATTTCCACGGCATACGCCGGTAATGGAGTTTGGGCGGTAGTCTCGTCTTGACGCAGCTGAGACAGAGAAAATATGCCTTCAGGAGTGTCCCAGCCCCGCACGTGCGCCTCATACAGCACGTCAACGGCACGTACCCGCTCCCGCGTGCGTCGCGGCAATTTATGTCCCACGGTCTCATCCCCTCGCGAAAATGCGTAACGCGAGCCGGAAGCCTGCGCCCCGGCTCGCGTCCACGACAGTATTAATCAGTGACCCGCGAAATGTAGTCGCCAGAGCGGGTATCAACCTTCACTTTGTCACCGATATTCAAGAACAGCGGTACCTGAATGTCGTATCCCGTCTCTAGGGTGGCAGGCTTGGTGCCCGCATTGGAGCGGTCACCTTGCAGACCGGGTTCCGTATGCGAAATCTCAAGCACGACCGAAGCGGGCAACTCGATAAACAAAACGTTGCCTTCGTTGAAAGCCAGGATGCATTTCTGGTTTTCCAACAGGAAGTGCGCGGCATCCCCAACTATTTCAGGGGTGACGTTGACCATTTCGAAGGTCTTTTCGTCCATGAATACGTAATCGGTGCCGTCGTTGTATGAGTAGGTCATGTCGCGACGATCCACGGTCGCGGTTTCAATCTTTAGTCCCGCGTTAAAGGTCCGGTCAACGATTTTGCCCGAAAGGATGTTCTTAATCTTGGTGCGCACGAAAGCCGGTCCTTTACCGGGCTTTACATGTTGGAATTCGACAACCTGCCACAACTGGTTGTCAATCTTCATCACCAAGCCGTTTTTCAAATCATTAGTCGTTGCCACGTTTCATCCTTCACAGTCTTAACAGTTAGCAAAATCAGCTCAAACAGTCTACCGAAAAAGCAGACCACTGGCTAACTATAGCCGTTTGCAGTAATAACTTTCAACAGGCGGTGCGCCAATTCTGTGAAAGTACCGTCCACGTCGACCGTGTGGTCAGCGTGCGCCATGAGTTGCTCGCGACGGCTATTGGCTAAGCGACGATAGGCTGCGCGCCAAGGCAATCCGTTGGGGTCATGGAGATTCTCCGGGTTCATCGCGTGCCACGAGTCCTCCCACGGCAAATCCAGGAAAAAGACCGGATTCCCGGCGTGCCGAAAGTCATCTACCCGGTCAGTTGCCCCGCTCTCGAGCACGTCAGAGGGCAGCACGAACACGGCGGGAGCGCAGTGTGGCGACCAGGAACCGAAGTCCTCTGAACCTATTACGGGCAGCCCGAGGTTCGGCGAAATTGCCTGTGCCAACTCCTGCAGACGAGCTCCCGGCAGAGACACTAAAGCTAGCGAACAGCGTCGACTCACAGGGGAATTCCTGTCAGTTCAGCCGCCTTGACCAGGGCTTGGGAATCAGCCACCGGAACGACCACGGGTTTGCCCCAATCTTCCAGCAGGACAAACCGCAACTGCCCGCCACGAACTTTTTTATCGGTGAACATGACGGGTAATAGTTCCGCAAAAGTGTGGTCGGTATAGGTGGTGGGCAGACCGACAGCTTCCAGCTGCTCACGCAGGCGCGCAGACAAGTCTTTTGAGCCTAAACCCAGCACCGTGGCGAGGTTTGCCGCAAACACCATCCCAATAGACACTGCTAGACCGTGGGGGAAACGGTAGTCCTCTACCCGTTCTATGGCGTGCGCCAAAGTATGACCGTAATTCAGGTGTTCCCGCTGCCCTGATTCATATAAATCGGCAGATACCACGTCGGCTTTTACCGTGACAGCCAGCCGAATAATTTCGCGAAGCGAAGGGGAATCGGGATCCAGCAGCGCCGGCGCATTATCCTGAGCAATGTCTAGAATCTGTTGGTCGCGGATAAACCCACACTTCAGAGCCTCCGCTAAGCCTTCTCGCAGATGCTGGGGAGAGAGCGTCCGCAAAGTCGTGAAATCCACCGCCACCCCGATGGGAGGATAAAACGCTCCCACCAAATTCTTCCCGGTACTCCAATCAATACCAGTCTTGCCTCCAACTGCGGCATCAACCATCGCCAGCAGGGTGGTCGGCACCGTGATGAGGTCAATGCCGCGTAGCCAGGTCGCAGCCGCGAAACCACCCAAATCAGTAGTGGCTCCTCCGCCCAGGGCAACCACTAAATCGCGGCGTTCCAGACCGGCACTGGCAGCTGCTTCCCATACTTCAGAAAGCACCGGAAGCTGCTTAGCAGCCTCTCCGTCAGGCAACACTTTCACGGTGACGTGTTTGCCCAACGAATCTAGGTGCAGCGCTAAACTGTTTGCTGCCGATGCGACCGGAGGCGCGCTCAACACCAAAACTTTTTTCGTGTGAGCCTTCATCAAGTCGGTCACCTGAGAATTTAAATCTTGCCCGAAACTGACGGCATAGGGTTGGCTCGGAGTAGACACCCAGAGACGACCAGCCAGAGTTTCTTCCTGCGTGATAATGGCATTTGCTATTTCGCCACTTTTGCGCTGCGCGTCGATGACCACCGAAGCGATGCTTTCATAAATATCTCTTCGTTCCCGATACAGCTCATGCATCCGTTTCCGCAAGTCGCCTGCCAGCAAAGGACGGACTTGGGTGCCTTTATGTGATCCAGGACGCCCGGCACGTCCCCTCCGACGGTCCACCAGAAAGTCTGGATCCGCTTTCAGATAGTAGACAGTGTGTCCATGCAGCAACTCACGGGTCGGGACATAGGTTGGGGCACCACCTCCCAGGGAAACAATCTGAGCTGGTCCGCGCAGAACATCCCGTACCACCGCATATTCGAGGGCGCGAAAGCCTTCCTCCCCAAGTTCTTTAAAAATCCAAGGAATAGCTTTGCCGAAACGCCGCTCAATTTCTAAATCGGTATCAACCCAGGTGGCGTGCAACATTTGAGCCAACAGCCTGGCAGTTTTGGTCTTACCAGAGGTTGGTAATCCCATCAAAACAATCTTGCGAGTCATGAAAATGTGTTCCTTTGGGTGACTTCGTCCAAATAAGCCCATAAGTTTCGCGAACACTCCGCGACCGAATCCCCGCCAGTTTTTTCCAACAGAGCATCAGCCAGCACCAGGGCAACTTCGGACTGCGCGATGACCGCCGCCGGTACCACGGCGGTTGTATCCGAACGCTGGTGTAACCCGGTTGCAGGGCTGCCATCTGCCACATCCAGGGTGGGTAGGGCGTGGGGCACTGTAGAGATAGGTTTCACCGCAGCAGAGACCACAATCGGATTGCCGTTGGACATTCCGCCTTCGATGCCACCTGCCAGGTTACTGGGGCGCACTATCATGCCCAAGCCGGTGTTTGCCTCAGCGGGCTGGTCACCACGGTAGAGAGGGTCGTGAGCTTTGCTGCCCGGCAGGGAGGCTTGCAGGAAAGCAGCACCAATTTCTACCCCTTTTACAGCTTGCATAGAAACCAAGGCAGCGGCGAGACGCGCATCCAGCCGGCGGTCGCGGCTCACGTGAGAGCCTAAACCAACCGGCACCCCGTAAGCAATGACCTGAATCACTCCTCCCAAAGTGTCACCCGTATGCTGCGCTTGGTCGATAGCCTGCACCATCTGTTCAGACGTATGCGGATCCAAGCAGCGCACCGGGTCACGATCCAGATAATCCACATCTTCTGGTCGAGGCACCGGGGCACGCAGAGAAACCGAAACCGGTCCCAGGGATGTGACATGAGACACTATACGAATACCTGCGACCTGATCCAGAAATGCTTGCGCAAAAGCCCCCAACGCCACCCGGGCAGCGGTTTCGCGAGCCGAAGAACGTTCCAACACATTACGGGCATCAGCGAAGCCGTACTTCATCATGCCTGCAAAATCAGCATGTCCCGGCCGCGGTTTCGTAAGTTTCTGGTTCCGTGCCACCTCACGCACGTCGCCTCGCCCCGCGTCCCGAAGCAGCGCCCGACGAGGCACCGGGTCCGGGCTCATGACAGTCTGCCATCTGGGCCATTCTGTGTTCTTAATTTCTACAGCTACCGGAGAACCCAACGTTTTTCCGTGACGCAACCCCGACAGGATGGTCACCACGTCCTGCTCAAACTTTTGGCGCGCTCCCCTGCCGTATCCCCTTCTCCGTTGTTCCAGGGCTTTAGTCAGGGTATCAGTGGTGATTTCAATGCCCGCAGGTAACCCGCTGAGCACAGCGACCAGGGCAGCTCCGTGCGATTCCCCCGCAGTGACACATTCCAGCATGAGTTCATCTTGCCACATTTCGCAAAACATCCCGAACCGGATGCCCCGCCCTCGTGATAGCAACCCCAGCTAGATACCATCCAATATCGAAGGGAGATACACGACCCACGTAATGAACGCACCCGTGATGAGCCAGGGACCAAAAGCAATGTCATTGTCTAAATCGAGCTTCTTGCTGATGATGAGAATTAGGGCAAACACTCCGGCTAAAAAGGATGCCAACAGCAGCATGACCAGGGGTGCAAACCAATCATAAAGACCTAACCAGGCACTGAGTAGCGCTCCGAGTTTGACGTCTCCCATCCCTAAACCGAAATGCGTGGCGAAAGCCAGAACCAACCCCATAGCCAAAGACAGACCCCAGACCCGTGCCAGCGCCTCCGGGTCATGCAGGATTATGGCGACAATACTCAACAGAGGCAGAAGCATAGCCGCTCCCAATCCCAGCAACCGGTTCGGCAGCAGCCGATAGCGGGCGTCAGTCAGGAATAACGCACAGAACGGAGCGGTACTCAAATACACCGGTAGCGTAAGCAACAGATGCGTGCAACACATGTCGTTTGAAAAGTATTCCAGAATGAGCCACTGGGCGACGTTAATTAATACCGTAACAAAGGTGAGGCACAGTGAAAACGGTAGGTAATGCAAATCTGGCAGTTCGAGATGGCGTTGACGCAGGATTTTGGTGGTCAGTGCGCCCACCACAAAACCCCAAATTCCGCTAAAAATCCATGTCAAAACGTGCCAGAGCATCGGTCCTCTCTCTCGTTACTGCGCTGTAACTGCATAGGGAGCCTGCAAATCATGAGACAAAGCTCGCACTTATTCTAATCTGTGGAGTTGACGACTTTCAGCAAAGTGGGGCGTAAAACCGCAGCGTCAATTTCCTCTCCGGTGAACAATTTAACCTGAGCGACGCCTTGGTGCAGCAGCATTTCCCAACCAGGGATAATCTGAGCACCGCAGGACTTTGCCCAGCGGGCGACCGGAGTCGGCCACGGTGCGTAAGCCGCGTCCAGTAATATCGAATTCGGATTAATCCGCAGCTGCGCCATGGGCAGGGCATCTTGGACGGGGGCGGGAACTGTTCCCATCAGCAGGCGTGCCGCGCTCAGGGCTAGGTTGACCGCCTCGGTCTGGTGCCACGCCACTGCGGAAATGCACAAGCCCATCCGTCGTGCGGCTTGAAAGGCTGCCCCCGTTTGTTCCGTATTCCGCGAAATTATGGTCAGTTCTTTCATCCCCAGCTCTGCGCAAGCCGCTAGGGCAGAAGCCGCTGTGGAGCCCGAGCCAAAGATAACCGCGCTGCCCGTTGACGGCAATTCCTCCCCGGTAGCTCCCCGAAAAGCCTCGACAATGCCCCGGACGTCAGTATTAAATCCAGTCCAGTCCCCTCCCGTAGCCGGGACCAGGGTGTTAACCGCGCCGGTAGCTTTAGCCAAACCGTCAGCAAAAGTGGCAACCTGCAGCGCTTCTGGCTTCAGAGGCATGGTCACCGCCAAGCCACGCAATTGGGTATCCGCTCCGGACAGGAATGCATTGAGTGTCCCCCGCTGAACCTGTTGGCGCCGAAAATCCCAGTTCAAACCCAGTTCGCGATACGCTGCAAGATGTATGACGGGAGACAAAGAATGTGAAATTGGGTCTCCCAGGACCAAACAGTACGGCACGACCCGCTACCCTTTACAAATATTGGAGTGATCCTTACAGAACTGTTTCAACAACTCCACATTGGCTTTCTGTTCCTCCATGGTCGCACTGAAACGGGTTTCACCAGTGTTCAAATCTACCGTGGTGAAGTAAAGCCAGTCTCCCGGTGGCGGGTTGTGGGTACCGTCAAAAGCGTCCTGACCCACGACCCCGATAGGTCCCGGCGGAAGCCCCTTGTGACGGTAAGTATTGTACGGATTGGAAGCGTCAGCAACCTCACCGGAGGTCGGAATTTTGCGCGATTTCGAGGCTTCACCCAAGCCGTAGATAACCGTGGAATCCATGTTCAAGAACCCGACGGTTTCTTTGCTCGTATCCATGCGGTTTTCCAGAACCCGAGCAATCTTTGCATAGTCCTGTTTTTGCAGGTCACTGCCCTCACGCTGGACGATAGATGCCTTAGTGAGGAAGGTCTCCCACTGGTCTTCAGGAATTCCTGACTCTCGCAGCCGTTTCACGTTCGCTGCCACCATCTGGCGCACCGTTTCGGTCGCGTCCTGACCAGGTCCCACCAGGTACGTTCCGGGAGCTAACCAGCCTTCGATATTTCCCCCGGCGACTTTGGGTAGCCCTGGAGCTTTGGCAAAAGCTGCCTCCACGTCTGCATCGCTGAATCCAGCAGTGTTGACTAGCTGCTCTTTGACCTGCCACTTTGTCAGACCGGGACCAATCGTAATTTGATCATCGACCCGGTTTGCTTTGTCAATCAAGATTGACAAAGCGTTGACGGCAGACATGTGTTTAGCCATGGCATAAGTTCCGGGCTGAATCGCAGAACACGCCGCCTCTTGGTCACGGCAGGCATTAAAGAAAGCCTGTGAAGAGGCTACGACCTGCGCTTTAGCCAGAATGCTACCAATGTCTGACCCCAGAGCACCCTCGGGAACGGTCACCATGACCTGACCGGTGCCGCTGCCTTCATAATCGGCTCCCTTTGCGCTCAACCAACGGTTGAAGATGATGGCACCAAAAACAATCGCTATCACCAGCAGCGTCACGACTATAGCCAGGATGATAAAAGTGCGATTGCGCATAGTTTTACGGCGCCGAATTCGGGATCGCTTATCACGCCGACGATTGTCACTCAGAGTAACTTCAGGTTGCTCGGCGGGAGTAACCTGCGTGTCCTGTAACAGAGATTCCCAGGTCGTGTCTGCGGCTGGGGGTATGTCTGGGGTCACGCGGGGAAAAGACGGGGGGTGAGGTTCCTCGTGGTAGTCACGAAAGTTGGGAAGTTCGTGTGGTTCTGGCTGAACCGTTGTGTACGGAGATGCGACGAAAGGCGACGCCGGTATTGGAGTCTGCGGAAGAGCCGCCTCGGGTGGAAGTGCCGAGGTCGCGGGAGACTGCGAGTCAAGCTGACTCAAGGCAGCCTGACCGTGTTGAGCCAAATACCGACGTCGGCGTCGGGGTCCCATCGAAGCTAAATCTTCAGTTTCTGACATGTACTTCCCTTGTTCCGTGGTTTACTAAATGATAACCAACTCACCAGGTAAGTTTCCTGTTTGAGTTAAAGTTTCTAAAGCTCGCGTGAGGATGGTCACGGCAGCAAGTTGGTCAACCATCTCCTTTTGGCGGCGGGCGCAGACTCCCGCTTGTTGCAGTTTGGCGTGCGCATCAGCCGAGCTCAATCGTTCATCAATGAGATGCACCGGTAGCTCACCAAGTCGCCGCACTAAACGCCGGGCATAAGACCGTGCCATCCGCGCCGCCTCGCCTTCTTTGCCACTCATCAGTTTCGGCAAGCCCACAAACACAGCTGCAGGGTTACTGTCCGTAATGATTGCCAACAGTTCATCCAGTTCAGAACCGTCCGGCTGCACCTGCAGAGTCTTCACCGGTAGAGCCAAGGAGGTACCCGACACCGAGCGGGCGACTCCGATGCGCGCCTTGCCCACGTCTATGGCGAGAAAGTTTCCGGCAACCATCCTGTGCGCTATCTCCTCTCGACTTGTCGGCTCGGGACCAGCCCGAACCGACAAGTTGCTTACTTCGTGAGTATGGTCCGCAAGGTATCCACGAGGGCATTCAGACCGGTTTCGGGTTTCCCAGTGGGGGCTCCACCACCTTGCGCCAAGTCATCCTTGCCGCCGCCGCCACCGCCCATCGCAGCGGCACCGGCCTTTACCAGCGCCCCAGCTTTCACGCCCTTTTCACGAGCCGCTTCGTTCACTGCCACAACCAGCATTGGTTTTCCGCCAATAACGGCTGCCAAAGCAACGACCGCCGGATTTGCGTTAGAGAATCGTGCTCGCAAAGTGGTGGCTGCTTGACGCAAGTCGTCCACAGAACCTGCTGGGGCGACCTGGTGAATGACCTGTACGCCACACAGCGTTTCAGCAGATTTAGCGTAGTCGTCCAGATTGGACAGCAATGCTGCCAACCGGGTCTTTTCGAGTTCTTTTTCCGCGGTCTTAAGCCGATCCATTAGGGAAGTAATCCGTTCCACCAGGGTTTCCGGCTTGGCGCCGACCAGCTGCGTGACCTGAGACACCAACGCGTGTTCTTTCGCTTGGAATCCCGACGCACCGTTTCCAACCAACGCTTCGATACGCCGTACCCCAGAGCCAATTGAGGATTCTCCCAGTAACGCAATAGACCCAATATGCCCAGTCAACGGCACGTGAGTGCCGCCACAGAACTCCCTGGACCAACCGTCGCCAATATCAACAATCCGCACAATCTTGCCGTACTTTTCCCCGAAAATTGCCTGGGCACCAGTCTTGCGAGCTTCTTCAATCGGCATCTGGTAGTCGGTAACAGTCATATTGGTCTGTACCCGTTCGTTAGCTTCCGCCTCAATGTCTGCCATTAAAGAATCAGGGAGAGCCTTCGCATTGCGGAAATCAAACCGGACATGCCAGGGAGCATTTTCCGACCCCGCTTGAGTCGCGCCCTGTCCTAAAGAATCCAACAGAATCTGGTGAATGACATGGGTAGAGGTGTGCGCCCGTGCAATCGCTCCACGACGCTCCACATCAATCGTGGCTTGAGCGTCCTCACCGAGGGTGACCTGACCTTCCGTCAAAGTTCCCCGGTGCATCGGCAATCCCTTCACGGGAGCCTGGACATCAGCCACATCCAGTACGCCACCACCAGCGAAAGTAATCTGACCTTGGTCAGCCAGTTGCCCGCCGGCTTCGGCATAGAACGGGGTCCGATCTAGCAAGACTTCAATGGTAGCTGGCGCTGTCGCGACCGGTACCGGTTTGCCGTCCTGCAAGATGCCGACCACTCGCGCCGGAGCGCTGGTTTCGGTGTATCCCAGGAACTCCACCGTGTTGTTTTCGCCTAGTTTCGCAGCCAACTCGTGATAAACGTGTGTGTCCACGTGACCGGTCTTTTTGGCAACGGCATCCGCTCGGGCACGCTGCTTTTGCTCATTCATCAGCTCAGTGAAACGTTTCTCGTCCACCTTAACTCCGGCTTCCGCTGCGATTTCTAAGGTCAGGGACAAGGGGAAACCATAAGTGTCATGCAGTTGGAAAGCATCATCGCCGCTCAGAGCCGCACCGGATTGTTTCGCTTTCGCCACCGCGGTATCCAAGATGACGGTTCCGGCATCGAGGGTGCGACGGAAAGCGTCCTCCTCGGCATAAGCCACTTCGGAGATAGTATCCCAGTCCTTTTCCAGTTCCGGATAGGAGGCTTTCATCACATTCATGGAAGCCGGTAACAACTGTGGCATGACAGCCTCGGATACGCCCAACAGTCGCATGGAACGGACTGCGCGGCGCATCAAGCGGCGCAGCACGTAGCCTCGCCCCTCATTGCTGGGACGAACCCCATCGCCAATCAACATCAGGCTGGAACGCACATGATCAGCCACGATACGGAAATGCACATCCATCTGGTCAGTACTAGAGGTGTAGCGACGTCCAGACATATCCTGAGCGGCGGCAATGACGGGGAACACTTCGTCGATTTCGTACATGTTGTCTTTGCCTTGGAGGACGAAAGCCAGACGTTCCAAGCCCAAGCCTGTATCGATAGCGGTCTGGTCGAGCTTACCCAGCAGTGGGTAATCCTTCCCAGTGCCCTCGCCACGGAGAAATTCATCAAAAACCAGGTTCCACAGTTCTAGGTAGCGGTCGCCTTGTGTGTCAACTTCCGGACCGCCCTCGGGACCGTATTCGGGACCGCGATCCAAGTGAATCTCCGCACAGGGACCGGCAGGACCGGGCTGACCGGTATCCCAAAAGATTTCTTCGCGCGGAAGTTTTTGGACGTGGGTAGGGTCCAGACCGATTTGCCGAGTCCAAATGTCCCAAGCGGCTTCGTCCTGCTCCCAAATGGTGACCCAAAGCTTGTCGCCGTCCAGACCGTAACCGCCGTCCTTTTGACTGCCGGTCAGCAGGTCCCAGGCAAACTTCGAAGCACCTTCCTTAAAGTAGTCACCGAAAGAAAAGTTCCCGCACATCTGAAAGAAAGTACCGTGACGAGTGGTCTTCCCGACCTCATCAATATCGTTAGTGCGAATACACTTTTGCACCGATGTGGCTCGCGGCCACGGTGCCGGTTCAGTCCCCACAATGTAAGGAATGAACGGAACCATCCCCGCAATAGTGAACAAAATCGAGGGGTCGGGAGAAATAAGTGGCACCGAGGGACGAACCTCGTGACCATTCTTTGCAAAAAAATCCAGCCAACGCTGACGAACTTCCGCAGTACGCATGTATATGTTTCTTTCTTTCAGCTCCGGGCTGTTCCCGGAATTATCTGTCCTAGTCTCCCGGTCGGTTGGTTCCGGGTGGCTTTCGTTTATTGTCGATGAATGTAATTAAAAGTCCAGGTCATCATCTGCAGCAGAGTCACGGTGGCGTCCGCGTCCAACTTTGAAACCCGCGCCGTCGTCCTTCCGAGCGTTCCAGGTCTCACGAGCCTGTTCGATTTCTGAATCACTGGAGCTGAGAGCCTCGATGAGTTCCCCCTCACGCTGCGACATATCCGCACGGAAACGCTCGGTCATCTGATCAACAGTCTGCCGGAACGGGGTCACGGTGAAGTATGCCGCCAGCGCCGCTCCTGCCGAAAGGAGCAGCGTCGTTCCCACTACTTTTGCCGTATTCGACATTCCTCCCCCTACTTCGCATTCTTTCGGTCAATACCCATAGCTTTACGCACCGCGTAGCTAAACGCCGCGACTTTAATCAGCGGTCGACCGAGCGTCGCCGTAAACAAGGTCGTCAATGCCGAGAGATCCTCGACGGAACGATTCGCTGCCGAGGTCATAGAATCGACCCGTTCTAACTGGTTATTGACCTGATCCAAAGAAGTCTGCCCCTGTTTGACCGCCACGACCGTTTCATCTCCGATTGCTTTAATGGATTGCTCCAGTTGGGAAAAAACTCCGCCCAGTTTCCACAGCGGCACTGCCAAAACCAGCACCAATACCGCAAAAGTCACGGCGGCAATAATCCCGGCAATTTCACCAATCATGTCATTCTCCTGTCCCGGTATAGCGACCCATTTCCGCGTTTTCGGCGCGATTTGCGCCGTAAGCATTCTAACTTTAAACAATTGGCCCTGGGAAAATCCCAGGGCCACTGTAAGGTTTAGCGGGAATAGTGCTCCACGACCAGTTGCACTTCACACTGAATCGGAACTTCTTCACGCTTCGGCTTACGTTCCAACGTAAAACGCAACTTTTCCAAATCGACCTTCAGGTAATCAGGGACGGGAGGCAACACATCGCGGTGCGAACCACGTGCTGCTACCACGAAGGGGTCCTTCACCTGGGAGGTCGGCTTAATCTGCACGGTCTGTCCGGGACGCACCTTGTAAGAGGGGCGGTCCACAATTTTGCCGTCAACCAGAATGTGACGGTGTGTCACCGCTTGGCGGGCCTGGAACATAGTGCGACCAAAGCCGGCACGCAACACCAGGGCATCAAGCCGCATTTCCAGCAATTCCACCAGGTTGTCACCGGTCTGACCTTCCATCCGGCGAGCCTCCTGGAAGGTCTTCACCAGCTGAGCCTCACGAATGGCGTACTGGGCGCGCAAACGCTGCTTTTCTTTCAAACGCACCGCGTAGTCGGATTCACTACGACGACGAGCGCGACCGTGTTCGCCGGGCCCATACGGACGACGTTCAAAGTACCGCTTAGCTTTCGGGGTCAGCGGCATCCCCAAGGCGCGCGACAAGCGCACCATTTTCCGAGAACGGTTTCCCATTTTATTCTTCCTGTCTTATCGCAAAGTCACCCCGCGAGGGCATCTCAACGGGGAGGGGTCACCTTCATGGCTAAGACCCCAGGTGTCCGGACGCCAAGCAACCGAAGGTTGACCAAAGCGCCGGGCAACTTAGCTATCTTACCCCATTTTTTGAATCTTGCGTATTTTTGCGAGCCTATCCCCCAAAGTGACTTCCCACCCGTGGGCAGAAGGCTCGTAATATACCTTGTCTTTCAGCGGGTCAGGCAGGTATTGCTGCGTGACGATACCACGAGTGTCATCGTGAGGGTAGCGATAAGTACCGATGATTTTCCTATCCGTAGCGGCACCCGGATAATGCTGATCCCGCAGATAGGTCGGAACGGTTCCAATGTTGCCGGACTCCACGTCAGCTAGAGCGGAGTTGATACCTACATAAGCCCGATTCGACTTTGGGGCAGTCGCCACCGCGATGACAGCCTCTGCCAAGGGAATCCGTCCCTCTGGCATCCCAATCAATTGCACCGCTTGTGCCGCCGCGACCGCCAGGGGCAGCACACTGGGGTCTGCCAACCCGACGTCTTCTGCCGCCGCAATAACGACGCGCCGAGCAATGAAACGCGGGTCTTCCCCGGCTTTAATCATCCGCGCCAAATAGTGCAGGGCAGCGTCGGGGTCAGAGCCGCGCATCGACTTGATAAACGCCGACGCCACGTCATAATGCTCGTCAATACCGTAGCGCACCACAGCCGTATCCGCTGCCGCTGCCACATCGTCTTCAGTAATCTCGCTAGCAGCTCGGGAATCCGCTCCTCCGGCAGCAGCCTCCAACAGAGTCAGGGCTTTGCGCCCGTCCGCGCTGGCTAATCTGATGAGAATTTCCCTAGCGTCCGGAGTCAGGGTGTATTTCCCACCCAGTCCCCGTTCATCTGCCAAAGCCCGGTCCATGATGATTTCAATGTCCCGGTTCGTTAAAGGCTGCAGGGTCAGCAGGAGGGACCGAGACAACAGCGGAGAAATAACCGAGAAAGCCGGATTTTCAGTGGTGGCAGCCACCAGGATAACCCACCGGTTCTCCACTGCCGGCAGCAGCGAGTCCTGTTGCGATTTAGAAAACCGGTGAACTTCATCCAGGAATAATATGGTTTCTTGTCCGCTCAGGCTCAGCCGTTGCTTCGCCGCATTGATAACCTCTCGAACTTCTTTCACTCCCGCATTGATGGCAGACAGCTGGGCATAGTCTCGACCTCCTGCCTGTGCCACCAAATATGCCAAAGTCGTTTTACCGGTGCCGGGCGGACCGTAGAGAATCACCGAGGAGGTCATCTCGGTGTCTCCCCGCAACAGTCGCTGCAATGGGGAATTGGGTGCCAAAAGGTGCGACTGCCCCACCAATTCTTCGACGTTACGTGGACGCATCCGCACTGCCAAAGGGGCATCCGGGCGAAACTCCGGAACCCCCTTGCCGGTATCACTCAAGGAATCAAACAAGTCCATGCCACCACCCTAGTGAAAATTACCCCAAAGTGTGTGAGACAATGCATAACATGTTTTTCAAACTATATCGCCGGTTGAATCGACGCCCCCTCCCTACGGTGTTGATTTGGGCTCTGGTGATAGTTATCTGTGCAGTTTTTACATTGACCGGTTTTGGTTTTGGAAGCATGTGGAATCGCGTTGAAAACCGCCTGGTATCAATCCCCGGCTCGGAATCCTACGTGGCATCGCAAATCCTGAATGACAGCCGTAGCTCGAATTATCAGGCTTACCTCATCGTCACCGGCGTGGACATGGATAAGCAACGTGCGGAAGTTAAGAATGTGCTGGACTCCGCGGCGGCGAGTTTCAGCGAGGTTCCGGGGGTAATTCCGGCAGGGGTGCTGTATCCCTTTGCGAAAGGTGACGATGTCAATAACCCCGACGCGAAAACTTTGATGGACAAGTTTATTGCAAAAGATAAACACGGTTTCATGATGGTGGTGCTGCTGGACCTGACCCAGTTTCCCCAACGTGCCGATGACATCCGTGCCATGACTGAGCACGCTTTAAGCCAAATCGCCGGTGACATGCGCTCATTTGCGCCCCACGCCACGGGACTCGTCACAGATCAAGACTTGAATAATCGCGAAGTGGCTCTCAATGCGCATCAAGATTCTCTCCAGGCTAATCTGATTGCTTTGCTGCTGATTTTCACGGTGCTGTTTGGGGCTATGGGACGTCTGCGCTTGACTCTGCTCGCTTTCATTCCGAGCCTTTGCGGGTGGATTGTGACGCGCACCATCGCTACGCTGGTTTCCCTCGTCGTCAAACCCGCTCCCGGTGACTCTGCCCTGGTTACTATGCTTTCACTAGGTGTGGTGACCGGGTATGCGGTGTTTCTCATCAGTCGCAGTCGTTCTCGTTTAGCAGTCATGAAATACACTGCCGAGATTCCTCGCGTTTCCAAGCCTCGTGAACGCCGGCTGCGCAAGCGTCGCGACTCGCTCACCCCTTTAGATGAAGTTTTCGCACATTCGGCGCCTGCCATGCTGATTTCGACGGCGTTGATTGTGCTGGGATTAATTATGGTCGCCATATTCCCTGCCAGCAGCCTGCGCTGGGTAGCTCTGGTGAGCATGTTCTCGATTCTGGAATGCTACGCAATCGGGGCCACGTTAATTCCTTCGCTGCTGTACCTCGGTATCAATTGGTTGGATTGCCCTCGTCCGCAATGGCATCGACAGATTCTGAGTACCGTTTCTTCCTGGATACGTTCTTTGGGCACCCGGTTGTGGGCACCATTTGCCTCACGAAAGCCCGCCAGACCGATTTTGACGGGTGTCCTGGTGGTGTTTCTGCTGGTGCTGGCTGTTCCCACCTTTGGGATTACTTGGCATACATCCGGGCAAACGACTTTCCCTCCCGGCACAAATGCCGCAAAATTTGAGTCTTTGCGTGCCGCCCATTACGGTACCACCGCGGCTACCCCTGATATTCAGATTCTCGGGAAAACTACCGCCGCAAATATACAAAGCTGGTCGGTGGCAGTAGGGAAAATCCCCGGTGTGGCGGCAATGACTGCGGGTAACACCGAAATCGCTGGGGACTACAGCGTTTTGAACGTTGATTTGAAACCGGGTATCACCAACCGGCAAGCCGGGGAGATCGTGAAAACTATCCGCAAACTACCTTCGGAATTTCCGAAATGGACCACTGGACAGGCCGCCAACCAGGTCGATTTCGCCTCCGAGCTCATCAAGTTTGTCCCCCCGCTGGTAGGAGTTATGGTCCTGGCTACTTTCTTGGTCATTTTGCGCGCCACCAGGCATGTCTGGGCGGCGGTGTGGGCGACTTTGCTGAACTCCTTGAATCTGTTGGTAGCGTTAGGGCTGACGGCTTTAGTTTTCCAAGACGGGTGGGGCGCGTTCTTGCCCAAACTGGCGCGTTCCGGGGGGGTCGACCCTAACGTGGCAGTTTTATTGGCAGGTTTCGGTTTCGCGCTATCCCTGGATTATCAGTTCTATGCCATGAATAAATCGAAACACCACCTGCCTGAAGAACTCGCGGACTTGGACGATGACCCGTTGCTAAACGAATTAACTCAAACCCGTGGCGCCCTATGGACTCGCTCTGTGGTTCACCTAGCGATTTTTCTGGCTTTCCTGCCGATGCACGCTATGCCGGTGAAACAGTCAGCTTTCGCCCTCGTCATCGTGGTGCTGCTCAACGTTTTGTTCAGCCGACTGTTCCTCTCTCCCCTGCTGGAGACTTACCCGGCGCGAAAGTCACAAGACTCCGAATTGGTCTGGGAAGATGAGCTTCCAGAACAGAGCGAACCCAGCGCAGTAGACAGCGCACCTGCCCTTGAAAGCCTTGAAACCAGCGATAACGCTGCGGATGCAAGCGACTAGTCGCTACTCCAAGAAATCAACTGGACCGGCACCTTCCCTGGTCACGATGGGCACATCGTCCTCCATGTTGATGACGGTAGTTGCCTGATCCGAACCAATTGGGGAGTCGACGATTACATCCAGCAGATGTCCCAGCTTGGCAATGACTTCCACCGGGTCGCTCAACGGTTCCGCATCGCCGGGCAGCAACAAGGTGCAGGACAAGATGGCCTCCCCCATGGCTTCTACCAGTGATAACGCGACCTTGTGAGCGGGAATCCGCACGCCTACGGTGTGCTTCTTTTTGTTCAACGTGGCGCGGGGTACTTCCTTGGTGCCTTTCAAAATAAACGTATAGGGACCCGGAGTCAGCGATTTAATCAGACGGTATTGAGAATTAGACACCATCACCAGCTGACCCAGCTGGGAAAAGTCGTGGCATACCAGCGTGAAATGGTGTTTGTCATCAAGCTGACGAATTTTCCGGATGCGTTCCAGACCAGCCCCGTTAGCCAACGCACAGCCCAACGCATATCCAGAATCAGTGGGATACGCCATAATGCCACCGTCTTGGATAATCTCGACAATTTGACGCAACGAACGAGCCTGCGGATTTTCCGGATGCAGTTCAAAAATTTTCGCACTCATGATTTTCCCCTAGGTAAAACACTGCCAGCTATCCCGTCCATTTTAGAAGGGATAGCTGGCAGTGGAGAGACAACTCGCGGTGATTCTTTGCACAAGCGCCGTCTACAGCGTTTATTCGCTGTCCTCGGTTGACTCGTCGTCCTCGTCGTCTTCCGGCACGTAGTCCACGCCGGTTTCTTTGCGTTGTTCGTCCGTAATCGGAGCGGGCGCGCCGGTGAGCGGATCCAAACCGTCGCCAGCCTTCGGGAAAGCGATAACGTCGCGGATCGACGGAGAACCTGTCAGCATTCCGGCGATGCGATCCCAGCCCAGAGCCAGACCGCCATGCGGCGGGGCGCCGTACTTGAAAGCATCGAGCAAGAACCCAAAGCGAGCCTGCGCTTCTTCCTGCGAGAAGCCCATAACTTTAAACACCCGCTCCTGAATATCGCGACGGTGGATACGGATGGAACCACCGCCGAGCTCCACCCCATTGCACACAATGTCATATGCATAAGCCAAGGCACTGCCCGGATCGGTATCAAAAGTGTCGAGACATTCCGGTTTCGGCGAAGTAAACGCGTGGTGCACAGCGGTCCATGCGGAGTGTCCCAGGGCTACGTCACCTTCCGCTTCTGCCTCTCCGGAGGGCTTGAACAGTGGCGCGTCCACCACCCAGGTAAAAGCCCACGCCTTTTCATCTATGAGATTGCAGCGCCTGCCAATCTCCAAACGTGCTGCCCCCAACAACGTTTGTGAAGCGGTCTTGTCCCCCGCGGCAAAGAAAATGCAGTCACCCGGTTGGGCTCCGGTGGCAGCTGCCAAACCGACCTTTTCCGCGTCGGAAATATTCTTTGCCACCGGACCGCCAGCTTCGCCTTTTTCGTCCAAGGTTACGTATGCCAGACCTTTCGCGCCGCGGGCTTTCGCCCATTCTTGCCACTTGTCAAAAGTACGGCGCGGCTGGGAACCACCTCCGGGCATAACTACCGCTCCTACGTAGGGCGCTTGGAAAATCTTAAACGGGGTGTCTTTAAAGAAGTCGGTCAAATCCACAAGCTCGTATCCGAACCGCAAATCCGGCTTGTCGGAGCCGAAACGATCCATGGCTTCCTGGAAAGGCATCCGCGGAATCGGAGTGGTCAGGTCATAGCCGATGACTTTCCAAATCTCCTTCAGCAGGTGTTCGGTCACCTCAATGACATCATCTTGATCAACGAAACTCATTTCCATATCGAGCTGCGTAAACTCAGGCTGGCGATCGGCACGGGAGTCTTCGTCTCGGTAGCAGCGGGCCAACTGGAAGTAGCGTTCCATACCACCGACCATCAGTAGCTGCTTGAACAGCTGGGGTGACTGCGGCAGGGCATACCACGAGCCGGGTCGAATCCGCGCGGGAACCACAAAGTCGCGCGCACCTTCCGGAGTGGAACGCGTCAGAGTCGGGGTTTCAATCTCAAGAAACTCATGTTCCTCCATGACCCGCCGCGCGATTTGAGAAATCCGAGAACGCAGCACCAGGTTGTCATGCAGCTGACGACGACGCAAATCAACAAAACGATAGCGCAACCGGATGTCTTCGCCTACCTTGGAGTCCTCAGCATGTTCCGAAACTTGGAAAGGTAGGGTCGCGCAAGAATTAAGAATCTCGACATCGTCCGCCATAACCTCAATTTCTCCGGTGGCAATATCGGGATTTTCATTACCTTCGGGGCGTTTGCGCACCTTGCCGGTGACCTTGAGCACGTATTCATTACGGACTTCCCGTACCACTTCTTCGCTGACAACCAGCTGCACGATCCCGGAGGCATCACGCAAGTCCATGAAAGCTACTCCACCGTGGTCTCGGCGACGATCCACCCAACCGCAGAGGGTGACGGTCTGACCATCGTGATTCAGGTTCAATTCCGCACATTTGTGATTTCGCAGCAACTTATGCCTTCCTTTGAAAAATCGTCTCAAGTAAACACCGGGGCGATACCCCGACCCCAGCAAGTGGGCTGTCTAAAGTTTAACGCCTATCTGAGCTGAGGGAAAACCCTAGAAAATAACCTGTGGCGTGCAGCCGAGAAAGCTAACAGGATTGCGCTTCCCCGCGCATTTCCAAAAACAGCTCGGACAGCTGGGGATACACATCCAAATTCTGATTCATTTTGACCAGGAACGCCTGACGAGTCACTTCCAGAATGAGGGCGCGGAATTTATCAGCGCATTCTTTCCCGTAGTTTTGCGCCCCGCGGCGCAGCATTTTGGCTCCTGCCAAACTCCATGCCAAGGTACCCACGATGGCCACGGCGAAAATCACGAGGGGCAACGGCGCCGGTCCTACCATCCGTCCGACCGCGCTAGTGCCGGCTCCTCCGAGGAAGGCAACCCCCGCAATGAGGCTCCACAGCAGACCCCCCAGCAGCGCTGCTAACCAGAACCAATGTCCTATACGCCAGATCCGCCACCAGGTCCGGGTGGGACGCGCCGGGAATTTCCACGATTCCAGAGCCAAAGTGAGAGCACTAGCCAGATTGCCGGACAGTTCTATTGCCTTAAGTTGGGCAAAGTTAATCCATTTGGAAGGACGATCCGTGCTGACAACCACGGCATAGGCACGAGCTGCACTTGTAATTCCCGCGGTGTTGACCTGGGTGGAAACTCGGTTTAGCGAATCAGCTTGCGGGGTTGCTGACCCCTCGACCTCACCCGTGCTTGTCGAAGCGTCCGTGGAGGCTGCAGCTGTGCTATCTTCTGACGGGTGTTCTGCAGAAGAGTCCGCAGAGCTCTGGACAGAGTTGTCGTCGACGGGTTCATCCGCAGCAGTTTCGCCCACCGTGATTGCAGAATTCTCACTGGAAGAAGCCAGCGGTTTGATACCGGCTAGCCAATTCAGCACCGGCCACAGGGTCCAAAATCCTCCTGCCTGCAGGTACCGTTTGAAAAAGTTCGTTTGCACTGCCACGAGACCACTGACCTGAGCCACCTGGTCAACCAGCTTTTTTTCGGCTGTGCTCGGCGACGCAGAGTCAGACGGGGATGAATCGGACAGAGGAGACGATTCTCCATTCATTTTCAGTTCCAAGTCTTGACACGACCGCATGGCGATACGACTGATCGCGGCTTGTTCGCTCCTCCAACGGGCTTCCGGCGCACGAGAAATTTCAGCTACGGTTTCCCGGAACTGTGCCAAACTTGAATCTTCATAAACCGAAATTTGCAAGATTTCAGAACTAACCCCGAGCCGTTCCGCAATAGCAGCAAGCTCTTGATTTAGAGTCCCTTGTTGACTCGCGGTCAAGCCCTCGGTGTGAGTCAAAACAAAGTACGAATTTTGCTGCCGCGGAAAGGTGGAAATCTGGCGGTGAAAAGCCGCGTCGGCATATTTTTGGGAATCTGTGGTCCACAAGATTAAATCCGCCGTTTCCAATACCTGCGACACTGCTGAGGTCAGCTCCGGGACTAACAATGTATCGGGCACTTCAACCACAATCAAGTGATTTCCCCGAGACGAACGCACCTGATGAGCTTCGCCAGCCTCGCGCTGGTTTTCCCCGACAAGATTGGACCCGGTAGAGCAAAACTCCACACTGACGCTGCGAGAAATTCCACTCAGCTCCAAAAATGGTGCCCCAGTCACCTCCGCGTCAACATATGCGACCAGTTCCGTCGTGGTGGGACGGTGTGTCCCGGTCGGCACCAGACCGTTGCGGCGGAGCAAGGTGTTGACTACCGTGGATTTTCCAGTACCGCTTGGTCCAGCTACCGCCACCACCGTGACCTGAGGATCCAAGGCGTCTCGGCGTGCTAGCTGCTCCTCCAAACGGCGTAAGTCTTCGTGGGTCCGGGTCAGGAAGGTCTCGGCACTGGACGTAACCTGAGCGTCAGCAAGGCATTCCAAGGCACGTTGGAGGGCTGCCTGCATCCGATTTTTGCGTTGTTCGGGATTGTTCCGAGGCACTAGGACCACTCCTCTCGCAGGATACGCAGCGTCTTTCGTCCCGTGGCGATTACCTCTGAGTTGGCGGGATGGGGAATGCTTTGGCGCAAGGCGACAATATGCTGGTTGACCCGCGCGTACAGCCCATTGCGCAGCATCGCCAGGCTCCACGATTGCAGCTGCATAAGAATTTCGGTATCAAAATAATCTCCCAAAAGCTGGTCGACCCCGGTGAACTCGCAGGTTTCGGGTGACGCTACCCCCGCGAAAAGGATCGCCAAGAATAGCATCTGGAGTTCCTCTGCGGAAAGCTCCTCATCCCGGTTCTGTCCCATTTGGCGATAGCACTCCGTCGGCGTGAGAGACCACTGTTCCAAGAGTTCGCCCCCATCCAGGGGCGAGGCTGTGTTGTCGAAAAGCTGGTCTGGCACTGACAAAGTGGAATGCTGAATGCTCTGGGCAATCATTTGTTCCATCTGAAAGTCCAGGTTGGATACACTACTTGCCACTGCTCGCTGGACTGAATCTAGCGCCAAATCCAATTGCGTTTGCTGCTTGAGCCAAGCATTTTTCCATTTCAGCCGCTGGCGTACCCAGTTATTTTCAGCCCGGTATTCCTCGAGATGGTGGCGCACACAAGGCTCCAACAAATCCGCAGGCTCTCCTTGGAACCAAGTCGGATCCGCAATCTGCGCATCAACAAAATCTCGTAACTGCTGTTCCAGTCGCTCCACGGTTTGCTCCGCATCGCTGCGCAGCTGCGTCTCTGCGGCGGCTGCAGCGAACACTTCTTCGCTCGAATCCAAAACTTCCTGCAGAGAACCGAACAGGGTCTGGCGAGCCATGGCGGAATGTAGCAAGGCGTCCCCCGCCAGATTATCCAGCCAGTTACGCAAGGGAACTAAATCTTCGGCAGGCAGCTCTCCGTCGGCGATTTGTGTCTCCAAGATGGCAAAAATCGGGACATCTTTGAGGTTGCTGCCTGCAATTTCCGCACTGAAATCCTGCTTTGTCGTCAGGAGGGCACCTTTGGCGACCCGATTTAGCACCGCGCCAATAGCAACATCGCGCCGGGCAGCTTTCCGCAACAGTTCCAGTCCTGGTTCATCCCGGTAGCGGTTGGCGGTAGTCACAAAGATCCATAGGTCAGCCACTTCCAAAAGGTGCTGTGCTAAATCTCGGTTCGTATCCAGATAGGAATCCAAGTCGGGACAATCAATGAGGCATATACCTGGGGTTATCTTTGGAGTCGCGCGCAGAATCAGCTGGGGTCGGGGTGCCGTCCCAGAGTCTTCACTAGCCGCTCTCGCCTGTTCTGTCGGGGAATCTAAGGTTGCGGGGTCGTCCCACGTGTCGTCCTCTAACAGACGTATCTTTTCAAAGCCCCCTAAGATACGATCCGCCGCCAGCCACAGCTCGTCATCGGGATGGTACACCAGCACTGGGGTGAGGGTCGTGGGGCGTCTCACGGAAGTCGGAACTTGGGAACCGACCAAGGAATTCAGGATGGTCGATTTGCCCACCCCGGTGGAGCCTGCCAGCACTGCCACCAGAGGCCCGTCCAAGTCAGTGCCTCTCGCGCACAGATGTTCGCGCAGCCGAGAAATCGCCGAGTCTCGCAGCTTTATGGCGGCAGCCTGCGCTGCCGGAAAACCAAACGTTAGGTCCTCCAGCTGCTGAGCCAACTCATCCAAAGCTACCGTTGGCGATTCACCCATAGTTGGCAATCACCTGCGGTTTCAAAAGGTCGGGCGCGGGCGTAAACGTGTCGGCTTGGGCACTTTCCTGGGTTTCGTTAATTAGATTCTTAACTTCCCCGGATTCCACAAACCACACGTAGGGAATACCACGAGTCACCGCGTATTTGATTTGTTTACCATATTTGGCAGCGGTGGGGCTGACTTCCGTGTTGATACCGCGAGCCCGCAGCTTCCAAGCCACGTTCTCGGCTTGTCCTCTGGTTTCCTCACTATCTACCGCAACCAAGACACAGGTCGGAACCTGACGGGACACTTTCGCCCAATCGTTAGCCAGAATAATCGAGATGAGACGGGTCAAGCCGATAGACATACCCACCCCCGGAAAGTGGCGTTTACCCTGCGAAACCAAGTTATCGTAGCGCCCCCCGGAACATATAGAACCGTAAGATTCAGCTCCCGTGATGAATGTTTCGTAAACCATGCCGGTGTAGTAATCGAGCCCACGGGCAATCTTAAAGTCAGCGACCACGTTGCCTTTCTCATGGTCGGGAACGCTGCGCAGCATCCGCGCCACGTCCTCCAGACCTTCCTCCAACAGGTCATCTTGTAGTCCCAGATCACGCACCTGTTGGATGACGCTTTCATCAGCACCACAAATGTCTGCCAAGTTCACCAGGGTCTGTACTTGGGACGTATCGAGACCGAGTTCACTGAGCATTCCTGCAAAATCATCGGGGCTGACCTTGTCATGTTTGTCTATGACTTGCAGGACCCCCTCCACGTGTGCGATACCCAAGGCGTTGCAGACACCCTGCAAAATCTTGCGGGAATTCACGTGTACCACCGGGGTGGGAATCGGCAGGGAGTCCAAAGCCTGCGCCATAATCAACGGAGCCTCAATCTCAAATTGTGGCGGTAAAGTTTCGGCTGCCACCATATCAATATCGGCCTGAACAAACTCGCGGAAACGACCCTCCTGGGGACGCTCGCCACGCCATACCTTTTGAATCTGATAACGCTTGAATGGGAACCGCAGCAAGTGCGAGTTTTCTAACACGTAACGCGCCAACGGCACAGTCAAATCAAAATGCAGTCCGTTCTTACGGTCCTCTTTGCCTTCCTTGTCTTGCAGGCGAGACAGGACGTAGACCTCTTTGGAGGTTTCTCCCTTGCGTTCCAGCTCACTGAGAGGTTCTATAGCGCGCGTCTCTAAATGAGAAAATCCGTGCAGCTCAAATACTTTGGTCAGACGAGAAATCAGCTCGTCCTCAAGGATTTTTTCCTCCGGCGTGAACTCAGGAAAACCTGAAAGTGATGTCATCATGGGCATATTCTCTCATTTTCCCATGTCATCTCAGAAATGGGTTGGTCGCTAGTTCCGCTGCCCAAGTGGTACTTTCTCCGTGACCGGGCAGCAGTAGGGTGTCCGGATTGATGCTGATTTTGAGGGTTCGCAAGGTTTCCGTCATCACCTCAGGGTCAGAATGGGGTAAGTCGGTGCGTCCGATTGAGCCTTTAAATATCACGTCACCGGAAAAGCAAAATGTCTGGTCCTCACGACCGTCAAAGCCAAGTCCTTGACCGTGATCTTCGCCTTTTGCCGCCCCAAAAAACATGGTGCAACCAGGCGAATGACCGGGGGCAGGCAAGGCGCGGAGCGTCAAATCGGGAATAATTTGTGCTCCCCCGCCCGTGAATAATTCATCAGGGGGAGCCTGGACCGTCACTGGTTCCCAGGCTCCGTCCATTTCTGTGAAGTAATTGTCTACTCCCAGCTGGACCCCTGGACCGGGTGCATCCATCCAGAAATGATCGGGTTTTGCCAAATAAATCGGAACCTCCGGGTTGCTGGCGACCACCTGGGCTGTGTTCCACAGGTGATCCGCATGACCGTGAGTCAGCAATACCGCAGCCAGTTCGGCTTCGAGCTCTGACAAGAGTGCTTTGATACGCGGGGCAGTTTTTGCGCCGGGATCAACGACCAGCGCGGATTTGTTAGCAGTTACTGCAACATAGCAATTTTCCCCATAAATTGGCGAAACAATCCGTAACACGTCCATGGTTCAAGGCTAACTGATTTTTTTCATCACGAATTTTCTTTCACCCAGTTTCCCGAAAGTGCGTCTTTTCAAGTAAAGTAATCCTGGAAATATACTTACCAACGCGTACGGAAAGTGCCGCGGCACTAACCCCGTCAGGAGGAAAAATTCATGGTCACGTCTGAACAGGAATCCAACACCAGCGGAATCAAGGAACCCCAGGAAAATCTCTCTGGTGACACCTCAACAGGACCTACCCAGACTGAAGTTGCAGCGAGCAGCCAACCTCAAACTGAGTCACCAGCCGCTCCCCTTCCCGAATCAACAGCCAGCGAAGTATCCTCCGCAACACCAGCGCCCCAGTCTGCAGAAAAACCCGCGCAGCTCACCCCGGTACATCTTGAGAACGCTAATCAGAACAAGTCCGTGGGGTCGGTAGAGAAAATTGCTATGGACGAAGCCTCCAAATACGGTCGTGTTGACGACCAAGGTCGAGTTTTTGTCAAAGACGGCGACACCGAACGGGAAGTCGGTCAATACGCGGACGGAATTCCAGAACAGCCTCTAGCGCTTTACGTGCGTCGTTTCCTCGACCTGCAAGCCCAAGTCGATTTGGCACAAGCACGTTTGGCAACGTTAAAGGCCCACGACATTGATGCCACGCTGAAGTCCTTGGACAAGGCCATGGAATCCCCAATGGTAGTAGGCAACCTAGCTGGGCTGCGTTCGCGTATTGAAAAACTGCGGGAGCTGGGTACCGCCCGCAAAGAACAGCTGGCAGCAGAACGCGAAGTCGCTAAGGCGCAGGCTCTGGAAGCCCGTACCAAGATTGTGGAAACGGCAGAAAAGATTGCTGCCCAAGACCCGGAGCGCACCCAGTGGAAACAATCCGGGGAACGCTTGCGCGAATTGCTGGAATCGTGGAAAGACTCCCAACGCAAGGGCCCACGTATCGATCGCACCACTGAGGATGCCTTGTGGAAACGCTTTTCGGCAGCTCGCACGTCTTTTGATCGACACCGCAAGTCTTTCTTTTCCCAACTTGATGCTCGGCGGGCGGAAGTTCGAAATGCTAAAGAAGCCCTGATTAAGCGTGCTGAAGAGCTTGCCAACTCGACTGATTGGGCGCGGACCTCAGCCGCCTACCGAGATTTGATGGCAGAATGGAAAGCTGCCGGACGGGCTTCCCGAAAAGATGACGATGCTCTGTGGGAACGCTTCCGTGCCGCCCAGCAGGTCTTTTTCGATGCTCGCAGCGCTGACAATGCCAAGACCAATACCGAAGAACAAGCTAATCTTGAGGTGAAAGAACAGCTGCTGCAACAAGCGAAAGCCCTCATGCCGGTGAAGGACCTGGAAACCACCAAGGCAAAATTCCGCGCCTTGCTGGATAAGTGGGACGAGGCTGGACGGGTCCCCCGTGGAGATATGCAGCGTTTGGAAAACGGGTTACGTTCCGTGGAACAGGCCATCGCGAAAGCTGAGAACGATGCCTGGGTAAAGTCCAATCCCGAGACGAAAGCCCGTGCTGAGGGTCTGGTCGGTCAGCTCGAAGAAAAAATCGCCAAACTTGAAAGCAAGATTGCTGCCGCGAAACAAGCCGGCAAGGACACCCAAAAACTGGAAGAAGATTTGCAAGCCCGGAAGGGTTGGCTGGACCAGGCTCGTAAAGCTGCGGCGGAGTAACCTCCCCGAATTACCGTAGCCAGAGATAAAGTCTTCCCGTAACTGGGATTCCCCTGCAGTTTAAGACTGCGGGATCGGTTCTATGGTTCCGTTTTTCCCAGGAGTCACGCGCGTTGCGGAATAAACTCCCGAGATACGTCCCAAGTCATTGAGGATGTTTTGCAGGTGAGAAGGCTCGGCGAGTTCAAAAGCCCAACGTGAATACGCCACCCGGTCGCGAGTGGTGGAAATATTACCCGAGAGAATATTCACGTGATTATCGGTGAGAACCCTGGTTACGTCGCTCAACAATCCCCCGCGGTCCAGAGCCTCGATTTGTACCTGAACCAGGAACGGAGTCTTGGCATGTTGCGCCCAATTAACTTTGATGACACGTTCCGGTTGTGAGGCATCGAGATTCTTTGCATTCACACAGTCCACGCGATGCACGGAAACACCGTGCCCTCGCGTGACAAATCCCATAATTTCGTCACCGGGAACCGGGGTACAACACTTTGCCAACTTCACCCAGAGGTCATCGGCGTCCTGACCGTCGACCAATACACCGGATCCCCCGGTACGAGATTCAGAAGTAGGCGCGTGAGTGGGGACGACTTCTTCCTCTGCCAAAGTGTCCTCATCATCATCGGTGAGAGTACCGGTAAAGGTCAGCAGGCGTTCCACTACATTCTGCGCGCTGACGTGGGCATCCCCGATGGTCGCATAGAGAGTATCAACGTTTGGTAATCCCAGCTGACTGGCCACTGTTTCCAAAAATTCGTGGCTGGCGAGTTGATGTAACGGCAACTTTTGTTTGCGAATCTCTTTTGCCAGGATTTCGCGGCCTTTATCGATGGATTCCTCACGGCGTTCCTTTGAAAACCAGGCTTTAATTTTGGATTTGGCACGTGGGGTCGCCACAAATGACAACCAGTCTCGACTGGGAGATGCACCGGGAGACTTAGAAGTGAAGATTTCCACCGTGTCGCCGTTTTCCAGTTTCGAGTCCAAAGGAACCAATTTGCCGTTGACTTTGGCGCCGACCGTCTTATTTCCTACTTCGGTGTGCACGGAATAGGCGAAGTCGACCGGAGT
The DNA here is from genome assembly GCF_000185445.1 of Mobiluncus holmesii ATCC 35242. Classification (NCBI taxonomy): domain Bacteria; kingdom Bacillati; phylum Actinomycetota; class Actinomycetes; order Actinomycetales; family Actinomycetaceae; genus Mobiluncus; species Mobiluncus holmesii. The sequence goes on along the minus strand of NZ_GL622346.1, from coordinate 707,257 downwards.
GGATCCGGCAGCCAACACCACAACCTGACCTTTCGGGGTGAAGACGTAAACTTGCGCAGAGTTAATTTCGTAACGCAGTGAGTCGAGGAACTCCCCCGAGTCTTGGGTTTGCTTTTGCCAGTCAACCAGTTGACGCAACCAACCCATCTCATTTTCCAGGTCCAAGACCTTGCCGCCCTCGGACTTCTTTAAGGATTTAGCGTTCGGGTTTTCCTTGTACTTCCAGTGCGCAGCAATCCCGAATTCGGCACGGCGGTGCATCTCAAAAGTACGAATCTGAATCTCTACGGGTTTCCCCTTAGGTCCAATCACCGTGGTGTGCAGCGACTGGTACAGGTTGTATTTCGGCATCGCGATATAGTCTTTGAACCGCCCCAGCATCGGAGACCATCGAGAGTGCATCAGCCCCAGCACGGCATAGCAATCTCGCACAGATTCCACCAGGACACGCACTGCCACCAAGTCATAAATGTCGTTGAAATCACGCCCACGCACAATCATCTTTTGATAAATCGAGTAGTGGTGCTTCGGGCGACCGTTCACTGTCCCCTTAATCTTCGCTTCCCGCAAGTCGCCTTCAATAGTTTGGATAATGGCGCTGAGTTGTTCTTCTCGCCGGGGGGCGGCTTCCTGAATGAGTTTGTCGATTTCTTGATAAATCTGGGGATAGAGGGTTTTAAATGCTAAATCCTCCAGTTCCCACTTAATAGCGTTGAGTCCCATCCGATGCGCCAGCGGGGCATAAATTTCCAGGGTTTCCTTGGCTTTGCGCGCTGCGCTTTCTTTACTAACGTAGCGCCAAGTACGCGCATTATGCAGACGGTCAGAGAGTTTAATCAGCAGGACCCGGATGTCTTTCGCCATCGCTACCAGCATTTTTCGGATGGTTTCAGCAGGTGCAGAATCCCCGTATTTTACTTTGTCGAGTTTGGTGACCCCGTCAACCAAAGCGGCAATGTCCTCACCAAAGTCCCGCTGGCATTGTTCCAGAGAATAGTCGGTGTCCTCGACTGTGTCATGCAGCAAACCCGCGGCAACCGTCGTTTCCGACATACCCAGTTCAGCGAGGATGGTCGCGACTGCCACAGGATGAGTAATGTAAGGCTTTCCGGACTTTCGAAACTGACCCCGATGGTAGCGTTCAGCAGTCGTATAAGCCCGTTCCACGAGGTCGAAGTCTGCTTTCGGGTGGTTTTCTTTGACTGCCCGGATTACGGGTTCTAGCTCCCGGTAAGGACTCCGGGAACGAACCAGCCGAAACAGGGAACCCCGCAACGCGCCAGTGCTCTCACTGGGCTCATTGACAATCTCCGGCGCTTGCTCCATACAGAGATTCTAATTGTTTTACCCGATGAGCGTTAGTTGAATTGGGCGTGACCTGGATTTTTTTCCAAAATCAAACGTAAATTCAACGAATTGACCAGCTAAATTCGAAATACCCCAAAAGGAATAAATCTGTTTACAGTTCAACGAGCGAGTGGAATGGGGTATTGCCCAAGTGCTTGCGTCCGTTCAGCGCTTTCAGCTCCATCAATACCAAGATCTCGCTGACATGTCCCCCGGCTTTTTCCAACAGTTTCACGGACGCGGCGGCAGTACCACCCGTCGCTAACAGGTCATCCACTACCAAGATACTGTCAAAGCCTTGCACTGTTTCCGGTTGGACTTGAATTGTCGCCGAACCATATTCCAGGTCATAGGATTCACTGATTACGTGACCGGGCAGTTTCCCTGCCTTACGCACCATAATCATGGGCACACCTAGTTCCACAGCCAAAGGCGAGGAAAGAATAAAACCGCGTGACTCCAACCCCGCAACCGCGTTGACTCGACCGCGATAATGCTGGGCAATCCCGGCAATCAATTCCCGAAAAGGATCCCCCGAAGCCAGTAGCGGGGAAAAGTCACGAAACAGAACCCCAGGCTGAGGAAAATCAGGAATCTCTGCCAGATGCGAAGTAATAATCTGGTGCAGCCGCGGGTCAAAATCAACCGCCGTATTCATTTCTTGTTCTTCTTCCGTTTTGGCTGAGAAGCTTGTCCCTTATGGTGTCCGGGAACCATGGGAGCGGCTACCACCGCGGGAGTAATTTCTTGGAAAGAACCGTCTTCCTTGAGAGTCACGGCACCGGATTCCACCGCGGCAGCGCGAGCCTTATCCACCTTGGCGTTGTGGTCTTTGATAGCTTGGGAACGCCCTCGAATCAGCGTCAGCATCGGGGTGGCAATAAAGATGGAGCTGAAGGTACCCACAATCATGCCGATAAACAGCGGCATCGAGATATCCAACAGAGTGGATGTGCCCAGTAGTGCCGCTCCCAGGAACAGAATCGCCGACACCGGCAGAATACCGGTGATGGAGGTGTTGATGGAACGCACCATGGTTTGGTTAATCGAGAGGTTCGCCAGTTCGTTGTACTTGGAGCGCGACTGATTGAACATATCACGAGTATTTTCGCGAATTTTATCGAATACCACCACCGTGTCATAGAGCGAATACCCCAGAATCGTCAGCAAGCCGATAATCGTTGCCGGAGTAATCTCAATATGTGTGTAGGCAAAAACGCCCAAGGTAATCAGGAAGTCGTGCAGTAAGGCAAACAGCGCGGAAAAAGACATGGTCCAGGTGCGGAAGTACGCCATCAGCAGCACAGCAATCATGCCCATGAATACCAGCAAACCAACCAAAGCCTGCTTGGACACCGAAGCACCCCAAGACGGACCAATGGAAGTCTTGGAGACTTTCTTAATGTCCACGTGGTAAGACTTTGCCAGCTCTTGCTGAATCTTGAGCTCCACATCGTTGGGCTGTTGACTGGTTTGAACGCGCAGACCGTTCGTGCCCATCTGCGCAACTTTAGTCTGTTCGTTCAGACCGGCAGCTTTGACCGCGTTATATGCAGGTTGCTGAGGCGGATTTTTCACGGTGTTCGTGACTACAAACTCAGCGCCACCGGTGAATTCAATAGACGGGTTCAACCCGAAAATCGCGATTCCGATGACGGAGATTGCCATCAAAATAGCTCCGACAGTGAGCGGAATCCGTCGATTTTTAATGATTCCATAAGACTTTTTTCCGGAGTAAAGCGCATTACCCCACTGGGCATAACTCATCATTTCGCGTCCTCCTCTGTCTGGGTGGGTTCGTCTTTCGAGGCGGTGTCCTCCCCGCTCTCATCAGATTTCGCTGTCTCAGACTGCGATTCAGTCGAGGAAGTTTCCGCTGCAGGCTCAGTCGCGGGAGTATCCGATTCTAGATTCGCGTTCTGAGTGGCAGCTGTATCTGCAGTATCTTCCTCGTCTGCCTGCAGCAGACCAGCCTTTTGGCGAGCCAGAGAGATAGTTGGCGACGCGACCTTTTGCGCAGATTTCTTTTTCCGAGAAAAAGTCGCGGTTGCGGTGGAACGCATATAGATACGGTCGCTGCTGGCACCAAGGTGCAGGGGATCGAGACCGCTGAACTTCCGACCTTCACCGAAGTAACGAGTCTTGATGAGCAACGACATCATGGGGTGAGTGAACAGGAAGATAATTCCCAAGTCAACCAACGTGGTTAGACCCAAGGTAAATGCGAAGCCCTGCACACCACCAACAGCCAGAACATAGAGAACCACCGCAGCCACGATGTTCACAATATCGGACACCACAATGGTGCGTTTCGCACGGTTCCATCCGGTTTCCACCGCGGTAGCCAGGGGCTTGCCATCACGAACCTCATCGCGGATACGTTCGAAATAGATGATGAACGAGTCCATGGTCACGCCGACTGCCACAATCAAACCGACCACCCCTGCCAGCGAGAGTCGGTATCCCATCGACCAAGACAGAATAGCCACTGCCAAGTACACAATGCCGCCAGCCAGAAGCAGGGATGCCGTCGCCAAACCTGCCAAAGCATGATATTGCTGGAGCAGATAAAGCACGACCAGAATCAAGCCAACGATAGCGGCATAGAACCCGACTTTCAGGTGTTCCCCACCCAGGGTCGCCGAGATGGATTGCTTGGATTGCTGTTCAAAGTTCAGAGGCAGCGAACCAAACTGGAGCTGATTAGCCAAAGTAGCGGAGGATTCTCGAGTCAAGGAACCGGAGATAGATGCCGAGCCACCGAACGCGGGAGCGTTTACCCCCGGAGCGCTAACGACCAGGGAGTCCAGCACAATCGCGAAACGGTTATTGTCAGGATTACGGTTGCTCCCCTGGTTTTGGTTGGGGTACAGAACCTTTGCCACGGCATCGAATTTCTTGGCGCCATCAGCATCAAGCTTCAGCGCGACTTCCCACTGACCGGTAGCGTTACCCTGCTGGTTAGTGCCCATCCCGGAAGACGCGGAGACCAAGTCGGTACCGGAAAGTACCTCGGGACCCAAGATGTACTTCTCGTAACCTTCCTTAGAGCAAGCCACCAAATTCTTTTTCGGGTCGTCCAGGGAACCACCCTTGAGAGATGCCGGGTCGGTGCAATCCAAATGATTAAAGATGAACATATCCCGTACCGTGATGTGTTTCCGGTCGTTAATGACTTTGGACTCACCGGCGGGTGTGTCGGGATATTTTTCCGCCTGTTTCATGAGTTCATCGAAAGGAATCGCCGCGGAGGGGTGCTGTTTAGCAGCCGGTGTGGGTGCCGGCTTGCCTGGATTGCTTGTCGGCTCAGGAGTAGCGCTGGGATCCGTAGAGTTTAAGACCAAAGACTGCGTTTTACCCTTTTCTGTCGGCGCAGAAGGCGGAATCGTCACGGTATTATTGCCTTCGCCCACCGTGGTCTGAGTTTGTTGACCACCGGTTTCTCCGGCGGCTGGTTGCCCCTGTCCGGCAGGAGCCGCAGCCCCCGTCAACTGTCCCAGAAGCGCTTGGGGATCCTCATTATTAGTAGCATTACCTGGCGCGCTCAGCAGCACGGTACGGAAACGCATGACTGCGGACTGTTGAATCAATGCCAAAGTTTCTTCGCTGGGGTTGCCGGGAATACCTACCGAAATGTTCTCTTGACCATTCCGCGCAATCTCGGCCTCGGCGACACCGGAGGCGTCGATACGCTGGCGGATGACTTCAATAGCTTGTTCAATATCGGCGTCGGAGATGGCTTTTGCCTTGGCTTCTGTATTTTTCGGGGTGAGAATCAGCTGGGTTCCACCTTCTAGATCGATAGCCAGCTTCGGGGCATACGAGCCATTTGAGAAAATGGTCGAACCAACCAGGGTCCCCGCCAGAGCCACCACAATCACGGCGAAAAATATGAGTGTGCGCAACGCCTTGTTCTTAGTCTTCTTGGCAGCCACAGATTTTCCTTCTTTATCTAGCTTTCAATGTGTGTTGTAAAAGTCTCGGGGTCAAAAGGTGTGACCCTCACCTTTTTCAGTGTCCTCACCGGGTGTGGAATTATCTTCCACGTTGGAGCCAAATCCTGATTCCTCTGGCTTGGTTTCAGGTGCTTCCGGGTCAGCAGCCACCGAATCCGTTTCCGTCACGGAATCAGAGTCACTAACGGTTCCAAAGTTTGGATCCTCAACTTTGGCGATAGCCCGAATATCCCACAAGGTTTCCTCACCGGTCAGATTAGCCAAGGTAATAACTTCCCCACTAACTTCGACGACTTTGCCAAAGAAACCGGAGGTGGTACGCACCCAAGTCCCCGGAGTCATCATCTGTTCCATAGACTTACGCTGCTCTTCCATCTGAGACAAGCGTTTCTGACCGGACCTGCGCATAAAAATAATCATCAACAAAAACGCTAAACCAAGTATCCCCCAAGTAATCATGGGATTTTGGGCATTGCTTGCGGCATTTTGAAATGGCAGCACAGATAAACCTTCCTTAAATTAGGCGACCGTCCAAGTCTAAAGCCTGCACGACAAAAACGGAAAATATACCCGCTAAAACAGAGCATTTTCCGCCGGTGGAGTAACGCCTAAGTGTTCGCAACCTTTCGGAGTGATGGCGCGACCTCGATTGGTACGTATCAAGAGACCTTCTCTCACCAGGAACGGCTCCACGACTTCTTCAATCGTCTCTGGTTCCTCCCCGACGGACACCGCGAGGGTGTGCAAACCAACCGGGCCTCCCGCAAATCTCTCTATTACCGCACGTAAAACACTGCGATCCAAGCGATCCAAGCCCAGCTCGTCGACCTCGAACAGTTCCAAGGCACGACGTGCCGATTCCAAATCACACCGGGGATGACCATGAACCAGGGCAAAGTCAATGACCCGGCGCAACAGACGGTTCGCTACCCGAGGCGTACCACGCGAACGGCGGGCAATTTCGCTGGCAGCGTCCTCGGTAATCTCAGACCCCAGCAAACTGGCAGAACGTTTCACGATGAGTGCCAAATCTGGGGGCTGGTAGGGCTCCAGATGCGCGGTGAAACCGAAGCGGTCACGCAGGGGTGCTGGGAGCAGACCCGCCCGAGTTGTGGCTCCGACCAGGGTAAAGGGTGGCAGCGTCAGAGGAATAGATGTGGCGCCAGGTCCTTTGCCCACTACGACATCAACTCGAAAATCTTCCATTGCCAGGTAAAGCATTTCTTCGGCAGGACGTGCCAACCGGTGAATTTCGTCAATAAACAGGACATCGTCCTCTTGCAGAGAAGACAGTATCGCCGCTAGATCACCAGCGTGACCGATGGCAGGACCGGAAGTCAGTCGCAGTGAAGATGACATTTCAGCGGCGATAATCATTGCCAGAGTCGTCTTACCCAGCCCCGGAGGACCCGCTAACAAAACATGGTCGGCAGCCTCACCCCGTTCTTTTGCTGCCGAAAGGACCAGCTGCAACTGGGTCTTGACAGTTTCCTGACCGATGAAATCACCGAGCGTCTTGGGGCGCAAAGCCGCTTCGGCGGCGCGTTCCGCATCGGGCGCGGAGGAATCCACCAAACGCTGCTCATGAGAGAAATCTGTATCTTCAGCCACGTTTGCTCCCCAGGTACTTTAAGGCTTCCCGCAATGCGGTGGGAGCATCACTGGCTGATACCGCGTTGACCGCTTCGGTAGCGAGGGCTTGGTTGTAACCCAGATTGCTCAGCGCTTCGACGACGGTACTGGCGTTAAAACCGGCGGTCGCACCTGTGGATGCTGCCACGCCAGATACGCCACCGAGTTTGTCCCCGATTTCCAGAATCATCCGTTCAGCGGACTTCTTGCCCACACCGGGAATGCCTTGCAACGCCGCCACATCACTGTTAACCACCGCTGCAGCCAGGGCTTCGGGGCTCAAAACTGAAAGGGCCGCTAATCCGAGCTTGGGACCAATCCCTTTGACTTGCATCAAAGTCGCAAAAGTATCACGTTCCGAGGGAGAAGCAAATCCATAGAGAGTCAAGGAATCTTCGCGAACCACCAGGTATGTTTGCACCGTGGCAGTCGTTCCCGGAACCAAAGCTGCCAAGGTGTTTGGGGTGGCAAGAAATTCCAATCCCAATCCCCCCACCAGCACCGTAGCTCGGTCCAGCTTCTTGGAGACAACCTCCCCTTTAATTACAGAAATCACTAATTGTCCTCGTGGTTGAAAATTCGAACATTTGTACTATAGCGGTTTCTGGTGTCGTCGTGGATCCACCGCGCCGGAACGTCGAGTTTTTGCTTCCGCTTCTGCCCACAAGCGTTGGGCAGCAGTCAAGTGAGTGCCGGCTGCCGTTTTCACTTTCCCACTCAAACTGACGCTAAAATCTCCATCCGCACCCGCTCCGAGAATCCCCGTGCCACGCCAGGCTTGAGTGATAGCAATAGCTAATGCGTCAGCCGCATCGGCGGGCTTTGGTGGTTTATCTAAGCGCAAAATCCGTGCCACCATAGCCTGTACCTGCGCTTTCGCGGCACTCCCGTTACCACTCACAGCTGCTTTCACCTCCGAGGGCGTGTGTACTGCCACAGGGAGCCCCTGACGCGCCGCTTCAACCATGGCGATGCCCATCGCCTGCATAGTGGTAGCTACAGATTGACGATTTTCCTTTGCAAAAGGTCGCTCCAAAGCCACAATGTCCGGCTGAAAGCGATTGATAGCTTCAGCCACCCCTTGTGAAATTTTCAAGAGTCGAAACTGTGTGGCAGTGTTCGGGTCACTGCGCACCACATCGACATAGACCAAAGTACACCGCCGGCTCGTATCAAAGTCAACGACCCCGATACCACACCTGGTGATACCGGGGTCGATGCCCAAAACTCGCATAGAGACGTTTACTATTCGGCTTCGTATTGTGCGATGACATCATCGGAAGCATCGCCGTTCATGTACACGTTCTGCACGTCATCGCTATCCTCGAGAGCGTCGAACAGGCGCATGACCTTGCGATAGGCATCCAAGTCCAAGCCCACCTTGACCGAAGGAACGAACTGGGATTCCGCCGAGTCGTAGTCAATCCCAGCATCCTGCAAAGCGGTACGAACCGCCACCAAATCCGTCGGTTCAGTCTCAATTACAAAAATTTCACCAGCATCTTCCACATCATCAGCGCCAGCTGCCAACACCGCTTCCAGAATCTTGTCTTCGTCCAAGCCGTCAACTTTGGCGACCTCGATGACCCCACGGCGGGCAAACTGGTAAGAAACGGAACCAGAATCGGCGATATTGCCACCGTTACGGCTAAAGATAGTCCGCACTTCAGACACCGCGCGATTCTTATTATCGGTGAGGCACTCCACGATGAAGCCCACCCCGCTAGGTCCGTAACCTTCGTAAGTAATGGACTGCCAGTCTGCACCACCGGATTCAGCACCAGAGCCGCGCTTCACCGCGCGATCGATGTTATCCGCAGGAACGGAGGATTTCTTGGCTTTCTGAATGGCATCAAAAAGGGTCGGATTACCGGCAGGATCACCGCCGCCGGTACGCGCCGCCACTTCGATATTCTTAATCAGGCGCGCAAACAGCTTGCCGCGCTTGGCGTCGATGGCAGCCTTCTTATGTTTCGTGGTGGCCCATTTTGAGTGACCCGACATTGATGTATCTCCTTAAACTTCTTGCCTATAACGAAGACAGTTTAATAAAACGTTCCTCGTATCGTCCAACTGAGATTACCGCAATTCCGACACAATCATCGGACCGTAGCCGCATGAAACCCAAATTTCGATTTCTAAACGCTGATTTTTCAGCATTCCACGACGTTGACCGCCAGCCCCCCGGTGGCGGTTTCTTTGTATTTTGAGTTCATATCCAGACCAGTCTGGTGCATAGTCTCAATAACTTCGTCAAAGCTGACCCGATGTGTTCCGTCTCCCCACAAGCTCATGCGGGCGGCGTTAATAGCTTTGATGGCAGCGATAGCATTGCGTTCGATGCAGGGAACCTGCACCAGACCGCCGATAGGGTCGCAGGTCAAGCCCAGATGATGCTCCATCGCGATTTCAGCGGCGTTCTCAATCTGGTGAGGACTTCCCCCCAAAGCGGCAGCCAAGCCTCCCGCTGCCATAGCTGCCGCGGATCCGACTTCACCCTGACAGCCGACTTCTGCCCCAGCGACAGAGGCATTCGTTTTAATGATTCCACCTACCGCCCCTGCCACCGTCAGGTAGTCGCGCTGCGCCGAGCCACATTTCTGTTCCACTTCGGGACAAAACCACTGCAGGTAACGCCCCACCGCTGCCACGATACCCGCCGAACCATTTGTGGGGGCTCGCACCACCATTCCGCCAGCCGCGTTTTCCTCGTTTACGGACAGCGCCCACAGGTTCACCCAGTCCATTGCGCGCATAGGGTCTTGCGCGAAGCTACGCCAAATCGCCGGAGTGCCGGGCTTGCCATCTCGAGCTCGCAAGTGGAGGAACAATCGGTGCGCTCGGCGCGGCACGGACAATCCGCCAGGCAGAATGGTTTCAGTGCTGGTGCAGCCGTTATCTATGCATTTGTTCATCATCTTGCGCAGGTTGTCCAGACCTTGCCCCAGCTCAGTCTTGGTCATCCGACTTAGCTCATTGGCTCGCACCAGGTCGCCGAGGGATTTTCCCTCACTTTGCGCCAGTTGCAAAAGGTCGTCCATAGAGTTGTACGGGTAGGGCACGTCAGCTGCGGCGGTACCCTCATCGAGGGAGGTCAGTTCACCGGGTTCCCCGAAATCTGCCTCGTCACGGGTGACGAACCCCCCACCGGTGGAATAGTAGCGTTTCGAAAAGGTAACCTGAGCATCATCGTAGGCTCTAATCACGAGAGAATTCGCGTGGAATGGGGCTATCGTCTGCGGTCGGTAAAGCAAATCCCGCTTAAAGCAGAACGGCACCGTCGACCCGCCCGGCAAGACTAGTGCCCCTTCCGGAGTCACCGCGTCCAACAGACGCGCTACCGCGCCGGGCTGTACCGTAGCGGGAATGAAACCGGAAAGACCCCCCAGCACCGCACCATCGCTGAGGTGTCCGCGACCAGTGGCACCCAAAGAACCCTGGAGCTCAACTTCCAGACGCCGGAAAGGCTGCCCAGAATCAAGCAATAGTGCCACGAAATCCGCACCGGCGCGCATCGGTCCGACGGTGTGTGAAGCGGAAGGTCCGACACCGACTTGGATGACATCAAACACGGAAAGAGAGGACGCGAGCATGGCTACAAATTTTAGCCTGAAAGCTAGCCTAGGGATAGCGGCATGCCACGGCGAACCTGCACACCCCACAATCGGAGGCACCGAAAACGCCTTTCATTACTGACTTCGGTCAAAATAAATGCTTTTGGTGCCTGTTCTGTGATCAGGCACCAAATATTTAACCGGCAGGGCGGCGCTTCCCCACGGTACCTTCACTGATTTCCGGGCAGGTCCCATCCCAGCCCCGCACCCAGCCATGCGCCAGGGAAACCAAATCCTGCGGGTAAACCACCGCACCATCAGCTATTTCGCGTTGTAATGCAGAGAGGTTCCACCATCTCATTTCATCCAAGACTTTCTGTTCGACGGCGGTAAACCCGTCTCGCACAAACACGGGTTCTCCAGGCAGCCAGGTCAGAAAAAACAGCTCGTCTTGGCGGCAAGTCAACGCGTGAAACTCGAAGGTGGCGTGCCGGCATAGCACCGGACCAACCAACGCGTCTGGCTGCAGACGGTAACCGGTTTCTTCAAAGAACTCCCGTATTGCCCCAGCTCGCGGGTCCTCCCCTATCTCCAGTCCGCCGCCGACGGTAAACCACCACCAGTGGTCGAAGTCAGAAAAGTCATGCCCACGCAGCAATAGCAACTCGTCACGACTGTTGAAAGCCACGACTCGTGCGGCCTGGCGATGGTTATAGCCTTCCTCATCCTGGGGCCATTCATTCAGGAAATAGTCCTCCAGAGAGGTCTGCGTATCACTCTCGAATCCCGCGCCCGGCACAGCATCACAGTGCTGCTGTCCGGAACGCCAGACTTCGTCCATGATCTTTCCCCTTTTAGTGGCTCTCAGCTGGTCTGAGCTTTCACAAGGTTCAAGAAGTAACTATGTACTCGCAGGTCATCGGTTACTTCGGGGTGGAATGAGGTCGCCAACAAGGGACCTTGGCGTACTGCCACCACTCGCGGAGTCGACTGGGGAGTTTGCTGCCAAGTCGAGAGCACTTCCACCCCCGATCCGACCGACTCCACCCAAGGAGCGCGAATAAATACCGCCGGAAGGGGCTGGTCGCCCCCGAAGGAACCGGGGTCGACGAAACTTTGCGCCGAATCGACCTGTCGACCGAACGCGTTACGTCGCACTACCACGTCCAATCCTCCCAGCGTCTCTTGCCCCTTGATACCATCAACAATGTGGTCAGCCAGCATAATCATGCCCGCGCAGCTGCCATAAATGGCTTTTCCACTGTGAACAAAGGCTTTTAAGGAATCAAACAGGTCGAAGGCTCGCGCCAACTTATACATGGTGGTAGATTCCCCGCCGGGAATAATCAAACCGTCCAAATCCTGCAGGTGAGCGCTAACTTTTACCTCCACAGGAAGGGCGCCCAAAGCCTGCAGGGCTCGGACATGCTCAATCACCGAACCCTGCAGAGCCAAGACGCCTACGCGCCATTGTTTTTGATCCAAAATCATCCTTTTCTGTGGTTTTCCTAAAGACGCGAATATGCTGGCTCACGACCGAGCCAGCGGTTTACCAACCGCGCTGAGCTAGGCGTGCCTCGTCAGGAATATCGTGAACGTTGATGCCGACCATGGCTTCACCCAAGGAACGGGACACCTCAGCGACCACTTCCGGTTCGTTGTAGCGAGCCGTAGCCTTCACAATCGCCGCCGCGCGCTTCGCCGGATCACCGGACTTAAAGATGCCGGAGCCCACGAACACGCCCTCGGAACCCAACTGCATCATCAACGCCGCGTCAGCCGGGGTGGCGATACCGCCCGCGGTGAACAGCACGACCGGCAGCTTCCCGGTATCCGCAACCTCTTTGACCAGCGGATAGGGAGCCTGCAATTCCTTGGCGGCGTCAAACAGCTCATCGGGACGCATGGTGGTCAAACGGTTGATCTGAGAAGTCATGGTGCGCATATGGGTCACCGCGTTGGACACGTCCCCGGTACCGGCTTCACCCTTGGAACGAATCATGGCAGCGCCCTCACTGATACGACGCAAAGCCTCACCGAGGTTGGTGGCGCCACACACGAAAGGCACGGTGAAATCCCACTTGTTGATGTGATGCTTGTAGTCAGCCGGGGTCAGAACTTCGGATTCATCGATGTAATCCACACCCAGGCTCTGTAACACCTGAGCTTCCGCAAAATGACCAATTCGGGCTTTTGCCATCACAGGAATAGACACCGCATTGATAATCTCATCAATCAAATCAGGGTCGCTCATACGGGCGACTCCACCTTCGGCGCGAATATCCGCCGGAACGCGCTCCAGAGCCATCACCGCCACGGCACCGGCATCTTGGGCAATCTTGGCTTGCTCGGCATTTACGACGTCCATAATGACACCGCCCTTGAGCATCTGCGCCATACCCCGCTTCACTAAATCAGTTCCAGTGCCTTGCGCCAGTTGATCAGACATTTTTCCTTCTTTCCTTGTTCATACTCTTAAAATTTCTCAATCGTCCCCATTTTAGCTATTACTGCACTATATCCGCGAAACCGGCCGACACCACTGGTGCCAATTCCTGAGGATTAACCACAATTTGCAAGCCCCGCATCCCTGCCGAAACATAGAACTTATCGAGCAATATGGCAGTTTCCTCGATGACCGTGGGAAACAATTTTTTCATTCCCAAAGGGGAACATCCTCCGCGGATATAGCCGGTCACTTCCCGCAAGGTCCGCCAATTAATGAGCTGGACGTGTTTCACACCGAAATGCGCGGCAGTCTTTTTCAAGTCCAGCTCAGCATCGGCGGGAACGACCGCGACATAGTGACCGCCCTGCCCATCTTCCAACACCAGGGTCTTGTAAATGAGTTCAGGGGGAATTCCCAGGACTTCGGCAGTATGGAGCGCGCCGACGTCCCCTTCCGTGGAGTAGCTCGACGTTTCATAAGCTACTCCGGCACCGTCCAACAGTCGCATGGCGTTAGTCTTGGTGGTCTTCATTGTGATCTAGCAACAGTTTCTCAAGTCCCATACCGGGAAAGTTTCAGATTTCGCGTGGCTGCCAATCGCCGAAAGCCTCAGCCAACACCTGACGAGTCTGACCCAACAGCTCCGGAACCGCCTTGGTACGCGCCACGATGGGAAAGAAATTCGCGTCCCCCGCCCACCGCGGCACGATGTGCTGGTGCAGGTGACCCGCGATTCCTGCTCCCGCGACCGCGCCCTGATTCATCCCCAGATTAAACCCTTGCGGAGCTTTGACCTGACGGATGACCTCCATAGTGTGCGCGGTGAGTTCGCCAAATTCGACACGTTCCGCAAAGTCCAAATCGGTGTAATCGGGAATATGTCGATAGGGCAAAACCAGAACATGACCGGGATTGTAAGGAAACAGGTTCATCACCACGAAGCAAGTCTCGCCTCGATACACAATGAGACTCTGTTCGTCCCCGCCTTTCGGACCCTCACAAAACGGACAGGTTTTCACATCACGATGCGGTCCATCATCGATGTACACCATCCGATGAGGAGTCCACAATCGTTCCATCCCGTCAGTTTGCGCACCGAAATTTTCGCTTGATTCCGCGGGTAAGTCAGTCATCTTAGTCGTTCCTGCGACTGCGGATAACCTCCAGGATTTCCGCAATCGCTTGGTCAATTGGGACACCGTTCTTTTGCTCCCCACCGCGATAGCGGAAAGACACCGCGTTTGCCTCAGCGTCCTCCCCACCAGCAATGAGAGTGAAAGGAATCTTATCCTTGGCAGCATTGCGGATTTTCTTACCGAAACGGTCATCGGTCGTATCCACCTCGACCCGAACGTTTTCCGCACGCAAACGGTTCGCAATGTCTTCGCAGTAGTCATTGAATGCCTCTGCCACCGGCACCAAACGCACCTGCACCGGCGCCAGCCAAGCCGGGAATGCTCCCGCATAGTGCTCAGTCAGCACCCCAAAGAAGCGTTCGATTGAACCGAACAAGGCACGGTGAATCATCACGGGACGTTGCCGACTTCCATCCGCCGCGGTGTATTCCAAATCAAAGCGTTCGGGCAGGTTAAAGTCCAGCTGAATGGTCGACATCTGCCATGTGCGGCCGATTGCATCTCGAGCTTGCACGGAAATCTTGGGACCATAGAACGCCGCTCCCTCCGGATCCGGAACCAGTTCCAAGCCCGAAGCTGTGGCAACTTCCGCCAACGTATTGGTCGCTTCCTCCCAAATCTCGTCAGACCCCACAAACTTATGCGGATTCTTTGTAGAAAGCTCCAGGTAAAAGTCATCCAACCCGTAGTCTTTGAGCAAATCCAGCACGAAAGTCAACAGTTTTGTCAGCTCGTCTTTCATCTGTTCGCGCGTGCAATAGATATGGCTGTCATCCTGGGTGAAGCCACGTCCGCGAGTGAGACCGTGAACCACACCAGATTTCTCGTAACGGTAGACCGTTCCGAACTCAAACAAGCGCAGCGGTAGCTCCCGATAGGAACGCGAACGAGATTTATAGATGAGGTTGTGCATGGGGCAGTTCATAGGCTTCAAGTAGTAGTCGAAGCCTTCCTTGGTGACATTGCCCTGATCATCGCATTCCTCATCCACACGCATGGGCGGGAACATACCATCTTTGTACCACTCCAAGTGTCCCGACGTTTCAAACAGCTGACCCTTCGTGACATGCGGGGTGTAAACGAAAGAGTACCCTTCTTCCAGATGGCGACGTCGAGAATAGTTTTCCATTTCCATACGCACCATCGCACCCTTGGGATGGAACACCGCCAAACCGGATCCGATTTCCTCCGGGAAACTGAACAAATCGAGCTCGTTTCCCAGCCGGCGATGGTCACGCTTGGCAGCCTCCTCCATGCGGGTCACGTACTCTTTCAAATCATCTTTAGTCGCCCAAGCGGTGCCATAGATACGTTGCAGAGAGTCATTTGCCTGGTCACCGCGCCAGTACGCGGCTGATACTTTCATCAGCTTAAACACGCCGTTTAAGAGCCGGGTCGAAGGTACGTGAGGACCACGGCACAAGTCCTTCCACGCCACCTCACCGTTCTTGCGCACGTTATCGTAAATCGTCAGCTCACTGCCCCCGACTTCCACCGAAGCTCCGGCGGCAGCCTGGTCATTGTCGGAGTCTGTTCCTTTCAAGCCAATCAATTCCAGTTTGTAAGGCTGATCGGCGAGTTCAGCGCGACCTTCATCTTCGGTAACGACCCGGCGCACGAACTTCTGGTCTTCTTTACAAATCCGCGCCATGTATTTCTCAATGGCTATCAAATCTTCCGGAGTGAAAGGCTCATCGACACCGAAATCATAGTAAAAACCGTTTTCGATGAAAGGACCGATGCCGTACTTCACATTCGGGCGAACCTGCTTGACTGCCTGAGCCATCACGTGAGTGCAGGAGTGGCGCAAGATGTTCAAGCCCATCTCAGAGTCGATAGTGATGGCTTCAACTGTGTCCCCGTCATGGAGTTCGCGATACAGGTCACGTGCCTGACCGTTGATGAAGTAAGCAATGACTTCTTTACGATCCCGGTACAAATCTTCACCGGTGATAGTGGATTCAATCTGGGTTGCTTTCCCGTCAATAGTGACGTTGATCTCGGACACTTTGCGCCTTTCTCAGTCTTGGTTTACTGAGACAATCTTATACGCGCGGGAAATAATAGGAAAAACATTCTGGGAGATTTAGCAGCCATGTTAAGTACCAGCTATCTTGCTCCGCAAAATAGCAACCACACCCGCACCGAGGTGCCAACAATTTTGCTCCGCAAAATTGCGCGCCACTTCCTTGGTCTCGGATAAAACCACCAGCGGGTCCCCCGCTAACGTTTTTTGGTTTTATGAGCCTTTGCAAGCAAGCTTGCCCGGCTCATAAAACCAAAAAACGCAGGTCGTGGCTTTATCCTCGACCTGCGTCGTGGTGGGCGATACAGGACTCGAACCTGCGACCTCTTCCGTGTCAAGGAAACGCGCTAACCAGCTGCGCCAACCGCCCGTCGAAGTGGGTACCGGATTCGAACCGGTGTATACGGCTTTGCAGGCCGCTGCCTAGCCACTCGGCCAACCCACCAATGTGGTCTTGAGTATCATACTCTATAAAGAAGCCCAAACCCAGTACCTGTTACGCACCCGGTAGGACTCCTCAGACAGCCAATTTTTGAGGGGAACCGAACCGAGGCTCGATTCCCCCAAAAACCGAGCGGATGACGGGACTCGAACCCGCGACCCTCACCTTGGCAAGGTGATGCTCTACCAACTGAGCTACATCCGCAACACGCTGGAAAAACCAACCCCAGTATCTTATACATAAGTCACCAGAGGTTGCAAATACGGCACGGAGCCAGCCGGCACTCAAATCAAGAAATGCCTGTAGTACCACCGTTTACGAGGCTCATTTTCATCGGTTTCACCCGCCTTTCGCGACCGGACGGATGATAAATCTGACTGAGCAACTGGCGCACCGCTTCAGTACCAATTCTCCGGTACGGAACCTCCAGAGTCGTGGTGACGGAAGGGCATAAACGTCCGATAAAGGCATCACCGATGGCAACGACGGAAACATCGTCAGGCACCAGCATCTTTAGCGAACGGTTCAGCTCTTGCATAAACCCGAGGGCAGAATAATCTCCACAAAAAACCGCCGCACTGTCCTTGTGCCGGCACCACGCCGCGACTGCACGAGCGCCAGCCTCCAGGTTATTTCCCACATTTCCCATCGGATGCAAAATCACGCCCGCTTGCCCACATCCAGACTGCAAAGCCTGCAAAATGCTCTCGCCCAGCCAGCAATCCTTTGCGTAAAAGTAAGTAATCGACCGATGCCGCAATGACTTTAGATGAGTCAGCAAGACCGCCACTCCCTGTTCCGTATCCGGCACGACACAAGTCGCTTCGTCAATCACGCAATTCGTCACCACCAGTGGCTCAGTATTAGGGATTTCCAAGTGAATGCGTCCGGGTGTTTGCGGATTATCGATAATCAGACCGTCTACATTATTGAACTCCCGCTTGATAATTCGCGCGCTTTGGTTTGGAACAGTGGGATACAAGACCGGCAAGTAATGCTCCAGAATCAATTTGTCCTGTATCGCAGCCAACATGCGATACTGCTCCAACGCAATCACGACCCCAACTTTTTGGGTCAGTACGTGCGTCCGCAACCAAAAATTTTCGGGCCTCTCGTAACCTAGTTCAATCGCAACCTGGCGCACCAGGGCTTCCGTCTCAGCATTGATACGCCCCGGACGATTCAACGCCCGCGAAGCGGTAGAGGTCGCCACGTGTGCCACCTTTGCCACATCATCCAAAGTTACGCGCTTTTTCACGAGAACAGCAGAATCTGAAACCTCACACATATTAGAATTCTAAACGATAGCTGTAGAAATTCTGATAATTGTCTGGGCATTTTTCTTAACATGTACCAATTTGTTTCTCTCGCGCCCAGTTTCGGCTAAAACTCGTAAATAAGATTCCACGCAGATTTTTCAGCTCGACTCAACGTTCCCTAACCCCACCGAGTGCCAGATAACGCCCATTCTCCCGCATTCCGTCAACGTTTTGCGTTCCGAGCCACATAAGGCTAAACTTTATAAGCCTTGGGCCATTAGCGCAGCGGTAGCGCGCTTCCTTCACACGGAAGAGGTCACTGGTTCGATCCCAGTATGGCCCACCAGGAAAAACACCCCCGAAACCCCAGCAAATAAGGGCTTCGGGGCTGTTATTTTTATTTCTGAAATAATCGGAAATAATCGGAAATAGTCGGAAATAGTCGGAAATAATCGCTAAAAAAGCACCACCAATAGCACCACAAAACCGGTGGAGGCACCCAAAAATAGCGTTCCCAAAACCCCAGTCAGAGCGTCAAGGTAGCACTTCCTAAAAAAGAAAAAGCGGCAACCATGAAAAAACCGCACATACGGCACCGGAAGTCTCTACTATGACACACAACGGAGACCACTGGGTAGGTCAGATTTACGATGGCAATGTTTCAAAACGGGTCATAATATTACAAATCCGCTGAGCCGCCCCGATTATTACCCCAGTTCCCGCGTCCTGGGCGAGCCTGGTTCCACGCGTCTATGGTTTCGGGTAGCCAGCCACGCACAGCCCGGGCACCCGTACCTGTGTATGCGTCAGGTTCAGGGAGCATTCCTTTAGCCGAGTAAGAGCGGATAGCGCCTTCAGCTATGCCGATACGATTGGCAACGTCAGTGAGAGCCAGATAACGGGCGGGCATGGATGTTAGTCCTTTCTTTACAGTATTAGGCGATGCGTTCGGCGTAAAAAGATTGTGCGCCTTGGCGGCTCATGCCGAGTAGCCCGCCAATGGCTTGCCAAGTAACACCCTCGGCGCGAGCCTGGCGTACTGCGTCTACGAGGTCATGTTCGGCAGCTTCTTTCCTATCGCGAGCGGTCTGTATAAGACGTAGGATTTCTCCCTCGTGGATTGCCTTGGCGTTTCGGATGATGTCTTGCGGGTCTGACTTGATGAACTGTAAGGCGTATTCTTCGTCACTTAGTTTTGTTTTGGTTTCCATTGTTATCACCTTTTATTGAAAGAATTTTGGTCTGGCTTGCATCGCATGGAATACGGTGCCGTCTCTGTTGGTTAGTATTTCAAGGATGTTTCCCGAAGGAGTTGGTCCTAGGAATAGGGTTACGCCTTCGTCGAGGTCAAGGATTCGCCAAGCGTTGCGGATAGCGTGGGTGATTTCCGTGCGGTTGTATCCGTGTTTGAAGGCGCTTTCCTTAAACTCCATACGTCAATCATACTTGACAAAAGTATCCAGCGTCAAGAAAACTTGCCTGGATGCTATGCCCTGCGGGGCAGGGCTTCGTAGCCGTAGAAGCCGTCGTTGCGCCGGTCAGAGAATAGTGGGGTTATCTTCGGGGCTGCTGAGGTTGGGGCGCAGTCTTTATCTTGGTAGCGGGCTGCAGCCTCGAAGAGCGCCGCGACGTCGATTTGTTCTTGCTGGTGAGTCCTTCTGGTGGTTGTCCGTACCCCATCCACTCCGCAGCAGCCACAACCTCCCAGGCGTACACATTCAGCGCTGTTGAGATAGCGCCGATTTCGTCAATCGTAAGCGTGTAGTTGCGCGACACAATATTTCCAAGCCGACCTAACTTCACGCCAGACTCTCGAGAGAGTCCACGTAGCGACACGCCCTGAGAGCGTTGCAAACTGATAAAGATTTCAACGATGGCATCCCCGAGTTTTCCACGTTCTGGTGCAGTTCACATACACAAAATTCAGATTAGCATTCCCGGTAACCGGTAAGGGATTCTACGTCAATACCCAATCGGGTAAAATAGAAAAGACCCTGCGAACCGGGATAAAACGCAGCAGAGGTGAGCGCAATGTCTAACTTGATACAAATCCTGAAAGAATACGACACCTATTTATTCAGTCATCTGTCCGACGAGGCACAATCTCTAATCGAAAGTGATCGCGCTGAAGGCGATTCCTGGATGGAGATAGACGACTTTCTTCAGTTCGCTTTATTGGATTCCGTTGAAGTACCCGAGAAACTCTTACGCGATACCGAATACGAAGTGAACACATCGTGGGACGAAGAACTTCAGCTAAGAACCCTCAACTGGATACAACAGCATATGGAGAAACATGAATGGCGAATCTGAAACAAGAGCTGTCCTCCAGCACATGTATGAAAGAAACGTGATTACCAAAAAAGAACTAGAAGACATGAACAATTTCATCGACAATGATGGAACGTTTGCTGCACATGCAGGAATAAGTGCCGTGGTAGAGAGTCCGTCAAGAGACATTCCTGCTGATGTGTTGGATGAAATCCTTGCTCTTAAACCCTTTTTCGACGAGGAATACTACCAAGACATGCTAGATGCGTTGCAGGAACGCGTCTAACCAAACAAACCTCATCAGCAACCGTCTTGGCTATACGCCAGGGCGGTTTTCTTATGCCCGCTTATCTGGGGCATACCGTGACTACCCAACCAGCACCCTCTTAGGGGTGTGTCGTTAACACCAGGCGACACGGAAGAGGTCACTGGTTCGATCCCAGTATGGCCCACCATACACGTTCTGGCGCGCTTAAAACAGCGCGAGCCGAGTAAGCTGAAACTATGGTTGCCAAAAAAATTTCTGTTGAGACGGTACTCGAGCTGTTTCGAGAATTGCCCGCTTCGGCAAAAGTTTCTGCCCTCACGGCACTGGGAACGTCATCGTCCCTGGTCTGGGCGGGCACTGCGGCGGCGGGGATGTGGAAGGTTCATCAAGAGGTTTCCAGTCACCGCTGGTTCTGGGAAGACCACGTCATTTCCGGGCTAGCTAAACTAAACGAACTGGGAATGCTGACAAATCCGGAAATCTACGCCCCCAGCTTTGCGCTGCTCTCCAACGGGGCGCAACACTATCTGCACCGTAGCGACTGGTACTCCAACAAACTCATCTTTCCGCAAACCGGTCAGAAACTACACCGTCCCTCCAAGATCAAAAACTCTCCTCCCCTGGTTTACGTTGCTCTAGGTGATTCCGCTGCACAAGGGGTGGGGTGCGAGGACGTACACGACTCTTACGTGGCTTTGTTTGCCTCTTATCTGCGACGCGCCACACAGCGTCGGGTGATTGTGCTGAATTATTCCATTTCCGGGGCCGTCGCCTCGACTGTGGTGAACGCGCAGATTCCGCAGATGCTGGCCACGGGTCTGACGCCAGACATCATCACCCTGGACATAGGCGGTAACGACGTATTTTCCGCGGAGGGTCAAAACCCTAAAAATTTCCAACGGCAGATGGAAATTATCGTTGAAAGCCTACCTGCCCCCGCCCTTATCTCTGAAGTTCCCCCGGCAAAACCACTACCGGCAGATAAACGTGCCATCGAAATGAACGATATCCTGACTCGCGTCGTTTCCGAGTCAGACCATATTTTGGTTCCCATTCGCCACTTGGGAGATGTGCCACTCTGGCGAACTCTCATGATTCGAGCCGAGGACGGTTTCCACCCCAACACCGACACCTATCGCCAGATTGCCGCCGAGTTCGTCCGCATGGTCGAACCGCTGCTGCAGAAACGTGGTTGGTGGCAAGACTCGACTGCCGACAAAATTCCCCCGCTGCCCGACGAAACTGAGGACAATCGCGCTAACCTGTGGAGCGGACTTCTGAAACTTAAATCCGCCGACAAAGGCGACATCCCCCCGAACGAAAAGTAACCCTAACAAACCCCATGCAGCGCACCGAGGGGGAGTATGAGATATTTAAGTTATGGAAATGTGGCCAGGAAAACCTTATCCGCTGGGGGCAACTTATTACGGGAGCGGAACAAATTTTGCAGTTTATTCAGCTAACGCTGAAAGAGTGGAACTCTGTTTGGTAGACGAATACGGACGAGAAACCGAACGTTTCACTTTGGATGAAGTTGATGGTCACGTGTGGCACGGCTACATCCCCAATCTCCGCCCTGGGCAACACTACGGATATCGCGTCTACGGTCCTTATAACCCTGCTAACGGGCAACGCTTCAATCCGAGCAAATTGTTGCTGGATCCTTATGCCAAAGCCATCGCCGGAGACTTAGACGGCGACATGTCGATTTTCGCTTATCCTGCCGGAGAACCGGACGGTTATTCGGAGGCGGACTCAGCCGCGCACACGATGCATTCCGTCGTCATCAACCCCTTCTTTGATTGGGGCAATGACCGTCATCCCTGTTTGGATTACCCAGACCTGGTCATTTATGAAACTCATGTTAAGGGTATGACCATGTTGAATCCTGCCATTCCCGAACCTCTGCGGGGCACTTACGCGGGGATGGGGCATCCGAATACCGTTGCCTATCTGAAACATTTAGGTGTGAACGCGGTGGAACTCATGCCCGTGCACCAATTCGTTACCGATCCTTCCCTAGAGGCAAAAGGCTTGAAAAACTATTGGGGTTACAACACTATCGGTTACTTTGCTCCACATAACGCCTATTGTTCAAATCGTCAAGGCGACCGCCAGGTCGAAGAATTTAAGCAAATGGTCAAAGACCTGCATTCGGCAGGCATCGAAGTCATCCTCGATGTCGTCTATAACCACACTGCCGAAGGCAACCAGCTGGGACCGACTCTGTCTTTCCGTGGCTTGGACAACGAAGTGTACTACCGCCTGGTTGAAGGCGACCGGGCACACTACTTCGACACGACTGGAACCGGCAACTCCCTGCTGATGCGCTCCCCCGCAGTGCTGCAGCTGATTATGGATTCCCTGCGGTACTGGATTACCGAAATGCACGTCGATGGGTTCCGGTTTGACCTCGCATCGACCCTAGCGCGGGAACTCAGCTCGGTCGACAAACTTTCGGCGTTCTTTGACATCATCCACCAAGACCCGATTATTTCCCAGGTTAAGCTTATTGCCGAGCCTTGGGATGTCGGTGAAGGCGGCTACAACGTGGGCGGATTCCCGATTCTGTGGTCGGAATGGAACGGCAAATATCGTGACACGGTGCGAGATTACTGGCGTGGCGAGCCGGCAAAGCTGGGCGAGTTCGCGTCTCGGTTCAGCGGTTCGGCAGATCTCTATGCCCACACTGGGCGCCTGCCGGTGGCCTCCATCAACTTTGTGACTGCGCATGACGGATTTACCCTGCTGGACTTGGTTTCCTATAACGAAAAACACAACGAAGCCAACGGCGAAGGCGGGGTTGACGGCGACAATAACAACAAATCGTGGAATTACGGGGAGGAAGGTCCCAGCAGCGACGAGTCAATCAATGAGCTGCGCCGGCGCCAACGCTTCAACTTTCTCACCACCCTGCTACTATCCCAAGGGGTTCCCATGATTTCTCACGGAGACGAGTTAGGGCGTACCCAGGGCGGCAACAACAACGGGTATTGCCAGGATAACGAAATCACCTGGATTCATTGGGATGAGGATGCGCGCGACCAAAAAATGTTTGACTTTACCCGCACCCTGATTCACCTGCGCAACGAGCATCCGGTGTTTCGCCGTCGCCGGTTCCTAGCTGGAGATGCGGCACGTGGCGGAGAATCAGACCGCGGCGACATCGAGTGGTTCAGTGTGAACGGTGAGCATATGACCGATGAAGAGTGGACCACAGCTTACGCCAAAGCCCTGACGATTTCTCTGAACGGCGCGTCTATTGACGAGCCGGGCAAGCGTGGCGAGCGCGTGCAGGATGATGATTTTATCCTGATGTTCAATGCCTCTGAAAAGGACTTGGAGTTCACCATGCCGCGATGGACCCACGATTTGCAGTGGTATCGGGTGATTGACACGACCTCGCCAGAGCCTATTGAGACAGATTTCGTGCGGGCAGAACTGTTGGGTTCTCCTGAGACCATTACGGTGCGTTCACGTTCCATTATGGTTTTAGCGTCACCTATGGCTGAGCGCACACTCTAGGTCGGGGTGTCTCCCGGTCAGAAGGTATTTCGGGTCTGTAGGGCGTGGTACGGTCGGTTTTCCGGTTCTCTCGCTTACGCTGAGAGAGTGAGCAAGGCGAGTTCAGCGGCGCAGGCGCAGGTACCCCCGGCGTGGAAGCTCGCTCTTTTGTCACTGCGACAGGCGTCTGTGCCGCCCCGCGTTTCCATTCACGAGGTTCCTGCCCCGACAAAGATTGCCCCTTACGCGGTGGCAATAAGCGCGGAAACCGCACTGCATGTGGAGGCGGAAGCTCCCGCTACCGGTAGGTTTGTGTGTCTCTACGATCCGCAGACCCAAGAAGGTTGGGGCGGCGAGTTTCGGGTAATTGCTTTGGTGGCGACCGATACGGAGCTAGCTTTAGGGGAAGACCCCCTGGCGGGGGAAGTCGCTTGGTCGTGGCTGCGGGAATGTTTGGCGAGTCGCGACGCTGATTACGGACACTTGGTGGGCACTGCCACCACCACCATCAACCGTTCTTTTGAGGGCTTCGCACTGCGCGCCACCTCTGCCACTCTGGAGATTCGCGCTTCTTGGACTCCAGGCAGCCCCGATTTGAGCGCCCATTTCCTGGCGTGGTTGGATACAATGCTGCAGGCAACCGGGCTCTCCCCCGAGGAAAACGTCACGCAACTGCGCCGTTAAGACCTTCCCGACCGCCCTTATGCACTAAACAGAATTCTCGGAAATACTCCCACGGTGCGCCTAGACGGGCGTAAACGCGACAGGTTATATAACATAGAACCGTTATGTCGAGCACCACCTCAATGTCACAAGTCAGTACCCCGCGACTGGTTACCCGTACTCGTGAGCCTTTGGCTCCGATTGTGAATACTTCCGCAGCCCTGGCGCGAGTCTGTGAACTTATCGCCGATGCCACGGGTCCGGTGGCTCTCGATACCGAACGAGCCGGTTCTTTTCGCTATTCACAAGGCGCTTACCTGGTGCAACTGCGCCGCGAAGGGGCGGGGACGTTCCTCATCGACCCGATAGCCTTTCCCGATTTGGAGCCGTTGAGCCGGGCTATTGGCAAGGCGGAGTGGATTTTGCACGACGCCACTCAAGACTTGCCGTATCTGTTGGAACTGGGGATGCGTCCACAGTTGCTGTTCGACACCGAGCTGGCAGCGAAGCTGCTGAATTTTCAGGGATTTGGTTTGGCAGCGGTCCTGGAACAGGTACTGGGTATCAGCTTGGCAAAGGAACATTCCGCCGCGGATTGGTCCACCCGTCCCCTGCCCTCCGATTGGCAAACCTATGCGGCACTGGACGTAGATTACCTCATTGACCTGCGCAATCATTTGTGGTTACAGCTGCAAGACGCAGACAAAGACGATTGGGCAGAGCAAGAATTCGACTTTCTGCTGGACTTTCAGCCACCCGCTCCTAAACCTGATCCGTGGCGCCACGTCCCCGGTTCTGGAAAGGTTCACGCCCCACGCAATCTCGCCGCCTTGCGGGAACTGTGGTATTCCCGTGATGACCTAGCACAGCAAGAAGATTTGGCGCCGACCAAAGTGTTGACGAACGCTGCCATGATTGCCCTCGCGGTAGGGCTGCCAAAAGGGAAACGTTACATGGCGGCTTTGGAGGATTTTCGCCATGACCGAATCGGACGAAAACGAGCTGACCGTTGGTTTGCAGCTTTGCGAAGGTCCTACCAATTGTCCCCTCAAGAGCTCCCCCCACGGCGCGCCCCACGCATTCCCGGTGACGTTCCAGATTCGCGCTCTTTCACACATAATCATCCGCAAGAAGCCGACCGGTGGCGGCGTTTGCGTGAATCCGTGGCAGGCGTGGCAGCCCAGCTAGACGTCAATCACGAAGCCATGTTGGAACCGAAAACTATCCGCCGGCTGGCTTGGATGCTGCCTGATGACGCCACAAAGTCCCAAGTCCTCGAGGTGCTGCAGGCCAGCCAGGCACGACCCTGGCAAATTGAAAATACTTTGGATTCGCTGGTGCAAGTCCTCAAATCCGAGAATTAATAGAATCGACTAGCGCCTGCGGGGTTAGACCCAGTTCTTTTCGGATTTCATCGCGGGTGGCGTGATGCAGAAATTGTCTCGGAATCCCGTAGGACAGCACCGGAGTAAAGATGTCCAATGCAGCTGCAGCATTGCGCAGTTGAGAACCAAAACCACCTTCTACCAGACCATCCTCTAAAGTTACGACCCAGTCGTAGGCGCCTACTGCCGACACTAAATCTGCAGGCACGGGAATCAGCCATCGCGGATCGACTACGCGTACTGCCAAATCGTTGGAGGCATCGAGCTGTTTGGCGACTTCCACCCCCAAGTGGGCAAATGCTCCGGTTGCCACAATCAGAATGTTCTGGGGGCGACTTGAGCTGTCATTCGGCTCACGAGTTTGGGTAGTGGGGTCCACGAACTCTGCAGATTCCCACAGCACGTCACAGCCATGAGCTCGTTTCCAAGCAGGTAAAGGTTCAGGCAGCGAACCTTTCGGATAGCGCACGATGGTGGGACCGTCCTCAACCTGGAGAGCCTCCCGGAGTTCTTCACGCAAGGTCACAGCATCACGCGGGGCAGCCAGACGCAGACCGGGCACGGTTCCCGCCAGAGCCAAGTCCCACATGCCGTTGTGGCTGGCACCGTCGTTTCCCGTGATACCGGAACGGTCCTCCACAATTGTCACCCCTGCCCGATGCAGAGCTATATCCATCAGCAACTGGTCATAGCCCCGATTTAAAAACGTGGAATACAACGCAACAACTGGGTGCATCCCGCCGTAAGCCAGACCAGCAGCGGTGGCGAGGGCGTCTGCTTCGGCAATGCCCACGTCGAAAACTCGGTTCGGAAACTCTCGTTGCATTGGGCACAGCCCCACCGGACGGAGCATGGCGGCGGTCAAAGCGACAATTTTTTCGTTCTCACGTGCCAACTTACAGATTTCGTCGGCAAAAACCTGTGTCCATTCAAATCGCTTCGGTTCGATGGGCAGTCCTGTCTCCGGGTGAATCCGTCCAATTGCGTGGAAGTGGTCAGAGTCGTTTTCTTCCGCCGGGGTGTAGCCACGCCCTTTTTGCGTGATGACATGCACCAATACGGGCTTATTGGCGGCTTTTGCCCTGGTAAAGCTAAATTCTAGGGCGGCAATATCGTGTCCATCAATCGGACCGGTATAGGTAATCCCCAGCTCGTCAAACAAGACCCCCTCAGCGGAGGCAACCATGTCACGCAACCCGGCTTTCGCGGCGTGCAGCCCGGAATACACCAGGTTCCCTACGGGTCCGCCGCCTTTCAGAGTTCGTTTACCCCATTTCAGAGCCTTGTCATACTGGGGGGTAACTCGCAGCGCATCGAGGTGATGTGCCAGTCCGCCGATAGTCGGAGCGTAGGAACGCCCGTTGTCGTTCAAAACAATAATCAGCCGACCTTCGTTTTGTTCGGCAATGTTGTTCAGGGCTTCCCAAGCCATGCCGCCGGTCATCGCCCCATCACCGATGACCGCCACGACCCAGCCTTGATTTCCGGTCAGACGGTTTGCCTTGGTAATCCCGTCCGCCCAGGACAGCGCGGCTGAGGCGTGAGAGTTTTCCAGCACGTCAGTTTCGGATTCTGCCCGGGAAGGATAACCTGATAGCCCTCCGCGTTGACGCAGTCGAGAAAAATCTTGCCGCCCTGTCAGAAGCTTGTGAACGTAAGTTTGGTGTCCCGTGTCAAAAACGAAAGTGTCTCGAGTGACATCGAACACGCGGTGCAAGGCTATGGTCAGCTCGACTACGCCCAAATTCGGTCCCAGGTGTCCCCCCGTTTTGGCGACTGATTCCACCAGGAATTGACGAATTTCCCCAGATAAACGATTGAGTTCCTGGTGGTTTAGGTGCCGCAAATCGCGTGGCGAAGAAATCGTCGGCAACAGGCGCAGGGACACCAAGTCGGCATTTTGCGCACGTACGGGTTCAAGTTGGGACATAGAATCGTGAAACTCCTCAAAAAGATGCTGCTTCATTCTATCCGGTTTCTGTGTTTCCTTTCATACCTTTCCAGTGTGGAACGGTGGCACGGCAACGTTTTTGCTATGAATTTGTCAAAAATAACTCCCCGAACCGACCAAAAGTCAATTCGGGGAGCTGTTGACGATTGTGCCGCGGCGACTTAGGCCTTTACTAAGTTACGCAGCACGTAACGCAAAATGCCGTCGTTGCGGTAATAGTCAGCTTCTCCGGGGGTGTCGATACGCACCACCGCGTCGAACTGAACTTTGGAACCATCTGCCTTAGTGGCACAGACTTTCACCGTCTCTGGAGTTTTACCTTCGTTCAGGACAGTTACACCGCTGATATCGAAGGTTTCCGTCCCGTCCAGCCCCAGCGAGTCCGCAGATTCTCCTTCCGGGAACTGCAGCGGCAGAATTCCCATCCCAATCAGGTTGGAGCGGTGGATACGCTCGAAGGACTGCGCGATAACGGCTTTCACGCCCAGCAGGCGCGTGCCTTTTGCAGCCCAGTCACGGCTGGACCCCGTACCGTATTCCTTGCCCCCCAGCACGACCAGTGGAATTCCTTCAGCCTGGTAGTGCATCGAGGCGTCATACACATAAGCCTGGGGACCGCCATCCTTAGTAAAGTCGCGGGTGAAACCGCCCTCCACCCCGTCCAGCAGCTGGTTCTTAATGCGGATGTTCGCGAACGTTCCGCGCATCATGACTTCATGGTTGCCACGACGCGAACCGTAGCTGTTGAAGTCCTTGGGCTGCACCCCATTGCTGGTCAAGTACTGACCAGCGGGAGTTTCGGGCTTAAAGGCGCCAGCCGGAGAGATGTGGTCAGTCGTGACGGAATCGCCCAGTTTCAGCAAAACCCGAGCCCCGTGGATGTCCCGAACCGGTTCGGGCTCCATCTTCATTCCGTCAAAGAAAGGCGCCTTGCGCACATAGGTCGAGGCATCGTCCCAGGTAAAGCGGCTGCCTTCCGGAGTCGGCAAGGACTGCCAGCGTTCGTCACCAGCAAACACGTTTGCGTAATCTTTCGTGTACATATCACGGTTGATGGTTTCGTCGATAGTCCGTTGCACCTCAGTGGGGTCGGGCCAAATGTCACGCAAGAACACGTCGTTGCCATGCTGATCCTGACCCAGGGGCTCCGTCTCAAAATCGAAGTCCATGGTGCCAGCCAGGGCGTATGCCACAACCAGTGGCGGAGAAGCCAGGTAGTTCATCTTTACGTCAGGAGAGATGCGTCCCTCGAAGTTACGGTTACCTGATAGCACCGCTGTAACTGCCAAATCATTGTCGTTGATGACCTTCGAGATTTCGGGAGAAAGAGGACCAGAGTTACCGATGCAGGTCGCACAGCCGTAACCTACCAGGTTAAATCCCAGCTCATCCAATGGTTTCCACAGACCTGACTGATCAAAGTAGTCCGTGACGACTTGGGAGCCGGGAGCCACCGAAGTTTTAACCCAGGGCTTCGACTTCAGTCCTTTGGTACGAGCGTTGCGAGCCAGCAGTCCGGCAGCCATCATCACCGAGGGGTTGGAGGTGTTCGTGCAAGATGTAACGGAGGCTATGACCACGCGACCATGATCCAGGTCGGTCTTGGTGCCGTCAGCGGTGGTTAGTTCTACGCGCTTATGCGCTTCGGGAGCATACGTAGGCACCAGGGTCTGCTCGAAAGTTCGTTTGGCATCGCTCAACTTAATGCGGTCTTGCGGACGCTTCGGACCGGCAATGGAAGGCACCACGGTGGACAAATCGAGTTCCAGGTACTCCGAATACTTCGGCTCGAAGCTCGGATCGTGCCACAGACCCTGTTCCATAGCGTAAGCCTCCACCAGAGCGCAGCGTTCTTCGTCACGTCCGGTCAAGCGCAGGTAATCCACGGTGACCTGGTCGATGGGGAAGATGGCTGCCGTCGAGCCGAATTCGGGAGACATATTGCCGATGGTGGCGCGGTTAGCCAGCGGCACCTGCGTGACACCCTCGCCATAGAACTCCACAAACTTGCCGACCACGCCGTGCTCGCGCAGCATCTGGGTGATGGTCAGCACCACGTCCGTAGCGGTAGCGGAGGCAGGGATGGAACCGCTGAGCTTAAAGCCGACCACGCGCGGAATCAGCATGGACACCGGTTGCCCGAGCATAGCGGCTTCGGCTTCAATACCGCCGACTCCCCAGCCCAGCACACCCAACCCGTTGACCATGGTGGTGTGGGAATCAGTACCGACACAGGTGTCAGGATAAGCCTGTACCGTGCCGTCGGGCAGTTCTTTGGTGAACACGGAACGCGCCAAGTACTCGATGTTGACCTGGTGAATGATGCCGGTCCCCGGCGGCACTACGCGGAAGTTGTTAAAGGCACCCTGTCCCCAGCGCAAGAACTTGTAACGTTCTGAGTTACGTTCGTATTCCTTGTCTGTGTTGAGTTTCAGCGCGTCAACGCGCCCGAAGTAGTCAATCTGGACCGAATGGTCGATGACCATTTCCGCCGGAGCTAACGGGTTGATTTTCTTGGGATCTCCGCCCAGCTCTTTCACGGCTTCGCGCATGGTTGCCAAATCAACTACGCAGGGCACGCCGGTAAAGTCTTGCATCACCACGCGAGCCGGGGTGAACTGAATTTCCGTACTGGGCTGCGCGTCAGGATTCCATGCTGCCAAAGCCTTAATTTGGTCTGCCGTAATGTTGGCTCCGTCTTCGTTACGCAGCAGGTTTTCACCCAAAATGCGCAGGGCGTAAGGAAGTTGTTTTAAGCCTTCCACGGCATCGAGAGAAAAAATCTCGTAGGATTTATCTCCCACCTGCAATGTCTTGCGAGCATTTAAGCTGTTCAAACTGGCCATTAATAACCTCCTCTGAGGTGGCGCCAACGCCACAAAATTTATCTCGACATCAAGATATATTTTATTTGGCAAATTCACAACACACACAATTCTGGTTGGCATACATTTTTTGAATACTGCCAGACCTCAAGCGTCGAATCGCCTGCCATCTGGTGTTATGCCCGGCACATACAGCTTCTGGGGCAATCATCGACCAACTTCACGAGGGTGGGGCGAGACGTTTTCACGTTCCTGAAGTGCACCCAATACGCAAAACTGTTGTTGCGCAAATGTTCTGGGTCCGGGTTCGAGACTCTAAAAACCAGCTCAAAGAAAGCCCTGAAGGGGTACCAGTCAAAGAACTCAGGGCCAAAACCGCAAATATTATCCTTCGTAGAGAACCTGAAATAAAACCTGAAGCCGACAAATTATTCAGCAGCTTTCGTATCCCTGTCGCCGATGCCATTAATATTTTCCCGCGCACCTATCATTATGGAAGATGGGTTTCTGCTACACGATTGCATAACATAATGCAGGTTGAAGCGTACTGGGGCACTAAAATCGTGAAACTCAGGTATTACCCGTTTCCCGTCATTTAAGAATCTTTTTGTTCAAAATATTCAGAGTTAAAATAATAGACGTTCCCATCACCGTCATAATCATCTAATCCAGGATAATGTTTCAGACCGAGTGACATCGCGGTACGAATGGAAGGTAGATTTGTATTCAAGGTCAAGGCAACAACTATACGAGATTGCGGCGAAGGACATTCCGCCTCGCCAGCCCTATCTGACCCATCAGATTGAAGCACAGTATCAATAATCGTTCTGGCGGCTTCCTTAACATATCCGCGGCGCATTTTTTCTGGAGTAATCCGGTAATAGAGATTCAAATAGCGCTGCTCTTGAATAAAGACGTGTTTAAGCCCACAGACACCCACGTAACCACTATCGCTTTTATCGATAATGACATAATACCCAAAACCGTACTTCTCATGGTGTTCAATCCACGTCTTCAATTCTTGTTGAAAAGTCTCACGGTCACGCACTGGTCCGGCTGGGTTATAGCGATTAGTAGCTGGATCCGAATGGATTTGAAATAAGGGTTCTAAATCAGATAGTTCAGGTTTCCGCAGTACCATGCGGGGTATTTCGATAAGCTGCATACATTTACCTAACCTGAGCCGATAGCAGGCACAAACTCTCGACATGCGAACTTTTGTCCAAACTCCCACATGTAAACATCAACATAAAATATATCTTGAGGATTATTTTCATATTTAATTGCAAACCATCTTCTATCACGTTTTGTTCCGATTCTTTCGATGACTTTTTCATTTTGTAAGAAATAAATGTTCGCTCTATGGTTCTTTTTGTTAAACCAATGTAAATTGCTCGCTCATCTGAAGTGGAAGCTGAATCTTCAATAAGTAAAGAAACAACTTTCTTTTCAGATTTGTTCAAACCAACATTTTATTTGGCTTTATTATCTAAATATTCATTAAATGTATAAATATTTTCTAATCCAACTATATCGATTAGAAAATTTCTAAAAGTGGAATTAAGAGGTATTGAAACAAATAAAAATAATCTTTTCTTTGGTCTTGAGCAGCATACATAAAACAAATTTCTATTTCGTTCATATGATGCCTCTTTACCTACTGGTATTGGAACTTTCCCAGTTATCATAGGTGAATAAGTCTCAAATTGATATTGGTTCCATCCCTTACTGATAACGAAGACAACATTATCGTATTCTTCGCCCTTAACACCATGTTCTGTCGAAAACTCTGATTCAGGGTACAGAAATTCAATGGCAGCCTTAAATTGACTGTAATCTAAATCTAAAACATCCTGGATTGTTGCATCCAATCCATAGATTGTATCAGGGGCATCAAAATATAGATGGTAGTATCCATCAACCAATGATGGAATGGGCACTAACTTTGTCTCTACGATAGTGTTGATAACATCAATGGCTCTGCCATTACGAGCTTTCTTTAGCTGCGACTCAAACTCTTTCCATTTCATCTTATCAGCTTTTTTCGTGATAGGATATCGTCTGATTCCAAGCGTATCAAACAGAAGTTGCATATTTGATGTGCTGAGTGCTTCATAAATCGGTTCAACGGTATTCATAAAGAATAGCAAAAATGGATCTTGTTTATCTCGGAGTCCATCATCAATAATGGCTAATAGACGCTCATATCCTTGCTGTGTGGCAAGAACCTTATGAGTAATCATCAAAATTTTGATATTTTCATCCTTTGACACGTTTTTCTTGATGTGTTCTGAAAGCTGGAACAGTCTAGATTTCAGTTCTTCTGCGGGGAGATCGTCTTTGAATGTCCGTTCTGTTCGACGTTCTCCAGAAAAATCATCGCAAGTCACAACAACTACTTCACCTTCAAAATTATCTATTGCAGATTGTTGTGGTAAATCTGGGCGAATATCATTTAAAAGCTTCACAATTCTGGGAGCTGATCTAAAGTTTGAACCCTTTTTAATTTCCTGAAGCTTGCTGTGCTCTATCGCACCGCAAGCGTTGTTGGTTTGGTAAATAGTTTGCCATGCATCTCCGAAAAAGCCAAATTGTGGGCCTATTCCTTCTGCAATAAAAAAGTTTATAAAACGTGTGATAATCGGTTTGTAGGAATCTTGGTATTCATCAATTAAAATCAACGGATAATTGTCAGAGAAAACACGGCGAAATTTTGCATTATCCAGCATAGTACAAAAAAGTTTCAAAACATCATTATGGTGCAAGTAATGAACTCCTTGGGATACATAACGGTGTCCTAAAGTATAACGAATCTCTAACACCTTGCTGAAGTCCGTTTCCGTCGTTGTTAATGACGCATCATTCTCGATAATACTAATAAGGGTACTTTGATACTGCTTGATTGCATTCCAAGCAAATGAATGGATTGTCGACGGAAGAATAAATGAATCTTGGGATAAGCGCTGCGAAATCACATCAACAGCTGCATTTGTATATGTAATACATATTACATTCTGCTTTTGTCGGCGATAATCATTCCACTTATTTGCTTGAATCCATTCGATTACACGGTTTAGTGAGTAGGTTTTTCCAGAACCAGCGCCTGCCTCCACGCGGAAGCTACGCCCAGCCTTGAGTGCAGAAATTATTTGTTCGTCGACTTTATCTGCTTCCGCCTTAGCTATGTTATAATTTAAATACTCATAATTCTTAGACAATTCTCAATACCTCCTCATTCAAGAACTGGCTGCCGATTAAGCCATATTAAACCATTTTTAATATATTGAGGAATAGAATAATTAGGATTGTTGCAAATCAGATTGAGTGCAAAGTCCGTCTTGCTTTTCTCAGTAAACTCCAAATCTTCTTCGGCAACAGGTTCTGTGAACCCATAATGACTACGATTCACATTCATGATGGCTTCTTCCAAAGATCTGCCACATATCCCATTTTCCGAAGTTTGATATTCAATATGACATTTCCCCAAAGTCTTTTCTGCATCTGTTGCAGCGGCGATATCCGCAAGGTAAATCTTATCTTTACTATTCTGCGGAATACCCTTAATTTTGCGCATCCACCATTTTATTGTTGCATTGGAGGTAGTCTTACCTTTGCTGACAACAGCCTTTGTTCTGCCATCTATCATAGAATCTATATCCGTAAGGATTAAGCAAGGGAGTCCAAGGAAGTCTGCAAAAGGTATGAATTTGTATGCGTATGCTCCTCCAATTTCGATCAAAGCATAATACTGTGCGGGCAGTTTATATTTTTCTGAATCAAACAGTTTTTCTTTCTCGCATTTCTCTATCATATCCGGTAGCAGCAACCGCTCCGAAGCACCCTCAACAAAAATGATTTTATCTGCAAAGAACAAATCGCATCTGCTAAGGGTAAGGTATTTCTTGATGAAATCCATGTTGTCAGCATTTTCTCTCACAAAAATATCAAGGTTCTTATAAACAACTCCAGATTTAGACTTTTTCGCATACCGGATTTTAGAGAAATCCATAGTATTCGCTATATGTGCAGAGTGAGTAGTTAAAAACGTCTGAATATGAACAGTTGTAATTTTATCGAGGAATTTTTCTAAATGCTCCGCAAACGCATGCTGCATTTGAGGATGCATATGTGACTCAGGTTCTTCAATGAACAACAATGGAATGCAGGCGTCTCCCTTTTTCTCAACATCTCGTGCAAACGCAGCCAAGAGAAATTCCATTTTAATCAAATTCTTGTACCCCAATCCGTTATGGGAGCTGGGCAGGCTTTCGTCACCGGCGCCAGAGCTATATGAAAGCCGTGTCTGGTTTTTTATTTGATCGTCAATTTTTAACTCAGTAGTAACACCAAGCTGCAATTCTTCAACATTAGGATATCCAAAACCAACTGCCTTGCTGACCAAGTCACTGAGTATTCGATCGCTTTCTTTTTGCACATTTTTGTTTGCACCATCAACTACTGCACGGAGTTCCTTGACTTTCTCTGCTATATCAGGTGTCAAATCTTCCTCGTTCAAGCTGAAATAGTCCGCGATCAACGAACTAAGGGACTCGTTCTTTTGAGTACCATCTTCTCCAAGTATGCGTTCTGCAGGAATCGGATAATAAGGGAAAAGGTCTTTAAGTTCTCTATGACTTTTAACTTGCCAATCTTCTAAATTCTTTGGATTAACCGCATAGATAATTAAGCCAAACAACCTCGAAAAATTGCTTGCAAGCATAGCGTGCATGTCCTCTGCTTTAGGCGCAAATTTAGCATTACTATAGCAACTATCCTTAAACAGTTCCCGCAGTTTGCTTTCGTCAGTTTTCAACTGATACTCCGCACGAATTAACGCTGTAGTGGTATCCACATCAACGTCAATAATGAAAGGTGATAATGCCCCCAATTTTGTATCTTGATCATCCAATGAATAATCAACTACAAACTCTATAGAAATAGGTTGTATTCCTCTGCAGAGATCTTCATAACTCAATTCTTTCTTCATGAACTGAAAAAACAGGTTGCAGAGGTTTTCTCGCTTTGATATAGGATAATCATTATATGAAAAATCGTTTCCTTGTAGCACGGTGTTGATACAGTTACTACAGGAAGTCTTGGCCGTATTATTCCTGCCAACAATAAGGGTTGTTTTTGCATCGACATCCAATTCGGCATCAATAAGCAATCTGTAGTTTTTAATCTTTATCTTCGATAATCGCATTTTAGCCATCCTTTCACTATTTTTCTAACTTTAACATTATTCCATAGGCTTAATCTTTTCTTCGAAAAATCAATTTCATATTCTGATAATTTATATTTATATAATATTGCTCACCTATTGCTAAAATAGACTTACTCTATTCAATATTTAATTATTAATAGGATACTAAACTTAAACATTTTCAAATACTAATTTTGAAATTTTAGCTTTAGCGAACATCTATTAGATCATCTGAAAATATCTAAACGCATCTTTTATTGCCTCTTCTTTTTCTATTGGACAAATTGGTTGTTTTAAGTCTTCTTTTTTAGGTTTATTATAATTTTCTCTTTCTTTAATTCCACATTTTTCTTTTACTTGTGCTATATATAAATTAGATACTTTAAATCCAAACTTCTTAAAAACATAGTTTTGAATTTGTTTATAGGTTGCTTTACTTTCGGCACTTGTTAAGCCCATATCATCCATCGGAAGTTCTACACTAATATATTTCTTTGAATCTAGTTTGGAAAGCAACACGATTGTCTCCACGTGGCTCGTGTAGGGGAATAAATCGAAGACTCGCCATGTCTTAACCCGGTAGCCCAACTGGCGCATGGTTTCTAGGTCCCGCGCACAGCTAACCGGGTCGCAAGAAAACAGCGCCACCAAATCCGGATGCTGCGCACAAATCGCTCGTGCCACCGCTTTACCCAACCCTGAGCGTGGCGGATCAGCCACCACCAACGTGCCCTGACTAACCATCTCTCCCATCGGCAAAGAACGCAACAACTGTGGGGAAACATCACCGCGCCGTACTTCTACCTGGTCAAAACCAGCCTTCGCCAAATTGTAGGCAGCAGATTTCGTCGCCGGACCGTCACCTTCCACCGTGGTCAAACGCCCTTTTGCGCCCAGCCCCTGAGCTAGGAACAGTGAAAACAGCCCTGAACCGGAATAGAGCTCCCACGCTTCAAACCCCTCAATCTGACCGAGAGCATCCCGAAGTGCCGCCGCGAGGATTGCGGGAGCACGCCGGTCAGTCTGCCAAAATGACCCGGAAAAAATTCGGTATGTAAAAGTCAGGTCACTCACGTGGACCGTCTCCCGCACCCGCGAGGTTGTCGGCTCGCCGTCCACGCTGAAAGTCTGTCCATCGGCAAACAGTACCGGCGCAGAGTTTGACGGAGCAATGACACGCAGGCGGGTTCCCGGCGCAAACTCCCAATGCCGCCGGAACAAATCCAAGTCGACCAACTCGGGCACCAGCAGCGGAAAAGAACGCACCGTATGGACATTGTGAGCCGCAGCTTCATACATCCCCAATCCCCCGCCTTCGCAGACCGTAAAGCTCACGCGAGTGCGACCCGGCTCAGAACCAGACGATTCCACTTCCCAACCGGGATGCGCCTGATCCAGTTCCGCCAATAGTTCCGAACTGCCATTCCGCCTGATGGCGTCGCGCACCACGTCACGTTTCCAACGCAACTGAGCAGGATAAGCAACGTGCCCCAGTTCCACCCCGCCCAGGTCTTTAGTCTCCCCCTCGGGCCATATGTGTGGGACCCGGTCCGCACTGGCTGTTTTCACCTGCACGACACGCCCATAGGCAACTTTGGACCGCTCAGAAGTGACTTCTACCTCGACCGTTTCTCCCGGAAGTCCCCCTCGGACCATGATGACTTTACCTGCAGCCAGACGCCCCACGCAATATCCGCCATGAGCCGGTCCGCCCAGCGTAATGATTTCAGTTTGCATCAGATTCCTTTCCCCCCAATAAGCTGACCCAGGTGATTGTCACTCGTGCCAGTCGCACCAAATGACGAGCATAA
Source organism: Mobiluncus holmesii ATCC 35242 (assembly GCF_000185445.1). NCBI lineage: Bacteria > Bacillati > Actinomycetota > Actinomycetes > Actinomycetales > Actinomycetaceae > Mobiluncus > Mobiluncus holmesii. The sequence continues at coordinate 669,575 of NZ_GL622346.1, read as the reverse complement.
GTGCGTTCAGCGGCATTGTGTAGCAATCCCAAAGCCTTACATTTCGGCACGTATCTCGGCAAATATACCGAGATAGAGGTCAGCGGATCCATATCAAGTTTCGCGTTGAGATATTTCTGAACCGACTGCAGGTGGTTGCCGCCCTCGTCCGGAATCAGGGTCAGCGTAGCGGTGATTCCTAACTCCTGCCAGCGGTGACGCACCCCCGTTTCATCCTCATCTGGCTCAAGCACGTGTACTACCTCGACATTAGGGTGATGCGCCGCCCACGCGTAACGGATGGCTTTTAGGGCAGACGCATTAAAACGCGACACCAGCACGAGGGCGAGAGTATGTTTCACCGGGGTTTCGGCGTGTTCGAGCTGCGACATTTTGTATTGCACCCTTCGGTAATAAAAGTTGAGTATGTAAATGAGCAGTCCCAGTCCGACCCAGGTGGCCAGCACATAGAACTCAAAAAATGAGTTAAACGCCACCGAAACCACAATCAGGATAATCAAGCTAATAATGACGCTGATAATGGCAATCCGGTAATACCGCTTGGATTGACGCCGCTGCGCGAAGGTAACCCCGCTGTGGAACCGAGAACGCCACATGCGCATCCGCGCGACCTGACCTAGGAAGCTAGAGATTGCCACGAAGGTCACCCAGGTCAGCGCCGCCACTCCCATACGGCTGTGCACCGTCAGCGCTACCCCGAACGTGACCGTCATGAATATCAAAATTGAAGCCGAACGACCTCGGCGCATCCACGACACGGGAACCTGATGTACCGTCAGGTCATGTCTGCTCAAATCAGCGAGCAAAGTGGAGGCACTGGAGATATAGATGTAAGCACTTATCAAGCATCCCACCGCGAACAGAGACATGACCGGGATGACCAACCACCCGTGCTTGTCCAGCAAAACACCCAGCAATAAAGCCAGGTTGCCCGGTCCTTGAATCACCGTATCCAAGCGGGTCCAATGGAATCCGGCAACCGTAAACGACAGATAGACCGTAGCGGCAAACATGGCTGCTGCTGAACCACCTAGAATCCGGAATATCAGCCCCGAAAGCGGCTGGCGATTCTCGTTGCGGAACAAAGTCACCGCGGGGGTCACGGGCACCAGCAGCAGCGCGGCTACAGCAGCAGCCCTCCACCCAGACTCCAGATTTGCATCGGCGACGGCGTTCTTGGCTTTCGTGGTGGAACTGAGCAACTCCAGCAAACCGGGCTTGGCTCCATTGCGCAGGTAATGCCAGAAACCGTATGCCAGCATCAGAAAACCAACCACGAATATAACCAGGGTGAGCCACGGAATCACCTTGCGGACAGGTTCGGGACGAAACAGCGCCAGCAACAGCAAGACGAAACCGGAAATTAAAATCCACACCCGATAACTTTCGGGCAGCCCCACGGAAACCACGATGAACGTGGTAGCGGTAGAGACCAACGCAGCTACGGCAACGACCATCGCCAGCAATGACGCCGCCGCGGTGAGGGCACCGAGAAACGAACCTAAGTTGGCTTGCACCAAGGCGGCTGTGGAATCTAAACGGTGGGTTTGCCCCAGGGAATACCCGTGGGCGAGCGTTGTTATCAACCCAGCAATCAGCATAAACGCTACAATCCACAGGGCTACTGCAGAGAAAATCGGTCCCGAATATGCAATCAAAGAGGGGAATACCGAAGCCGCAATGAGGGCAGGGAACCAAAATTTTGGTGCGAAGAATGCCAGCTGGATAAAGTTCTCCCGCCAGCCCTCTCGAGGAGTTAGATTCTTCAACACGTCTCAACTTTAGCCGCTCGGATTCAAACCGGAAAGAATTTACCTCCCGAACCCCTGAAATGTCGCCGAATTTAAGCCTTTCAGGTTATGTTTTAAGAGTGCATTTTGTAATCATGGGCTGTGGACGCGTCGGAACCACGCTGGCGAAAGCGATTGAGGACCGGGGGCACACCCTGGCAATTATTGACAACAACACGGAATCTTTCCGTCGGCTGTACAAAAATTTTCAGGGGCAAAAGCTGACTGGTGAGGGGTATGACCGCAACACCCAGCTCCAGGCTGGCATCGAGGACGCCTACGCTTTCGCGGCGGTGGCTGATGATGACAATGCCAATATCCTGGCGGCACGCATGGCTCGCGAAATTTATCATGTAAAGAAAGTGGTGGCGCGAATTTCCGACCCCCGTCGCGCCGAAGTTTATGAACGGTTGGGTATCCCTACTATCGGTTCGGTGGATCGCACCACCGCATTATTGCTGGCGCGAGTCTTGCCGCTACCCCCGGATGTCGTATATACCGAGGACACCGGATATTTGAGTCTGTGCCGCGTGCCCGTGGGCCCCAGCTGGGTCGGGCACGAGATTTCCGCTTTAGAGGCTGAGCTGGGGATTCGAGCGGCTTATGTCCTGCGTTTTTCGAAAGTGCTGATGGTTGAGGCTTCGACCGTGTTACAGGAAAACGACGAGTTGTTTTATTTCGTTGCCGAGTCTCAACGTGAAGCGGTGGCGTCCCGTTTGGCGAGGAATTCCAAGGAGTAATCATGCTGATTGTTATTGCCGGGGCGGGCTCAATCGGTCGCTCCATCGCCAGGGAGCTGCTAGCCAGGGGGCATCAGGTCACAATTGCCGACTCCAGCCCCGAGGCGATGAAAGTTTCCTCAGTTCCAGAGGCGAACTGGATTCTGGGAGACTTATCCACTCCCGAGACCATGGAACAGGCGGGGGCAGCGCAAGCCGATGTGGTCGTTGCGTCTACCGGCAACGACCAGGCTAATCTGGTGATTGCACTTCTGGCCAAAACTCAGTTCGGGGTACCTCGGGTGGTGGGTCGGATTAATAATCCCAAGAATGAGTGGATGTTCAATGAGTCTTGGGGCGTGGACGTGCCGATTTCTACCCCCCGGATGATGACTGCCCTGGTCGAGGAGGCCTTGAGTGTTGGTACTTTGGTGCCGATATTCCGGTTCAATAACTCCCACAACGGATTATTTTCTATAGTCCTTTCCGCTGATTCCCCAGTTTTGGGCAGGAACCCGGGCGAAATTGAGTGGCCCACGGGGGTTTTGCTGACTGCGGTCATGCAAGACGGAACAGCGCTGGCTCCGCACCTGGTCGCGAGTTTACGTGCTTCAGATCAGCTGTTGTTCCTGTTCCCCGAGCAGAATGAAGAAGCGATTGCCCAGGTCGGAAAGCTTCTGACAGTTACGGACGCCGCGGATTCAGCAAGCGCTGTCGGGGGTGTGGGCAGCGTCGGTGTCGGAGGAACCGACGCCAGCGAGACCGGAGTCGAGGAACTTCCCGTGAGTGCGACGCAGCAGGAGCCAACTCAGGTAGAGCGCCACGGCGAATAGAGGCACACCCAACAGAATCTGGAAGGTTCCCAGCCAGGGCACGTTTCCTCCCAGGTAGAGAGGTGTTTTCACAGCTAGACGGAGCGTGAATACTCCCAGCCAGATGACTGTCACCGCGTAATATGCCTGTTTATCTGCCTTCAGTCTCGGATTTGTCCGCCAGCGCAAACCCTGGGCACGAAACCATCCGACTAACAGACCGATAACGGGGAAACGCACCAAAATCGACACCAAAATCACGGTGGCATAAACCGCATTAATAATTAGGCTCAGCAAGAAGTAGTTCTCGCCTTTGCCGCTGAACATGGCCCACAGCACACCGATGATGACGACCCAGAATCCTGCAAATGCTTGCATAATCGAGGAATGACCAATAAGCCGCGCGATAATCAAGCCCACAGCAAAGCCCAACGAAATCGCACCGGCTTTCAGGACATCGCAGCCTGCCACAAACGCCACCACAAAAACCAGCGTCGGTCCGATGGACTCGATAATGCCGCGCCACCCCCCTACGGCTTGGCGAAGGGAGAATTCTTCCGCATCCAGCTTGCCCCCCATGTTCCGCCCCAGGGTATCTTTGAAGTCATTGAGCCCGGCAATAATCGCTTCTTGGTCGTTTTCTTTACTCATTCGTTGCTCCCAAGAGGTGATAGTCAGGGTTAATCAGTTCTACACCGTCCGACCCTTGTAACGGAATGCCGCACACTTGCAGACGGCGCCCCAAGGTCACTCCGGGAACCTCCATCCGCCCCAGCCAGCGCACGTTAATGAATCCCCCGGCAGTTTCCAGACATATCCGGAAAGACGGTACGTCGGCGGGAGACAGGAAAGACGTGGAAAGCACGGTGCCGACACGCGTAATCTGTTGACGTGGTGACATGGTTAACTCGTCTGCTCGCCGCGCGATTAGGCTTGCTGCTGCTCGCGCAAAGCTGCCAACTGACGTGCCAAATCGTCAGGCAAAACCACGGGGATGACCGAGCGTGGACTCATCGGTCGGGAACCGCGCACCACCACGACCTGACGGACAGCTTTCTCCAACGCCTGCAAATCCGGGTCATCAGCTTGCACCATGCCGTTAAAAACCAAGCGCACAAACCAGTTCGGACCGTCCACTCCGCAATAGCGAACCTGTACGCGTCCCCGGTTGCCCTGAGCGTCTTGTGCTGCTAACTGTACGAACAGTTCGGTACCGAAGCTTCCTTCGCGTTCTTCACAAGTGTTGCCCGCAGCGGTGGTCTCTCCGCGCACCTGCGCACGCAGTTCAGGCCACAAGCGCTTTGATTTCGGCGCGGCAACTGCCAGGAGTTCTACCGCTGCCTTACCAATCTGCATGGTCAGAGAACCAAAAGTTTTTTCATCCAGCGGAGATTCCGGATGCACCGCCAGACCGGGAATTTGAGGCAGCAAGAACACTCCGAAGTCTGCGTACTGGGAGGTGTCCTGGTCAGCAAGTTGTTTGACGTCCCGGGGACCTGCGGGCTGGTCTTTCGTCTCCACAGCCTCGGACGATACCGGAGCTGAATCGGGTGTCCCCGAGGTTACCGCACTGGTGGAATCGTCTTGAAGCTCACGAGCATTCGCAGTTTTCTGACGTCGCTTAAAAAACAGTCCCATCAGGCTACACCCGCACAATCCATGCACACCGGCTGACCGTTTTCCTCCCCAGCCAGTTGTGACGCATGATGCACAATAAAGCATTGTGAACACACGAACTCGTCGTCCTGTTTGGGAACTACCCGAACTGAGAGTTCCTCATTGGATAAATCCGCGCCAGGCAGCTCGAAGGAATCGGCAGCTTCATTCTCGTCCTCATCAACGGAAGCATCTTCGGAATTCTTTCGCTGAGTCTTTAACTCCTCGATGGATTCCTCAGGATTTTCCTCATCTCGCTTGCGCGGGGCATCGTAATCGGTGGCCATTGCACTCCCTTAAAATAAACGATTTGGTGCGTCGCGATATTAGCACTACTTTAAGGAAATTGCGACCTGTCGGCAACGCTACGGCGGGTTGACGTGAAAACTGCCCCCGATTTTGGCAATGTTTAGTCCAGGAGGAAAAATGCGCAGCCTTTCTTTGCTTGGAATTCATACTGACGGCGAACACCTTGTGTTAGTTGACACAGAAGGTGAACGCTTCCTTTTACCTCTCGACGAAGAGCTGCGCTCCATAGTGCGCCAGCAGCGTAGGAAAGTTGTGGCGGCGCTATCCGCTTCCAACACCCAGGATTTACGCCCCAAAGACATTCAAACTTTGATTCGCGGTGGCGCGTCCGCCCAAGAGGTCGCCACCAGCGCCGGCATGGACTTGGCTCAGGTGAAACGTTACGAAGCTCCGGTTTTGGCAGAACGGATTTATACTGCCCGTCAGGCTCAGGAAACTCGGGTTTCGCCTGATAAAGATGCCCCGGCTCTGGGCGAGTTGGTTATCGACCGCTTGGCGACCCGCGGAGTCAGCCCCACTTCCTTGATTTGGGATGCCACCCGGCAACCCGGCGAAAACTGGCTGGTTCACCTGGAGTTCGTACAGGACGCCAAAGCCCTGGAGGCAAACTGGGACTTTGACCACGAAAACCGCACGTTGACGGCATTGGACGAACAGGCACGCTGGCTGACAGAGACCGCTACCCCCGCCGGTTCCGACACCCTGCTGAGCCGAGGACATTTCCGCTTCGGTTCTGCCCCAGAGACTGAGGTTTCCCCCTCTCCAACCACCAAACCCATCCCGGAACAATCTCCAGAAACGAGCGCTACCGAAGCTCTGCTCGAAGAGCTGAACGCTGCTCGAGGAACCCGGCTTTCCGTGGTGACCGGAGACGAAGAAGACGATGTTTCCGCGATGGAGGCAGCCATTGCGTCCGGGTTTGCCCCGGATGCTGAGACTGCACCGCCAGCCGCACCCACTCCAGACGCTGTTTCGCCGCTCCCAGATGCGGACGTTTTGTCCCTCGAAGCCGCGAAACGCCAGTCTCCTCCAGCTGCCCAGTCACCCGCACTGCCCACAGATAGTGGCGTGTTACCGGGGATGGAAGATTTGCAGCCAAATCCAGCTCAGCCTGCCGCTGACACAGGTAGACACACCACACGCCGGGGGCGTGCTGCCATGCCTTCTTGGGACGAGATTCTGTTTGGCTCTAAGGCAGACTGAGAGAGACTCAGCTGACATAACGCAGCAGCGGAACGCGCATTTCTGATTCGCTCAAGCCCCCGTGCAGACCTTTCATCTGGAATACCTGTTCTTTGAAAAATCGCGAGTCCAAGGTCTGACCTGTCCCCGCTGCAAATATGACCACATCGCCCAACAGTTCCTTCCGGCGCACCGGGGTGCCGTTGTAGGCAGCAAATAAGGCTTCTGCCTGGTCGCGATTCAGCACTTTGGCTGGCCCCAGCAGTGTCTGCAGCGTTTCTTGCAGCACCGCTGCCGCTCCCGGCTGGGCGTGGACGTGCAGGACGCGTCCTTCCCCGCTGGCGTCAGCGATAAATTCTGCCGCCGCAGTCTTTGCCAAATCCACGGTGACTTCAGGGGACGTGTTCAACATGCCGTGATCTGCGGTGATGATGACCCTCACTCCTGGTGCCAGACTATCCAGCATGATTCCAATGGCGCGATCAGCCTTTTCCAAGTTTTTCACCCACTTATCGGATCCCACCCCGTAACCATGTCCGGCATGATCGACTTCTGCGATATAGAAATACGTCAGTCCGCCCTGTTTCGACACGTTGGCGGCATCACGGGCTCGTGCCTCCAGGTTTTCAGAAGCCACATACGTCGCGCCCCGCAGGGCAGCTCGAGTCAGTCCGCCACCGATAAATTTTTTCGGTCCCAAAGCAAAAGCCGGAATTTTCGCCGTGTGCAGTCGCTCAAACCAAGTCGATTCGGGTTGGAATTCTTCGGTCCGTCCCGGATAATCCTCGAAGGTAATCAAGTTAAATTTCGCCTGTGCCACCGGGTCTATCAGCTGGTAGGACAGCATATTGTGCCGTCCGGGAGCCAGCCCGGTCAGAGTGGAAGTAATCGCGGCTGCAGTAGTGGAGGGGCACACGCTGCGAGCGGTTAAGGTCTGTCCCGAGGCTGTGGCGGCTTTCACCAGAGCACGTAAGTTCGGTGCATGTCCCAGGTATTCGTTCAAGTTCCACCATCCCAGACCGTCAATCAGGACGAGGACGACTGGGGCTCCGGCAGGGCTATCAGTCGAATCCGGGGCGGAGGGAGGCTGCTGAGGTAAGGTGGACCAGCCAGCAGCCGCAAATTCGCTTTCCAGCAGGGCATCGAGGCGTAAATCAGCATCGCCCGCAGCCATGATTTCAGTGTGAAATTCCGTGTTGCTCACCCTTCCATTCAATCATTTCCGACCCCGCCGGTGTGGCAAGCGGCGTAAGAGCAGGAAAAATCGTAAGAATTGATGTCATGTCTGACTCCTCCCTCGAACGCATCCAAGACATCGACATCAACGAGGAAATGGAGCATTCCTTCCTGGAATATGCCTATTCAGTCATTCACGCGCGCGCCCTACCAGATGCAAAAGACGGGTTGAAACCAGTCCAGCGTCGCATCCTGTTCCAGATGAAACAGATGGGTCTGACACCTGATAAAGGACACGTCAAGTCGCAACGTGTCGTTGGTGATGTCATGGGTAAGCTGCATCCGCACGGAGACTCTGCCATCTACGATGCCCTGGTGCGTCTGGCACAGCCTTTCACCATGCGCGTGCCGCTTATCGACGGTCACGGCAACTTCGGTTCGCTGGATGACGGCCCCGCCGCCGCGCGTTACACCGAGGCTCGCTTGGCTCCCGCCGCTTTGGCACTGGTGGACGATTTGGACGAGGACGTTGTCGATTTTGTGCCAAACTATGACAATCAGCTCACCCAGCCTGCGGTGCTCCCAGCTGCGTTCCCGAATCTGCTGGTCAACGGCGCTAACGGGATCGCGGTAGGCATGGCGACTAACATTCCACCTCACAACGTGGGCGAAACGATTAACGCCGCCATTCACTTACTGGATCATCCGCAAGCCGACACCGCGGAACTGATGAAGTACTGCCCCGGTCCGGACCTTCCCGGAGGCGGAATTATTGTGGGCTTGGACGGAATCCGTGAAGCCTACGAAACCGGGAGAGGCATTTTTATCACTCGTGCCAGGGCGACCATCGAACAGGTCACGGCTCGTAAGCGTGGCATTGTCATTACTGAACTGCCTTACCAGGTCGGTCCCGAGCGAGTCGCGGAAAAACTGAAAGAATCTGTCAGCTCCGGAAAGGTCAAAGGTGTTTCGGGCTGGCAGGACCTCTCCGATCGGACGCACGGAATGCGCCTGGTGGTCGAGGTTAAGAACGGTTTTCATCCTGAAGCTGTTTTGGCTTCGCTGTATAAGTACACTCCCCTGCAGGAATCTTTCGGCATTAATACCGTCGCCCTGGTCGATGGCCAGCCGCGCACGCTGGGTCTGAAAGCAGCACTGCAGGTGTTTGTCGACCACCGTGTGGAGGTCACTCGACGGCGCAGCGAATTCCGTCTGAAGAAAAAGCAAGAACGCCTGCATTTGGTCGATGGGTTGCTCATTGCCGTGCTGAATCTGGATGAGGTCATCGAGGTCATTCGGACCTCGGATGATTCCGCCGCGGCTCGTCAACGTTTGATGACAGTATTCGATTTGTCCGAAGCCCAGGCGGAGTTCATCCTAGAGCTACGGTTGCGGCGGCTGACTAAGTTCTCCCGCCTGGAGCTGGAGGCGGAAGCTGATGAGCTGCGACAAGCGATTGCCGAACTGGAACAAATTTTGGCATCCACCGAAAAACTGCATGACGTGGTACGTTCCGATATGCGTCAGACCGCGGCGCGTCTGTCTACGCCACGTCGTACCGTGTTGCTGGAAGAGGACGGTTCAGCTGTGGCGGCTTCAAAAGACGCTGCACTGCCGGTTTTGGGGGCGATGACGGTGTCGGATGTGCCCCTGGAGGTTCCCGATGTACCGTGCCGGATTATCCTGGGTGCCGACGGGCGAGCTATCCGTTTGACACATACCGGTCCCGTGACCCGTTTAGAGGGTTTCAACAGCACCATCGCCGGCTCTATACTGACCCATACGCGAGGGTCTTTCGGAGTCGTGACTTCATCGGGTTTTGTGGTGCGTCTGGACGTGTTGAGTCTTCCTCCGGGGGAAAAGTCCTCATTGGCTGACTCTGCCGGCGCTAGTAGCGCAACTGCCGCAGGTTCAACCGAAACTGAGGATATAGAGTTGAGTCTCACGGAAAGTGCGCCCCTCTGGTCTTTTGACGGCGCCCCGCAACTATCAGCTGCAGCTCGTTTGGAGGACGGGGAAACTGTGGTCGGTATCCTCACCTTGGATAAAGACGAAACGGTCGGAATGATGACCGCACGCGGCATCGTGAAACGGATGCGACCGGACTATCCCAGTACCCAAGACCGCTTCAGCATCATCAATCTGGAGGGTACGGACCAGTTGATTTATGCCGGAGCTTGCCCGGATGACGCTCAAATCGTGATGATTTCAACGGATGCCCAGCTGCTGCGAACTCCCGCTAATAAAGTTCGCCCCCAGGGGCGCAATGCCGGCGGGGTCGCAGGTATGAGTCTGAAAGAACACACGCAGGTCATTGCCGGAGCTATCGTCCCTGATGAGCTGGTTGCAGCTACTACCGTCGCCACTGTCGCTGCCATTATGAACGCGATGCCGGGGGCGAATCAAAGTTCCATTAAACTCACACCGCTGGATCGCTATCCCGTAAAGGGTCGGGGCGCACAAGGGGTGCGGGTGCAGCGTTTCCTAAAGGGCGAGTATGCGCTCGATATGGCTTTTGTGGGTCCGGATCCAATACACGCCATCGATGCCCACGGTAAGCCAGTCAAACTGCCAGAATTAGACGAACGTAGGGATGGTTCTGGATCGAACTTGAAATCTAATATCGCCTATTTTGGCTAATACTCGATTGCAGTATATTTTCTATCCTCATCGTTGCACCGGAGTCTGAGACGTCGAGAGACGCTCCCGCAAGCAGGGTCTTTACTGAGATTTACGCCCGATTTTCTCTCTTTTTCGTCTCGATAGCACAGAGGCAGACTCACGATTCATTTTTGCGACTTCTTCCCGCAGGGCGGAAGCATCCGCAGGCTCTGTAGTTTCGGCAGGTAGGTTCACCACCCACTCAGTCGAACCTCCTGTAACTTCATACCCGAAGTCAGTATAGAGTTGTGCGACATCAGTCGGGTTTTCCTGATCCAACCCTACAGCGGCGTATTGCATTCCCGATTCTTGGTATGAAGCGATGGCATGAGATAGCAAAGCCGCCGCTACCTGCGTCTCCGCATAATCAGGCAGGACCCCCAGGATTTCAGTATAACCTTGGGTGAATCCCATTGCCTCCCAATCTTGCTCATAGCGGGCAGATAGCAAATACCCGGCTATTTCGGCGACATCACTGGATTTGTCCAAGGCGATAAATGACCATTGCGGGGCAAAGAAGGGTCGGCTCGATTGCCAGGTCTGCATATCTTGGGCAGGTGCTCCGGCTGCTAAAGACATCAGCTCGTTGTGAGCCCGACGCACATGGTCATCAAAGTCCGGTGACCACGGGATAATTTCCAGATATTGACCGGGGGCTACCAGTTCTCCCGGAGCTGCCAAATCACGACGCAATTCCAGATAAGTATGGGCGGGAAGAAAACCGCTGGCGCGCAGCTGTGGTTCGGCACCACTGGCTGCCTGGTCCACGAAACACACAATCTGGGCAGGACGCGGCTTGTCTGTCAGCATAGTGTGCGCAGTCTGGACTTCCCACTGGAAAATGATGGAACCGACCCCACGATTCCGCCAGCTCGCTCCCACTCCTCCGGAGCAAATCGCTTGTACTCCGTCGGTTTCGTCGATACGCACAATGGCGTAGGCGACCATCCGCGAGTCCTGATCCCAGGCGCTTAGTCCGCAAAATTCAGATTGAAAGATTGAATCAACTTCCGCCGGGGAAGTCCGGTAGGGCGGATTGTCGATACGTTCCATCTCGACAATGAGTCGCATCAGGTCTGGCTTATGCGTGACCTCCAGCGGTTTCCAGGTGAGTCCTGGAGTGGAAGCTGGGTACGCAAAAAGTTGAGCCAAATCTCCCCCTCGCTTGTTAGAAGCCGTTGCCATGACTTTGATTGGTTCCTGGTGAAATCGGACACCAATCCGGAGCTTATCTGACGATTCTAGGCGTCAATCATCTCGGCGTCCAACTTCGAAGCTCCCTCGATGATGAATTCTCGCCGCGGTGGCACTGCCGAACCCATCAACAACTCAAAGACTTCTTCTGCCCGATTGACAGCGGCTTCATCGCTTAAACGGATTCGCCGCAGCGTGCGGTGTTGCGGATCCATGGTCGTTTCTGCCAACTGGTCGGCGTCCATCTCGCCCAAGCCTTTGTAACGCTGAATGGGTTCCTTGTAGGTTCGTCCGGTCTGTTCCAGTTTCCCCAGCTCTTTATGGAGCTGATCCTCTGAATAGGTGTAGAGGAATTCGCCGGGCGTCTTGCCTTTCGCGTTGACCTGAATCCGGTGCAGCGGCGGGACGGCAGCAAAGACTCGACCTGCGGCAATCATGGGTCGCATATAGCGGAAGAACAGGGTCAACAGCAGCGTGCGGATATGCGCCCCATCCACGTCCGCATCCGTCATCATGATGACTTTGCCGTACCGGGCTTGTGAAATGTCGAAAGTGCGCCCCGACCCAGCCCCGAGGACCTGGATAATCGCCGCGCATTCCGCGTTAGCCAGCATTTGGGCAGTGCCGGTCTTTTGCACGTTGAGGATTTTGCCGCGAATCGGGAACAGAGCTTGAAATTCGGAGTTCCGAGCAGCTTTCGCGGTGCCCAGCGCAGAATCGCCCTCCACGATGAACAGCTCGGATTTCTCGACGTCGTCACTGCGGCAATCCACAAGTTTCGTCGGGAGAGTCGAGGTTTCCAGCGCGTTTTTCCGTCGCGTAATCTCTTTGGACAGCCGAGCGGACAGGCGTGAACGCATCTCTGCCACGATTTTGTCCAGAAGGGCGGAAACCTGGTTTTTATCCTCGCGTTTCCGGGAGTTCAGCTTTGCTTCCAGCTCCTCAGTCACGACTTTGGTCACAATCGGCTTGACTTTGGCGCTGCCCAGGGCTTCTTTTGTTTGCCCCTCAAATTCGGGTTCGGGCAAGCGCACGGTGATGACGGCGGTCATGCCTGTCAGAATGTCCTCTTTCTCGATTTTCGATTCTTTAGCGCCCAGTTTCAGACGCCGTGAGTTGGCTTGGATTGCCGCGCGCAGGGTTTTCACCAACCCCGCTTCGAAGCCCGCCAGGTGCGTGCCACCGACCGGGGTTTCGATAATGTTTACGTAGCTTTGTTCCACAGTGTCATAGCCCACTCCCCAGCGCAGCGCCACGTCGACCTCACAGGTGCGCTCCATCTCTTTAGGCTCCAAATGACCCGTCTGTTGGTTCGGCACTTGCACAATCTCCATGAAGGTGCCGCTCCCCTGTAACTGCCAAGTGTCAGTGATGGCACGGTCCGGCGCGAGATAGTCCACAAAGTCGACCGTACCGCCCTTGTGCAAGAACGTATCGGTGAGAGTTTCCTCTCCACGCAGGTCGGTGATGGTGATGGCCAGACCGGGAACCAGGAACGAGGTTTTGCGCGCCCGATTAGACAGGTCCTCGTAGCTGAAGTCAACCTCCTTGGGGAAAATCTGGTAGTCCGCCCAAAAGCGTACCCGCGTCCCGGTGGTACCTTTCTTAACCTTGCCGAGCTTCGTTAGCTTGGAGGAATCCTCGAAAGGTAGGAAAGCGTTGTTGGGGTTCAGTTCCTCCGTGTCGCTGAACACGCCGGGTTCGCCCCTACGAAACTGCAATCCGTGGGTGTAACCATCCCGGTCGACCGCCACGTCCATACGGGCGGACAGGGCGTTGACCACCGAGGCACCCACCCCGTGCAAACCTCCCGCGACCTTGTACAGTCCGGCATCGAATTTGCCGCCCGCGTGCAGTTTCGTGTAGACGACTTCCACACCGCTCAAGCCCGTGCCGGGCACTTCGTCTATCGGCACGCCACGACCGTTATCGCGCACTTCCGCTGAATGATCGGGATAAAGCACGACTTCGATGTGGTCACAGAACCCAGCCAAAGCTTCATCGACCGAGTTATCGATAATTTCCCACAGGCAATGCATGAGCCCGCGCTTATCAGTCGAGCCTATATACATAGCGGGACGCTTGCGCACCGCCTCCAGCCCTTCCAAGACGGAAAGGTGGTGGGCAGAGTAATCAGAGACATCTTTAGCTGTAACCACGGGCTATATCCTATGCGCCGTGGCGCTCCGGTTCAGGTTGCCTTGCCGGGCTTCGCGCTTTTTGCCCCCGCGCCCCCGGTTTTCACGCTGTGTCGCCACAGTAAACCGCTGGTAGACTAAAACGCTGATAACACATGAAAACCCACGACACAGGAGGCGTCGCCTTTGGAGCTGAAGGTTAAGACTTTTGCGCAACTCAGTAACACGGAACTGTATGCAATCTTGAAACTCAGGGCGGATGTTTTCGTGGTCGAACAGGCTTGCCCCTACCCGGAAATTGATGGGCGAGATGAGGATTCTCTGCACGTGTGGTTGGAAGAGGACGGCGAGATTCTGGCTTACCTGCGCGTCTTGGATCGCGGCGTGGAGAGCGAATATGTCTCGATTGGCCGCGTCATTGCTGCGCGCCGCCGCCAGGGCTTGGGTTCTGAAATCATGAAAGCGGGAATACGCGTGGCTCAAGAGCATTTCCACGCTGAAGCCATCTATCTGGAGGGACAGGTCTATGCCCAGGGGTTCTATGAAAACCTCGGGTTCCGTCAGATCTCCGAGCCCTACTTGGAGGACAATATCCCCCACATCAAGATGCTGCTCATACCAGCGGCGCAACGACTCAACTGATGTACCCAGCCGTGGAGCAATCTCGCTGATAGCCCGCCACTGCGTACACGACCTGTCATCAGACAGACGATCACCAACCATCCTCACCGCACGATTCCTAAACTCCAGCGAACACCCCTGCGATATGTTCCAATCCTCTCAAAAACAGATAGGAACAAAACCCAGGACGCTTCATCACTCAGCTCAGGGCTACAGCGGCGCGACGTCCCCCAGACGTCGCTGATACGCCATCCCCGCCATCAACGCGATAGCACACTCGTCTAACGGGAGTCGCGGTTAGTTCAAGTAATCGCGCAAAGACTGAGAACGAGCCGGGTGACGCAGCTTGGACATTGTCTTGGCCTCAATCTGGCGGATACGCTCGCGGGTGACCCCGTAGCGGCGCCCGATTTCGTCCAGAGTCTTGGGTTGACCATCCTTGAGACCGAAACGCATGGCAATCACGCCAGATTCTCGTTCGCTCAACGTGTCCAAAACACGTTGTAGCTGTTCTTGGAGCATCATAAAGCTAACGGCATCGGCAGGCACTACTGCTTCGGAGTCTTCAATCAAATCCCCGAATTCAGAGTCACCGTCCTCACCCAGCGGGGTGTGCAGGGAAATCGGCTCGCGACCGTATTTCTGGACTTCCACGACCTTTTCTGGGGTCATTTCAAGTTCTTGCGCCAGCTCATCAGGGGTGGGTTCGCGTCCCAGATCCTGCAGCATTTGGCGTTGCACCCGCGCCAGTTTATTAATGACTTCCACCATGTGTACCGGAATCCGGATGGTACGCGCCTGGTCTGCCATAGCACGGGTGATGGCCTGACGAATCCACCAGGTGGCGTAGGTAGAGAACTTGTAACCTTTGGAATAATCGAATTTTTCTACCGCACGTATCAGACCTAAGTTGCCCTCTTGAATCAAGTCAAGGAACAACATACCACGTCCGGTATATTTCTTTGCCAGAGCCACTACCAAGCGCAGGTTTGCCTCTAGCAGGTGATTCTTTGCCATCTGCCCGTCTTGAACGACATAGTGCAGTTCCCGAATCTGTTTCGGAGTCATGGTTTCCTGCTTAGTCTTCAACAGGTGCTCCGCGTACAGACCAGCTTCGATGCGCTTGGACAGGTCCACTTCCTGTTCCGCGTTCAACAGCGCGACCTTGCCGATTTGCTTCAGGTAATCCTTGACCGGATCGGAAGTCGCCCCAGCTACGGTCACCTTTTGAGCCGGCTCGTCCGCATCATCTTTTTCGGAGAGGGTATATTCCGCACTGGTCGAGGATTTAGCTTTAGACCCTAGTTTGGTATCTTTCGATTTATCCTCGTGGGAAGCGTCCTCGTCCTCGTCGTCCTCAGTATCCTCAGCGTCTTCCTCACTGTCTGCATCATCTTCTTCTTCGTCGTCGCCCTCGAGGTCTGCTAAATCCTCGATTTCCGGGTCTTCCAGCTCGCCTTCATCAGGTTCGTTGTCCTTATCTTCGACTTCTTCCTCGATTTCGTCCTCGACTTCGAGTTCCGGAGATTTTACAGACTCTTCAGGTAGTTCTTGATTGGTTGCAGACTTCCTCCGCTTCGTACCCGTGCTCGTCTCCGTGGCTTTTGCCTTGGAGCTCCGGGTTTTCCGAGTAGTGGTCTTTTCACCTGATTTGGCACTGGATTTTGCTCTGGTCTTGGTGGTGGATTTCGCCGCGGTTTTCCCTGCAGTTTTAGCGCCAGTCTTTGTGCTAGCTTTCCCGCCAGATTTAGCAGCGGTCTTGGTAGCCTTCGCTGCGGCGCTCTTGGATCCGGTCGATGCCTTAGATTTCGTTGCAGATTTGGCGGTTGATTTCGCCTCCGACTGCGCCTTAGAGACTTTCTGTCCCGCCTTGGTGCTAGCTTTCCGAGTGGTGGAACCAGCTTTGGCGCCTGCTGCCTTGCCGACAGTCTTCCGAGTGGTAGTAGGGCTGGTTTCGCCTTGATTTTCAAGGGACTTTTCGCTGGTAGACACCGAGAACCTTTCGCATTGAGGAATTGTTTCAAAACGTACAAGGCACAATTATAATTTCATACTAACAAAATTGCTCATGACATGGTAAATTTGGGTCATGCTCGAGGAAATTTCCCTAATAGCTGACGTGCGCTCCGGAGTCAGCGCCCGACTTGCCGAGCCGTGGAAATATTGCAACAGCAAAGCCTTAACAAACGCGCAGCTAGACGGATTCTCTGCCCCCGCTAGCGGACTACTCACCCGGGGTAAGCGTTTCCGAGCCATCGCCGCCTACATGGGTTGGATTAGCGCCGCCGGTCCCCTGCGGACAGGTGAGATTCCCGACCAACTGCTGGACCTGGGCGCCAGTCTCGAGCTGTTTCAAACCTCAGCTCTGGTTCATGATGACATCATCGACAATGCCATAAAACGTCGCGGTCTACCTGCTGCGCAAATCGCGTTTATGACGTCTTTCCCCATGGGTGGACCTCGTTTCGGCGATTCCGCTGCTATCTTGTGGGGAGACTTGCTCTATGCGGCTGCAAACTCTTACTTTTCCCAGGCCATCAGCACGCTTTCTGTGGAAAATGCCCATCGAGCCAGTAATTTCTTCGTTACGATGCAAGCCGAAGTGGCTTACGGACAGTTCCTCGACCTTTCCGCAGAGACTCGTGAGCTCTCACCTGATATGCCCCCCTCTCGGGAGGCGGCTATGGAAATTATCAAGCACAAGACCGCGCGTTACTCTGTAGTAATACCGCTGCTGTTGGGAGCGGCGTTGCGCGGCGCCAGTGATTCCCTCATTGAGCAATTGGAAGGATTCGCCACTCCCTTGGGCGTGGCTTACCAGCTGCGTGACGACGATTTGGGGATTTTCGGAGATCAAGAACTGACCGGAAAACCCTCCGGTGACGATATTCGTTCTGGGAAACGTACTGCACAGCTCGCTCTCGCTTGGGAAATGACTGATGACCGAGGGCGAGACTACTTGATGCGCTACTGGGGAGCGCCGGACTTGACCCCACCCATCATCGACAACATTTGCGCCATTATCACCGGTTCCGGAGCCCGACGCGCGATTTCTGACCTGATGAATGAGCACCTGGAGCAATCCCAGGAATTCCTAGACGCTATGCCGTGCGACGCAGAGGTGAAACGACAACTCGCCGCTTTCGGTTCCTCCCTGGTGAACCGCGCCAGCTAATCAGCACTAACTATTCAGAGTGCCAAAGCTCCTGCCACCCTACGCACAGCTTTCTTGCGTCCCGCCCGCAGTGCATTCAACGGGGTGTCCCCTAGGCTGTCGTCCACGCTGAGCATCCAGTTCATTGCTTCGACATCGCTGAACCCGCCATCACGCAACAGGATCAAGGTACCCCGCAGGACCTCCAAGGGTCCGCAATAATCTCCCGCCGATTCAGCTGGCACCAGGAAGACCTGGGGAATACGCAGCTTTCCATCCTCTGGTGAGGGCAACGCTAGCAAAGATAATTCTTTGAGCCAGGAGCGGATAGCTTTCGGTTCCACACCCAGATAAGCCGCCGCTTCGCTGATAGTCAGCCAGTTATATTCCTTCCAGATTTCACTCACAATGCAAAACTAATGCAAAAAGCGGCGCGTCACGGGGAGGGACACAGAAATACGGAGCAATTTAACCTAGACTTTTGGGCGTGAGTGACAAAGAAACGGAAAATTTCGACGGTACCGGAGCTACGACCGCGGTACCGGCCCCCAAACCCACTTCTACAGGACGTCACTCCAACGGCAACATGCCCGATTCTTTCCCACCTGCCCAGTCCACCCCCGCCAGCCCTCAGGCTCCACGGGAACCTACGGATCACTTGGTGGGACAGACTATTGATGGTCGTTACGTCATTGAAAAGAGACTCGCCCGCGGCGGGATGGCTACCGTGTATCGAGCACGAGACACACGCCTGGACCGACCGGTAGCGTTGAAAATTATGTACCCCCACCTGGCAGAGTCCCAGGACTTCGTCGCCCGGTTTCGCCGGGAAGCGCGAGCGGCAGCAAAACTGACCCATCCCGGTGTGGTCGCGGTGTATGACCAGGGTAGTGCCCAAGGCTCTAGCTACCTGGTGATGGAACTGGTAAAGGGTCCTAACCTGCGTACCTACCTGCGTTCACGGGGGTGCCTGCCGGTCAGTGAAGCCCTCCAAATCACCAGGGAAATTCTCCAAGCCCTCGCCGCTGCGCATCGCTCCGGTCTGGTTCACCGTGACGTGAAACCGGAAAACGTGCTGCTGCCAGAAACCGGTCAGGTAAAGGTCGCCGATTTCGGTTTGGCGCGTGCCGCCTCCGAAGTTACCGCTGCCACTACCGGTTCAATCTTGGGGACAGTGGCGTACCTGTCTCCCGAAACCGTGTCGGGAACAGCCGCAGATTCCCGCGTGGACGTTTACGCCACCGGCATCATGCTTTTCGAGCTTTTGGCTGGAGTCCCCCCGTTTTCCGGCGATTCTCCCATCCAAATCGCCTACGCCCACGTGAACCAAGACGTTCCACGCATCAGGGAGACCCAGCCCTGGGTGCCACAGTCCGTCGATGACCTGATTGCGAAACTCACGACACGGGATCCTGCCAAGCGACCTTTGAACGGGGATGCTGCCCTGGAACTGGTTGACGAAACCATTGCTGGGCTTAGTCCCACCGAAATGGCGCTGCACGGCGACGCTCAGCCCGCACCCGACGCTGTTGAGGTCGACTCGGATCAGGAATTAACGCCGACTCTCAACGAAGTTCCCCTGCCCGGTGCCCCTGGCTCCCCTACGCATCACAAGTCTTGGTGGAAGCGCCGCCGGGAACGTCGGGCAAATTCCGTGCGGAACTCAGATGCCCCATCCGCAGATGCTTCCCACCGAAAGACGCGGTGGTTCTTAATTGGGGGAATTATCGGCGCCATAGTCCTGCTAGCGGCTATCCTGACCTGGTTCTTTATGTGGGGACCGGGTTCGTATCGACCCATGGTGGACGTGGTCAACCAACAGTGGTCGGATGCCTCCAAATCCCTCACTGCCGCCGACGTAACTTTTGAACGTGTGGATGTGTTTGATGACAACGTTCCTGCCGGGAACGTAGCCCGTACCGATCCAGCGCCGGGGAAACCCTTGGGACGTTTCCAGACGGCAAAGATTTTTGTCTCCAAGGGCGTCGAAATGCTGACGATGCCCGATTTGACGGGAAAGACTCAGGAAGAGGCCTTGGAGCTGGTGAAAAAGGCTCGCTTCAATGCCCCGCAGGTCAGCGAGGAATTCCATGACACCGTGCCGGAGGGGCAGGTTTCTGCCCAAGACCCTGCACCCAATGCCAGTGTGCCGCACAACACGATAGTTAAAGTTATGGTTTCCAAAGGTCGTCAGCCGGTTACGATGCTAGATTTGGTCGGCAAACCAGGTTCGGAAGCTCAAAGTGAATTGACCAAGGTTGGTTTACAGCCACAGGTTAAGGAAGAATTCTCGGATGGCGTTCCCAAAGGCAAGGTCATCAGCCAAAGTGTGGCTCCCAACACGACCCTCCACCGTCTCGACCAAGTGACCCTGGTGGTTTCTAAAGGTCCAGAGATGGCAGCAGTACCGAATGTATTTGGTAAAAGCGAAGGCGAGGCCCGCTCTGCCCTGGAGTCAGCTGGATTCACGGTGAATGTAAAGCGTACTTTCGGAGATTCCAAGCGGGTCTTGAATTCCAATCCAGGCGCCGGAACCCAAGCTAAAGTCGGATCCACGGTAACGATTACTCTGTTCTGAACGAACTTAAACCCGGCGGACCGGCGTCGCGACTGCCATTCAGAGTCTCCGGCAGGTTAAAGCGTTGCCACCGGTGACAGATTAAAAACCTAGCGCCGGGAAGTTCTCTAAATCTGCCGGTTGGATGCCCGGTTTCGCTTGCGCCAGCATTTGCGCCACTAAGAAAGCCAGTTCTAGAGCCTGTTGGTGGTTTAGACGGGGATCGACCAAAGTTTCGTAACGGTTTGCCAGGGCGGATTCGTCGATAGTTTCCGTACCGCCAACAATTTCGGTCACGTCCTCGCCCGTCAGTTCCACGTGAATGCCCCCCGGAACTGTCCCGATAGCCTCGTGAGCAGCAAAGAAACCCCGCACCTCGTCCAGAATCGTCTCAAAGTGACGAGTTTTGTAGCCCGAACCGGTCTTTATTGTGTTGCCGTGCATCGGATCGCACATCCACACCAGAGGAGTGCCGGTGTCTTTGCCGGCTTGCAGCAGGGGGGGAAGTTTTTCCCGGATATTGCTGGCTCCCATCCGGGTGATGAAAGTCAGGCGTCCCGCCACGCCCTCCGGGTTTAACCTTTCCACCAGCCCTTTCACATCATCGGGAGTCGAGTTCGGTCCGAGCTTAACGCCCAGAGGATTTTTCACCTGTGACAGTAAAGCCACGTGCGCCCCGTTCACTTGACGGGTGCGTTCTCCAATCCACAGGAAGTGTGCGGAAGTGTCATACAAATCACCGCTGATGGAATCCACGCGAGTCAGGGCGTTTTCGTATTCCAGGAGCAACGCTTCATGCGAGGAATAGAAATCAGTGGTTCGCAGCGCATCGGAGGGAACCCCGGTAGCTTTCATGAACTGCATTGCCGCGTCAATCGCGGTAGCCAGGTCATCGAATTGTGCGTACGCCCGGTTACGCATAAAGCCTTTGTTCCACTCGTGAACTCGGCGCATATCGGCGTAACCGCCCTGGGTAAAAGCCCGAATCAGGTTCAGTGTGGCAGCTGAATACTGGTAGCAGGACATCAGCCGGTGCGGGTCAGGAGTACGCGACTCTGCGGTGAACTCGTGTCCGTTAACGGCATCGCCTCGGTAGGACTCTAACGTCACGCCGTCACGAGTTTCTGTATCAGCAGAACGGGGTTTGGCATACTGCCCCGCCATGCGACCCATTTTGATGACGGGCAGTCCCCCACCGTAAGCCAAAACGACTGCCATCTGCAGGATGGTCTGAATTTTCAGTTTCAAGTGGTCGGCAGTGGATTCAGCAAAAGTTTCGGCACAATCTCCGCCGGTCAGCACGAAAGCCTCCCCGACACAGGCTTGTGCCATCAAGTGTTGCAGTTCATTGACTTCCCCGGCAAAAACCAGTGGCGGACGCTGCTTCAATGCTGCACAGACCGCAGAAACCTGGTCTGGGTCAGGATAGCGCGGCTGCTGGAGGGCAGGTGCGCCACGCCACACAGTTTCAAAATCTCTAAGTGCATTCAAGACCATTTTCGCGTTTCCATTTCGTGTTTGCCATTAAAAAGCCCCGCTCCGGGCAACTTTCTACAGTTTAACCCGGAGCGCGGCGAGTGAGAAAACCTAAAAAAGCCTAGGCTTGACCAATCTCCTGGAGCATCTGGCGGAACCACGGCAGGTTCACGTCGAAAGGCTTGCCACCCTTGATGCGCTGGAAATCAATACAGCTCAGACGGTTACCATTTTCTTCATCGTGCCCAATAACCCCGGATTCTCCGGCGATGGCACACTGCACACCCAGGTCCACCATGCCTTTAATGAGCTGCAAATCAGCCTGATTGGACGGGGCAGAACGGGCGAAATAGCCAGATTTTTGAACCAAGACTTTTTCCGCGTCGACTGCCTGGGCGAAACGTTTGGCAAAGTATTGTCCCGGATTGATTTCATCCAGACGCACGTGACCGAACGCATCACGATTGACGACCTGGTTTTGGGCTTCCATCTCTGCCACGATGTCCATGACCCCGGCACCTTCAGACAGGAAAATGTTGACCGTATCGTTTTCGTCCATAATTTTCTTAAGGCGCTTGCCTTCGGACTCAATGTCCATGTGCATTTCCGGCACATAGATGCCGTTAATATCCCAGTGTTTGCGATCCAGACCCACCGAAGGCACAAAGGTTTGCTGGTCCAGCCACTCGCGATACAGCTTTGCCGAGTACGCCGTCAACCAGCCGCAGTTGCGTCCCATTACCTCATGCACAATCAACATCCGCGGAGATACCCGGGATTCCGAAATGATGTGTTGGGCAAATATGGAAGTATTTTCTGCCGCGGTGTAGGCACCTAAGGATTGGCGAATCGGCACCACATCATTGTCAATCGTCTTGGGCAGCCCCACCACAGTGAGGT
Source organism: Mobiluncus holmesii ATCC 35242 (assembly GCF_000185445.1). Lineage (NCBI taxonomy): Bacteria > Bacillati > Actinomycetota > Actinomycetes > Actinomycetales > Actinomycetaceae > Mobiluncus > Mobiluncus holmesii. The sequence goes on along the minus strand of NZ_GL622346.1, from coordinate 647,230 downwards.
GATAGTTGTGCTCCTCCAGATAAGCTGCCAAATCGGCAGCGGTCGTGTTCGTATCGTCCCCCCCAATGGTGTGCAGCACGTCTACGCCGTCCTTCACCAATTGGTCCGCGGCGACTTTCAGCGCATCCTCGCCTTCCTTGATGAGACCGCGCTTCACAAGGTCGGCGGTGTTCGTCAACTTGACCCGAGAGTTCCCGATGGGTGAACCACCGTAGAGCTGCAACCGGGCGGCATTAGCCCTGGCATCATCATCAATCTGCAAGTATTTGCCGGTGAGCAGACCGTGATAGCCGTGCTCGTACGCGATGATGTCCACCTCCGGTTCCAACTCGGTGTACCGTTCAATCAACATGCCCACCGCGGTGGACAGACACGGCGCAAAACCGCCCGCTGTCAACAGAGCCACTCGTTTCAGAGCCATATTTCTGCCTTTCTTGTTATCCTATTTCTTTACATTCTGGGGTTCGTCGCCTGGTTGGGCGGCTACATCTGGTTGTGTATCGGATTGTCCCTCCGCGGGAGATGCCTCCGCCGTACCGACCTCACTAGCGGCGGTTTCGGAGTCTTTGCTGGTTTCCTTGCTGGTTTTGCGCTGTATCTCCAAACGCTTTTTCACATTGGCGGCATATTCATCCACGTATTCCTGCCCGGACAGCAGCATCAGGTCATACATGACTTCGTCGGTAATGGAACGCAGCACATAGCGGTTGTTTTCCATGCCCTTGTAGCGAGAAAAATCCAGAGGTTTCCCGATGATGACACCGATACGTTCCAGCTTCGGGATGGTCTTGCCGATGGGCTGCGATTTGTTCGTTCCCACCATTGCCACCGGAATAATCGGAGCGCCACTGATGAGAGACAGTCGGGCAATCCCCGTTTTACCGCGATAAAGCCTGCCGTCCGGAGAACGCGTGCCTTCGGGATAAATACCGAATAGGTCGCCGCGTTCCAAAACTTGCAGTCCCTTATCCAAAGCGACCTGGGAAGCCTTACCACCGGAACGATCCACTGGAATGACCCCCACGGACTGCATAAAATGCTTGGTAATCCAGCCCTTTATACCGGTACCGGTAAAGTAATCTGATTTCCCGACGAAAGTAATTTCTCGTTTAATCATCAATGGCAGGAACACTGAGTCAATAACCGCGAGGTGATTGGAAGCCAAAATTGCCGGACCGGTTTCGGGAATGTTATCCGCTCCGCGTATCCACGGCTGAAACAAGAGGTGCAACAACGGTCCAGCGACAAACTTTGGAAATCTGTACACAGTCGATACCTCCAGTGCCCACAGGGCTTCATGTATAGTTCAATTATGACGTTTCGTAATCGAAGCGGTCACAAGGATCGCAATGAGGAAACCCCTGAGGAAGTAAACCGTCGTTTCGAGCAACTCGCGGCGGCTACTCCTGAACTCGGAGGTTTCGGACCTCGGGACTGGACCCCAGTGGAAGACACCGAAGGTTTCGTAGCGCCCAATCCCCCATTACCGACTTTGCGGACCCGCACCAAGGTCGGCTGGCTGCTGCTGGCTGCCGCCATCATCGGCTTCGTAGTCTTGGGAATTACCCAGCCGATTTACTCGGCAGCGGCAGCTACTTTGTGTTTGATTGCCCTAGCGGTGGGTTTAGGTTTGCTGCTGCCCCTCCGCCGTCACTAAGGCATTCAGGCAGTCTCTGCAAGAGCCTGTCGCAAGGCAGCCATCACCGCGTCTGCCTCATAAGGAGCGGGCACGCTATAGCTCGCTCCAGACCAGCGTGACATCCATTCGTCCTGTTGACGAGCCACCAGCATGATGATAGGCGGGACCTTATCCGCATGGATATTAAGCCAACGCGCCACTGACTGTCCACCCTCCTGATAGGTTTCTGCGTCAAGCACCAGTGCCGCGTAGCGGTCTTCGGCAAAAATTTGTTTCACCGCATCCGACGTCGCTACTTCCTGCCATTCAATCGGTGGCATGTCAAAACTACCGCTGAGTCCGGCAGCATCCATGACAGCTTGACGAGTATGGGGATTGCCACTGAAAAGCATGACTTGCACGGCATCAGTGCCAGCTTTTGCTTCCATAGAATTCGCTCCTTTACTGAAGACATAAACATTTTACCTACCTATTGGGTGCACACCAAACAGTTCAGCATCCCCCACGACCGTCGGGTGTCACCCCCTCCGGTAGAGCCGAAAACCCTTGTGACGTCCGCCCTATCCCAGGGTCGGAAGAGCGATAGCGTCTACAATATCGACAATCTGGACTACTCCTCGCGGCGCGGATTTGTTCGGAGGTCCCACCATCACCAGGCGGGAACCGACATTTTTCCCTACGGCTTTCATGGTTTCCGCATCCGCCCACAAAACTCCCTTACCGTTAATCCAGGTAGAAGTGGGTTTATCACCCCAAGAACCAGAAACAACCACATATCCCACTTGGTCGCCAGCTTGAATAGGCTGTCCCTGACCTTCCAAAGTCCAAACGTTAAAAGGCTTGCCGGGAACTTTTGAACCTTCGATATAAGCCGGTTGCGGTTCGGTGCCGGGTCCGCAATAGATACGCAGACCGTCAGGAAGTTTTGCCCCGGTGGGCTTTGACTGCCCCAAAAGTTGGGTGTAGGCGGCCAATTGGGTTTCCTCCATCACCGGAGGCGCGAACAGGATGTCTATCACGAAAACCAAGGTTTCACCGGCTAACGGGTGATTCTTGCCCGGCAGAGGCTGACCGGCATCTTTGGCAGCTTGTTCCCGTTCCGTAAGCTCCCCGTAGGCTAGGCGCGGCGGAATGACAAGCTCAATCCGATCGCCAACGTTGCGTCCTGCCAGACCCCATCTCCAGCCTTCAATAATGTTGCTACCCAGAGAGAAAGAAGCGGGTTCACCTTTTTGCCAGGAGTCGTCAAAAACCTCACCGTTCCACTTTTGTCCCTTGTAGTGGACGATGACGTCTGCGTTTGCCGAAACTACTGTCCCGGCGCCTTCATGCAAGACCGTACGGATAAAATCTTTCGGAGCCGGTCCTGTCCCCGCCGCAATGTTCGGTTCCGTTCCGAAACCATCGGAAGGGTCGACGGCAGGAACCGGTCCATTTTCCACCGGCTTAACCGCTGCGGGTTCCGCAGACGTGGCTGGGGTAATGGTGTTCACACAGTTTTTCGGATTGGCAAGCGGAGCATTTTGCTCCTTAGGGGTCTCTTGGCAAGCTGTCAAACCCGCGACCACTAAAGCAAACAGGGAAAGTACCGCTAGTCTCTTCTGTAGGTATTGCAAGATTGCTCCTCTTTTTCCAAAATTCAGGTTTTGTCTCCCGCTCGCTGCGGTATTAACGACTGGAATCGTAAGCGGCAACCAGCTGTAACAAGGTTGCCTGGGGGTCAGCAGTGGGCGTAGCCGGAGTGACGACCAAGACCAGACTTCCCAATGGCAGATCAGCCAGTCCCATGGAATCAGCTGAAACCGAAATCATCTCACCGGCATTCCAGTCCGCAGCGGTGGTCTGTCCGTTCCAATCTGTGCTGACCCGCTTCACAATGACGCCCTGTCCCGCTTTAACCGCCGGACCGTCACCGGTGGCGTAGACTGCGGTGTCTTGGGCAGATGGATATGCCCCAGCTGCGGCAGTGTTCAGAGTGTAAGCTCCCTGTCCGTCCGGGTTGATGCTGATACCGTTTGGCAGCGGGTTATTGGTCGGAGTGACTTGGAACTTGGAGGCGGCGTCTGGAGACACCGCTAAACGCACGTCGACCACGTACGCTAGCGTATCGTCCTTTTTAACCCCGATACTGCTGGAACCCATCTCACCGTAAGCCTGGCTTGGAGGCAAAATCATCAACACCCGTTGACCGACCTTGACCCCACGAAGTTCTTTCCAGCCTTCGATTGGCGGGTGAGCCAGCGAAATCGCGCGAGGACCGGCAGTATCAGTAATGGTGGAATCGGGCATTACGGCTCCGCCCCAAACTTTGCCGTAATAATCAACGACGACCAGGTCACCGTCTTTGACTTCTTCGCCTTTCCCGTCACCATCATCGAGGACCTTCATCACGGGCGCTTCCGGAGGCGGGGCTGCCGGGAAATTAATCTCCGGTATCGTCCCGAACTGAGGTGAAGCCACAGTGGGCATCTCGCTACCAGCAGGTTTAGAACAGGCAGTCAGCGACAGCGCGAGACTGGCAGCCGCTAGGGCGAAAGCAAATTTACGTAACACAATACTCCCCAGGAATACTCAAGTTCAGAATTGTCCAAACCCGATTTTACCTTGAACCAACCGACATTCGAACCTAATCGTCATCGACTTTGCAACTTTGTGTTTCCCGTTCCGTTGGATTGCCTTACGACGATAGAGAAACGGCGAGCCTACAGAACCAGGCTCGCCGTAACCTCCGGTTGATTTTTCTCTAATGGAATCTAGTGGAAAGATCCTCCGCAAGAACAAGTATTGGCAGCATTCGGGTTATCAATCACGAACCCGGTCTGAGCCAGGGTGTCCTGGAAATCTACGGTGGCACCAGCCAGATAGGGCACGCTCATTTTGTCGACAACCAGTTCCACGCCATCAAAATCACGCACCGCATCGTCTTCAGACAGTTCATCGTCAAATTCGAGTTGGTAAATCAAGCCGGAGCAGCCTCCGGGAGCTACGCCCACGCGCAACCGCAAATCATCGCGACCTTCCTGTTCCAGTAAGGATTTAATCTTGGCTACGGCGGCATCTGTTAAAGTGACTTCGTGGGTCAAGGGAGAAATCTCCATCTATATTCCTTTCATGAGAAAACACTGCAACTTAGTTTAACCTTATTTGCGCCGTTTTTCTTCCTCGGTTTCTGTACCCTCCCGAACTGGAAATATCAGCGCCGGTAGGCATTTGATTTCTCTCAATCGGGCAAACGCCACGTTTGACCCAAGATACGCCCCCACTGCGCGGCACTACGTGCGGGGTGTTCGGCGAGGAAGTAAGCTTGCGCGATGCCAGATTCCTGCAGCTGGCGACGTGACAGCGGGGAATCGGCAGCCAAAACCACCACCGGTTGAAGACCTCGCCGCGTCGCCCTCGCGACGACCAGGTTCGCTAAGTCAGTCGGGTCGGGGACGTCGGTGATTTCCGGCTGAATGACCAGGTACAAATCCGCCTGCGCATCCAGCTGGACTTGCCGAGGACTGGCAATCGTCAGTCCTCTCACAAGCGCCGTGCCGCCACTGTTCGGGGCGGGATTGGCTGGCGTGGTTAGGGCGGGACTCGCGTTTCTCGATTTCACCGGCTGCGACGACTGCGTTGACCGTAAATCTGCCACCTCCAGGTGCAGGGTGTCAGCCAGATGGTTCTGGCTCCAAGCGCCGCAAAAGTCCTGGGCAAATTCGGCGAATTCGGGGGTCGCCAGGATTTGTATCCGCACCGAGTGCCACCTAATTCTGGGGCGTGTTCGCATCCTTGGCTAGACGTCCCAATAACAGAGACTCAGCAAGCACTGCTCCCTGCAAATCCGCTATATCTTGGGACTCGTTCTCAGAGTGAGCGTTGGTGTAGGGATCCTCGACCCCGGTCACGAGGACTTCGGCAGCGGGGAAGAATTCCTGGAACGTGGCGATGAACGGAATCGAACCGCCTTGACCGATATTGACGCTCTTGACCCCAAAAGCATCAGTCAGGGCTCCGTGCATCAAAGCCAGCACCGGAGAGTCCAGGTTGGCGGCATAAGCTGGTCCAGTTTCCAGGCATTCCACACTGACCTCGGCACCGAAAGGAGCGTTTGCTACCAGGTAATCCGACAGCGCTTGCGCCGCCTTTTGAGGATCTTGACCGGGCGCGATACGCATCGAGATTCGCGCTTTCGCCTGCGGAATGATGGTATTAGAGCTGTTCGCCACGCTGGGCGCGTCAATCCCGATGACGCTGATAGCCGGCTGGGTCCACAGGCGGGAGGCAAGGTCCCCAGTCCCCGTCAGTTCCAGACCTGCCACGGCTCCCATTTGTTTCCGCAAGTCATCTTCCGGATAGTCCACGTCCGCCACCGTCTTCGTCACCAATCCGGGAACCGCCACACTGCCCTTCTGATTGTGCAAAGTAGCGAGGAGCCGGCACAGGCAGGTCAAGGCATCTACGGTGACCCCACCGAAAGCTCCGGAATGCACGGCGTGATCCAGAGTCTTGACGTTCACGTCTACGCTCAACACACCGCGCAGACCCGTGGTCAGGGCTGGCTGGTGAACGTCCCAGTTCCCGGAATCAGTCACGATGATGACATCGGCTTGCAGGAATTCCCGATTCTGTTCCAGGAAGGCGTTAAAGGTCGGAGAGCCGACTTCTTCCTCACCTTCGATAAAAATTTTCACATTGACGGGCAGTTCGTCTCCCCACGCGCGCAGCATTCCCAAATGGGTCGCTACCCCCGCGCCATCATCACTGGCACCGCGCCCATAGAGGCGTCCGTCGCGCTCCACTGGCTCAAACGGGTCTGAATCCCACTTGTCTAAATCTCCAGTGGGCTGCACGTCATGGTGGGCATAGAGCAGCACGGTGGGAGACTCAGCTGGTCCGGACTTTTCTGCCAAAATTGCGGGACGAGAAACCAGCCCGGTGTTCGAATCTGTGACGGTCACAATGCGTGCCGTCGCGCCGGCTGCTTCCAAATTTTTCACGATGTATTCCGCGCTGACCTGCATGTCCGAGGCATGTTCCGGCAGCGAGGACACCGCGGGAATCCGCACCAGGTCTTTCAAGAACTCGACGACATTGTTGAAATCGGCAGTTACGCGTTCGCGCAAGGTTACTTCCTCCACCGCATTTTCCTTTCCCTTTATTCATTTGCCGGTCGCTTTCCCGGTTTTCCAACATAAAAAATCTGTGGCATGATTTGCCTATCATGAGTCTATTAAAAAAGCCACAGCCCAGCGAATCTAAAAACCCAGGGGAATCTAAATCCTCCACCAATCCACGCCAAAAGAAGGGACCAACCCCCTCCCGAAAACAGCAGGAAGCCCGCAACTATCAAGGGCTGCTAGGCGTTGATAAGAAAATCGCGAAAGAACGAGCACGTGAGGAGTCCCGCCGTCGCTATGAACGTGAACAGGAAGGCTTACGCACCGGTCGCGAGGATTTGCTGCCTTATCAACATCGCGGTCAGGCTCGTCGGATGACCCGTGATTTCATCGATTCCCGCTATTCTTTTGCCGAATTTATGCTGGTCACGATGCTGGTGCTCATGGCTCTCAGCTTGATTGCTGTTTCTATTTTGAACCGACAAGACACTGAACTGGCACAAAAGGTCAACACATGGACCTTGTTTGGCTCATACGCAGTCTTGATTCTGGGCATGTTAGATGGCGGTATCATCGCAGGACGAGCCCACCGACAGTGCGTCAAGCGCCTGGGCTTGGAAAATATCCCACGTGGATTGCGCTGGTACGCCTTTACCCGCGCCATCATGATTCGCCGGTGGCGCAGCCCGAAGCCGCAAGTAGCGCGGGGCAAAGCTGCTAAGCAACAGCAAAATTCCCGGTAATTTCACAGGTTTTTATTAAAACACCGTAAATTCAGCGGTAGCGAAACCGCAAGAGTCTCCGCCCCGGTCCTAAAACTTATAGACTGGGCATCATGGAAACACGTTTTTTAGGTAACTCTGGACTTAAGATTTCTTCGCTGGTTCTCGGAAACTGGCTCACCCATGGCGCTCAAGTTGATGATAAGGCTGCTGAAAAAGCCGTTCGGGTTGCTCTGGAAAACGGAATCTTTACTTTCGATACCGCCGATGTTTACGCCAATGGCGCTGCCGAAAAAGTCTTGGGTCGGGCTTTGCGGGACGTGGATCGTCAGGACTTGGTGCTGATGTCCAAGGTTTATTGGCCGGTCAAGGGCTTCGGTCCGAATGACGCCGGACTGTCCCGCAAGCATATTTTCGAGTCTTGCCACAACTCGTTGAAACGACTGCGCACAGATTACCTGGATGTTTATCAGGCCCATCGTTTCGATTACGAAACTCCGCTGGAAGAAACCATGCTGGCTTTTGCTGACCTGGTGCGCGCCGGCAAGATTCTTTATGTCGGGGTTTCCGAGTGGTATCCCGACCAGATTCGTGATGCCGCGCATTTGGCTCGCGAACTAAAGATTCCCCTAATTTCTAATCAGGCTGAATATTCTCTGCTGTGGCGAGTCGTCGAGGACGGGGTCGTCGAGGCTTGCGAACACAACGGCATGGGACACCTGTGTTTTTCTCCTCTGGCACAAGGGGTGTTGACTGGCAAGTACCGTCCGGGAGAGACTCCGAAAGAAAAGACGCGCGCTGCCCACAAAGCTGGCGCCAAGTTCATGCGCCGGTGGATGCAGGACGACCTGCTGGCAGCGGTACAAGGCTTGCGCCGAGTGGCGGAAGAAGCCGGGTGCCGCATGAATCAGCTGGCTTTGGCATGGCTGCTGGCACGTCCCAATGTTTCCGGCGTCATCATCGGAGCTTCCAAAGCATCTCAGATTGAGGACAATGTAGGTGCCCTAGACGTAACTATTGACGACCATTTGAACGCTCTTATTGACGATGTACTGGGTAAATTCGTGGTTCATACGCAACCCGAAGATCATCCCAAGTCGCCGTTGCAGCGTCCCTAGTGCCGTTTCTCGACCGTCCCGATTAGACTTGCCATTATGTACAAGTTTGTGTTTCGTCACCTTTTCGTGAAACTCGATGCCGAGTGGGTCCACCGGCGCGCTATTGACTGGCTGGAATTTTGGGGGCGTTTCGGGTGGACCCGCCAGGTGGCTGCCCGGATAGTCCACCGCGGCGAACCAACTTTTACTTGGTCCCTGCCTCGTCCTAACTTCGATTCCGCCCCTGCGGGGACCAAGTTCCGGACTTACGGTCCCCTGGGCTTGGCAGCAGGCATGGACAAAGAAGCCCGTGCAATCGCCATGTGGGACTCGCTGGGCTTCGGGTTCATGGAAATCGGAACCATCACTCCCCTGCCGCAACCCGGTAATGACCGTCCTCGCTTGTGGCGTATCCCGCAACAGCGTGCCCTGCGCAACGCGATGGGTTTCAACAATGAAGGTGCCCGTGCAGCAGCCCGTCGGCTTCGCCGCTGGCGAGCCGAATACGGCGAGCGAATCATCATCGGAGCTAATATCGGAAAGAATAAGGTCACTCCCCCCGAAAAAGCTCCCGCAGATTACCGTAAAGTCACGCGGGTATTGGCTGCCTTGGTGGATTTCCTGGTCATCAACGTATCCTCCCCCAATACCCCCGGATTGCGTGACCTGCAGGCAGTTTCCTCCTTGCGTCCCATCGTCAAAGCGGTGCAGCGCGAACTGGAGTCCCAAGGGCTATCCGAGCTGCCCGTGTTTGTAAAAATTGCTCCGGATTTGGTCGATGAGGACATTGCCGCGGTGGCACAGCTGACCATGGATGAAGGCTTGACTGGGGTGGTAGCGACCAACACGACTATTAAGCACGATTTGGGAGCCGGTGGAATGTCTGGAGAGCCATTGCGAAACCGCGCCCTGGAGGTCGTGAAATTATTGCGAGAACACCTGAGTCCTGAAAAAACCATTATCGGGGTCGGCGGTATCACCACTCCTGAGGATGCCCGCGCCATGCTGGCTGCCGGTGCGAACCTCATTGAAGGATTCTCGGCATTCATCTATGAGGGTCCCGCCTGGCCAGCACACCTGAATCGGGAACTGACCCACAGCTAGCTACTGACCGGGGAGAAACAGCCTGCACCCCACACGTATCGAGTCTGATTCCCGCCTAATCCCACCAAAAACGCCACAGCTGCTGATTCAGATGTTGGTTATGAAAGGCGTTGATTTCATCGGGACAAGCGTCCTCTCCCAATTCAAATCGTTTCAAACCGGCATAGGCGGCGTGTGCATCTTCGTTGTCAGTTGCAAGCCCCAGCAGCTGCGGAGAGACGAAAATAGTATCTATACTCAACCGTTCATCAAAGCGCTGGGGTCCAATCATGTATCCGGAAAAGAACGCCTCACCGGGATGCTTCGCCACGAACTGCAACAGATCCTGCACCCGCGGAGCGTAGTTTTGCCGCTCGTCCAATGCATTGGGCGGTATCACTTTCAACAGCTGAGTCGCTAACCACGCGTCCCCGTCCGAGTAAGGCAGATAGTCAACCATTTCCTCCACCTCCACATCGGGATATTCCCGTGCCATGTCGAACCACATCCAATCCGAGTAAGGCAGCGTGAGAGTGGTGACTCCTTCCATCACTGTCCAACCCCGAGGACCATAGATGCCGGGGTCCAGCAGCGGATTGCCGATGAGTCCCCGCAAACTTTCCAAAGACATGGTCTTTGCTAAGTTACAGCGCTCACAATCGCAGCTAACGTCGTGATGCGGTACTTCCTTTGCCCTCCAATTGCGCAGTTCCTGCATAATTTCCAAAGTCGCCATAGATGTTCCTTTCTGTTTCCCCCAGACCCGGCGGTAGTGTGACTTCTTGGTTTTCAGTGTTCTCGTAACCAGTACTAATGTCGAGAAAATATTTCGTTACCTGTGGAAAACCCAGATTTTTCCGCCCTTGTGGAAAACCAAGCAAATCCGCGTATTTTCGGTCTAAAGTTGGGATTTATAGAGAATAACAGGCACAATTAAGCGTGCTGATTGACTTGGATTCCCTCACTGCTTACCCGGAATATCTCCATGACTATACCCAGTTAAAAGACGTGAATCTGCGCCGCAGTTTGGAAGCCGAACAGGGACTGTTTATGGCGGAATCAAACGAAGTCATCGGTCGCGCCCTGCGCGCCGGGTTTACTCCGCGTTCCCTGCTATTGGCTCCGCATTGGTTAGAGATTATCCGCCCGTTTCTCGCTGCCAGCCCCGCCACCGGATTTGCCCCCGATGGTGGTCCCATTCCTGTATTCGTGGCTTCAGAAGACCTGTTGGAACGCTTGGTTGGTTTCCATTTGCATCGCGGGGCTATTGCGGCAATGCTCCGCAAACCTGCCCCAAATCCGCGTGAAATCCTGAAACATGCCTCGCGGGTCTTGATTCTGGAAGATTTGGTGGATCACACAAATGTGGGAGCAGCGGTGCGCAGCGCCGCGGCCTGCGGCTATGACGCAATTATGGTCACTCCCTCGTGCGCTGACCCCCTGTATCGCCGGGCAGTACGGGTTTCCATGGGCACGATTTTTCAAGTGCCTTGGACCCGGCTGGAGCGCTGGCCTGATCCGGCACTATTCCACGAGGCGGGGTTTGAACTGGCTGCTCTGGCATTGCGGGAGGACTCCCAGGATTTGCGAGATTACGCGATGGAACTGGGCGCTGCTCCGAGTCGAAAAGTAGCTTTGATTGCGGGAGCTGAACGGGACGGATTGAAACCGCAGACGATTGCTCGCGCCGATAAAGTGGTGCGCATCGCGATGGCTCACGGAGTCGATTCTCTCAACGTGGCAGGTGCTATCGCTATCGCCTGCTGGGCAACCGCCACAAACCGCCCGTAAACGGCTGCTCGCCAACCCAAACTTATGATTTCGACGCCAACAACCGCTGCAGCCAGTCCAAAGTGTCCTCGGGACCGCTCACCGCTTGACACGGCACCCCGGTTGACAACACCGGATAGTCATTGCCCCGTTCATCGAGACGGTCACCCAAGAACACAAGGTTGCGCGGCGTATATCCGGTAGATTCCAGCAGGGAACGGATGCCGTAGGCTTTGTCCACTCCACGAGCTGTGACATCCACCGAGGTCGCCCCACCGCTGCGTACCTCCAGCTGGGAGAGCCGTTCTCTCAAAGCTTTCACCAAAGCGGATTTTTTAGAACCATCTGGGTCCCAGGCTCGTTTTGCCGCGAGCGGGGCTTGCTGTCCCAAAGCGGAAAATGTCACCTGAGTGCCACGGTCCTCAATGATATTTCCCCACGGCGAGGCAGCCCAGAAGCCGAGTTCACGAGCCGTCTTTTCGATGGTTTCAACAGCCTGTCGCCGCAGGTCCGCCGCCAAATCTCGACGGTAGACGCGCACCAGCTGCTCCGGTCTCGTGCCCGGTTCTATCCGGTAGTACTGGGTGCCGCAGGTGGGCAGCAGATGAAGCACGCATTGCGAAGCCGGTTGATTGGCGAGTCGGGACAGAACTTGGGATTGGAACTGAGAGAGTTGACCACCAGAGATAATGGCGACCTCATAGCTGTTCAGCAGCTGAGCCAGGGCAACTGCCATCTCTTCGTCCAGGGGCATTTTTGAATGCGCCAGTGTGTCGTCCAGGTCAAAAGCAACCAGACGCAAATCATCAGGAAAGGTACAGTGCCAACTCACGAGACAATCCTGGCAAGCTAGACCGTAAACCGAGCCATTCGCTGGTCCAAGGTGGACACGGCGTCCTGCACCACACTCATGTGTTCCTGGAACTGCTCAGATTGCGTATGGGCAGTATGGGAGAGTGACGCTAAGGACTGCGAGTGGGTAAACAGGTCCGCAGAGAACTCACGCACCTGTTCGATGCCGGTATTAGCTGTGGACAAAGCAGTTTCTTGACGGGTTACGTCCAGGTTGACAGCCTGTTGGGACGTGCTCAAAGCCTCCAGCTGGGTCAACAGAAACTCAATGCGCTGTTCCCCGGCGATTGCCTGAGTCTGCAGCTGGGCGACCTGGCTGAGGACCTCACCGGTGGTTTGAGCTGTTTGCGAAGCCAAATCTTTGGCTTGGTTGGCAACTACAGCAAAGCCCCGCCCGGCATCCGTGCTGCGAGCGGCTTCAATGGTGGCGTTCAGTGCCAGCATGTTGGTTTGTTCAGAGATTACAGAAATATCTGTCATCAAAGTCATGATTTTTTCCACCGAGTGTTTCAGCTCAGTGACCGCGGTATTGAGATTGCGCGCGGCAGTGATGCCTTCCGAACGCAAGACTTCGTTGCTGGTGGCAATTTCGGAGAGATGCGCGATGTCCCCCGCTACCGCGGTACCGTTATCCGTCAAAGTTTGCGCTGTTTGTCCCAATTCCGTCCCCGTGGTAGACAGCCGGTTGCTGCTTTCAAAGACTCGATCGTTGCCCGTTTTGACGATTTCCGCTTGGTCGCCGGCAAGCGCGGCAAAATTCCGCAGTCCGTCCACCCCACCGCGCAGATTAACCACCAGCGAGGACAGAGAAACCATCGCTTCGTTGACAGCTTTCGACATCTCCCCGATTTCGTCTTGGGCATAAATCTGGGCGCGTTTCGTGAAATTGCCCGCCGCGGAATCTGCCAGGGTCAGGGACACAGATTTCACCGAGCGACGGATTCGAGCCCGCATGGTAAAGCCGATTATCGTTCCCAGAATTGCCAAAATCCCTATCAAGATGACCTGAATAATGATTTGGGTGAAAATCTCACGCTGCTGGGCTTGAGGCTGACCTCCCAGAGAGAGGATTCGTTGCAATCCCACCAGCAGCAACACCACCGCTAGCGCGGAGAATCCAAAACTCAAAAAGGCGGTGAACCGGAACTGCCCCGCAATGGAAATCAGCTTTTGCCTCATGGCCGTTCCTCCGATTCCTCTGATTCCTCCGATGCTGACGGACGAGGCTCCTCCATTTCCGCAATCATCCGGAGGTTATGAATCATAGTGCGGGTGGAGGAAATAATTTCTTCCACCCTGTCGGATTCGGAATCTATATTTTGCAGACTGGTCTTAGATTCGGCAGCAGCCTCATTGATAATCTCGATTTCCTCACTTAAGGCGCGAGCCTGAGCGAGAGCTCCTGTGCAAGCTGCCTCCATCGACGCTACTACCGCAGCCTGATCCGCTACGGCTTGCGCAGAGACTTCCTGAGAGTCATTAATCTGGTTCAATTTTTCGGTGACATCGGCAGTCACACCGACAGCCCGGTCGCAGCGATCTTGAATTTCTGTAGAAGCCTCCGTCACCGCCGCCGCTGCCGTGCTGGTTTGCACCGCGAGTTCTTTAATCTGACCTGCCACAACGGCAAAACCCGCGCCGATTTCTCCGGCTTTCGCTGATTCGATGGTGGCGTTCAAAGCTAGCAAGCTGGTTCTTTCCGCAATTTGCGCGATTTTATCCACAGAAACAGAAATATCCTGGCTGTGGGATTGAAACTCTTGAATGACCTGAGAAATTTCAACCAAGTCCTGCACTTCACTGTGCCCAATCGCTAAGGCTTGCTCAGTGTGGCGAGCAATGTCACTACGGGATGCAGAAATCTCGGCAGCGGCAGCAGCCAGTTCCTCCGCTGACTTGGTGAGCTTCTGGGCTTGTGGTGTAACCGTGGCGACTTCCTGACTGACCTGTCCGCCGGTATCCCCCAAGGCATTGACCGCTCCGTTCAATCCAGTTTGTTCCGCAGAAACTTGGTGATATACGCTCCGCGTTTCATTCATCAGCCGGCTGAGAGCTATACGAGTTTCATTCATCACCTGTGCCAAGTCGGACAGTTCATCATTGGTCACGCCCCTGGCCTCTACCGTGAAGTCTCCCGCCGCTATCGCTTGAGCACTGCGCTGTACCGAGCTAGCAGTGTCGGTAATGGAACGCGAGATGAATCTGATAAGTACCCAAGCCCCCGCTGCCCCGAGCGCTCCCACAATAACGAGGGCGCTAATCACAAGCGGTAGGTTGACGCTGAGCGCACCTTGGGAATGGTTGCCGACCCGCAACAGCAGGCGGAACAAAACCACTAGGGAGACTACAAATATCAGTCCCGGAGCCAGCAGCACCGCAACCCCGCTGACCAGGTTTTTCACCAAGAGGTTAAACCTAATTCCGCGTAGACGCAGCTCAGTTGGGTGATCAGACATAAGTTAATTTTTACCAGAATTCCCAGAATTATTTAGGAAAGCCACGAGATTTTCCGCGGATTTCAAGCCAAAACCGGGAACCTCGGCAATCTCTGCGGCACTGGCTTCACGTAACCGTTTCACCGAACCAAAGTGCCTGAGTAACGCCTTCTGTTTAGCGGGACCCACGCCCGGTGCCGCATCCAAAATCGAACGCGTCATGGCACGGGCGCGTTTCTGACGATGCGCGCTGATGGCAAAGCGATGGGATTCATCGCGTAGATATTGCAACAGGTACAGAGCCTCGGAGGTACGCGGGAAAATGACCGGAAAATCGTCGTCCACCCGCCAGACTTCCTCCAAGCGTTTCGCCAGCCCAATGACTGGAATGTCCCATACCCCGACCTCATCCATCGCTGCCCGAGCAGCATGAACCTGGGGCAGCGCTCCGTCTACCACGACCAAATCGGGACGATAGGAAAACCGTCGTGGTTCTCTTTCTGTTCCCAAGGGGGGTAGGGCAACAGAAGGCGTCGTCTGGGGGGAAGGATGTTTTGTTTCTACCAGGTCCGTGCCGCGCGCGGTAGTTGTTGCATTAGGCTCGGATTGCGCCGAGCTCTGTCCGTTTTCTTCCTGAATGAGACGTTCAAAGCGCCGGCGCAGCACTTCGTTCATGGCGGTGGTATCATCCGGGGTCCCCGTGCCGTCCTCACCTCGAATCGAAAACTTCCGGTAGGCGTCTTTGCGGGGGGCACCATCCTCGAAGACCACCATGGAGCCCATTTGAAAGGTTCCTTGGGTATGGGAAATGTCGTAGCATTCAATGCGCAGCGGTGGATCAATCTCGAGCAGCCGTCCCAGATCGTTCAATGCCAGGTTTCGCTGCGTCAAATCCCGAGCCCGCCGAGTCTTGTACAGTCGGAGCCCTTCCACCGCGTTGAGCTGTACCCGCGAGAGAGCTTCACGTTTCGCCCCTCGCTGTGGCACCCGGATGCTCACTTGGGAGCCCCGCAAGGCACCCAACCAACGCTGCAGCATACCCACGTCTG
The DNA here is from genome assembly GCF_000185445.1 of Mobiluncus holmesii ATCC 35242. Lineage (NCBI taxonomy): Bacteria > Bacillati > Actinomycetota > Actinomycetes > Actinomycetales > Actinomycetaceae > Mobiluncus > Mobiluncus holmesii. The sequence continues at coordinate 631,481 of NZ_GL622346.1, read as the reverse complement.
CCGGAGAAACCGAAACCAAAATTTCTTTAGGGATGACGGAGGTGTCAAAATGCGCCGTATCGTTGGCAGAACTGGGTCCAACTCGCCGCGGTCGCGCGACTCCCCCCTCGTGAGCAAAGTCTGCCGCCGCTTCTCCATAAATTTGTTCCAAAGCGCGTGCCATCAGGGAGGGCTCGTCCAGATCCTCTTCCCGCGCACTCACCCAACCGCGCTGTCCGCGAATTCGCCCTGCGCGCACATAAAACACTTGGACAGAAACCTGAAGTTCATCGGCTTCGAGGGCGAACAAATCCGCATCTGTATCATCGCTAAGCACCGCGGCGTTTTTTTCCAAAACCTTACGCAGCGCCTCCAGTTGGTCCCGTTTCCGCGCAGCCTCCTCAAAACGATAAGCCTGGGCATCGTCCCACATGGCAGTCTCGATTTCGCGAAGGAACCCGGCATCGCGTCCACTCATGAAATCGCAGACTTTTTCTGCCAGTTCCCGATGCTGCGCGGCACTAACACGACCGATACATGGCGCGGCGCACCGTCCGATATAGCCCAATAAGCACGCCCGATTAGCGGCTTGAGCCCGTGCAAACACCCCGTCAGAGCAGGTCCGCACCGGAAACACCGTTTGCAGCAGGTCGAGGGTTTGACGAATTGCCCACACTGCCGTGTAGGGACCGAAGTAGCGCACCCCGCGTTGATGGGCAGTACGCAACACTCCCATGCGCGGATATTCCTGGTTCATCGTCACCGCGAAGTACGGGTAGGACTTGTCGTCCTTAAACATCACGTTGAACTTGGGATCGTGTTCTTTAATCCAGGTGTATTCCAAGGTCAAGGCTTCAACCTCAGAACCGACCACCACCCAAGACACAGAAGCGGCAGTTGCGACCATCTTCGCCGTGCGCGGATGCAGGCGTGCCGGATCTACAAAGTATGAGGTCAGCCGATTACGCAAGTTCTTGGCTTTCCCCACATAGATGACCCGATTACGTTCATCGCGCCACCGGTACACCCCCGGTTGCGTGGGAATCTCGGAGGCTTTGGGGAAATCCTGCGGTTTCATGGATACCTCACGTCGCCGTTAACAGGGTCACGCGGCACTTGACCCGGATACAACACGGCATAGCCGGTAAAGGTCATGAATCCAACACTTCTGAATTTAACCCTGACTCGGTGTCAGGAATCCCCAATTCTTCGGCTCGTTTATCAGCCATTGCCAACAGACGACGAATTCGACCTGCCACCGCGTCTTTCGTCAGCTGCGGCTCACTGAGCTGACCGAGTTCTTCCAGCGAAGCCTGTTTGTATTCCAGCCGCAGCCGCCCAGCGGAAATGAGATGCGGCGGAATGTCATCGCCCAGGATTTCAAAAGCCCGGCGCACACGTGCCCCTGCCAGCACGGCAGCCCGGGTGGATCGGCGCATATTGGCATCATCAAAATTAGCCAACCGGTTGACTTCCCCGCGCTTTTCGCGCCTTTCACGTTTATCTGCCCACTCGTTTAAAGCCTTTAACGCACCCATCTGCGTCAGCAACGCCCGAATCGAATCGTTTTCTCGCACGGCTACTCGACAAAGTTGACGCACTTCTCGTGATTTTGCGTTCGCTCCCATCCGCCGTGCCATCCCTACCAGAGCAAGTGCCGCTTCAGGACCGGGCGCCGTAACTTCCAGTGCCGATGATCGGGTTGGTTCCGTCAGCGAACCACGCGCCAAGAAAGCTCCGCGCCACGCGGCGACACATCCGGACAGGGACCCGGCGATAATTTCCGGTGCCAGACCTCGCACCGGACGCCCCTGCTTATCCAACAGACCAGTTTCTTTCGCCAGCTTTTCCGCCCCGGAGACCACCCGCACCACGTAACGATCCGATTTACGGATTCCGGTTCCACTGACCACCACCACGGAAGATGCCGCGTGATACAGGTTCTGCAAAGCGAACTGCAGCCGCTTCGCACTATTGGCATGATCCAGTTCCGCTTCCACCACGATGGATCCCGCCACCAGGTGAATTCCCCCCGCGAATCGCAGCAGCGCAGATATCTCAGCGCGAAAATCAGCTCGCGATTCGACGCGAACCCCCGCGAGCTCGTCTTTCGCGGCTGCCGTAAGGGACATAGTGTAACTTCCTCCTGGTTGTGAGAATCGGCACGTTTATGAGCAGATTAGTGAGTCCAATCACCATTCTAGCTAATGATTGTCGAGGACCTCGATACTGGATAAATCTCCCCAGTTTCCGCTCATTGCATCCTTGAACGCAGCCGCTAGCCGCAAGGAATCGTGACGTGGGGTGCCGTCTCCGATTGAAATCTGGCGCAACATGACCTGACTTCCCAGGTCGTTAGCGGCATCTTGCAAGTCATCAATATCGGTCACCGAAACGGGATCCCCAATGACCACAGACAGTCGCAACTCCGGCACAATCTGATGCAATACCCGCAAATGGTCGGGAAGGGTCAAGTCTTGTGTCTCTCCGCGTTGGCGGCTGAGGTTCAGCACCAGCGCTTTCCGTGCCGGAGAGCGCACCAACGCCTTCCGTAAGTCTGCAATCAGCAAATGTGGCATCACCGAGGTGTACCAGGAACCCGGTCCCAAAACCACCCAATCCGCACTTGTGAGCGCCTGCAGGACCTGCGGCGTAACCGGAGCGTCGGGAGGATCCAAACGGATTCTGCGCACCACTCCCGGCGCTTTCGCGATCTTAGATTGCCCGCGTATCGTTTGGATTTCTCCGTTGACTTCCAAATCAGCTTCGATAGCCATGGGGACGGTAGACATCGGCAACACTCGACCTTGTGCATCCAACAGCCGGGTCATCCATTCCAGTCCCGCCACCGGATCATCCAGAATCTGCCACAAGCCAGCCAACAACAGATTGCCCAGGTTGTGGCCGTTCATTTCTCCGTTCGATTTAAACCGAAACTGCAGGATATCACGCCAGGTTAGACCCCAATCAGACTCATCGCACAGCGCTGCCAAAGCCATGCGCAAATCCCCCGGTGGCAGCAGGTCGAACTCTTGCCGTAAACGCCCGCTGGAACCTCCATCATCAGCTACGGTGACGACCGCCGTGAGGTCAGTAGTAAGGTGACGCAGAGCTGAAAGCGTAGCATACAGTCCGTGTCCCCCACCAAAAGCCACCACTTTCGGACCGCTCGCGCGCCCCGGCCACACGGAATCTTGGGGAGGTTCAAAATAATGTCCTTGTGTCTCCATGCTTACAATCCCCCGAATTATTCCTTACCAATATCACGATGCGCGGTACGCACCTGGAAGCCTTTAGATCGCAACAGGTTAGACAGGCGTTCTGCCATCGCCACCGAACGATGCTGACCTCCGGTACACCCCACGGCAATCGTCACAAACGGCTTCAACTCGTGCAGGTAGCCATTCAGCACCGGCGCCAGAGTATCAACATAGTTTTGGGCAAATTCACTGGCTCCAGGCTGACTCAGAACATATTTCGCCACTGCTTCGTCCCGACCGGTCAGATGCCGCAGCTCCGTCACCCAGTAAGGATTAGGGAAAAATCTCACATCGACCACGTGATCGGCGTCCATGGGTAAACCGTATTTAAACCCGAAACTCATCACCGTCACGTTCAAACCATTGACGGATTCTCCGGACACGATTTCACGAATCCTCCTGGCCAGGTCGTGAACATTCATGTGGGTCGTATCCACATAAATATTGGCACGGTCGCGAATCGGTCCGAGCAAATCCCGTTCCGAGGCAATCCCGTCCATAATCCGCCCTTCCCCCTGCAGCGGATGCGGGCGGCGCACCTGTTCGTAGCGCCGCACCAGCACCGCGTCCGAACAGTCGAGAAACAACACTTGCAGATCGACTTGAGCTTCGCGTAAGGCATCCAAGGTCGACATAAATTCGGAAAAGAAACTGCGCGAACGGACATCCACGACCACTGCTAGACGGTGCACACCCTCGCCGCCGGGGGTCATCATACGCGCCAAAGGACCGAGCATCCGGGGAGGCAGATTATCCACCACATACCAGTTCAAATCCTCCAAGACCTGAGCGGTTTGGCTGCGCCCAGCCCCACTCATCCCGGTAATAATCATCATCTGGGCGCGTTCGCTAACGTCGCGCACGGACTGGGCATCCAACTGGGGAATACCGGAGGGAACCGTCGGGGTGGAATCTTCACTCATGTTTCCAGCTTATCGAGTTGCCGGGGGAAGTTCAGGATTTGCAAGCGCCCAAATCTAAAGCTCTTCCGCCGCTTCCATCCATTGTTCCTCAAGTCGTTCGAGTTGATCACGGGCAGCGTGCAATTCTTTGGCTAAATCTGCCAGTTTTTCATAGTCTGCGGGGTCTGTGGCTGCCAGCTGAGATTCAATCTGGGTGACCTGCCCGGTGGCCTTGGCAATCTTGCGTTCCACGGATTGCAGACGTTTTTGGGTTTCGTAATCGGCTTTGGAACTGGTTTTTCCGTTCACAAGGGGAGTCTGTGACATCAACGGCTCGTCAGACTTGGGTCGGCTGGCTTGCCGCGCCTGAGCTGCCAGCTCCAAATATTCGTCCACGCCTCCGGGAAGGTGGCGCAACCCGTGGTCAATAACGGCGTATTGATTATCGGTAATGCGTTCGATGAGATAGCGGTCATGGGAGACCACCAGCAACGTTCCTGACCAGGCATCCAACAAGTCTTCCAAAGCGGTCAGAGTATCCGTATCAATATCGTTGGTGGGCTCGTCCAGAATCAGCACATTCGGTTCTTCCAGCAGTAACAGCAGGATTTGCAGACGTCGTTTCTGTCCTCCGCTCAACGCCCCCACTTTGGCTTGTAGCTGAGAGGAATTGAATCCCAAACGTTCCAGCATCTGGGCGGGGCTGAGTTCCTTGCCCTCCACTTCGAAAGAACCTTTGAGCTTGCCCAGTACCTGATAGACACGGTACTCCGCGATTTCACGCAGTGCCCGAAACTCTTGGTCCAAGATGCCAATCTGGACGGTTTTACCTTCGCGGCGCCGTCCCCGAGTCGGGGTGAGCTCCCCTGCCAGCAAACCCAGCAGGGTTGACTTTCCCGCCCCATTAGCTCCCAAGATTCCGGCGCGCTCTCCCGGAGCCACCCGCCAAGTCACATCGCGTAAAACCGGGCGTGAATCGTCCGACCCGTCGTAGGAAAAATCCACGTCCACCAGGTCCACGACGATTTTGCCGAGCCTTCTGGTGGCCAGTTTCACCAGCTGCACCGTGTCGCGCACCGGCGGGACATCTTCGATGAGAGCGTTGGCGGCATCGATGCGAAACTTCGGTTTGGAAGTTCGCGCCGGAGCTCCGCGCCGCAGCCACGCCAGTTCTTTGCGTAACAGATTTTGACGCTTTTCGGCAGCGAGGGCAGCCTGACGATCACGTTCCACGCGAGCCAAAATATATGCCGCGTAGCCTCCTTCAAAGGGCTCCACCCTACCGTCGTGAACTTCCCAAGTATCGCGCGACACCGCATCGAGAAACCACCGGTCGTGCGTCACCAGCAGCAGGGCACCCTCCCGCGTGGACCAGCGGCGATTGAGGTGGTGCGCCAGCCACGCTACGCCTTCCATATCCAGGTGGTTCGTGGGCTCGTCCAGCCCGATGACGTCCCAATCGCCAATCAGGAGTTTGGCCAGGGCGAGACGTCGCCGCTGTCCTCCGCTCAGGGCTTCTACCGGCGATTCCCATGCGATAGCGGGCAGCAGCCCGTCCAGCACTTCGCGAATGCGCGGGTCGCTGAGGACTTCGTGGTGTTTGGAGCCTGCTAACAGCACAGTTTCCACAGTGTCGGAGCCGCTTAAAACGTCCTCTTGTCCCAACAGAGCCACCCGCAGCCCGTTGCACCGGGTAACGAGCCCGGAATGTGGCTGTTGGGCTCCAAACAGCACCCGGAGCAGCGTTGATTTGCCATCTCCGTTGCGACCAACGATTCCGATACGATCCCCAGCGGAAACTCCCACCGTGACATCGTCCAGCAGCAGCTTGTCCGGGTATTCCACATGCAGGTTTTGCCCACCCAAAAGGTTACCCAAGACGCCTCACTCTCAAAACTGCCGGTACCCCTCTGTGGAACCGGACCAACTGCGAAAAAACCGGGAAACTACCCTTGTGAGACCACAATATCGGCGTTCGTGGAATCCGTATTGATGACCCCGGTAGAAGCAGCCCTCCGGTGACGACGACGCGGCGCAGTATTCTCCGTGGGAGTCTCGGCTTCAGTCAGTTCTAGGCGCGCTTGTGCACCATCCAAAGCGGGTTTCTCGGTGACCCTTTCTAAGGAGGGCTTTTCCGCAGCCTTTTCCAGGGAAGGTCTTTCCGTCGATGATGTCAAAAGTTTCGGTTCCGTAGTTCGCGACGAGTGCGATTCCGAGGCGGTTGCGGATGACTCATGTTCCTCAGAGGCATGAGCTGCGGTAGCGATAGCCGCCATAGTCTGACGCACTTCCGGATTTGTTTCCTTCACGGATTTCGCTCGGGACCGACCACGTTTCGAGCTGGTCCCAGACGCCGAACCGCGTCGGGCAGAGGAATGTGACACCACGTCTTCCGGGGCTTGCCCATTGTTCTCAACCGGCACATCGTGGACGATGAAGCCACGCCCATCACAGCATTCACACTGGGTCGAAAAGGCTTCCACCAGCCCCTGCCCGACCCGTTTGCGGGTCATCTGAATCAGACCCAGGGAGGTCACTTCGGTGACCTGGTGACGAGTCCGATCACGACCCAAGCATTCCACCAGGCGGCGCAGTACCAAATCCCGGTTCGATTCGATAACCATGTCCACAAAGTCGATGACCACGATGCCACCGATATCTCGCAGCCGCAGCTGACGCACGATTTCTTCGGCGGCCTCCAAGTTGTTCTTGGTGACGGTTTCTTCCAGGGTGCCTCCCGCCCCGATATAGCGCCCGGTGTTCACATCAATGACCGTCATTGCTTCGGTTCTATCGATAATGAGATAGCCGCCACTGGGCAGCCATACTTTGCGTTCAAAGCCTTTTGCGAGCTGTTCATCAATACGATGGGCAGCAAAAATGTCATCCTCGCCTTCCCAATGCTTCAGGCGGTCCTTTAATTCTGGGGACAAATCGCGCACATACTTGGAAATGGTCTTCCATGCGTTGTCACCCTGAATGGTCAGGGAGCGGAAGTCCTCATTAAATATGTCACGCACGACCCGCACTGCCAGTTCGGGTTCTCCGTGCAGCAGGACCGGTCCGTTGCGGGTCTTGCGCTGTTTCGTCTCGATTTCTTCCCAAATCCGAGTGAGACGCTCCACATCGGCACGCAGCTGTTCTTCCGTGGCGCCCTCCGCAGCAGTCCGCACAATCACTCCGTACCCAGCCGGAATCATAGTTTTCAGCAGAGCCTTCAGACGTTTACGTTCCTCCTCAGGCAATTTGCGTGAAATACCGGTCATCGCACCGCTGGGCACCAACACCAAGTGACGACCAGCCAGGGTAATTTGTGACGTCAAACGAGCACCCTTATGACCAATCGGATCCTTGGTGACCTGTACCAAAACCAGGTCACCAGGATTGAGGGCTTCCTCAATACGCCCAGTCTTAGCATTCAAACCGGCGGCGTCCCAGTTTACTTCCCCGGCATAGAGGACCGCGTTGCGACCCTTACCAATGTCTACGAAAGCCGCCTCCATCGAGGACAGCACGTTTTGTACCTTGCCCAAGTAAACGTTACCCACGGCAGTCTCTTGGGTATGGCGCGAAACATAATGTTCGACCAGTAAGCCGTCCTCTAAAACCGCAATCTGGTTCAGATTGTCTCGTTCGCGCACGACCATCTCGCGCTTCACGTTTTCTCGGCGAGCCAGGAATTCCGCTTCCGTGATGGGAGTCCGTTTACGACTCTCCTTTCGTCCCGCCTTCCGGCGAATCCGTTTTGCTTCCAACCGGGTGGAGCCGTCGAGAGCCTTGACTTCCTCGTTCTCCCCACTATCGGAACGAGTCCGGCGACGGCGCCGACGCGTCGTACTGTTCTCGTCCTCTGAAGTCGTGTCTTTCCGGTCGGCGGGAGAGTTAGCTCCCTCTGGGGTATCGTTCGCCGAAGGTTTTTTGCGACTGGAAGTTCTGGAGTTAGTCCGAGAGCTCGATGCCGATTCATTCTTTGTAGCCGCAGACTTCTTTCGACCGTGGCTTTCCGACTCAGCTGTGGCGCCACTGCCACTGCCTTGTTTAGAGCGGGAATTACGAGCGGGTTTTTCTTCGGCTGGTGCTGCCGGCGCAAAGCTGGACAGGTCCGGGGCCTGGAAAAGCAAACTGGCAGCAGGCAGAGCTACCCCGGCACTGGGCGCACTGGCGGCAGACAACGCTTGCGAAGCAGAGAAAGTCGGATTGGAATCCTTTACTGCCTTGCTGGCTGAGGAATTAACTTTTTGGAAAGTCTCGTCTTTCGTATCTTTGGCTGCGGAGACCCGAGTACGCGCGCGTGCCGCACCAGAATTACGGGAAGTTTTTTTAGCAACCGTATTAGCATCAGATTCTGTTGTCTTATTCACTATAAAGCTCCTGCAGAGACCAGCCAGCAACCTGCCGGTCTATTTAGTTATCAGTCATCACCAAACGGTGGAAAGTCTAGAGAGAGACGGGATAAACCGGACTAATGAAACCGTGAGACTGCGTCCACAAAAAGTTCCGAGTCGCCGACTTGGGCTGCTCAAGACATTCCTATCTCTGTCCGACATCCTATCGCACCGTGAGAATTTTGCCCAGAAAAAAACTTCTGCGCAGGTCCGAAATGTACAAGTTGGTAAAATTTTAGGGTAGATTTAAGAGATGGCTCAGGTTCACTTGGCGATTACGCTGCGTGACCACGAAGTAAATCTGGTCCTCATGCAATTTCTATAAATTCTACGGAAAGGCGGAAAAGGTGACCGTCGTCTCAATGGGGCTTGAAAGCCTCGACTTGGCGCGGTGGCAGTTCGGTATCACAACCGTCTACCACTTCATCCTGGTTCCGTTCACCATTGGCATGTCCTTGCTGGTAGCACTGATGGAAACACTGTGGTACCGCACCGGCAAGGAATACTGGCTAAAGGCGACACGGTTCTTTGGAAGGCTGTTTATTGTTAACTTTGCCCTGGGCGTTGCAACCGGTATCGTGCAGGAATTCCAATTCGGCATGGGCTGGTCCGAGTACTCCCGCTTCGTCGGTGATATCTTCGGCGCTCCTCTGGCTTTTGAGGCTCTGCTCTCGTTCTTTATGGAGTCCACGTTCCTCGGAGTGTGGATTTTCGGTTGGGGCAAGATCTCCAAGAAAGCTCACGTTGTCGTGTCTTGGCTGGTAATGGTCGGCGTCAACACTTCTATGTTGTGGATTATCGGCGCTAACTCCTGGATGCAGCGCCCGGTAGGGGCAGTCTTTGACCCGGCTACCGGTCGTGCAACCTTGAATGGCGCTACCGCGTTCTTCCAGGTTGTTACCAACTCCACCATGTGGCTCGCGGTGTTCCACGTAGTAACTTCTTCTATTTTGCTGGCCTCCACCATCGTGGCTGGCATTTCTTTGTGGTGGATGGTTCGCGCCGCCAACGCTGGCGGTATCGGCGATACCGAAGCTCGCGAAGTCTGGCGTCCGATTGCCCGCTGGGGCATGACCATCATGTTGGTCTCCGGTGTTTTGACCATCGCTTCGGGTCACCTGCAAGGTCAGCACCTGGTTTACTACCAGCCTGCCAAGATGGCTGCCGCTGAGGGTCTGTGTGCCGGTGAATCCGGCGCACTGGCGCTGCTAGCCTTCTCGGATTGCCCGCAGGACATCCAAAAGAACGACGACGGTACTTGGCCGTTGACCGAGGTCGGTGTCGGTAAGATTCCGGGTCTGCTCGGTTTCGTGGCACACAACTCGTTCTCCCGTTCTATCGCTGGTATGGCTGACTCTTCCGAGCGTACCCAGACCATGTTGGAGAACGCCGCGGACAAGTTCGGTGATAAGGCTCCGAATATCGACACCGCTAACACCTCCGGGATTAAGGGTGAAACCGGTGTTTACAGCTGGGCGCCTTACTCGCCTTCCCTGCTCTTGGTATTCTGGTCCTTCCGCTTGATGATGGGCTTGGGGCTGTTCTGCGCAGTCTTGGCACTGGTTGGTCTGTACCAGACTCGCGGTGGCAAGGTTTCGACCTCTAAGGGTCTGAAGAATCTCGCCCTGATTACGCTGCCGATGCCGTTCCTGTCGGCATCCTTCGGCTGGATTATGACCGAGTTTGGTCGTCAGCCCTTCATCGTGTACCCGAACCAGGACGCTTTTGGTTCAGACCTCGCGGTTAAGACCGACGCTGCCGGCGTATTCATGCTGACTGGCGATGGTTTGTCTGGTGTAGTCAACCCGCTTGAGTTCTTGATTTCGCTGATTCTGTTCACTTTGGTTTACCTGGTGCTCGGTATCATCTGGTTCAAGCTCATGGTTCGTTACTCCAAAGAGGGCATCAACACCCCGGCCTCCGATGGTGGTCCGAACGCTGCCTCTCAAGACTTGTCGTTCGCTTACTAAGGAGGAATTCAGACAATGACTTTTCTGCAAATCCTTTGGTTTATCCTCGTAGCAGTTCTGTGGGCTGGTTATCTCGTCCTCGAAGGCTACGGCTTGGGCACGGGCATGTTGCTGCGCATCATCGGCAAGACCGATGACGAGCGTGGTCAGATGGTTCGCGCCATCGGTCCGCACTGGGACGGCAACGAAGTGTGGCTGCTCACCGCTGGTGGTGCGACTTTCGCTTCATCCCCCGAATGGTACGCCGTGATGTTCTCCGGTATGTACATCGCTTTGTTCTTGGTTCTGCTGTGCTTGATTGGTCGTATTGCGGCTATTGAATGGCGTAACAAGGTGGACACGCTGCAGTGGCGTGGCACTTGGGATACTATCCAGACCATCGCAGCTTGGCTGGTTCCGGTTCTGCTGGGCGTAGCCTTTGGCAACCTGGTCGCTGGCATGAAGATTATCGTGGCAGATCCCAAGACTCCGTTCACCGAGGTTGGTCCTGAAAACGTTGACATCGCTAACGCCGGTATGTCTCAGATTCACTCCTTCATTGGTTTGGGCGAATTCCCCTTCAGCCAGCTGGTGAGCTTGCTGATTGGCGGTTCTGGCTTCGCAATTCTCGGTGGTTTGGTGATTGCCTCCCTGTCCTTGGTCCAAGGTGCCAACTTCTTGGCTCTGAAGACCGACGGAGCGGTACAGGAACGCGCAGTCGCGCTTGCCCCGAAGTTGGGTCTGGTTTCGACCGTCCTAACCGCGGTCTTTGCGGTGTGGGGCACTTTCGCGTTCAAGGGCGCTGGTTTCCTCTTCGCCCTGGTGTTCCTGGTTGTCGCTGCAGTCTGCCTCATCGTCAGCCTGCTCTTCGCGTTCAAGGGCGCTTCGGCTAAGGCTTTCACTTTCAACTCCGTTGCGATTGCAATGAGCGTTGCCTGGGTGTTCGCCATGCTCTTCCCCAACGTGATGAAGTCCTCGATTGATCCGGCATACTCGCTGACTATTGCTCAGTCTGCGGCTTCTCCCAGTACCCAGATTGTGATGACCGTAGCGGCCATCATCCTGGTTCCAATCGTGTTGGGCTACACCATCTGGTCGGTCTACATGTTCCGCGCTCGTATCAGCGTGGCGCCTGCGGGCGGTCTGGAGCCCGGCAAGATTCGCGAAGGCGCGAACTTCCTGGTTGGCTAAATAAAGCGACGACGGTCTAAACCGTTACGGGCGGGTCACCACGGTGACCCGCCCGCACCAGTTTTATCAGGGATTTTTGGCTGAGCTCGCTGTGGAGATTTTCTCTAAAATATGGAAAGCTGAGGGGGTGAAACCCCTGGATCCCCGACTGCTGAAGTACGCCAAAACCGCCCGCGGATACATTATCTTTATCACCGTTTTCGGTTTTCTCTCAGCAGTTTTCATCATCGCGCAAGATTGGCTTATCTCCAAAGCCGCGACCCCGGTCATCATGGAACATCAGCCTCTGTCTTTCATCGTTCCCACCCTCGGCGTGTTGGTCTTAGTCCTTTTGGGCAGGGGCTTGTCCCTGCTGATTCGACAGTGGTTTGCGCACCGAGCAGCGACGGGCGCGATCCGGGAAATCCGGCAAAAAGTCCTGACTCATGCCACGAAGCTCGGTCCCCGCTGGCAAACCCAACACGGTCAAGACACCGTCACCACAGTCGTACGCGCCTTGAAAGATCTCGACGCCTACTTTGTCTTTTTTCTCCCCCAGCTTTTACTCTCGGTGACAGTTACTCCCCTGACATTGTTGGTAATCGTTTACCTCGACTGGATTAGTGCCATTTTCGTACTGGCAACTATCCCACTCATCCCCCTGTTCATGATTCTCATCGGGATTTTGACCCAGGAATACTCTGATAAACGTTTGGCCTCCATGAAACGCATGGGCGGTCAGCTGGTGGATCTATTGGCTGGTCTGGCTACTCTCAAGTCCTTGGGTCGCGAACAAGATCCTGCCAAGCAGGTGAAACGCGTCGGTTACGAATATTCCCGTTCCACCATGCAGACTTTACGTGTCGCGTTTATGAGTGGCGGTGCCCTGGAATTCTTGACCACACTGTGTGTAGCACTGGTAGCGGTCGAAGTCGGAATTCGCTTGTTGAATAACCAACTTGACCTGTTCACCGGGCTGCTGGTCATTATGCTGACACCGGAGGTGTTTAGCCCGCTGCGGGAAGTGGGCAAACAGTTCCATGCCTCCTCTGATGGGGTTACCGCCGCGGAAGCCGCTTTTGCTATCTTGGAAGAACCGTTGCCCAAAACAGGACATATCGCGGCTCCTGACCTGACCAAAGCCACTATCCAGCTGCATGACGTAGGGGTGAAAGCCCGCGGAATGTGGGCTCCTGCCAGTCTGACTGCCAACCTCGAACCGGGGAAAATTTATGCTCTGACCGGTGCCAGCGGTTCCGGGAAAACGACCACTGCCATGAGCATGCTAGGGCTGCAAACCATCGACCAGGGGGAACTGACGGTGAGCGGACCTGCGGGGAGTGTACCACTGCCCGAAATCGACCTCGCCTCGTGGTGGGAGCAGTGTGCTTGGGTTCCTCAAAATCCTGCTATCCTGCCCGGCACAGTGTTAGAAAACTTAGGCGAGTCCGGAACCGAGCCCAGTCCCGCCCTAGTGGAAGCCAGTCGCATCACGCACTTTGACGAGGTGGTACAGGGGTTGTCACAAGGCTGGCTGACCCAGCTTGGCGCTGGTGGCTTGGGTCTGTCCGTCGGTCAGCGGCAACGCTTGGCACTGACCCATGCACTGACTCAACAGGCGCAGCTCATCGTCTTGGACGAGCCGACCGCGCACCTCGATGCGAACCTGGAAACCCAGGTAATCGCTGGAATTAAAACCCTAAAGTCCCAAGGTAAAACCGTAGTTGTCATTGCCCACCGTCAAGCAGTGCTGAACGTAGCCGATGTGTCCATTCCGGTAGACACCAGACCCTTCACCGCAGCTGAGGTGGAACAGGAAGCCCAGGCAGCAGCTGCGGCAAAGCCGAAGGTCCGAGCACACAAACGCAAACCAGATGGGCGTGAGGATTTGCCCCCACTCATTTTGAATCTTGATTTTGCTGATAACGAGGTGCGCGCATGAGTAGCAACAAGTCAACTTTTCCCGCCGAGTTTATGGAATCTGCTGCTGAGTCCGCCAGCTCTGCCATGCCAAATACCGCATTTATTTCTCGCGAGGAGCTGCGTAACCTGCGCCTGACCTACAGAATGATGCGCTTGAATCGTGCCAATATGGCTCTGGCTATTCTCTTGGGTGTTTCGACGCTAGTCTGCGCCATCGGGCTGTCGGTCGTGGCGGCTTGGCTCATTGCCCGTGCTGCCCAGATTGACGCTCTGTGGATGGATTTGGCGGTCGCAGCCGTAGCGGTACGTTTCTTTGGGATTGGCAGGGCACTCTTTCGCTATCTGGAGCGCCTAGCGTCTCACAAGGTCGCCCTGTTGGGAGTCGCTGATTTGCGCCACACGGTTTACCGCATTTTGGCTGGTCGCCCGGCAAAGAACATCGCGGCTTTGCGACGCGGAGAAATCTTGGCGCGTACCGGAGGCGATGTCGATTCGGTCGGAGACTTCGTGGTGAAGTCTGTCCTCCCCGGAATGGTTACCGCTATCACTGCCATCGCCACCGTTATATTATTCTGGTTCCTGGCTCCCCTGGCGGCGCTCACGCTGCTAATCTGTCTGCTGATGGCTGGCGTGGTGGGACCCCTCCTGACGATTCGTTCGGCACGTATCGCCGAGTTAGCCTCCCAGCAGGCTCAGATAGAGCTGACTGCCAGCGCCCAAAACCTGCTGATGAATGCCAGCGAGTTGGCGGTTTCCGGACGCTTGCAAGCCGCACAAGACCACCTGAACCAGGTGGAACAAGTCATCCAAAAGCTTAAAGACAAGGCTGCCCGTCCTTCTGCAATCGCCGCCTTTATTGACAATATTTCGATGGGCGCGGCAGTCCTGTGCGGTTTCCTGATTGGCACTCCCCTGGTCGTCAGCGGTCAACTGTGGGACGTAAACCTGGCGATTTTAGTGCTGGCTCCCCTGGCAGCCTTTGAAGGAACCTCCCAACTGGCTGCCGCTGCGGTACAGCTGGTGTCCTCCGGTGCCGCCGCGACCCGGCTGGTGGATTTGATGGGTGGAGCGGACTATGTCGAGACAGCCCTGAAACAGATTTACGCCGCGGACGCCGCCCCGAACAGCAATGCTGCCCCGAAGGCAGTCTTCAACGAGGAAGGGCACCACGCGGAAATCTCACCCGTCACCGAAGTTGAGGCTCATCTGGTGGCAAAAGACCTGGAGATTGGGTGGCCCGGCGGACCGATTATTGCCAGCGGGATTGACCTGGACCTATGCCCCGGCAAGGCTTTGGCAATTGTCGGGCGCTCTGGAATTGGCAAATCCACACTGCTTTATACTTTGGCAGGCTTGATTCCCCCCCGAGGTGGCAGCCTGACACTGGGAGGAATCGACATCACCGCGCTGCCGCGGTCCATCGTGAGTGAAAAAATCGTGATGACCGCAGAGGACGCCCATATTTTTGCCACTACCGCCCTGGAAAACATTCGGGTAGCACGAGCCAATGTAGGAACCCTAGAGGCGGAAAAGCTGTTGCAAGAGGCCGGGATGGGTCAGTGGCTGCAGGCTGCCCCAGATGGTCTGGACACTCTACTCGGCATGGACGGGGCAGCGTTGAGCGGCGGGGAGCGCCGACGCATCCTGTTGGCACGAGCTTTGGCGACCCCAGCGCAACTCCTTGCCCTGGACGAGCCCGGCGAGCATCTGGACGGGGCTATGGCTGACCAGCTTGTCTCCGACCTGCTGTCTACCGGCAAGAGTGGGGAACGTGGTGTGCTGTTGGTCACTCACCGGCTCAGCGCCCTGGACAAAGCCGATGAAGTTATTGTGCTCGGTAAGCTGGATAGCGAAAATGACGAGGTGACCCGCATCACCGCGCGGGGAACACACGCTAGTTTGGTCGAGACTAACCCCACTTACCGTTGGAACCTAGAACAGGAGAAGAGCTACGTCTGAGCGAGTCAGCCCCAAGGTCAATAAATATTTAGGGGAAAGTCATGCTGTTTTGCGTGAAAAAATTAATGCACTGAACTTGGAGCTTGAAACTTTACAGCGATGGAACCGCATGAGCCAAAGCATCACCACGGCTCTGTTGGAAGATACCGATGAGGAGGAAGCACTGGCTCTCATTGCTTCCTCCGTGCGTCGGGTGGCGGAGGCTGATACGACCTTGATTGTGCTGCCCAGCTTGGGCGGAAAATACATCTGTGAAATTGCTGACGGCGAGGCAGCCGCACAGATGATTGGTTTGGAATTTCCTCCCGAAGGACGCGCCCAGTCGGTCATCCGCAACAATGTTGGCATTATCGTGGAATCTATGGAGCGCGCCAACTTACTGCGAATTCCGGAACTGTCCATTTTTGGTCCGGCTCTCTATGCCCCGATGAGCGAGCGCGGTGCTGCCAGCGGTGTGATTATCCTATTTCGCAATCCCGGCAGCCCCGAATTTACCGTCCCGGATTTGCGCTCCGCCGAGAATTTTGCGGCCCAAGCTACCCTAGCGTTGCGCTTGTCCGGCGTGCGACAGTCCGAGGATCGTGCGGAGCTGTTGGAAGAACGCCAGCGCATTGCCCGCGACCTGCATGACCTGGCTATCCAACAATTGTTCGCGACTTCTCTGCATCTCGAAGCGCTAAAGGAAGACCTCAGCGATCGGGAACTCACGGCACAGACAATTCGCACGACTCTGGATGAAGCGCTGCATTCAGTGGGCGACTCGGTAGGGGAAATCCGTCGGATTGTCAGTGAACTGAAAGATCAAGACACTGCCGAACCGGAACTTTTGGGTGGGTTGCGAATGGAGGCTTCGCTGTCTCGCCGCTCCCTCGGCTTTGCCCCGTCACTCATTGTGCGCCTAGATAATGAAGTTTGCACTCTGGACAATATGGAAAGGATGGAGGAACGGCTGCGCCACAGGTTACCGGATTCTCTCATCTCTGATGTTCTTGCGGTAGTACGAGAGGGACTGACGAATGTGGCTCGGCACGCTCATGCTACTGAGGTACGTCTGGAAGTCGATATTTGGTTTAATCCGGGGTTGGTTCCGCCTCGCTGCGCCCTCAATGAAGCAAGCGTTCCCCTGCCCACCCAGACCAATGGGATGCTGCGAGTAGAGATTCAGGATGACGGGTGCGGGCTTGATTCCAGGATTGATCACCATTCAGGCTTAGCCAACATGACCGCCCGCGCCACGATTCACCTGGGGATGATGCGCATCGGAAAACGCCCTGACGGAGCCAGCGGAACCCTTCTGACCTGGTGCATTCCGCTTGAGTAGCTACGCGAGAGGTACCCCCTGGTCAACTGCTGTGGTGGTTACAGTTCGGCACGCGGAGAATTCTTGCGCCACTCGGCAGAGCGCTGCGAAGCCACCCACGCTGCCACCTGAGTGCGCCGCTGCAGACCCATCTTCGACAGCAGTGCGGTAATGTGGTTTTTCACGGTCTTTTCAGCCACTCCCAAAGTGTCCCCGATTTCTCGATTAGACAGACCATCGCCGATTAATCCCAGAATTTTCTTTTCGGTAGGGGTCAAGCGTTCGGTAGGACCGCTGCGATTAGCGCTGGTGCGTGTCACGGTGCGTTCATCAAGCAGAGTTCTGCCTGCCGCTACTGCTTTGATAACGTTAGTGATTTCCACCCCTGCCACAGTCTTCAACAAATAAGCAGCCGCCCCAACTTCCAAGGATTCTGCCAGGGCCTCGTCATCATCAAAGGAGGTCAACACAATCATGCGCGCGTTTGGTGTCATCACTCGCAGTTGTCGAATCAAATCAATGCCGGTGCCATCGGGCAGCTGCAAGTCCACCAAAACCACATTAGGGTTTGCCAACTCGGCTCTCGAGAGGGCCTCGGCAACTGAGCCGGCTTCGGCGACGACCTGTAAATCCGCAGCCCTATCCACGATCTCAGCGATGCCACGGCGTACAATCTCGTGATCGTCGACAATCATGACGCGAATTTCCGACAGCTCAGTCATCTCTGGTCCTTCCTAACGCTTTCGCTGGCAGCGTGGACAAAACACGCTGGAGCGACCGTCAATAATCATCTTATCGAGCCGTGTCCCGCAGCGGTGGCAACTTTGTCCACCCCGTCCGTAAACCTGCAATTCTTTTGCGAATTCGCCTGGATTGCCCCAAGAATTCACGTATAAGCGGTCAAATGAAGTACCCCCAAAGACCAACGCCTGTTCCATCACCGCCGCCACGGCACCTAGCAATTTCCGCAGTTTCCTATCGCTGAGCGACCGACCGGGAGCAGCGGGATGTATCCGGGCAGCAAATAAGCCTTCATCTGCATAAATGTTTCCGATACCGGAGACAATGCTCTGATCCAACAACTTGGTTTTGATTGCTCGCGTGCTGGCATGAGTTTTTTTCACGAAATCTGTTGTATCTCGGCACGGATCGAGCACATCGCGGGCAATATGTTCCACGCCCTGCGGTAGCAGCGGTTCCGGGGCACCCATCCCTCCGGGAGCACCATCCGCGGTGGGTTGCAACGGTCGGAGTTCGACATGACCAAAGGTGCGCTGGTCGCAAAATACCAGGTCTTTCTCATTGTCGAGAGTGAAGCGAAGGCGTTCATGAGGCAAAAGTCGAGTCTCTCTCGAATGCTGCGGAGCGCCTTGTGGTGACGCGGCTGCCTCTTTACGGTGCAAAGTCGCGCCCCTAGATTCCACTCGCAGCTGTCCCGACATACCCAGGTGCATCACGAGGGCAAGCGGACCTTTTTCCCTGGGGGTATCCCCTAGCAAAGGAAACCACAAAAACTTTCCGCGCCGTACTGCCGCACCTAGACACGCCCCCACCAGTCCTGCGCGCAACCCCGTGATTCCCCCCTGCTGATTGCGCAAAGTCCGCTCATGGGTGGGGTCGCTGACACTGAGAACCCGCGCCCCCACCACGGTTTGCTCCAGATTACGGCGAATTGTCTCCACTTCGGGAAGCTCCGGCATATGCTATCTATTCCCCGAAACGGTCTTGCAAAATTTCGAAAGCTGCCTCGGCTGCGCTGTGCTCAGCGGATTTCTTGGAGGTTCCCTGACCTTCGCCCAGCACTTCACCGGCTATACGAATTTGAGCAGTAAATACCCGAGCATGGTCCGGTCCACTCCCCTGCACCACGTACTCCGGTTCACCCAGAGAATTAGCGGCCGCGAACTCGCTCAGATGGGTCTTCCAATCCATCCCGACCGCCCGGCGCGGCGCGTTGCGCAAGTATCGGCGGAGGTGACGCTCGATAGTGACGCGCGTCGATTCCAACCCTGAGGTGAGGTAGGACGCACCAATCAGAGCCTCTAAAGTGTCGGACAGGATGGAGTCCTTTTCTCGACCTCCCTGTCGGTCCTCACCGATTCCCAGCAAGATGTAATCGCCCAGATGCAGTCGTCGTGCAACTTCCGCCAGTGGGGTTTGACTGACGGTGGCGGCCCGCATCGGAGCCAACTCCCCTTCGGGAACATCGGGGAAGTTACGGAACAGGTATTCGGTGACCACAATCTGTAGCACCGCATCCCCTAGGAATTCCAACCGTTCATTCGTGCCGGTTGAGCCAGTTTTCCCATGTTCGTGGGCAAAGGACCGGTGCGTCATCGCGACCACCAAAAGTTCTGTATCGACCGGTTGTCCCCAGTCCGCCAGTAAACGTTCTAGGGTGGCTCGAGGTTGACCCGGTTCGCCAATTTTGTCTGTGTTTCGTGGGGACTGATTCACGAGGCTTCGTCCCCTCCAGTTTCCTGGGCGCGCAGCTCTTTCGCTAAATCTCCCAACGCCGCCCACCGCGGGTCCAAAACTTCGTGATGGTGATCGGCGGGCAAATTCTCAAATTTTTCTCCGCAATCCGGGCACAATCCTTGACAGTCGGGTCGGCACAATGGCAGAGTCTCCATGCCTAGCACCAGAGCGTCCCGCAGCACCGGTTCGAGGTCCACCTCGTCTTCGGCACTCACTTCAAGGATGTCTTCCCATTCCTCGTCTCCCTCCCGGCGGGCAGCTTCGCGCGCTCCGGGAAAGAAAAACATCTGCGTTTCGTTAACCTCTACTGTACTTGGAACCGGGTCCAAACAGCGCGAGCATTGGGCATCGGTCAGCACCGTCCCCTGCAAGCTGACCAATATCCCCTCGTGCAGGGACTGCAAGCTGACCTCGAAACTACCTTCGGGCTCCCGCAAAGCCACGACTCCATTCGTCCACGTGCTTGGCAACGGCAACAGGTAATCGTGCAGTTCCAGCGTCTTTCCGGGATTGCCCGGCAGAGAGGTTAAACCGATGCAGTAGTCAGACCCGGTCTGCGTACCGGTGGACCGGGCAGAGGGTTTACCGGCATCACGCGCTGTGGCGCTGCTAGTCATTTTTAACCTCCGCGTTCTCCCCTTCCAGGTGGGGCAAATCGTCGGGGTTGAAGCGCGCGCGTTCACTTAAGACTCTCCGCCCCGCGGCGGACTGTTCCTTTAGCTTGTCGAGGGTTTCTTCCAGCACCGTCAGCTTTTCCTCACAATAGCGATCCGCTCCCGCCGCTAGGTCAGTAGCCTGTTGGGTCGCGGTCTCGATAATCATCTCGGCACGTTCCTTGGCCATAACGACGATACGTTCCTGATTGACCAATTCATCGGCACGAGCATGGGCATCAGCTTGGATACGTTCAGAAGTGGAATTTGCTTGCACCAAAGCTTCCTCTGCTTCCTCTTGGGCACGGGCGATGACCGCATTGGCTCCAGCTACAATCTGGTTTGCGATACGGATATCTGCCGGCATAGCTTCGCGCGCCGATTCCACCAAGGAGAGCGCCTGAGCCTTATTGACCAGCACGGATGAACTCATCGGCAGGGAGCGCGCTTGTGAAATTAAGGCTTCTATCTGGGCTAATACATCCATCAGCTCCGAGCCTTTATAGTCCTGAGCG
This sequence comes from Mobiluncus holmesii ATCC 35242, assembly GCF_000185445.1. Lineage (NCBI taxonomy): Bacteria > Bacillati > Actinomycetota > Actinomycetes > Actinomycetales > Actinomycetaceae > Mobiluncus > Mobiluncus holmesii. Next base: position 611,008 of record NZ_GL622346.1, on the reverse strand, counting down.
TTCAGTGCCGCCACCATTTGTTCCGAGGTTAGGGCTTCCGGCTCCACGATTTCTGCTTTATCGCTCTGTTCCGGCGTTGCTGAGTCCACCTCCTCGCCGAGAGTCTCAGAGGTTACCTGCTCGGCAGCTGTTTCGTCCACGCTGTCCTCTGTTGCGGTAGGTAAATCCGCCGATTCCTTCATCTCGTCGTCCCTGTTTTCCTCGCTCATTTTTCTCCCTAGCTGTTGTGTTTGTCGAAACGGGCTGCAATGACATTATTATCCCGGTTTGGCGGGCTGACTTGGTAAGCCTCATACAGAGCCCGCGCAGTATCCGCACATACCATCGTATAGACATCAGCCCCGTAACTGGCGACTTCTTTAACCATAGAACTTGAGACGTGAATCAACGCCGGTTTGCAGCCCACGAATACGGTCGGCGGAGCTCCGATTTGGCGATTCATCTGACTCATTGGATTTTCGTAATCAAAGTCCTGGGACGTGCGCAGCCCTTTCGCGATGACGTCAATCTGATGTTCTTTACAGAAATCAGCTAACAGTCCCTCCACGGTCTCTACATTGACACGCGTCTCGAGTTTCGCTTCCCGGATAGTGGTCTGCGCCAGTTCGATACGTTTCTCCACTGAAAGCAGTGGAGTTTTCTTTGAGTTATTAGCAATTCCGATTACCACGACATCGGCAAAAGCTAAACATTGCTTCACCATATCGAGGTGCCCATAGGTGAAGGGATCAAAAGTTCCGGGGCAAAGCGCTTGAGTCACGTATCCAGATTACCGGCAATTCGACTAGGCTGTGGTCTGTGACACGAATTGTTGCTGGCGAAAAAGGGGGCTTGCGCCTGAATGTCCCGAAGTCGGGGACCCGTCCCACTTCGGAGCGGGTGCGCGAAGCGATGTTCTCTCACCTGCTTTGTTCGGGGTTCCCACAAGGTGCCACGGTTTTGGATTTGTTTGCTGGTTCAGGAGCTCTCGGTTTGGAGGCGCTGTCCCGCGGCGGGGCGTCTGCGGTCTTCGTAGATGCCGCCGGGTCTGCAGCCAAAGTGTTGCGCGCGAACATCGACGCCCTGCGCTACCGCGACCGCGTGCGCGTCCTGGTGAAAGACGCTGCCAAGTTCGTTTCGGAGCTGAAGCCGACGTATTGTTTTGACCTCATTTTTTTGGACCCCCCCTATGCTTTGGCGCCTTATGTGCTCTGCGAGATTCTGGCAGGTCTGACCGCGCATCTCAGCCCGGAAGGAATCATGGTCTTGGAGACGTCAAAAAAGTTTCCTGCTCCTGAAATTCCTTCGGGACTGCAAGCCTATGCCGCCAAAAACTACGGCGATACCCTGGTTACTTATTTGCAGAGGGTGTCGAGCTGAGGTTCAGTTGAGCGGCACCCTGCGCAATGATGGCACCAAGGGCCGGCAGCACCAGATAGATGGCTTCTTTTACAATCATCATCCCGGAATCGTTGATAGGCACCGCCACCGCCATGCCCAGTAAGATACCTAAAGCCACTACGCGCAGCGCGGGCTGGTCGGTGAGCTGATTCCAAGAAGACACCCACCGCGGCCAGGACACCTGGCGACGTTTCACAATCACCAAAGTCGTCGCTAATACCGCGACCACCAGCACCAAAAGGATAACGACCCCCAGATTGTTCACAAAGGAACGCAGCACGTCACGGACTTTTCCAGCAATTAGCTCCCGGCTTTCGCTGCTGCCCAAATTGGACCAAAAATTCCCAATATGGCTGTCTGAGCCGCGGGAGAACCAGCCGATAATCCCCATCACCGCCAGAGTAGACACCACCCATAAACCAGCGTGCCACCAGCGTGGCGGCACCCCCGCAGCCATCAGGGCGACAATCCCGAAAGCCAGAATAATTCCCGGAGGTCCCCCAAAATCGGCGCCCCAACCGGGTAAAGCATCGACTAAAAGAACCGCGACACCGAGCCCTGCTGTAATCCATCCAGCTCGACGCTGACCCCAGAAACGTTGCAGTACCGGCAGCAACGCCAGCAAAGCTCCGGCAATGAGGATGATGTAGGTGCGATTAGAGATACCGTAGTAACGCCGCGAACTGAGCACCAGAGAGCCCATGAATCCGTTGCGCTGGTGGGCAGATCCCAGCATGATGTCCAGCGCTAAAATGAAACACGAAATCCCCGCTAGGATAGCCACCGCGTGAGAGCTACGCCACAGAGAAGCCACCAAAACCGCCGTAATCACCGCGGTCAAAGCCAGGGATATCCCGACTGATCCGACCGCCGAGTCGGTACCGGGCAAGTTCCACCACGGAATCCAGTTCAGGAACAGCGCAGCTGGAAGCATCGCGAAAGCGACAAGACCCAGGAGCCGCACCACCCACCAGTTGTTCGCCAAGCGTCGCGTGCCGGACGAAGCGAAAGCCCAAATTAGCAGCGCCCCCATAGCGAGGTAGGAAAACAGGTGAAACACCTGATACCACGGCGAATTGGCTCGCAGGGCGGAGGTAGCATGGCGCTGCTGTTCAGTAATCATGGCACAAGCCTTAGCGACGCCGGCGACCGGGGTGACGCTCAGCTCGGGAAGGATTATATTTGCCGGTGGGACCATCTTGGGTTCCACATAGGCACGCGCATTGAACACTAAACCGCGTACGTCGGCAAGGGTTGCTAAGCCGAGAGCATGAGTCGTGGAGGTATAGAGCACACCGGTGGTTTCAGTCAATCCTTTCCTCGGGGTCGCGGATGGTTTCCCATCCGTCAGCGCCAATCCCGGAGTCTGTGCGGCTAGCAGCTGCAGCGACCTGGCTCCTTCAAAATCTCCCAAAGAAGCAATAACCACAGGTCGAGGATGCGCTGCACTCTGATTTGCGCTCAAGATGGCAGAAAGTTGCTGTAAGGATAGGGTCTTTGCCGTGTCGTAAGTGTTCTGGTTCAGAACGGCGGTGTCAACGGTATCCAAATCCACCACGACATCGCTGGGGGCAGCAGCGAGAAGTTCTTGCCAGGCGGATGCCAGGGCTGTCCGGTTCTTTAGGGGCTTGCCCAGCGGCGGAACAGGCTGTTGCGCTTTGGCGTCAAAGGCAGCTCGGGCACCAGCCCCGGTACGCTCGTTATAGAGAGAATCCAGCGCGGAGGGATTAATCCGCTCCATTTCAGGGATTACCGGCAAAGGTTGCCAATGCGCGACCTGACCGCGGTGATTCGCCAGCGGAATTCCCGCATTTCTTCCTACTGCCCACGCATCCGGAGCAAAAATCCCGCGCGCGGGCCAGGTGATGTTTTCCGTACGACCTTTGAACTGTGCATAGGTGACCGCTGTAGTTTTGGGCAGGGATGGGGCGGCGGGAGTTATCTGCGCTGGGGTTTCCGCGGTCGTACCGTCACTCTTCACCAGTTTCATCCCCAAGCACTGCGCCCCCACAGTTTGCGCCAGTCGACGTCCTTCTTCGTCCGCGACATCGCCACGGGCACGCAGTTGCATCCATCCCTCGGTGGGGCAGGTATAAATCCGAAAAGACCTGGTACTCAGTGCCGAAAATGTGAACGGAACCAGCATTTGACCCAGTTGATTGCCCTGTAAATCAAGATCGCTGGGTTTCAGACCGCTCATCCCTAAAAACAACACGCCGGGGGCATCCGGAGAAGGAAGGATAGCGTCAGCGTTTTGTGTCCACCTCGCGGTGGGAAATTGTGGTTCGTGCACGACCTCGGTCATCGCGCTAGCCTGCGGAAGTAGTACTGCCAGCGTTACTGCTAGCATCGCGACAAATGCTCCCAGACGCCGCCACCATGAACACATAGGTGGAATTTTACCAAGTTTAAACACACCTACCGTACTCCCCTATGACTTGGTGAGATTCTGGGCACCATCCCCCAGCTCAAATACCAGCCTAGCCAACTCTGGATGAGCGCTAAGCTGTGGGTCTGCCGCGACCAATGCCGCCGCCGCAGCTTTCGCGGCAGTAATAACTTCCGCATCATTAACCAAGGAAAGCACTTTCAGTCGGGAGCGGCGACCCGACTGGTTCTGTCCCAGCACGTCACCCTCTCGCCGGATAGTCAAGTCGGCTTCAGCCAGCGCAAATCCATCCCGGCTCGCCGCAAAAGCGCACAAACGTGCCAGAGCCGGAGACAGTGTCCCCGCCCCCGATAGTGCCATCATTTCCGGCAGATTGCCCGAAACGGGTGGGAAATCCAGGGGGGCAATAGCGAGGCAAACGCCAGGTCGAGAACCGCGACCAATCCGCCCTCGTAGCTGATGTAGCTGCGAAATCCCGTAGCGGTCTGCATCCAAGATGATCATCATGGAGGCTTCGGGCACATCCATGCCGACTTCCACAACCGTGGTGGACACCAACAGTGGGGTGCGACCCGCGGCAAAGTCTGACACTGCCTGTTGTTTGGCGGCAGAATCCAGGTTGGAATGCGCCACCCCGATAGGAATATCCCTGAATATAGGCAGGGTGGCCAGTCGCGCCGCGGTCTGGGTGACGGTGTGCAGAATCCGGTCGGGCTCCAGTGCCTCGAGTTCACCGAACCCTGCTAAATCATCACCCCAACTGGTTTGCACCGCAGGTTTCCGAGTTTTTCGGTCACCTTGCGGCGGATGCCGAGAATCACTGGAGGAAACAGGGTTCTGTCCCGTGGCATCCGGCGCAATCTTGGGGCAGAGCACATAAACACGTCCCCCCTGTTTGATTTCTTCCGCGGCTCGGCTCCAGGCACGTGTGACCCACCGTACATTTGCCTCATTGACCAGGAACGTCTGAACCTCCGCACGCCCCGCGGGCAGCTGGCGCAATACGGAAACATCCAGGTCCCCAAACACGGTCATGGCGACGGTTCGCGGTATCGGGGTAGCGGTCATCGTCAAGAAATGCGGCGCTCTCTCCCCTCTCGTCAGCAGGGCGCCACGTTGTTCCACCCCAAAACGGTGCTGTTCGTCAACTACAACCAAGGCCAGTCGGGATAACTGCAGCGACTCAGTCAGCAGGGCCTGAGTTCCCACCACCAGCATCGGCTCACCGGCCGCACCCCGGTCTGCAATTTCTCGTTTCTCCGGGGCGGGTGTTGACCCGGTCAGTAAACGCAGTGGGACATTATCCGTGCCGGGCTGTTCCCCGGAAAGACCCCCCAGAGGGTCAGCCAGGTCCCCTAACAGCCGATTCAAGGTCTGAAAATGCTGGTGGGCAAGAACTTCGGTGGGCGCCATGAAAGCCGCCTGAAAACCGTTTTGTACCGCGGCGAGACATGCCAAAGCCGACACTACGGTCTTGCCCGACCCGACTTCCCCCTGCAACAGTCGATTCATCGGAACTTCGCGGGCAATATCCCCGGAGATTTCTTCCCAAACCTGGCGTTGCCCCGCAGTGAGCTGGAAAGGCAACCCCGCCACGGCTTGTGCGACCAAGTCACCAGGTTCCCCGTCTGAGTCCGTACTCGACTCGAAAACATCCTGCGAAACCGGCAAGGACCATGCCGGATGGGATTGAATCTGATTACGGGCTTTCGCCAGAGCTGCCCCCAGCGTGAAAGCCTCGCGGAAACGCAGATAGTCCAGCGCCGCTTGGTATTGAGCATCAGTCTCCGGGTGGTGCAAACCGAGCAAAGCTGTATAGGCATCAGGGAGGTTCCTCTCCCGGCGCAGCGAGTCGGGAATAGCTTCGGGAATCTCCGCAGGGTTTACCATCAGCAGCTGCGCGTCGATAATTTTCCCAATCTTCCACGAGGGTAGACCCGCGGTGGCGTGATATAGCGGCTGGGGTTGGGTCGAAAGTGTTTTCACGATCTCCGGGTCATAATCGGCAAGCACCCGATATTCCGGATGAGCCAAGAAGGCTTCACTGGCAAGGCTGTCTGGTTTCCCCGAAAGCCGCCCGGCAAAAACCGCTAACGTTCCCTTTTCCAGGCGATTTGCATGCAGATTTAAGGCGTTGGGATGTTTCGCAAAGAAACGCACGGTCAGGCGGTTAGCTCTCTGACCCCACAAGTCCGGACGGGCACCTCCCTCGTTGCGCGCATCGGTTTCCAGTTGGTCCTGCAGGGTTACCGTGAGCATGGCTTTGTCGTGACGACGAGTCCAGCCCAAGTGCGAGTCCATGACCACCGCAAAAACGGTGACATCCGTTCCGGGAATCAGCGAGTCAAAATTTGTCAGTTCCCCCCACCTATAAGTCCGTCGTGGCGGATACCAGAGCAGGTCACCCAAGGTTAGCACTCCTAGGTGAGCGAATTTGGAGACGACAGACTTCGCCTTAATTATCCGCTCGAGAGGGGTCTGCAAGTTCACCATGATTTCACCCTATCAGGGAGCCTCGCACCGAAAATTCGAAAGTTTTGAGAAATGGAAGACCGTCACAGTCAGACCGGGGTCAGGCTTCAAAATCTGACCCCGATGTAGGTGGAGCCAGGCTGTCCTCCGTAGTAGGCAACCAGTTCGATATCGGCATAGTTCGCCAAAGCAAGCTGCAAATTCATCCGGTCCGTACTGACGTTTCCAGAACTGATTACTGCGTGGAGTTCCCGGTTTGGTCCCAGATCATTGACCAGATCCCGGATTTGGGTATCTAGGTCATGGTGGGACAAAGGCTCAACACGGATGCCGGCTTTCAAATCCCGGCAAGCAGTTTCCAGATCGCGCAATTGCTCCAGATTCCTGCCACGAAATTGCTTCCCCTGCAGAGATTGCACCAGCCACGCAGCACTCAGTTCGTCTTCGGTATCGGCCACCATCACGGGAGAATCCGATAACTCGGCATCATCCAGAGAATCACGCATCGTCAGAGCCATTTTTCGCGTTTCGGGGTCAGCAGGAATGATTAGAGCAGCGCGACCTTTCGGGAGAGAACGCCACGCCCAGCAAATCTGTTCGGAATTTTCCGTCCCCAAAAGGACCGTGGCTCCCGCCCTCGCGTAGGTCTCTACCAGTGCCGGAGCGGCGCTGAGAACCAGCAGACCGGGGGTCACCAACGGAGCCTGACGGGCAGCAAAGTCAGACAGCACCACCACATTGTCAAAATCAGCAGTGAGTCGAGTCAGGGGATCTTCATCGCCTTCGAAAGCCTCGGGGTTCCTTCCGAGATGGTGAATCAACACCGCCCCGTGCGGATATGGCAGGGCTGCCAGCGGTGATGGAGTGTGTACGTGAGCCACGAAACGACCCGCTCCAATTCCATCCAGAACCTTACATATCAGCACTTCGGAACTGGCTGCTCGCAGACTTTCCCGCAGTTTTCCGGTGGGCATGTCCAGGGCTTCAAAATGGAAAGTAGCGCCAAATTCGCCGCCCGGCACCGTGTGACGCAGACTTTCCGCAACGCTACGCGATCGATTAGCCCAATCACTCAGCATGGCTTGTACCGTGGAAACATTGGTGGGAACGTCCCCTTCAGCCGTTGCCGCCAAGTCTGCCAAAGAGGCAAAAATCAAACACGCACCTGCCAGACCAGCATCCCCCACCCCACCGTGGGCATCAGCAGAATCAATAGTGGCCTCCTGCGCACAAACCAAAGCCGTGTCCACGACTTGAGACAACGTCAATAATTCCAGCTCCGATAGCTGTTCTGAAACGGTAGTAATCAATCGGGACAACCCAAATTCCCAAGTATCTGACCCGCTGACTTCCCGAAACGCCCTGTCCATAGCGTCGACGGACATCAGCAAATCAGCAGGACGCACCACCGGTGCATCCCCCCAAGCTTCAGCACAGGCCGCAAAACCGGAAGCGAGAAAAATTCCGACCGAACCGTGGGGAAATTTCGCCACTTCGCGACTCACCGCAGCCATAAATTCGGCAGGAAGCAGCGGAAGGGGCAAGGTTTGAGTCGCCCGTGTCGCCACCGCCCAAGAGTTCGCCAGATTGGTCCCGGTATTAAAGTTTGGCACCGGAAAAGTGTTGAGATCATCCAACAATTCCCGCGCCTGGTTCAGGACCGCCCCCGTGCGCACGCACCACTCACGCAGGTCATTAGTCTCTAGCTTTTGTCGCGCGGTATCCAAACTGTTCCCCTCTGTTTTCTTTCCAAGTTACCCGCTATCGACCAATTTTTCCGATTCCCATTCCGGTTTCTGCCCGCTTCGCGCCGTGACCAACATATTGGTCCCACTGCCGCTACCCGAAACGACAATGGGACCAATCGGACTCGGGAACTGTCCTCACCACGCATTCAACGCGAAGGCAAACCTCTTTCCTCGTCACCCCAAACCTTGCCAGTGTAGTGGGGACTCATGAGGGACTCTACACTGAGCACTTCGTCAAGTTCCGTAGCGCTCATCAGACCTTTCTCGATTACCAGTTCTTTGACGGATTTGCCTGTCTTGGCAGCTTCCTTACCAATCAAATCACCATTATGGTGACCGATAATGTCATTGAGGTAGGTGACAATACCGATGGAATTGTGTACGTAAGCCTCGCAGACTTCGGGATTCGCGGTGATACCGTCAATGCACTTGGTGCGCAAGGTGTCGATAGCGTTGGTCAGCAGCTCAATAGATTCGAACATGCATTGAGCGGCAGCTGGTTCCATCACGTTTAGCTGCAGCTGCCCCGCAGCGGCAGCATGGGTGAGGGCAACATCGTTGCCCATAACTTTAAAACAGACTTGATCGACAACCTCGGGAATGACCGGGTTGACTTTGGCAGGCATAATCGAGGAACCCGGCTGCATCTCGGGAAGATTAATTTCGTGCAGACCACAGCGGGGACCCGACGAAAGCAGCCGCAAATCATCACAAATTTTTGACAGTTTGGATGCCAACCGCTTCAGCACCGCATGGACTGCCAGGTAAGCACCGTTATCCGAAGTGGCCTCTAACAGGTTCGTCGCCGGAACAATGTCGTAACCGGTCACCTCCGCCAGCTTTTGGCACGCGACTTGTGGATAACCCTCCGGGGTGTTCACGCCGGTGCCGATAGCGGTCGCGCCCAGGTTCATTTCCAGCAGTAAATCTCCCGCCACTGACAAACGTGTCAGTTCCTCGGTCATGTTGACCGAAAAACCATTGAATTCTTGCCCCAACGTCATCGGAACAGCGTCCTGGAGCTGGGTGCGCCCCATTTTCAGGATGTCTTTAAACTCCTCGCCTTTACGTGCAAAAGCCTCGGACAGTTCCCGCACCGCCCGCTCGACCCCACGCAGCAAGGTAAACACCGCCACCCGAAACCCGGTGGGATAGGCATCATTGGTAGATTGGCTCTTGTTCACATGGTCATTGGGATTAATGATGTCGTAGCGACCTTTTTCATAGCCCAACAGTTCCAGCGCCAAGTTTGCCACAACTTCGTTCGTGTTCATGTTCACCGAGGTGCCCGCCCCACCCTGGAACACGTCCACCGGGAACTGATCCATCGCGCGACCTTTCACCAGCACTTCATCGCAGCCAGCCACAATGGCACGGGCAATGTCATGAGGCAGTACGTGCAGTTCCTCGTTCGCTAACGCCACAGCCTTTTTGACCTGGACCATGGCGCGTACGAATTCGGGAACATCTTGAATCTTCTTGCCCGAGATATGGAAATTCTCGATTGCCCGCAAGGTTTGTACTCCATAGTATGCGTCCTCAGGAATTTCTCGTTTCCCGAGCAAGTCCTCTTCGATACGCCCAGTCATCATCGCTCCTATCTGTTTTCTCGGATAAAGGATTTGTACGCGCGATTTACCAGGACTGCATTGTCCTGACAGTCTCATTCTAGTCTGCGAGTTCAACGCCGTGTTTGGAACTACCGTAGTCTTGGAGTCGTGCGACAACACGCCTCCAAAGTGGGATACGATTTGAAAATCAGCGGGTTTTGCCTTATCATAGTGAGGTTGCTCGTTTAGAGCTGCGGGTTCAACCCCGTGAATGGCTTTGAAAAATTACAGGAAATCAGAGGTAAGAACATGGCTGCGGTATGCGATGTATGTGGAAAAGGTCCCGGTTTCGGGATGAGCGTGTCTCACTCTCACCGGCGCAACAAGCGTCGTTTCAACCCGAACATTCAGCGGGTTCGCGCCATCGTCGAGGGCACTCCCCGTCATTTGAACGTGTGCACCAAGTGCATTAAGTCCAATCGAGTGGTGCGTAATACGGGTCGCTAACCCCAATTCACTTCTTGAATGCCGCGTCAGGGTCCGCCCTTGGCGCGGTATTTGTTTTCAGCAAATGCAGCAGTCTCTTCCCGCCACGAACGTGTGATTCGGGTTTTGGCGTTAATTTAGACTCACCCCGGCACCGCTATGGTTTGACCTGACCGGGATGGGACACTGTTAGGATGGGTATATGGCAACAACTCATTTGCAAGGTAATCCCGTAAACACTGTTGGTTCACTGCCCGCGGTGGGTTCTCCCGCCCCGGATTTCGTGACCGTCAAACAGGACTTGTCCGAAGTGAAATTGTCTGATTTACGTGGCAAGACTGTGCTTCTCAATATTTTCCCCTCTATCGATACGGGGGTTTGCGCGGCTTCTGTACGTCGTTTCAACGCCGAAACCGCCCAGCTCGAGGGAGTGGAAGTCATCTGTGTTTCGCGTGACCTTCCTTTCGCCCTAGGTCGGTTTTGCGCTGCAGAAGGGATTGATCACGTCACCACGACTTCAGCCTTCCGTTCCAGTTTTGGTGAAGATTACGGCGTGCAGATAGCTGACTCCCCTATGGCAGGCTTATTCGCACGGTCTATCGTGATTGTTGATCCGAACGGTGTGGTGAAATACACGCAGCTGGTCGACGAAATCACCACGGATCCTAACTTTGAAGATGCGCTAAAAGCACTGAACTAGGCTCCCCCGTTTACGTGCCGAATCCGCAGCGACCGGGAAAACCACCGGCTACATCCGTTGCGCAACCGCACTCATCCACAAGCACAAGGTCGCTGCGGACGTCACGTTTAGGGACTCGGCACGCCCAAACATGGGAATGGACACCAGCACGTCGCACCAGGACTCCTCAGTTGCGTCCAGTCCGTGTGCCTCGTTACCCATGACCCAGGCGACTTTCTTGTTGCTCCAAGTCCCGGCAGTAACGGGAGTCAGCATGACGTCTCCGGATAGGGACGTGCCCACGATGGTCCATCCCTCGGATCGCAGAGCCTTCACCACCGCTGCCAAATCCTGGAACCGCGGGGTGGGAACATGGAACACACTGCCCACCGAGGCACGGATTACTTTCGGGCTGGTCGCGTCTGCGCAATCCTGCCCCATAAACACTGTCGATGCCCCACAAGCATCAGCCAGCCGAATCAGCGTCCCCACGTTACCGGGGTCTTGGGTGGCAGGCAAAATCAAAGCCAAACTTCCCTCGGGAGAGCCTGTCACAGACGGAAAAGCCTCGAAACGCGCCACTGCAATCCACCCTTGTGCAGCGTCACTCAGAGCCTTCTCAACTTGCGGGGAAACAGTATGTATATGCAGTCCCCCAGCGGATACCGTGGACTGCGCGAATTCCAGCAGTTCCGGACGAGTCGCAGCACCCGCCTCAGTCACATATAAATCTGTGACTGCCCCCTGGGGCGCACAGTGCAGCAGCTCAGTGACTGCTTGGGGACCTTCCACCCGGGTCAGTCCCGAACGCAGGCGCGCGGAACGCCGCGAAAGCCCCGCCACCTTCCGGATGCGATCGCTTCCGGGGTTGTCGAGAATTTCGCGGCGTTCTACCATAGAGTTTTGCTCGATAAACGCTGGGCTTAGGCAGCCGCGGGAGCGTTTACATCTTTGGGCAGGGCAGCTTGAGCTGCCTTAACCAATTCATTGAAAGCAGCAATGTCGCTCACTGCCAGTTCTGCCAGCATCCGACGATCGACTTCGATACCAGCCAGACGCAGACCCTGCATGAAGCGGTTGTAGGTCATACCCTGGGCGCGGCAAGCCGCATTGATGCGGGTAATCCACAAGCGACGGAAGTCGCCTTTGCGGACCTTGCGGTCCCGGTAGTTATACACAAAACTGTGGGTGACCTGTTCCTTAGCCTTGCGGTACAGGCGGGAACGCTGACCGCGGTAGCCCTCGGCCCGTTCCAGAGTGGTGCGGCGTTTCTTGTGAGCGTTTACTGCGCGCTTGACACGTGCCATGATTTATCTCCTTTTTCCTTTACTTACCCAACAGCTTCTTCATACGTTTCACGTCAGCCGGAGCCACGACCTGATCCTGGCTTAGGCGACGGGTGCGCCGAGACGACTTATGTTCCAGCAGGTGACGCTTATTAGTCTGTTCACGCATCAGTTTGCCGGAGCCAGTAACACGAATCCGCTTTTTAGTCCCAGAATGGGTTTTATTCTTTGGCATATTATTTCTCCTCTTTCTTAAGCGGGGCCTTCTTGGTGGCCGGTTTATCGGTTTTGCCCGCGGTTGTCTTGGGGGCAGATTTTTTGGTAGTACTAGTCGTTTTCCGGGCAGGAGTCTTGGCACTGCTCTCAGCAGGGGCATCGCTCGCCTTTGCAGTTTTAGCAGCGGTCTTTGTCGCAGTCTTGGCGGCTGTCTTCCGTGCCGGGGCTTTCCGCGTTGCCGGTTTTTCGCCAACCTCCGGGCTTTGGGCAGCCGCTGGACTCTGTGCAGCAGGTTTTTCCGCTGCCGCCGAAGTTTCTGGGTCCGCAGAGCTGGCAGGTTTCTTTCGGGCTGGCGCTTTCGCCGGCTTTACATCAGCAGGCTCTGTAGCTTTAGGAGCCGCGGCGCTCAGGTTGCTCGAACCGAGTTGGTCAAATGTCAACGGCTTCAAAACCGGGGCGTTTGCCTGTTGTGCCACCCGCTGCTGATTCCGTAACGCCCGTTCCGCCTTAGCGTCACGCTTCGCTTGACGTTCGTCCTCACGGCGCTTGCGCTGCTGGCTCATGGCGTCAGTCTTTTTCTTAACCGGACCAATCACCATAGTCATAGAACGACCGTCTTGACGGGGGGCAGACTCGACAACACCATCATCCGCGATGTCCTCAGCCAAGCGTTCTAAAAGTTTGATTCCCATTTCCGGGCGGCTCTGTTCCCGTCCCCGGAACTTAATCATGATTTTGACTTTGTCTCCGCCGTTGAGGAAGCGCAGAATGTGACCCTTTTTCACTTCGTAGTCGTGACTGTCAATCTTAAGTCCCAGGCGAATTTCTTTCAGTTGGGTACTGGCTTGATTCCGGCGCTGATCACGAGCCTTTTGCGCGGCTTCGTACTTGTATTTGCCGTAATCCATCAGTTTGCAAACTGGCGGATGCGCATCGGGAGCGACTTCCACCAGGTCCAGACCGGCGTCATCAGCTAAAGAGACGGCCTTCATGGTGGCCACCACTCCGATTTGTTCGCCGTTGACACCAACCAGGCGCACTTCGGGCACCCGAATTTGGTCATTAATCCTTACGTCAGTAATGAGGACTCCTTGCTTGTAACCACGCCGCGAACCAAAGCACACGCAAAGTTACCCCGCAACCGTGGCATAGAAAGCACAGCCGAGCGCTTTAGACCGTAACCCAAGACGTGCGTCCCTCAGGAAAACTACACCGGGTGGAGGTGGGAAAACTTTCCGCTTACTTCGGCATACAGCCGAACAGAGTTGATTCTAGCGCATCCACGAGGTTTTCGCACATTTCGGTTTTGCGCACCTAGACAAGATTCAATCCACAGCAAAGGAACTTCCGATTCGAATTTTACCAGATTCAAGCCAGGGGGACGCTGCCGCATCAACGACCCCCTGTATAGCAAAAGACCGAACGCCTGTGCTAAACCTTGAATCCACTCATGTGACATTCGAGTTCATCGGCGAAGGCTCGCAAATCCGAAGTCGCCTCTAAAAGGTGCTCCACCGATTCTGAGATGCCTTGTCCACCCTGAGCCACCGCGGTAATCATGCTGTTTATTTCGTCAGCAATCGAAGCCGCGTTTGCTGTAGAACGGCTCATTTCGTTCGTAGTAGCAGTTTGTTCTTCCACCGCGGAGGCAATAGTAGTTTGGAAATCAGAGATTTGAGAGACAATTTGAGATATTTCTTCGATAGCTTCCACCGCGCCGGTAGTATCGTTTTGAATTTGCTCAATACGGGTGGAAATTTCCTCCGTGGCCCTACCGGTCTCAGCAGCGAGGTCCTTGACTTCACCGGCCACAACTGCGAAGCCTTTCCCAGCATCGCCAGCGCGCGCCGCCTCAATCGTGGCATTCAAAGCTAACAGGTTGGTCTGCTCCGCAATTTTAGTAATGGTTTTTACGACTTCACCGATTTCCTGTGAAGATTCCCCCAGTTTTGCTACGACCTTGTTCGTACGCTCGGCAACCTGTGTGGCATTACGAGCAACCGACGCCGCCTCTGTAGCGTTAGAAGAAATCTCGCGAATAGACGCACCCATCTGTTCCGAACCGGCTGCAATGGTGGACACATTAGAAAAGACATGCTCTGAGCTACTATCGACTTTTGCAATCAGACTATTGGCCTGGGACGCGCTGCTCGCAACTTCGTCCAGAGTGTTGGTAACGTGCTGTGAGGACTCTTTTACCTTGGCGGAAACATTGTAAGTATCGGCAATCAGTCCTCTTAAGCTTTCGGTGGCCAAGTTCATATTACAAGCCATGTCGCCAGCCTCATCGTTGCTATTAATGTCCATGTGTACGGTCAGGTTACCGCCAGCTAAAGCCTCCAGTCCCTGATTAACTTGGCGAATGGGATTAACGATACGTCGAGTCATATTTACACTCAACAGTATTGCAATGACTATGCTGACTAGAGCGACCCCTCCCACCTCGATGAACATAGTAGTTTGAGCACGAGCAGCGTCCGCTTTTGCCGTGGAGACTCGCTTATCAATTTCTACGCCAACCTGGGTGAGCTGTTCTTCCATAGCGTTAATGAGTCCGAGGTTGTCCTGCGGTCCTTTTTTAAAAGTCTCGAGACCATAATCCCAAAAATCCGCAGCGTAGTTCGGACCGTCCTGGACAGCATATGCCATAGGAACCAACTGATTGGCGCGCAGAGTCTTCCACTTCTGGTAAGTCTCAACGAATTTCGGGAAGGTGGGAAGGTACTTTGATTCCGGGGATTCACTGATTTCCTGGATGGATTCTTCGATAATGGCATCGTGTTTATCGACTCGTTCCTTATCGCCATCTTTATCTTTAGGCTTCAGCTCCAGTGCTACCCAGTCACTCATCATGCGTACATAAACTTCAGCATGCCAAATTTTTTGAATGGGTTCCTTTAGCGCCGAAGCTTTCATAGTCTCGGCGGTGGCAGCATTCACAGAGCGTAAGCCAATCACCCCAACCACGGCAATCAGCGCCATAGCCAGCACCATTACCAGGGTAATCAAAGCCAGCTTCATGGCGATAGTAAAACGTTTCGCCGAACCAGAGATACTCTTTGCCATTGTTCCTCCTTGATAAATGGACTTTTTGCCGTCATACGGCGAGAATCTAAACATTCTTTAGCCATATTTTCCAAAAAGTGTACAGCAATACGGTCTGTTTGGTTTAGAGTTCAGACGCATATTTTTCGTTTATTCAACTCTCACAATTTTGATTATCCTGAATAAGTGTGCCATCAGCCATTTCACCCACGACATTAAGTAATGACAATTGGTTGTTAAGGGCAATTATGAGACCGACAGAGTCGGCTTTGTCAGACGTAATCAAAGCTTCCGCTTAGAATCCCCCAAAATACCGGAAATACCTCCTAAAATTACAAACAAGGTAACGACCTATGGAAACGAGGCTGACCAATGATTCCTAGCTTAAAGGTTCTGGATGCAAGCCCGACAGGGGTATTCCCGCTAATCAGCGCAAAACCAGGCGACGGACCCGGCGGCGGGGAGGCAAACCTAGTGCTTCCCGATTTGTCCCTCGCTAACGTTCACGGCATAGCCGGTACCAGCTTGCTAAGCTTTGGCATGATAGTGTGCCTGGCAGGTCTGGCATTTGGAATCGTGACGTTTTTTAAACTCCGCAGCCTACCAGTGCATCAATCCATGCTAGAAGTAGCGGAACTCATTTACTCCACCTGCAAAGCCTACCTGGTGAAGCAAGGCAAATTCCTGTTGCTGCTGTGGGCTTTCATCACGGTAATCATTCTCATTTACTACAAGGTACTGGTGGGATTTAGCTGGGGTAAAGTCGGAATTGTGGTGTTGTTCAGCCTGTTGGGGATGGGCGGATCGTTTGCCGTTGCCTGGTTTGGCATTCGGGTCAACACTTTTGCTAACGCCCGGGCGGCTTTTGCCTCGCTGCGCGGCAAGCCCTACCCTGTCCACCAGATTCCGCTGCAGGCTGGCATGTCCATCGGGACCGTGCTGATTTCCCTCGAACTGTTCATGATGCTGGTTATTCTGGTGTTTCTGCCCGCTGACGTGGCTGGTTCGTGCTTCATCGGTTTCGCTATCGGAGAGTCCCTGGGAGCGTCCGCCCTGCGTATCGCCGGGGGTATCTTTACCAAGATTGCCGATATTGGCGCGGACCTCATGAAGATTGTGTTCAAAATTGACGAGGACGACCCGCGTAACCCTGGGGTTATCGCAGACTGCACCGGGGACAATGCCGGAGATTCGGTGGGACCTTCCGCTGACGGCTTTGAAACTTACGGAGTCACCGGTGTAGCCCTGGTAACTTACGTCATCCTGGCAGTCCCCGACACTTCCATTCAGGCGCTGTTGCTGGTGTGGATTTTTACGGTGCGCGCGGCAATGATTCTGGGTGCGGCACTGGCGTACGCCCTCAATGCCCTGTGGGTCAAAGGGCGTTACGGAGACGCGAAACGCATGAACTTTGAGACCCCCTTGACGACACTGGTCTGGCTGACTTCGATGCTATGCATCGTATTGATTTTCCTGGTGACTTTCTTTGTACTGGGTGAGCAAGGCAGCCACCTGTGGCTGAAACTGGCGACCATCATTACCTGCGGGACCCTCGCGGGGGCATTGATTCCTGAACTTGTGAAAGTATTTACCTCCACCAAAGCGCGTTTCGTGCGGGAAACGGTGAAATCTTCTCGTGAGGGCGGTGCCTCGCTAAACATTTTGTCCGGCATGGTTTCCGGCAATATGTCCGGGTACTGGCTGGGGATGACGATAGTGGGTTTGATGGGAATTGCCTTCCTGATTTCCCTGCTGATACCGCAATCCCTGATGGCAGCTCCGGCAGTGTTCGCTTTTGGACTGGTAGCTTTTGGTTTCTTGGGGATGGGTCCGGTAACCATCGCCGTGGACTCTTACGGTCCTGTCACTGACAATGCCCAATCTGTCTATGAACTCTCGCGTATCGAATCGGTCGAGAACATCGAAGCCGAGCTGATGGCAGAGTTCACTATTAAACCCGCATGGGACACCGCGAAACTCATGCTGGAGGACAACGATGGGGCGGGCAACACGTTTAAAGCCACGGCAAAGCCGGTTCTCATCGGCACCGCCGTAGTGGGCGCCACCACCATGATTTTCTCTATCATCATGACCCTCACGAATCGTTTGCAGGACACACAAGCCGTGGGCAATCTCTCCCTGCTGCACGCTCCGTTCCTGCTGGGGTTGATTACCGGAGGTGCCGTCATTTACTGGTTCTCCGGGGCCTCTATCCAGGCGGTAACGACCGGGGCAAACCGCGCCGTGGCGTTTATCAAAGATAATATCCACCTTGATGCCAGCAGCGAACGGGCCTCCGAAAAGGACAGCCGCGCGGTGGTAGAAATTTGTACACAGTACGCTCAGCAGGGGATGCTGCTTATCTTCCTGGCAGTGTTCTTTGCCACGCTGTCTTTCGCCTTTGCCGAGCCGTTCTTTTTCATCGGCTACCTGATTTCTATCGCTATTTTTGGTTTGTACCAAGCCATATTTATGGCTAATGCCGGCGGGGCTTGGGACAACGCGAAAAAGGTCGTGGAAGTCGATTTGCATATGAAGGGCACCGAACTGCACGATGCGACTATCGTCGGTGATACGGTCGGCGATCCGTTCAAGGACACGTCCTCGGTAGCTCTCAACCCGATTATCAAATTCACCACCCTGTTTGGTCTGTTGGCAGTGGAATTGGCAGTGAGTCTGACGAACCAGGGTCAGGCACGGCTGGTGCATATCCTAGCTGGGGTCTTTTTTGTGGCTTCAGCCTACTTTGTGTGGTGCAGTTTCTATCAGATGCGTATCCGCGGGGCCTCTCGGGACGCTATGCATGATCATGAACCTCCGGTTGACACTGAGTTGAACGGGATTCCCAGTGTTAAGAATCGGGTCGCCCGTTCCTCATTCAAGGCGATTCCTCGCCCTGGAGGCATTGAAGCCCCCATCGACGCGGCCGCGCTGGACGAAATCCTCGAGGCATCACCGTCAGACACCGACCTTCTGAAACACGTTCCCGACCTCGAATTAACGGCAGAGCCATCGCAAAGCGATTCCCCGCAGCCATCCGACCGGACTGCGGAACAGAAAGGGGAATAACCATGAAATTGGCAATCAAGTGGGAAAATGCCCAAGTTGACGAAGCCGGGCGGGTGTCTGGGCATTCTGCCGGCGACACTCTGGTGCGACGGATTTTGCGTAACTTCCCCGACTCCATCCTGATAGGCGGTCCCGCCCGGCGCGCCGAAAACTTCAGTGTGGCTCCCCTCGAGATGCTCGACCCGACTGACACGGCGGTTATCAATATGGATGTCATTGATTCACCGCGACTGTGGCAAAAAATGCACAATGCCGGAGCGACGAAACCGCACATCATGAACTTCATGTGGTGGTCTCCGCGCGAATTGACGACGGTAGAAGGCATTGCCTCCATGGCTCTGTCCTGTGCCCTGTTCCCCACTTTTGCGAACTCGGAACGCACCGCTATGGAAGTCCGGGAGATGGCAGAAAAATGGACTGTGAAACCGCTGCATGAACAGATGCAGCTGGGGTGGGTAAACCTGGGGTTCCGTCTGGCTCATGTCCGTCCGCGGGTAGAGACGGAGATTCCGGTCGTGCTCTACCCCTCGATTTATCTTTCGGCAAAGAAGCGCCCGGATATTTTCTTGGACGTGGTCAACTGGGTACACCGCCAGATTCCGCTGCGGGTCGAGATGCGTTTGCACGAAACCCACCTGGTCAGCGAAGCGGCCATGAAGTTTTCCCATCGTGACTGGATTTGGGTGGGACCCCTGACAGCCACGCGCCAGTCCTATTGGGAGGCTTTGGCACATACGACCGCTTTCCTGGCGACCACTGAGGAAGAATCTTACGGCATCGAATACGTGGAAGCCTTGGGGGCGGGAGTCATCGGCGTCTTTCCTGACCTCGAATGGGCTCACGCCTTGGTGCCGGCAGACTACCCATTTTTTTATCACTCGGTGGAAGAAGCCAAGAACATGCTGTGGCAGGTCCTGGTTAAGCCTGCGGAGGCTCGGAAACAGATGGACGCGGCAGCCGGTGGTTCGATTCAGAAGTGGATTGGCGAACACCACTCGGACGATGTCTTTGACGAAGCCTTGATTCAACACGTTGCTGACTGGTTGGGCGATATTCCCCACGCTTAATGCCTTTCACAAGGGCGGTGGGGCGGTGGCAGCGCTAGCGTCCCGTGTCAGATTCACTAGTGTTCCTGCTCACACCCGGTAACGTCGCGTCACCGAGCGCAGGGATAGCCAGCGCGGAGGTCGTCAGCGCACGGGAAGGAGTTGCACGTAAGTAGCGCGAGGGGAGACTTCTGGCGAACGCAGAAGGGATTTGTGGAACCGTTTGACGGCAAGTTTCGCGGCATCTAGGTCGTCGGGGGTGCGGACTGTAACGACCAGTCCCCCTGCCGGACCGGCTGCGATGGTCTCGATTTCGACGCCTGTATGGGCTGACAGTGAATAGAGCAGTGTCGCAAGTCCGGCATCTTCCCAGGCGGGGAGCCAGTTGTCGCCGCTGGCTAGGGCATTCAACGCGGGTGGTCCCAGCATGATGCTCGGAGCATAGGCGTGAATCCACTCCGGATTTTTCGCCAGCGGCTTGGCCTGAGTAGCGCTACCTAGTATTACCGGGGCATCCAGCCATATAAATCCTTCAGTAGCCAGCGCTGCCAAGGCGATTCGTGCGGGATTGACCAGCAACGGTCGGTCTTCCGGGTTCGTTAGCTCCGCGAAACGCGTGGCGCTGGAATACACCGGCAAGGCCGACCCGTAGGGGGCATAAACACCCGCAAAGGTCGGTGATTCACAGCTTCCGGAGACCGCCACGGGCGCCTCCACAATGAGACGCTCCGTTTGCAGCGCTGAAAACAGTTCAGTCTGCGCTGCCCCCACGTCTTTGACCGCGGCAAGTTCCAGGGCGCGCTGGGTTCCGGGCAGCAAATCACCACAATCCGACGCGTAGGGATTGCTTGCCAGATGCTTCATGGATTTCGCCGCACTTTCAATCCAGACCCAGCGGCTTCACGCCGTGAGGCTAGCCAAGGCTTCGGCTACAGTGAAACGTCGCTCATAGATGGCTTTACCAACGATGACCCCCTCCAAGTTGGGGTGTTTGACAGCCAAATCCCGCAGGGTCTGCAGGTCGCGCAGAGCACACACTCCCCCGCTCGCCACGACTTTTGCAGGGCTGGATTGACACACGTGAGCCAGCAGCTCCAGGTTCGGTCCAGTCAAAGTGCCGTCTTTCGACACGTCCGTCACCACGTAACGGGCGCACCCCAAAGCGTCCAAATCCCGCACAATCTGGTCCAGCAGTGGTCCTTCACTGACCCAGCCGCGACCATACACCCGTTCGCCGCGCACGTCTAAACCGATTGCGATGCGCTGCCCAAACCGCTCAATGACCGTGGCGCACCACTCGGGATTTTCTATTGCAGCAGTACCCAGGTTTACCCGCGCCGCTCCCGCATCGAGCATGCGGCACAGCGAGTCATCGTCACGTAATCCCCCACTGACCTCAATATTCAAGCCCGGATAGGTTTTCACCAGCGACTCCACCAGGTCGGCGTTGGAACCCCGCCCGAAAGCGGCATCCAGGTCGACTAGGTGCAGCCACTGCGCTCCGGCAGCGAGGAACTCCGCCGCGACTTGTGCGGGCTCGCCGTAAACTTTTTCGGTTCCGGCTTTACCCTCGGTCAGCCGGGTCGCTTTTCCGTCAACCAAGTCAATTGCTGGTAACAGCACTAATTGTGTCATTGAGCGTCCTTTCCAGGGTCGATTCACGACCCGCCACCACTAGAGCATCTCTAACCAGTTTGTGAACACGCGCGCCCCGGCTGGTCCGGACTTTTCCGGGTGGAATTGAGTGGCGCACAAGGCTCGGTTTTCCACTGCTGCCACGAAGTCGGCTCCGTAATGCGCCCAAGACACCAGCGGAGGGCGGAACAGTCGCCGCGATTCCTCGTCTGTCCCTAAGGCTGCGGCGGGGTCGCTGAGGCAAGCATAAGAGTGCACAAAATAGAACCTCTGCCCGTCAAGCCCCGCCAACAGCTGCGACTGCGCCGGGACGTGCACTTTTGACCAGCCCATATGTGGTAAACGCGCTGCGGGCAGAGCCGTCACCATTCCGGGCCATTCGCCCAAGCCTTCAGTCACTTCCCCGTTTTCGTCGCCGCTTTCAAACATGACCTGCAACCCGACGCAGATGCCCAGTACCGGGCGACCTCCGGCGAGACGACGCTCAATCATCTGGGGTGCACGAGAGGCCTGCAGGGACCGCATCACCGCCGCGAATGCCCCCACTCCAGGAACCACCAAACCGTCTGCGTGAGCAACTTCCGTCGGGTCAGCCGAGAGAGACACCCGTGCCCCTGCCCGCTCCAGGGCGTGCGCAACGGAAAGAACATTGCCATATCCGTGATCCAGCACGACGACTTGGGGAGCAATCATGAGGCGTCCCCCCGCCCTGCTGTGTCCGTGTCCCCCATCGCGTCATCGTGAGAATCTGTCTGTCCGCGTTGGCGCCGGCGTTCTTCACGAGAATTTTTAATGCCTCTGCCCAACATCCGCAAAGCTTTCCAGCGGGGAATATCGACGGTATCTACCGCCCCATCCACCTCCGCCGGATTGACTCGACCCAGCACTAATTCCTCAATCACGATTGGCATTTGTGCAATAACCAGCCCCGCCGGCAAATCTGACTCAAAAGCCTGATTGACCCAACGACCCGCCAAAACCTGACCGGTCACGCCGGGCTCCTGTTCGGTGCCGGGAGCCAACAGCGCAGAAAACACCACCACCGGCATCCGAATAATCTCCGTCAGCGTGGACGCGACCGTGTCCAAATCTGAGTCGAGTTCATTGAGACTTTCGACCAACAGCGCCATTCCCCACTGTTCCTCGGTCAGCTCCAGGTTTTGTACCACCATCGCCCCGGCTTCTGTGGGCACCACAACCGCCGAGATACCGCTCAAAGCGCACAGCGCCCCCAAGGCTTCCGCCGAAGCCACCGGGGTCAGAAAACATGCAGTGGCTTGCCGATTCACCAGCGGAGGCTCTGATTCCTCAGGTAAATCCAGCTGTTCGTCCTGACTGGAAACCGCGGACTCCGGTTCAAAGTCAATATCTCCCAATTTTGCGATGAGGTCAGCAAACTCGGCATCATAGGCTTGCTGATCGGCGGAATCCTGCCCGTTGTCCTCAGGTTTTCGGGGTTCTTGCGGTTCACTCATCACTAGCCTTCCCTGATGTTACAGAGTTCCTTTGGTGGAAGGGACACCTACCACGCGCGAATCATATTCCACTGCGACCTTTAACGCCCGTGCCAAAGCCTTAAATTGAGCCTCTACGATATGGTGCGGATCCCGTCCCGCCAGCAGGCGCAAATGCAGGCATATCCCGGCATTTAGCGCCAGAGATTCAAACACGTGATAGGTCAGCGAACCTGTGAAGTGTCCGCCAATCAGGTGATACTGCTGACCTTCCGGTTCTCCTTCGCAGACGACGTAAGGGCGTCCCGCCAAATCCACCACCGCGTGAGCCAGGGCTTCGTCCAGGGGCACGCAAGCGTCACCGAAACGGCGGATACCCGTCTTGTCCCCCAACGCTTCACGCAAAGCCTGCCCCAAAACAATAGCCGTATCTTCCACCGTGTGATGGACATCAATATCAGTGTCCCCGGAAGCTTCAATGTCCAAATCAATCAGGGAATGACGTGCCAAAGCGATGAGCATATGGTCATAAAACGGCACCGTCGTGTGAATGTTGGCTTGACCGGTACCGTCCAGGTTCACCCGCACCTTTACCCGCGATTCCGACGTTGCCCGCGTGACCTCCGCCACCCTAGGGGTTCGAGTTTCGTTCATTGCAATGCCTCCTTCAGGGCGGAAAGAAACGCCTCAGTTTCCTCCTCAGTGCCCACGCTGGCTCGCAGCCAGCCATCGGGTCCGACTACGCGAATCAACACGCCACGGTCAAGTAAATCTTGCCAGACTTTTTGACGATTGCCGAACTTTCCAAAGAAAACAAAGTTCGTATCCGATTCTGCCACGGTCAAACCCATTCCTCGCAGAGTTTGCACCATGCGGTCGCGAGCGTGGCGAATCTTTGCCACCTGGGCTTGCAACAAATCTGCCCGAGACAGCGCTGCCAGAGCTGCCGCTTGGGTCAGAGCCGACAGATGATAGGGCAATCGCACCAGCATGAGCTGGGAAATAATCTGCGGATGAGCCGCCAGGTATCCCAGTCGCAAACCAGCCATCGCGAAAGCCTTAGACATGGTCCTGGACACTACCAGGTGCGGGTGCGCCGCCAACAGTTCCAGAGCGGAAGGCACCCCGTCGCGGCGAAACTCCCCGTAGGCTTCGTCAATAACCACCAGTGTCGCGCTCCCCTGCGGTCCACTGGTACGGGTAAAGTTCAAGATTTCAGCCACGTCCGCGGAGCTCAGGTGAGTACCCGTGGGATTGTTGGGAGAAGCCAGCACCAGCAACGCCGGGTGTGCATGGTCTACGGCTTGCTTCAACGCGACCACGTCCACGGAAAAGTCCTCCCGCCGCGGCACGTCCAGCAGCTCAGTCAGGGTGTTGCGAGCATATTCGGGATACATCGAGTACGTGGGTGAGGACGACAGCGCCGGATGTCCCGGTCCTCCAAAAGCGCTAAACAAATGATGCATGACCTCGTTAGAACCATTGGCAGCCCATATCCACTCGGGAGCCACTCGCACCCCGGATTCCCGCTCCAAATAATCGCTCAAAGCAAGGCGTAGTTCCGGAAAATCCCGGTCGGGATAACGGTTTAAGTTGCCTGCTACCTCCCGCACCGCCGTGGTTATCGCTTCTATCACCGGAGCTGGCACCGGATAGGGGTTTTCGTTCACATTGATAGCCACCGGCACCTGCAACTGGGGCGCCCCGTAGGGTTCTAGCCCGACCAGGTCCGTCCGCACGGGCAGTTGAATCGAGCACTCAGTCATGGCACGGGCATCTGAGGCACTCATTTACTTGCCTTCCCGACGTGCCAGCAGGGACGCTCCGTGACCTTCCAGGTCCTCGGCATGACTGAATACCACCAGGCGGTCGGTCAGCGCATCCGCAGCTTGCTGGGTGTATTCAATCTGTTGCACGGATTTTAAGAATGCCATCACGTTCAGTCCCGAAGCGTGGGAGGCCGTGCCTCCGGTGGGCAAGACGTGGTTGGAGCCTGCTAGGTAGTCCCCCAGGGGCACCGGGGTGTAGTCACCGACAAAGATTGCCCCCGCATTGTGTATTTTTGCTGCCACCTCGCGAGCATCAGCGGTTTGAATCTCGAGGTGTTCAGCGCCGTACGCGTTTGCCACGGCAATGGATTGTTCAATATCCCGAGTGAGGATAGTGCCCGATTGTGGCCCGGATAGGGCAGTGACGATGCGTTCGTGGTGGTCGCGTTGGGGAATTTGGCGTTCCAGTTCGGCGCACACCTGGGTCACAAGTTCGGTCGAGTCGGTAATCAGGACCGAGGCGGCTGCGGGGTCGTGTTCGGCTTGGCTGATTAAATCTGCAGCAACAAATTTCGGAGTGGCGCTGCTATCCGCGATGATGGCAATCTCGGTGGTACCGGCTTCGGCGTCGATACCGCAGACACTGGATACCACACGTTTCGCCGCCGCGACATAGATATTGCCCGGACCGGTAACGACGTCCACAGGCTCCACCAGAACCTGACCGTCATCTGCGTTCTCTCCCCTCGCACCGTAGGCAAATGCACCAATCGCGCCTGCCCCGCCCATGGCATAGACTTCACGCACTCCTAATAAGGCGCAGGTCGCCAGCACGGTCGGGTGTACCGAGCCGTCGAAAGCCCGCTGTGCCGGGGAGGCCAGAGCAATCTGGTCCACCCCCGCCACTTGTGCTGCCACCACATTCATGATTACCGAGCTGGGATAGACTGCCAGCCCGCCCGGAACGTACAGTCCCACGCGCCGCACCGGAATCCAACGCTGCGTAACAGTACCACCGGGAATAATCTCGGTGACGACCGGGTGGGGCAACTGTGCCTCGTGACCTTTGCGGTTATTGGCAATGGAAGTTTCAATCGCTTCGCGCAGCGCCGGATCCAGTTCCTGCAAGGCGCGGTCAATTTGAGTCTCTGGAACTCGTAACAGGCGCGGGCGGACCCGGTCGAACTGCTCGGCTTGGTCTCGCAAGGCTTTGGCGCCTTCCCGACGCACCGCTTCAATCAGGGGCGTTACCGCCGCCACAGCCTGCTCTACGTCGAGGGCTGCCCGTGGAAGGCGCTCGCGCAGCACTGCAGCATCAACGTCTTCTTTTGAAAAATCCAATAAGTTAAACACGGTAACATCATACAGCTATCCCTTAGTAGCACCTTGGGTTAGACCAGCTACAATCCACCTACTAGCGAAAGAAAACAGTATCATAGTAGGAAAGATTGTTAACACGGCAGCAGCGGACATCGGTCCCCACTCAATGTTGAAACTAGAGATGAAACTGTTCAATGCTGTTGGGATTGTTCGTTTAGAATCCGAGTTTATTAGTGTCACGGACAAGAACAGTTCGTTCCAGATATTAACAAAGTTAAATATGAAAGTCGCTGTGATTCCCGGCAGCATAACCGGCACAATGATACGCCATAGAGCGGAGAATCTGTTCAAACCATCTACCATCGCTGCTTCTTCGAGAGAGTCGGGAACATTATCGAAGAAACCCCGCAGCATTATCGAGGAAAAAGGTATTGTCATAGCAATGTAGATTAGGACTAAACCGGCTCGGGTATCAATCAAGCCCAAGGTAGTGAACATTTGATAGAGCGGACCGAGGGCAATAAACATCGGTATCATCTGCGTGACGAGAAATGCGATTAGTACCGCTCCTTTTGACCGAAAAGTAAAACGCGACAATGTGTAGCCGCTGAGAAGGGCAATCAATGTGGCAACAATCGACCCAAGCAGAGACACTGTCAAAGAGTTGAACATATAGGTTCCGAACTGAGCCTTGGAAAAGAGATTCACGTAGTTCTCTATAGAAAAGACTCTGGGCCAATATCGAACAGGATATTCGGCGATTTGACTTGCTGGCTTAAAGGATGTGAGGAGAATCCAGTAAAGCGGGAACACTGTAATGACAAACCATAGGGTCAAGCCGCAGACTTTTATTATCTTTAGGTACATGGGGGTTCTACTTTGCATCATCACTCCTTGATAAGAGCAGTAGATACATGCCGGTGAACACCGTAAGTACGCCAACAATGATGAAGCCGAGTGCGGAAGCCAAGCCATAACTGCCTTGTTGGGTGAACTGAATCATCCAAGTCGTTGCGATATGTGTCTGGTTACCAGGACCCCCTCCCGTCATGGCGTAAATAATATCCGGAAAGTTAAAAATCCAGATTATTCGCAGCAGGATTGTGAGTATCAAGGTTGAACGAATCGAAGGAATGATTATGCTGAACAGGGCGCGTATACGACTCGCGCCGTCTATTGCCGCCGCCTCCAACATATCTTGAGGCACAGATTGCAACGCAGCCAGAATCATAATTGCGAAGAAAGCCACCCCATACCAGATGTTCGCGATAATCACGGCAACGAATGCTAATTCTGGTTTTGCCAGCCATGGAACGGGAGAATCTACAATACCGGCTCGCATTAACAAATCATTAAACACGCCAAATTCACTGTTAAACATCCACCTGAAGAGTATGCCAATCAAGAACCCTGACACCGCCCAGGGGTAAAAAATAACAGCTTGATACAAGCCTCTGAACCTGAAGCGATT
This sequence comes from Mobiluncus holmesii ATCC 35242, assembly GCF_000185445.1. Lineage (NCBI taxonomy): Bacteria > Bacillati > Actinomycetota > Actinomycetes > Actinomycetales > Actinomycetaceae > Mobiluncus > Mobiluncus holmesii. The sequence goes on along the minus strand of NZ_GL622346.1, from coordinate 583,993 downwards.
GCGTAGAGCTAAGGCTATTAAGAACCCGATTACGAACTGGGGAATGATAGATACCACCACCCAGATGAGAGAGTTCACCATTGTGTGCAGAAACAGAGGATTAAAAATGAGTTGCTGGAAGTTACCGAAACCAACAAATGGCGTGTCGTTAAGATTCCACAAGTCCCATTTTCGGAATGCCATCTGGGCACCACGTAGCATCGGGTAGTAGGTGAAGATAGCTACGAAGATGAAAGCGGGCGCTAGAAATACCATTATCGTCAGGGCGAACCTGCTCGAAAACGGGCGCCGGCTGTGGGCGCGCCCGACTTCAGCAGACGCACCCACAGCTTTCTTCCCTGAGAACATCGCAGCTACCCTTGCCACTTTTCTGTCCAGAATTTATCCCACCCCGAGAGCATCTGGGAGGCGGTCATCTGGTTCAGGAGAACTTTCTGTAAATCAGCTTCTGAACGCTGCATCCATTCGGTCCACCAAGCAACCCCACGAGGTTCCTCAACGGAGATCCAGGTATCCGGGTTAGATGTCATTTCTACGTAAGCAGCCCAGGGACCGGTTTTGAAGAATTCGTCTTCCCCGGCAGCCTGAAGAATCGGCACGAGAGAGTTTTCCTTCGCAAAAGTCGTGGAAGAATCCCCAGCCAACCATTTCACCAGTTCCACTGCCTCAGTTTTGTGCTTAGAGAACTGAGTCACGCCCCAGCCCGCCGTAGCCATTGGCCAGGCTGCTTTCCCCGTCGGTCCCACCGGATTGGGCGCCACACCCCACTGGTCTTCAGACAGGGATGATTCCTTCACCGTAGCAATAACCTCAGGATCCTGAAGTAAAAACGCGGTAGAGCCATTGGTGAAACCCTGCACCATTTCAGCATACCCCCAGGAAACTGAGGACTCTGGAGAACCTGTCTTGTATAGCTCCACGTATTTATCCAAAGCGGTTTTAGACTCCGGGGTCGCAAAAATCGTCTTACCACTTTTAACCTTGTATGCGTTGGCTATGTCGAGGTTATCTGCATTGTAGGCTTCGAGAATACTCATCAATTGCCCAGCTGAGTTTGGACCCCCGCGGAAGGCGTAACCGTAGCGATTTTGCGCAGGACTCTGAATCTTAGCGGCCTGCTCCGTCAATTCCTCCCAGGACTTTGGCGCCCCCTCGAAGCCGGCCTGTTTCACCAAGTCAGTTCGGTAGAACAGACTCAGACCGTAGAAACCATAAGGAATGAAGTAAGATTTCCCATCAGCATTGACGGTGAATTTTTGAGCCTGATTGGTGAGCTTATCGAAACCATCCCAGTTTTTAAGATCCGGAGCCATGTCGTAAAGCCAGCCATTATTACTGAAAGGTCCAACAGTCAGGTCACGAACTTCCAAAACATCAACCCCGGAACCGGATTGAAGCATTTGCTGAATTTTTTGGTCTGCTTGCTCCGTTGGTGGAGAAATCAACTCTACCTTGATATTTGGATGTTCTTTTTCAAAATCCTTCAGCAGACCTCGAATCAACTCGGTACGAGCCGGATTAGTTAGTGACTCAACCATCTGGAGCTTAACCAGTCCTTGTGAGTCATCTCCACTACTTGAGCTGCAACCAGTAAGCCCAAGTGCCAGGGCAAATGAGGCTGCAATTAACACGGCGATGTGTTTACGCATTATTCCTCCTATTCTTTGTTGTTCATATGTTGGATTCAGTCGAATTCTGGCTCGCCCATTGGTACAGCAGGGGGATACCTTCGCTGGCAAGATAGTCAAAATCCGACAACGAGTTATATATATGGGTTGAAAAGCGAAGAAAACCTTGACCGTGGAAACTTGTGAAGGAAAGTGCTATTCCCGTGGCTTCAATGAGCGGAATACGCAACGCATCGCTTTGTTCACGCGTCTGTCCCAAGCCAAGCGGTAATCGCACCAATCGCAGTGGACCAACCTTCTGCCCTACATCGGGAAAAGGATTGTCCATCCACTGACGCAGCGGCGCATCAAGGATTTTCTCGCCTTCATCAGCTAGATGACTAGACCACTCCCTAACATTATCCCAACCAACCATCTTGTCGATGAGGCTCCAGGCAAATGGTGCGGTGAGCCACGCCGTGGTGTCCATAGTTCCTGTGTGGTCAAAACGCCTAGGAAATTCGAGCTCAGCACCCCAGGAATCAATTAAGGGGAATAGCTCTTGATCAGCATCCCTTGAATATAGCAAAGCTGCACCGCGTGGCGCGCAAGCAAATTTATGCAAGTTACCAACCCAGTAATCCGCGTCGAGGGAAATTGGATTTTCCAAAACGCCGAGGGAATGTGCCCCGTCCACTAGGGTGGCAAATCCTAGTTCCCGAGCCTTTTTACAAATCTCGTTAGCCGGAAAACGTCGGGCTGTGGCTGACGTAATCTGATCGATAACAAGCAATCCGCGTGGGGTGTTTTGCATCTTTTCTGTAAGAATATCCACTACTTCTGCCGAAGTGGCATTCAAAGGAACAGAAACCACATTGAAAGTTCCTCCTGTACGCTGAGACAAACGCCTAGCCCCCATCGAAACCGCACCATAACCGTGATCCGTAACCAGAGTGTGAACAGGACCTCGCGACATAAATCTCTGGTAAACAACGGACGCACCCGCCGAAACGTTGAAAACAAAAGCAAGGTGTGAGGAATCCACCCCCAGCAGCCTCGCCATTTCCTCGCGCGCACCACCTACCCGCTCGTGAGCTGCCGAAAACCAGCTCACAGGGTTTTGTTCCATCAATGTACGAAGCCGATTTTGTTCAGCCTGCACCTCCACAGGTACTGCACCGAAGGAACCGTGATTGAGATGTTTGCATCTGGGATCGAGAGACCAGCTGGGACCTGAGTTATACGGGTATATAGTGGGGAACTTCATTGTTCAAACCTCCTTGTCTGGCAATTCTAACACCTAAAGAAATAAATAGAGATAATTTTCGCAATTTTTACTTAATTGTCTGACAGTTCAGATTTTAGAAGTGCTAGGACCTTTTACTTGTAAGGTAGAACTATGCAAGATGCAGTAGAACAAGCCCGCTTGGGTCTGTGCAGAATGATTGCCACTGGAGAAATAAAACCAGGGCAGGCTCTCCCCTCCGAGATTGAGCTGTGCGAACGCTTTAAAGTTTCACGCAGCTCGCTGCGGGAGGCCCAGAAAATGCTGAGCGTGGCTGGAGTGTTAAATCTAAAAAGGAATGCTAGCGCGCGCGTATCCCAACTAACGCCAAAAAACGTGGTGGATGCACTTACCGCTATCGTTCCGCTGTTACCCCTTGATTCTTTCATCGAATTATTCACCCTTAGGGAAATACTGGAAGGCTACTGTGCCTCCCAAGCAGCAGCGAGACTCTCAGACATTCAAATCGAGGAACTTGAACGAATAGCAATGGATTTGAGGAAATGCAATCCCGGATACGAAGCACAAATCCTTGATACAGATTTTCACAAGCTCATAACCAGTGCCGCGAATGACCAAGCCATCATTTCTCTGCTCAAAGTGCTGCGTCAACGCGGTAGAGATTACCACATTTATGAAAATCCTGAAAGACTAGATTTGAAAAAAGTTAGTGATAGCGCCCACCTAGAGATTGTTCAAGCAATCAAAAAACGGGACCCTGAACGAGCATCATTTTTGGCACAAGCTCACGTTCACACCACTAAAACCTGGTTGGAGACTTACCGCCCGAATCCAGACCTTTTTTCATATAACTTCGAAGATATCTAAATGCAAATTCATGAAAAGACCGCCGTTTCTAGGATACAGTAACAGGCTAGAGGCTGGATGCATCAAATAAAGTCGTACCCGACGGTCTCTGCTCTGCAAGAGGATTAACCGGAGAAAGTTTAGCAACTTCAGCTGCCGCGTTGGATTCCAAGGGGTTAGTTCCCGGTGTGATAATCGAGTCATATCCCAGCATGGCACGCAGCTCGCCCAGGAAGTCCGGACCGGCGTTAACCCGGCGTTCGGGTCCCAAATCCAAAACTTGGAGTTCCCCTTCCTCCAGGATATGTAAACGTACCGGAGCCTGACCGGGAAAACGTTCCAGCAGAGCCCCAAAGGCACGCATGTTTTCTTTCGTGCAGCGCTCGGCAGGAAGCAATAACTCAACCTCATCCAAGTGATCCAGATGGAGCGACATCTTGGGTACGCTCAGGTCACTGGCATAAATCGAGACAGATTCATCCTCGCGGCGCAGCCGTCCGCCGACCACCACGATATTATCCTGGACCAGGTCACCGGCAATGTTTTCATAGGTTTTCGCAAAGAACAACACTTCCACGGAACCGGTCATGTCTTCGATTTTGGCAATCGCCCACTGCTGTCCAGACCGTTTGGAAATTTTAACATTCACCGCGGTCACCAGACCGGCAATCTTAACCGGGGAATCGTTGCCTTTCCCCTCGTCCGAAGTCAGATCAACAATCCGGTCTTCAGCCAAGCCTTCCAATACCCGATTCATGCCTGACAGCGGATGATCCGAGACGTACATGCCCAACATTTCACGTTCAAAAGCGAGCAGTTCGTTTTTGGGCCACTCAGAAATATCCGGAATATCGATACTGGCTGAACCTAACAGATTGTCCGGGGACTCTGTCCCCTCCATCTCGAGGGCAGCGAACAGGTCGAACTGCCCGTTGGACTCTTGCCGTTTCGTGGACACCACAGCTTCCACTGCCTGCTCATGAATCGCGGTGAGAGCGCTGCGCGGCGCCCCGAAAGCATCAAAAGCTCCAGCCTTAATCAGTGAACCGATGGTGCGCTTATTGCAGACTTCCGCCGGAACCTTTTTCAGGAAATCGGAAAAGGACGTGTAGGCACCTTTTTCTTGGCGTGCTTTGATGATTTCTGCCACCACGTTTTCACCAACGTTACGGATTGAGGCCAGTCCGAAACGAATGTCATTTCCATCAGGTGCAAAAACCCCGTAAGACTGGTTCACATCGGGAGGCAAGACCTTGATTCCCATTCGGCGCACCTCGTTCAGGTACATCCCCAGTTTGTCTTTATCCGTCTGGGTGGTCAGCACCGCCGCCATATACTCGGTCGGGAAGTTTGCCTTTAGATAGGCGGTCCAGTATGCTATCAGCCCGTATGCCGCGGAGTGGGATTTGTTAAATGCGTAGTCGGCGAAGGGCACCAGGATTCCCCACAGGGTTTCACAACAATCCTCGGAATAACCGTGTTCAATCATTCCATCGTGGAACTTCACGTATTGCTTGTCCAGGACGTCTTTTTTCTTTTTCCCCATGGCTTTACGCAAAATATCAGCCTGCCCCAGGGTGAACCCGGCGACCTTTTGGGCGATAGCCATGACCTGTTCTTGGTAGATAATCAGACCGTACGTATAGCCAAGGATATCCTTGAGGGGTTCTTCCAGCTCACTATGAATTGGCTCAATCTTTTGCAGTCCGTTTTTCCGTAATGCATAGTTCGTGTGGGAATTCGCGCCCATCGGTCCGGGTCGATACAGTGCCACCAGAGCGGAAATATCATCGAACTCGGTGGGTCGCAGCTGCTTCAGCAGGGTGCGCATTCCCCCACCATCGAGCTGGAACACGCCCAGGGTCTCTCCGGTGGACAACAGTTCATAAGTCGCCTTGTCATCGACGTCCAAGCGTTCCAAATCGGGAGGAGTATTGCCGTTAATCTTGATGTTGTCCAGGGCGTCGGAAATAATGGTGAGGTTCTTTAGCCCCAGGAAGTCCATCTTAAGCAGACCGAGGTGCTCACAAGTAGGGTAGTCGAACTGGGTAATCATGGCTCCGTCTTGCGGGCGTTTCATCATTGGAATGACGTCCGTCAAGGTTTCTCGAGACATGATGACCGCGCAGGCGTGTACCCCCCACTGGCGAACCATGCCTTCCACCCCGGCTGCCAGGTCGAAAATTTGGCGATTAAAGGGATCCTCCGCCACGACTTTGCGGAACTCTTCGGCTTCTTTGTAACGCGGATGTTGCGGGTTATACATGCCTGACAGGGGAATATCCTTGCCCATGACCGCCGGTGGCATTGCCTTGGTGAGTTTCTCCCCTTTTGAGAAATCCGCGCCCGAAATCCGCGCCGCGTCTTTAAGAGCTTGCTTTGATTTAATCGTGCCGTAGGTCACGACCTGGGACACTTTGTCCTTGCCGTATTTGCGGGTCACGTAGTCGATTACGTCCTGACGACGGCGGTCGTCAAAGTCCACGTCGATATCCGGCATGGACACCCGCTCGGGATTGAGGAAACGTTCAAACAACAGCCCGTGCTTGATGGGATCCAGGTCCGTGATGCGCATCGCATAGGCAACCATGGAACCTGCGCCGGAGCCACGCCCCGGTCCGACTCTAATCCCGTTGTCTTTAGCCCACTGAATGTAGTCTGAAACAATCAGGAAGTACGACGGGAATCCCATCTGCACAATAATCTCGACTTCGTAGTCGGCACGTTTCCTGACTTCTTCAGAAATGCCATTTGGGAAACGATACTGTAAACCGCGTTCGACTTCCTTGATGAACCAGGACACTTCATCTTCCCCGGCAGGTACCGGGAACACCGGCATGAAGGTGCCCTCTTTCACGTCTGGAAATTCGACATTGCACTGTTCCGCAATCAACAGGGTGTTATCTAGGGCTTCGGGGATTTCCGCAAACAGTTCATGCATTTCCTCGCTGGGGCGCAGATAATAATCCGTACCGTCAAAGCGGAACCGATCCGGGTTAGACAGACGATCCCCGGAGTTGATGCACAGCATGGCATCCTGAATCTCCCGGTCTTCCTTATAAACATAGTGGGAGTCGTTGGTTGCGATGACGGGTGCGTTGATTTCTCGAGCTAAGCGCAGCAGGTCTTTCCGCACACGGTTTTCGATGGACAACCCGTGATCCATCAGTTCCACATAGAAATAGTCTTTGCCAAAAATATCTTGCAGTTCCCCGGCGGCACGCACGGCTTCCTGATACTGCCCCAAACGCAGCCGCGTCTGGACCTCTCCAGAGGGACATCCTGCTGTGCCGATGAGTCCCTCGTGATAGCGCTCCAACAGTTCCCGGTCAGCCCGCGGCCATTTCCCCATCTGACCGTCCAGGGAGGCATAAGAACCGAGCCGAAACAGGTTGTGCATCCCCTCAGTCGTGTGGGACAGCAGTGTCATATGCGTGTAGGCGCCACGAGCGGACACGTCGTCACCGGCCTTTTGCTGTTCCAAAGTCCCCCACTGCACCCGCGTGGTGTCAAAACGCGAAGTTCCCGGCGTGACATAAGCTTCCAAACCAATAATGGGTTTGATTCCGGCGTTACGGCATTCTTGATAAAACTCAAAAGCCCCGAATAGGTAACCGTGGTCGGTAATCGCCACGGCTTTCTGCTGGTTTTCTACCGCTTTAGCAACCAGCCGCTTAATCTTTGCTGCCCCATCCAAAATCGAGTAATCAGTGTGGACGTGAAGGTGGACGAATTCGGAACTAGGCATGGATTAATCTTAGTCGATTTTGCACGCCGAACCTGAAAGGTCCCAGTCTCTCCGGTGAGGATGTGGCTCGCAGATTCCAGTTTGATTATTGGCGCAAAAGCTCTACAGCGGTCGCTAAATCAGCTGGTAACGGAGCCTGCACTGCGACTTCTAGCCCGGTTCGCGGATGCTTAAACGCCAGCCTACTGGCGTGCAGCCATTGCCGCTCCAGCCCCAGCCGGGCAGCTGTCTTCCGATCCGCCCCGTATTCCGTGTCCCCCACCAAGGGATGTCCGATAGCCGCGAGATGCACGCGAATCTGGTGGGTTCTCCCCGTCTCTAGCTGGACTTTCAACAGGGTTGCGCCCGGAAGCTCCTCGATGACGTCATAGTGCGTTACCGCGGGCTTTCCCCCGGAGACAACCGCCATCTTAAACTCGCGCCCCGGCGCTCGCCCAATAGGGGCATCAATGGTTCCCACCGGGGGTTTCACTCCTCCCGTGGCGAGGGCGGTATAAATTTTTTCGACCCGGTGATACCGAAACTCATTTTTCAGTTTTCCGTAGGCGAGTTCTGATTTTGCGACAACCATCGCTCCCGAGGTTCCCGCGTCCAGACGATGCACGATTCCTTCACGTTCCACTGGACCGGAGGTCGACACCCGAATCCCCGCAGCTCGCAGCGCCCCGACTACTGTGGGACCCTCCCAACCGGGACCGGTATGAGCGGCGACCCCGGCTGGCTTGTCCACCACCACCAAATCATCATCGGCATATAAAATTCCCAAGTTATCCACGCGAGTGACTTCGGGAACATAGCCGGTAGGCTCGGGAATATCGATTTCCAGCAGATTGCCAGCGGCGAGCTGATCGGATTTCTTGAGAGTTTCCCCGTCTTGTATGACCGCTCCGGATTCTAACAAGGCTCCTGCTTTTGCTCGTGACAGCCCCAGCAGCCGCGACAGGCCAATGTCAGCCCGCAACCCCGCCAACCCTTCTGGAACCGGCAACAAGCGACTCACGAGGCGTCCTTTGCTTCCTCTATGAAAATGTAAACACCGTGCTTGCCCTGGACGGATTTCCCGTTTTCAAGGGCCACTGCGATGTCTGCATGCCGTAACCACACCACACCCAGCGGCGCGCCTCGCAACATCAACACGAACACCACCACAACCCCGACAACCACAAAGATGTCGGCCACATTACCTACGAACCACCCAAAGTAGTCAATAAAGTCAATGACCGCACCAGTTCCCCACGGGTTGCCGCGACCTCGATCCACAATATTGCTCAACCCGCCACCGGCAATGACCGCTAAAACGCCAGCCCAGATACTATTGGGGGTCATCAACGCCAGCACGAGTAAAACGAGAGTCAAAATGCAACTCAACACCGTGACAACTATCGTGGCCGAGTCGAGCAACGACAATGCCGCCCCGGAATTGTGCGTCACGTGCAAGGAAACCCAAGATCCGAGCAAAGGCAATGCAGTTCCGTCGGAGGGCAGCAAGTTACCCGCCAGAGCTTTCGTGACTTGGTCAACCGCACCAATAATCAATCCGATAAAAATGACCAGCAGCCAACGTGAGACCCGGAAGGGGTGCCACGTTGACTGCGGGGCAAGTTTGATTGCGAGCGCCAATTTAGTTGGTCGGGGCAGAGTTCGCCAAGTCCGAAAGAATACCTTCCAGGAAAGAACTCATCTTGGAGCGGTATTCTGATTCGAAAGTCTTGAGTTCTTCGATCTTGCGCTCCAACATGCCACGCTCCTGCTCCAACTGAGTCAGTACCCGGGTATGTTCTTGCTCCGCCTCGGCAACGATGCGATCAGCTTCGACGCGGGCATCGGCAATAATCTCTTCGCCCTTCTTTTGACCGTCTTGCACGTATTCGTCGTGCAGGCGCTGCGCCATATCCAGCATGGAGACAGCAGAAGTCGATTCGGGAACCTCGCCCGTAGCCGGAGCGGGTTCTGCCACCGGGGCAGGTTCCGGAACAACCGGTTCGGAAACTGTTTCCGCCACTGGCGCCACACCGCTGCTCAGTTCAGCAATCTTGCGGTTTGCTTCATCCAGCTCGGCCCGGAGCGAGTCACGCTCTTTAGTCAGGGTATCGAGGGTATTCACCACCTCGTCCAAGAAATCGTCCACTTCATCTTGGTCATAGCCTTCGCGGAATTTCGTGGGCTGAAACTTCTTGTTGACGATGTCATCTGTGGTGAGCAACGCCATATTCGTCACCTCGTCCGTGTCAGGGGGCTTGCGCCCCGATTTCCAAAGCCTCTTGGGCATTCGCACGTTTTGTACAAAAGACATTGTTACACATTTTTTGTTACTTGTGTGAATACTGAGGTTTAAAACTTACTCCGAAAAGGGGGAAATTTGCTAATTCCGCGGACCGTCAAAAGCGAAAACGTGGCAACTAAACCATAAAAGCAATATTGACTGCCACCCTTTGCACCACGAACAGCAATATGAAGAGCACCATAAATCCCATGTCAAGAGCCAATCCGCCTATGCGTAGCGGGGGGATTAAGCGCCCCAAGAAGCGTACCGGCGGATCTGTCAGGGCATAAATCAAGTTAGCTAACACCAAAATAATTCCCCGGGGACGCCAGTCTCTGGCCAGAATCTGTACCCAGTCCAGAACTACCCGCAAAATCAGTATAAAAACATAAACATTTATCACGTAATAAATAACCAGACCAAGCAGTTGCACCATACTCACAGCACACATCCTACCTGAGAGTCGCAGACCGGACAGATTGAGATTCCCTCGCCACGGGGACGCGACGGGGGAACCTCAGGATGGAAGGAAACTGGTGGTCACAAAGTCTGCAACAGAGAAGTCGAGGATTTTGGTGTGTCCTCAATAGTTTTAAGGTTCTGGGGGGAAAGCAAGAAAACTCGGGTGCCAACTTCCTCGAAAGAACCGCGCAGACCGTAAGTCAAACCTGATGCAAAATCAACCATACGCTGCGCTTCCTTGACTGAAAGATAAGCAAGATTGAGGATGACTGGAACGTTGTCGCGCAGGTAATCGCCGATTTCTTTGGCATCGGAATACGTCGTGGGCTTGGCGGTCTTAATCCGGTCAATAGTGACAACTGGAGCCTCCACCGGAGCTTCCGGCGCAGCTTCAGATTCTGTAGAGCCGGGAAATTCGTGCAGCTCGCCCAAAGGAGTCTCGTCTTCGATAAATTCCTCGTCTTCGTAATCATCGACGTCGGGTTCCCGCAAACCGACTTTCTCTAAAACGTTACGCAACGCCAGCCCCATATTTTCTCCCCTAGGTCTCGATTGTATTTTTAGACAACTGGAACGAGGTTACGCGATAACCGGTGTTTATTGGGGAATTTTTACGGAGTGTCGCCAATCGGAGCGAGAAAATGCAAAAACCGCCCCGTCGCTGACTGGTAGTCAACGACGGGAACGGCTTCTATTGGGAGATAGGAAAAAGTCTTCAGCCGCGCCAGCATTACCGCCTGCGCACGGCAGATTTATTTCAAGAAGTCCGGTATGTCGAGCTCATCGTCTCCCGCAATATCATCGAATACGTGTTCCAGGCGCAGTGCCGGAGCCCGCTGTTCACGCGAGGAGTCCACGTAATCCGGCAGGCTTGCCGCATCGGGAGATACCGGACGAATCCCGGAGGTGACAGCCAGAGGCTCGTGTTTCGCGTCAGGAATTCCGTTCAAACCGGTGAGTTTAATCTCCGGTTTGTGTTGCTCTGCTTTGGGGCGCAAGCTGCCCACTGCTTCGGTTCCCGCAGGGAACTTCGGCGCTTTCAGCTCCGGGACTTTTGCTGCCGGCTCATGGCGATGCTGTGCCAGCCGAGCTTCTATTCCGTCAAGAATTTCTTCTTTCTCTGCAGCGGGCTCAGCCGGAGCCGGGGCGGCAGCCGGTGCCGGGGCAGGTTGCGGGGCTGCAGGAGTTTCTGCACTAGGCTGGGACGCGGGTCGAGGCTCGCTCGGTTCACTATTCCGAGTTGGCACCGCCGACTTGGCACTCGGTGCAGCCGGGGCGGGACGCGCCGCGGTGCGGGAAATAGCGGAAGTCTGGACGACCCGCGCAGAAGCTGCGCTCGCATCCTTACTTCCGAAACCCGCGGCGATAACCGTCACTTTAATCTCATCGGCAAATTCTTCGTTCGGGGCATAGCCGATAATGACGTTAGCGTCCTGATCGGCGAGTTCACGAACCATCTCGGCAGCATCGTTCATTTCTTGCATGCCCATGTCTGTTCCGCCTTGGAAGAAAATAAGTACGCGGTCAGCGCCGTCCATAGAGCTTTCTAACAGCGGTGAAGAAATCGCCATATCAACCGAAACGCGTGCACGGTCCGGACCGGTAGCCGTCCCGATGCCCATCAGAGCGGTCTTGGCGTCTTTCAAAGTGGTGGTCACATCAGCAAAGTCAACGTTGATAGTGCCCGGGATGGTGATGATTTCGGTAATGCCCTGCACGGAAGATTGCAAGACCTGGTCAGCAGCACGGAAAGCCTCCAAAACCGAGAGGTTCTCCTCCGTGGATTCCAACAGACGCTGGTTCGGAATCACGATGAGGGCATCGACTTGTTCGCGCAGCGCCTCGATGCCTCGATCAGCTTGCTGTTCCCGACGGCGCCCCTCAAACTGGAAGGGTCGGGTGACCACGCCAATGGTCAAAGCCCCGAGTTCGCGAGCGATACCTGCCACAATCGGTGCCGCCCCTGTACCGGTGCCGCCGCCTTCTCCAGCGGTGACAAAAACCATGTTAGAGTCGCGCAGCACCTCACGAATATCGTCCTCGTGAGCAGTTGCGGCAGCCTTGCCAACTTCCGGATCAGCTCCCGCACCCAATCCGCGAGTGGACTCTCTGCCAATCTCAAGTTTGACGTCCGCGTCTGACATGAGCAGTGCCTGTGCGTCGGTGTTAATCGCGATGAACTCCACGCCACGCAGATTTGATTCAATCATTCGGTTCACCGCATTGACACCGCCGCCCCCGACGCCTACGACACGGATGACTGCCAGTGGTGCTGGTTCCATAATGGTTTCCCCTTCCAACCTTAACCTTGAACTTAAGGGTTAAAGTAACGCCGCCTTTTTGACGCCAGAAATTTAGTGAGTGTTATGCGATTAACCGGGATGCACTTCGGCGTGTTTTGGAATTACCCAAATTTCCGTCACGGTTTAATTCCCGGCGACCGCACTGTTAGACTGCAAAAGACAAAAACAACTTTTTCACTATCTAAAGGAAAAACAATGGTCTTCAAAAAAATTGTCAGCGTAGCAGCGGGTTTCGCCCTGGCTTTTTCTTTAGCTGGTTGCGGCAGTGCGGCAAGTAACAATGCCGGTAACGCGGGTGACAATGTGGCGAAAAGCGCCGGCGACAAGTTTGTGGTCGGCTTCGACGCAAACTTTCCCCCTTACGGTTACAAAGACGAAAAAACCGGGGAATATACCGGTTTTGACATGGATTTAGCGACCGAAGTAGCGAAGCGCAACCACTGGACCCTAGAAAAGAAACCTATCGACTGGGATTCCAAAGATATGCAGCTCTCTTCAGGTTCAGTGGACTGCTTGTGGAACGGTTTCACCATGAACGGTCGCGAGGACAAATACACTTGGTCAAAGCCTTATGTGGATAACTCCATCGTCTTTGTGACGCGCAGCGCCGACAACCTGAAAGATGCTGCAGACCTGGCAGGCAAGACCGTCATTGTGCAAGCTGATTCATCCGGTTTAGCAGCCCTCGAGGACGAATCGAACAAGGAATTGCTCGCTTCGTTTAAGACCCTCAATAAAGTTCCCGACTACAACAACGCATTCATGAGTTTGGAAGCGGGAGCTGCTGATGCGGTAGTCGTGGACCTAGGGGTCGCCAACTATCAACTGGAGACACGACAAAAGGGCATGTACACCATTATGGAAAAACCGGTGCAAACCGAACAGTACGGCATAGGCTTCAAACTCGGCAATAAAGCCTTGCGTGACCAGGTACAAACCACCCTGGACCAGATGAAAGCAGACGGCAAGTTCATGGAACTCGCCCAGAAATACGGCTTAGAAAAAGCCGTTATCAACAAGTAAACGTATGCAAAAGTGAGTTTGTGGTGCCGCGATTTCCTAGGTACCGTAACCAGCGGCACCGCAAACTCCTCGGCTTGAGAATACATTATGAACGAGTGGACTTTTCTTCCTGAGCTGACCCTGGGCTTTGGTCGCACCGTGATTCTGTTCGCGCTGACCCTGATACTTTCCCTTCCCTTGGGATTGCTGGTGTATGCCGGACGCGTGGTTCCGTTTAAACCCCTGAACTGGATAGTGCAGTTCTATATCTCGATTATGCGCGGCACTCCCCTGATGCTGCAGCTCATGGTCGTGTATTTCGGACCGTATTACCTGTTCAAAGTGCCTATCAGCGCGTCATACAACTTCTGGGCAGCCATCATCGCTTTTTCCGTCAACTACGCAGCCTATTTTGCCGAAATCTATCGCGGCGGTTTCCAAGCTATCCCCCAGGGTCAAACTGAAGCGGCCTTTGTACTGGGGTACTCCCAGCAGCGCACTTTCTATACCATCAAGCTGCCCCAAATGTTTCGCACGGTACTGCCTTCCATCACCAACGAAGTCATCACCCTGGTCAAGGACACTTCCCTGGCCCAAGTCATTTCTTTCCTGGAAATGTTTTCCATTGCCAGGGAATATGCCTCCACCACCGCTTCGATGGCACCTTTCGTCGCTGCCGGGATTTTCTATTACGTCTTTAACATGGTGGTGGCTATGACCATGAACAAGTTGGAAAAACGCGTCAGCAAATACCAAATCTGAGATGTCACCAGCAAAGCAGGAAAACATGAGCACCGCACTATCCATCAAAGACATGCACAAGAGCTTCGGCAACCTGGAAGTCCTGAAGGGAGTCTGCATACAGGTCGAGCAGGGCGAGATCCTGGCGATTCTGGGTCCTTCCGGTTCGGGCAAGTCCACCTTACTGCGTTGCGCCACGTTCCTGGATCGCATGGATACCGGAAGCATCGAGTACTTCGGAGAAACTGCCCTGAGCATGAAAAATGGTGAAAAAACCTCGAGTGGCGACGAGAAACGGTTCCGGCATGATTACGGGCTGGTGTTCCAGAACTTCAACCTGTTCCCCCACTGGAATGTCATGCGCAACCTCACCGATGCCCCGATTAAAGTGCAGCATCGCAATCCAACCGAGGTTCGCGCCGAAGCCCACCAGCTCTTGGAACGCATGAACTTGGGAGATAAAGGCAATGCTTACCCCTCTGAGCTGAGCGGAGGTCAAAAGCAGCGCGTGGCCATCGCTCGGGCGCTCGCGTTGAAGCCGCGGATGCTGTATTTTGACGAGCCAACTTCCGCGCTAGATCCTGAACTCACTGGCGAAATCTTGGCTATTATCCGCTCTCTGGCTGACGAACGAATGACTATGGTCATCGTCACTCACGAGATGGAGTTCGCCGCCCAAGTTGCGGACCGTGCCGTTTTCATGGACGGCGGCACCGTGTTGGAAGAAGGTCCCGCGGAACAGCTCATTCACCACCCTACTCAGGAACGGACTCGCCAATTCCTGCACAAGCTGCAGGGCGAGCAGCCACGGTAATGTTGCTTTCGCCGAAGCCGCAGAAGGCTAGGCAGATTGAGATTCCGAGGAGGATTCGGCAGCCGATGATTCCGCGGCGCTGGCAGAATCATGAGACATCTGCATCCGCGCCAAGGAGGTCAGCATCCGAATCTCGGGACCCAGACGTCGCACGGAGGGGAAGTTCGTCTGTTCCAGTCCTCCCAGCAGCAGCAAAGCGTCAAAACCCTGGTTGCATTCCAAGAGAGCCCTCGCCCGCAACAGCCGCGCCATAAACCGCGCGTCCCCTTCGGTTCCCTGCAGCAACAAACCGTCGGGAAGCAGGTGAGAATCCAGCAACCCCAAAGACGACGACACTTCAACATTGCCGTTGCGCTCATCATACCGGGCTGCCAGCGTGGCAGCAGCCTGTCCCAGTGAATCGCGAGCCTGTGCCACAGTTGGGTGCACCAAGGCAGGAATCTCGTGGAAACGCGAAGTCGAAGCCAACGACACCTTCAGGGAATACCTCCCATATCCAGCCCAATCCAACGCTTCTAAAGCCCCGACGAGGGCACGCATCCCGACCAATAAATCCCACGGGTCGTGAGCCTGACGAATCAACCCCAGGTGCCGCTCCAGTAACAGGAGCAGGCGTGACCACATCCCTGCCACCGCTAGAAATTGAAAGTGTTCGCACAGCTCGGAAAGCCGGGAGTTCTCACGATCATATTCATAAGCCACCAAGTGCGCTTCCCAGGCAACCTGCCAAGCATCAGCGGCGACCAGCCCCGGTAGCATCACCCGCAGCAACCGCGCCTTTTGCGGAGCCGGAATCTCGTGAGTCAACATCCGCCACGACACCTGCAAGGCCTGGTCGGGATGATGCTCCCAAGCCAGTGCCACCTGCGAAATATCTATCGCGCGCCCCAGAGCCGGATGATCCGCGGGAGTAATCCGGTCGATAGCACGATCCAAAAAATACCGTTCCTCAGCAGGGTTCCCCAAGGCTTCCCGCATCCGATGACGCAGGTAATCCCCGGCAGCCGGCGAGGGACCAAGGCTAGCTTGGAAAGCCTGCAAGCCAGCCAATAAATGATTCAGCAGGGACAGGGGGACATCAGGGTGTGTACAGGCACTCTCGATGACCTCGGGATAGAAGCGAGAGAGTTGCTCCAACTGACGCGAATCATACAGTTCCGGGCGATGCAACAGGCGGGTCAGCGTTGAAGAAAATGCTTCCAAAGCCTTGCCGGGATTCCGACCTTCCAGATAGCAGCCAATCAGCTCAATTTCAGCTCCTGCCAACAAATCGTCATATCCCGCGTCACGAGCTGCACTCACCACGTCTAAAGTCGCTTTTGTACGTGGCAGTCCGGGAGGAATCGAGGCAGCATTCATCAATTGCGTGGACAACACCGCCGCGCTGTGGGGGGCAGAATCATCAGATGCGGAGTCAAAAGAGTAAGCATCATCGGAAAACGTTATGCTCAACAGACTCCCCCTTACCTATCCCGGTTAAAATCACCATACCGGGGCGCGCTGTCCTAGCACGTGTGACACACCGGGAAACCGGACGAGAAACCTTGTGAATATGTAAGAATGGGTGCTAATGAGCATTTTTGAGTCCGACGGCTTCGTCCCCGGAGTGGATCCAGAAATTCTGACCATGCAGATTGGCGATGATCTGGAAACTGCTTTGCGTGAACCATTGAGTACAGATCGCCTGCATCGCCTGGAAGAACTGGCGACTCTGGCTCAAAAACACGGTCTGGACGAAGTGGAAGCCACCATCCGCCTGGAAGTCGTGTGGGATGCCCTCGAATCCGGCGACTCCGAATCCGCCTTGGCGACCCTGTCGTGGGTGCTACAGCAGGTCGCGCACGGGCAAATGGTCCCGAACGAAACTCAAACCCAGGTCATCGCCCAACAGCTGCTGCAAATTCCTACCTTGGCAGCCCGACACCCCGGCGTAAGCGCGAAACTCCTCGAACACTTGACCTACTGGATGGAATACTTTACGACTGAAGCGGGGATTTCCTTACGTTCCCGCTGGATTACCCGACACCAGGTGGAGTTGGGACGGGGACATCGCGAAGCCGCTCGCGAAGCTCTCGATATTATTTCTGCTTTGGAAGAACTACCCCGGGAAGTTCGCGACGAGGCGGACTGTCCCCTGCACCATTATCGTTCCCGCATCGCCTGGGCTGTCAACGCTTCGGAGTTTCCCCAAGCGCTCTCCCTCTATCGCGATGCTTTGGAGCGGTGCGCTGCCGCTGACTGGCAGTGCATTCAACCGGATGACATCAATCCCCTCCTGATGCTGCCACTGTCTTGGGCAGGCGAAGGTGATGCGGCGTGGCGCGCTCACGAACGTTCTTACCGTCACCAAACCGAAACTTCCCAATACCTCGGCGACATTGCTTCTCACCTGCGTTTTTGCGCGGCGACGTGGAACATTCCCGAAGGCTTGGAACTGCTGGAAGCCCATGCGCAATGGTTCGCTAATCCTGAGGATCCTTGGGATTTACTGGTGGCGACCCGCTCCGCGGCAGCTTTCCTCTCCCGCGCCGTGGGGGCTTTTATTGGGACGGGCACCAAAGTGCCGCCCCTCGGATTTGCTATCAACGGGTCGAATCGTTGGCTCTCCTTCGAGAGTCTCAGTCCGGCGGATACTTTAGCGCTGGCACAAGCCCGGTTGGAATCGGTAGCCATGAAACTTGCGTTAGCTTTTGACTTCCGTAACGCTAACAACACCATGTCCACAAGGGTCACCCAGAGTCTGCACGAAGCTCCCCTGTGTTCTTTCGCTGCGGTGAAAGACCTTTTGCGAGTCCGTTTTGGCGTAAAGAATCTGCTTGCCGAACAGGGGTTGAGCGAAAACAGTCCAGAATGGGTGCTGCCAGAGCTAGACGATCCGTCTTGGGCGCATCAACCTGTTCCAGAGTTTCATTTGTTGGACTTTCAACAGGCCTCTGCCGTCGAGAAACAGCTGCGAGCCTTTGAGGAGTCGATTGATTTTTCAGCGCTGCCAGCTGCGATTTCTGCCGATAAAGAACGCTTGGTGCTGGGGACAAACCGGGTGGCTTTCTTGGCCGCGGCCGGCAAGTGGAACGAGGTTATAGATACGGGTGAACTGCTGCTGGAAATCGGTGAACGAGTGGACGATCACCGTCAGTCGCTGCGTTTGGCGTGCTACCTGGTGCAGGCTTATTGGCAGTTGGACGATTTGAGTGTGGCGCGTAACTGGCTGGTGCGAGCTGACGAGTTTATAGATGCTACTATTTCGGGCAAACCTCGCGCGCTCTTGGACGATTTGTCCCTGTTGGCGGGATAAACTTTCTTCATGCAACGTTTCGCTTTACCTCCTGTTCCGGATTCTCTGGATGAGCTGTGTGAAGCGTATACGGATGCGACCGGATCTTATGCGTGGCGGCTCGCGGACCGGATGCTGCAGGCTTTTCCGAATGCTCCTCTGAGCGCGGTGGCGCCTCGCCACGCTATCTCGTTCCTGCGACTGCGGGCAACCATTTTAGATGCTTTGGGGGATGTCAGCGCCTGTCGGGCTATCTTTAAGTTCGCGGCTACCCAAGCCGCGGGGGCGGGCGACATAGTGTCCCAAGCGGCCGCCCTGGCGCAGCTGCACGTGGATCGATCTTTCCGTCTCGATGATGACACCGAGCACGGCTCACCTTTTGTGGGAGATATTCGTCAGGATTTGCGAGACATCGTGAATCTGCTTTTGGATAATCCCGCAGCTATGGCACAAAATCCGGATTTGTCCACGGCAACTCTCGCCCATCTGGTGCACGGTTTTGCTCTCATTGGAGCCAATGCTGATGGCCGGGAGACCCTGGATCAAGCTCGGGTTATCTGTCCTGAAAAAGAATCTCTCAAAGCCAGTTTGGACCTGGCTGATGCCGTGCTGCTGGCTTGCTGTGGGCAGATTGATGAGGCTTTGGAATTCGGGGAACTTATATTAGGGCGCGATTCCGAAGACCCACTGGCGTTACAAGTCGAGGTGCGCGAGTTCTTAGGGACCTGGTATCGAGCCATAGGTCGTCACGTAGATGCCGCCAATCACCTCCGGATTGTGACCGACCTGTGCCGCGACTATGACCTGCCCTACATGGCTGTGATTGCGGCAATGGAACAGATTTCTTCCCTGGTGGAACTGAACAAAACGGAAATCGTGGTTGATTTAGCGTCCTGGGCTCTGGATGTAGCTCACGATCTCGGTATCAATAACGAGGTCGTGAGGACTTTGGACATTGTCTTGGTTCAAAGTTTGGCCAGTTTAGGGCGGCATATTCAGGCGGTTAATTGCGCTGAGATTGCCGGCACGCGAGCTCGGGAACACGGGGACGTAGATACCGCCATTGTGCTGTTTGAAATGGGAGCTAAATCTGCCAGAGCTAGCGGAGATCAGGCTCGTGCCGCTAATCTTTACGGATTCTGCGCGGAACTAGCCGGTGGTGAAATATCGCTGCGAGCCCGCTTCCTACGTAAAGAGTCCGCGGCGATTTTAGAGACCGTAGGTCTGAAACCTCCGCGTCGGGAGCTGCCCGAGGATTCCTGTGCGCCATTCCCGGACGACCCCGCCGCGAGACTGGAAGCGGAAACGCTACAGCACCTAGAGATTACTCCGGATGTTAAATCTATTGAAGCAAGGACTGCACTGTCTCTAGCAAAGGACCTTTTGGAGGAGGCGCTTTCGCTGTTGATGTCCACTCCGGAGGGAGAACGCGAACTCGCTGCGCAGGAACTTGCTAAATGGAATGAACTGCGCACCTGGATGGCGAGTGTCGAGGGTGACGCGGACACTTCGATTGTGCCTAACGAAAGTGCACCACCACCGTCAGACTCGTCCGAGGAGGGAAAAGCGTAATGGCAAATCGGATGGATATTACGCTGCTGCTGCCGGATTTGGCCAGCCAGTATGCCACCTCGTCGCATTCCGTCAGTCTGCGTCTGCTGGCTTATGCCCTGCAGGCTTTCCCTCTTGCTGAACCTTTTGTTCCCAGCCCGAGTCGAAGCGAGACAGAAAATCTGAATATTCTGCGCCTATGGGCAGATATGCTGGTAGCCCGCGGTGAGAACGGCGCGGCAGCCTCCATCTGGAAACAAGTCGCAGTGTGGTGTCATCATCGAGACGATTTGAGGGGGGCTACCTATGCCCTGGCGCAGGCACACGCCCTACTATTGCCTCAGATTCCTCCGGCGGAGGCTTCCGAGACCGCAGCACAGCTGATTAAATTCCTCGCCAGAGTTCCTGATTCATTAGAAAAATCTGAATCCTTGGTGCTTTTAGCAAACAGCCTGCTGGAATTGGGGGATTTGCGAGCCGCCCAGATTCTCCGCGGTGAGGCTGCGGTCAGCTCAGCCCGGATTCGTCTGGATTCCGCTCTGTTACAGGTGAAAATCTATCTGGCTCAAGGGCAGCGGGAGCAGGCACTGTTTTTTCTTGACGATTTAGAGGGCAACCCGGGGATTTTTTCTGATCTGCAGGGCGCCCGCATGACCATCGGAATGTTTCGTCTGCAAATGGATCAGGATAGCGGGAACTACGCCGCTGCCCTGAATCGGGTAAAAACGTTATTCCAGCAGGCCAAATCGAAGGGGCTGCTGCTCCAGCAAGCCCTGCTGAGCGCCACTCGAACTGATCTCGATGCCGAAATGCATCTGGACCAAGACGTCATTTCCCACGGTATAGAGACTCTCCGGCTTTTTGACCAGCTGAATCTGGGAGAATCCCGTCGCATCGGCGTCAAAGCAGTGCTGGCTCGTTCGCTGGCGCGGATGGGGCGCGCCAAAAAAGGCATTGAATATGCTGAGGAAGTTTCAGCGTGGGCGCAGCGCCACGGGAATCTGGCACTGGAGCAAGAATTTACGGTTATCGCCGCGGATTTGGCAGCACGCGATCTGCAGGGCATCCGCGCCGCTGGGCTCTATGGTTGCGCTGCGGATTTGTACAGCGAACGACCGCTTTTGCGGGCCCGCTACCTGCGAAAATGCGCGGTACAACTGGTTTATTCCGCCGGGTCGGACCGAGAAACCACCATTCATTGGGCGCTCTCGCTGCTGCGCGAAGCCGGGGAGTTACTGCACGGCATGGAACGCCACGGCGAAGTCGCTGCGGAACTCTCCGCCTGGGAATTCGACCGTCTGTGGATTCGCACCCGAAAATAATCAGACGCACACTTTTGGGGTGGTTTTCCGTCCTGAGAGTCCTCTGTCAGACGGATTTTGTAAATTGCGATCTCACGTCACAAGGTCGGTTGAGCAGGTTTTCAGTTCTAGCGGTTTTCCGACTAAACTCTTGGGGTGATTACTGCCACTGACCTCACCTTACGGATCGCGGATCGCATCCTGATGGAACACGCTTCATTCCAGGTCAACAAAGGTATGCGGGTCGGTTTGGTGGGGCGCAACGGCGCCGGCAAGACCACCCTAATGAGACTGCTGAGCGGTACCGGTCTGCCCGATGCTATTCAAGTTGAGGGAACCGTATCCCGGTCGACCGCCCCAGGCTACCTTCCCCAAGATCCTCGGGAAGTTGATCCCGACCAGATAGTGCGCGACCACATCTTGAGCGTGCGCGGACTGGATGTCATCGAATCTCGCATCCGCAAAGCAGAGGAGGCGATGAGTCGTGAATCAGGCGAAAAACAGCAAAA
This sequence comes from Mobiluncus holmesii ATCC 35242, assembly GCF_000185445.1. Lineage (NCBI taxonomy): Bacteria > Bacillati > Actinomycetota > Actinomycetes > Actinomycetales > Actinomycetaceae > Mobiluncus > Mobiluncus holmesii. Next base: position 562,326 of record NZ_GL622346.1, on the reverse strand, counting down.
GGCCATGGAAAAATATGTGCGCCTGGATCAGGAGTTTCACATGTCCGGCGGTTACGCGGCAGCTTCCGAAGCTGCACAAATCGCCGCTAACTTAGGGATTTCTAACGAAACATTACGGCAGCCTTTGGGGACGCTCTCCGGAGGGCAACGCCGCCGGGTCGAGCTGGCACGCGTGCTGTTTTCCGGGGCAGACACCCTGCTGCTGGACGAACCGACCAACCACTTAGACCACGACTCGATAGTGTGGCTGCGCGGGTACCTGCGTTCATTCCCTGGCGGAGTCCTGATTATTTCGCACAATGTCAAGCTCTTGGACGAAACCCTGAACCAGGTTTTGTATTTGGATGCGATGCGTGGTGTGTTGGACGTGTACCACATGGGTTGGAAGGCATATTTGCAGGCTCGCGCTGATGATGAGGCACGGCGGAAACGGGAACGGGCGGTAGCAGAAAAGAAAGCCGCGGCCCTGCAAGCTCAAGGCGAACGTCTCCACGCGAAAGCCACCAAGGCTGTGGCTGCCCAACAGATGCTGCGCCGAGCGGCGCAGCTGCTGGAAAATACCCAGGCGGAAGGTCCGAAGGAAAAAGTCGCCAAACTGGATTTCCCTCAGCCCCAGCCTTGTGGAAAAGTTCCCCTATCCGCGGAGGGAATTTCTAAAACTTACGGTTCCTTGGAAGTTTTTACCAATCTGACGCTGGCTATCGACCGCGGTTCAAAAGTGGTGGTGTTAGGCTTCAACGGCGCGGGAAAGACGACCATGCTGCGTATCCTAGCTGGCTTGGAGACCAGCGACACGGGACGAGTGGTTCCTGGTCACGGATTGAAGCTCGGCTATTACGCCCAAGAACACGAGACGCTGGACGACTCCCTCTCCGTGGTAGAGAACTTACGTCGGGCAGCTCCGGAACTTGACGATACCCAGGTACGTTCCCTGCTGGGACAGTTCCTGTTCTCCGGAGCGGATGCAGATAAACCCACCGCAGTGCTGTCCGGCGGAGAAAAGACCCGTCTAGCTTTAGCCACATTGGTGGTGAGCGGGGCGAACGTACTGCTGCTGGACGAACCGACCAACAACTTGGATCCTGCCTCGCGCGAGGAGATTCTAAATTCCTTAGCCACCTATGAAGGGGCAGTAATCTTGGTCACCCACGATCCGGGCGCGGTGAAGGCACTGGATCCGCAACGGGTCCTGCTGCTGCCCGATGGTGATGAGGACCTGTGGGACGAAACTTATTTGGAACTGGTTGAAGTAGATTAAACCGTTGTCTATCCACACCACACGAAACGGTAAACTGTTTGAAACAGACTAGAGAGGAAAACTGATGCGTTATCAAAAGACCGTCGCCAGCGTCCTGGGGGCGGCGCTGCTGGCAGTAACATTGAGCGGATGTGCCACCGGTACGAAACAGACTCTGGACGACCCTGGCAGCGCTTATGTCAAGCAAAAAGATGACCTCCCCACAATGGTGAAACAGTTTTCCGGTCCGAATCTGGCCATTATTTTGAGTGGGTTAAAACTCAAAGGTGAAAGCCTGAAAGTCTATGACGAAGAGACCACCGCTTCGATGCGCTCTGCCGATCACCAAGCGTTAGATTTGTTACGGCAGACGACCTTTAAACCTGAAAAGTGCCAGCAAAAGGTCCTCGACTCGTATGCGGATCAGGAAAGCATCCCCGCTGCTTTTTCCCAAGCTAACCTTAATAATCACGCCACCGTTGTGCGCACTCAACTGCGAGCTTATGATTCCGTGGCGCAGGCTCAGAAAGCCATTAAAGTCCAGCGGGATTTAGCACAAGCCTGTCCCACTTATGCGGTGACGGCTCCCGGAGACAAAAGCCTCCGGTTTACCACCGCCGCGGCGGATTATCCGCTTGACGGAGCCCAAGACGGCTTGATGATGACTAGCAGAACGGACCCCGGTGAAGGCCAGCTTGCCACTACCGAAGTCGGGGTGTTTCAGAGAGTCGGTAACTTGGAAATTCGGGTGTATTTTGACGGCAAGAATCCAGTCAAGGACGCTAACGAGGTGCGTGCCGAATTGCAGCGATTCGTGACGTATCTGGGTCAAGCTCTGATTGCGAAGGCAAAGTAGTTCCCGTTGAACCGCTGCCCTAAGGTCAATAGTCGCGCCGCCTCGAACTTAAGGCTGGTAGACATCAGCTGCGCGGAGTGCCATTGATATAAGGTTTGGGAATCGGGGCTTCATCGCCCAAACGTGCCGCCCAAGCCAATGGCAGCGAGGGATCAGTCAGCAGCGGTCTGCCAACCTGAATCACAGAAGCTTGACCGTTGACCAAAATCTGCTCAGCTTGCGCCGGTTCGGTAATCAAGCCGACTGCTGAAACAGGAAGCGGGCCTCGGTCTTGAATCTCAGTGGCGTATTTCACCTGATAACCGGGGGCCTGCGGAATTTCCACCCCGGCAATCAGCCCACCGGTGGACACGTCAATGAAGTCAACGCCGAAGGCTGCCAAATCCTGAACGATTCGACCCCAGTCCTCTAGAGTGACGTCACGCTGCAGACCGAAAGCTCCGCTGGGTACCCAGTTTGTCGCGGAAATTCGCATTAAGAGCGGGAAGTTCTCTCCCAGCTCCCCTCGAATCGCAATGACCAGCTCGCGCCAAAACCGGAACCTTCCCTGCAAGTCACCACCGTACTCGTCAGTACGCTGGTTCGTCAGCGGAGAAATAAACTGGCTCAACAGGTAACCGTGGGCACCGTGAAGCTCCACAAAATCAAACCCGGCTTCCAGGGCGCGGCGGATGGCAGAGACGAAATCCGTTTGTGTCTGACGAATCTCCGCGACGCTCATTTCACGTGGAGTCTCGTGGCGGGCAGTAAACGGAATCGGACTGGGAGCCACCGTATGCCAACCGATTCCTCCCAAGTCGGAGTCTTCTGGAGCCAAGGGAGTACCGGACGGAGAAGCGGAGGCTTTTCTGCCCGCGTGAGAAATCTGAATGCCGGCAGCCGCGCCACCTTCCTTGATGAGGGTAGCCAGTCGCGCGAACGCGGGGATTTTCTCGTCCCGATCCAGCATTAAATCGAAGGGACTAATGCGTCCTTCCGGGTTCACCGCGGTCGCTTCCACGATGACAGCGCCCACCCCGCCTGCTGCCCTAGCACCGTAGTGAACTTCATGCCAATCGTTAGGCCAACCCGCAGACGGTCCCTCGGAAGAGGCGGTAAATTGGCACATCGGCGGCATCCACAAGCGGTTGCGGGTCTCGAGGTTTTTCAGTCGAAACGGCGTAAAAAGGTGGGACATGGGGTAATTCTAACAAGAGCCGAGGAATCTTTGCGCCCATGTTATTCCTCAAGCCAAATCTAACTGTGAAATACGTTAGCCCGCCCCAGGCAGCACAAATTCGCCTCTGAGTGAATCACACGTTGAAACCGAGAGCCCGCAGCTGCTCGCGACCGTCCTCAGTGATTTTGTCTGGACCCCACGGTGGCAGCCACACCCAGTTGATTGACACGGTTTTCATCAAATCTTCCAGCACAAAACGGCATTGGCGTTCAATCATATCCGTCAGCGGGCAGCCGGCAGAGGTCAGAGTCATATCAATGACCAGGGCATCTCCGTCCAGGTGCAGCCCGTAAAGCAACCCCAAATCCACGATGTTGATGCCCAGTTCCGGGTCGATGACGTCCTTCAGCAGTTCCACGATTTCTTCCACCAGAGCTCGCTGTTCCTCGGAAAGCTCTGCTCCTGGTGCCGACACGGTGTCCGCCGCTACCCCTTCGACCACGGTTACTGCCCCCGCTGGCGTGGCGCTGCCCTCGGATTCCACCATCGCGCTGGTGTTGGGAGTTCCCAATTCGTCCAATAATTCTTTGCTCAAGGGTTCTTCGCTCATGGATTTATTCCTTTGCCATTTGGGGGTGTTGCGGGTCACAAGTCCGGTTCATCACTTTCGGGTCACAGTGCGGCGCCGTCTGGGTCCCGCCGCCGGTTCCATCCGTCACTTCCGCCTGAGCCAGGGCATCTTTCAAAGCCATCCACCCCAGCAGAGCGCATTTCACACGATTGACGTACCGAGAGACTCCTTCCAAACTGGATGCATCGCCCAGGCGATCGAGTAGGTCTTCGTCCACCCCTCGACCACGTGAATGCATCATTTCGTTGAAATCCTGTTCCAGCCCGTGCACGGCTTCCAGGTCCTGTCCCTGCACCAGCTCCCACATCATCGACAGAGACGCTTGCGAAATCGAGCAGCCATGCCCGTCCCACACCAGTTCACGCAACTTTCCGTCTGTCACTTTCACCTGCAGTGTAACCTCATCTCCGCAAGTCGGATTGACCTGGTGGGAACTCGCAGCCCAGCCGGGCAGAGTACCGGCACCATGCCGAGCTTTGGACTGCTCCAAGATGAGCTGTTGATACAGGTTTTCCAGTTCGTTCACTTGTATTCCTTCTGTCTATCAGTCACCCTCGGGTGTAACCCCAAAGAACTTCGCGGCCTGGGGTAACGCCTGCAGCCAACGATCAACCTCTTCAATAGTCGTGGTGGGACTGAACGTGGCTCGGGTGGAGGCGCTTACCCCAAAGAACCGATGCAGCGGAATGGCACAATGATGTCCCACGCGTACCGCCACCCCTTGAGAATCCAAGTATTGCCCCAGGTCATGAGGATGAATCCCCTTCATTTCAAAAGACAACACCCCCGCGCGATGCGTCATGTCGGTGGGACCCAGCACCTTCACACCGGGAATCTCGACCAGTCTCGGCAGGGCATAAGCGGTGAGAGCCTGTTCGTGTGCAGCGACCCGTTCCATCCCCAGTTCTTGCAGGTATTTGCAAGCGGCAGCCCACCCGACAATCTGGGCTACCGGCTGTGTACCGGCTTCAAACCGATAGGGAGCCGGCATGAAAGTAGTTTCTTCCACCGTGACGTTTTCAATCATAGAACCGCCACTGAGGAATACCGGCAGCTGCTCGAGTAACTCACGCCTCCCCCACAAAGCTCCTACCCCGGTGGGTCCAAGCATCTTGTGCCCGGAAAAACACGTAAAGTCAACGCCCAGCTGATCCACGTCCAGCGGCAGGTGAGCACTGGACTGGCAGGTATCCATCACGACGATGGCACCAACTGCCCGGGCGGCAGCAATAATTGGCGCGATGTCTGTCACCGCTCCCGTCACGTTGGACAGGTGCGTGAACGCAACCACCCGCGTGCGCGACGTAATGACATCCTCCAGGTGATTCACGTCCACGCGCCCGTCAGGAGTGAGTTCGATGACTTTCGTCACAGCTCCGGTACGTTTAGCGACCAACTGCCACGGCACCAGGTTAGCGTGATGCTCCGCCCTGGTGAACACGATTTCATCACCGGGCTGCAAGGCAAAAGGACCGCCTGCACGCTCCCAGGTAGCAGCTGCAAACCCGTAGGCCACCAGGTTTAACGCTGCGGTTGCCCCCGAAGTCCACACGATTTCTTCGGGGTCGCTCACCCCTAAGAAGTCCGCCACGTCCTGCCGAGCATCTTCAAACAAGGAGGTTGCTTCGTCGCCGAGCTGGTGGGTGCCGCGATGCACCGCCCCATTGTGACGACGGTAAAAATCGTCAATGGCATCCAACACCGCTGCCGGCTTTTGTGAGGTTGCCCCCGAATCCAGGTAATCGAGGGGCTGACCATCACGTCCCGGAATGGTCAGAATCGGAAAATCCGCACGCATCCGGGCGAGCTCCGCCGGGCTAAAATCTGTCGTCTTCGGGACTGTAACCATGACCACTCCTTCCCTTTGCCTGTCGTGCCGCATTCAGGCAGCCGTCGAGGCTCCCAGGTACTTGTCGTAGCCTTCAGCTTCGAGTTCGTCTGCCAGTTCGGGTCCGCCTTCTTTGCTGATGCGCCCGTCCACAAAAACATGAACGAAATCGGGATGTACGTAGCGTAAAATCCGGGAATAGTGGGTAATCAACAGGATTCCTGTATTGGCAGACTCGTGAACCCGGTTGATACCTTCGGAAACAATTTTGAGGGCGTCAATATCCAAGCCGGAATCCGTTTCGTCCAGAATCGCAAACTGTGGTGCCAACAGCTGCATCTGCAGGATTTCCAAGCGTTTCTTTTCCCCGCCGGAAAAACCCGCGTTCAAATCCCGACTGGCAAATTCTTTCTCCATCTTAAAGTCGTCAAAAGCGCCGTTGACTTCTTTCATCCATTTGCGTAGCGACGGAGCTTGCCCCGCCACCGCGGTCTTGGCAGCACGCAGGAAATTCGACACGCTCACGCCAGGAACTTCGACGGGGTACTGCATCGCCAGGAACAAACCCGCCCGAGCGCGCTCATCCACGCTCATCTCCAGGATATTCTTTCCGTCCAGCAGAGCCTCACCACCGGTAACCTCATAATTCGGGTGTCCTGCCAAGACATAGCTCAAAGTCGATTTGCCCGAACCGTTGGGTCCCATAATGGCGTGTACTTCCCCGGAGTTGATGGTCAGGTTTACGCCTTTCAAAATCTTTTTTGGTCCCTCTGGAGTCTCCACCTGGGCTTTAAGGTTCTTTACTTCCAACACTGACACTGTTTTCTCCTGTTTCTTGTTCCATTCCGAGCGACTCACACGTTTCCCACGCTGAGACGGGCTTTGTTATGCTTTCAAATCCACCGCGATAAATCCGTCAACAATTTGCACCGGGTAAATCTTAAGCGGGTCGTACGCCGGAGACAGGGGCTGACCTGTCTCCAAATCAAATTGTGCCCCGTGCGCGACGCATTCCACACAGCCATCTTCAATAATGCCGTCCACCATGGATACTCCGGCGTGCGGGCATTCCTTTGCCATCGCGTGAAAATCTCCCTCATCGCTGCGCAATACTACGATGTCGGTGCCTTCCACGCTAACTTCTTTGCCGGTTCCCGGCTCAATCTCGTCAACACTGGCAACATTAATAAAGCTCATTGCAAACTCCCTACGCTCAGGTGGCTATCTACGGTTTCCAATACATAGTCGGTCAGTTCCGGTATTTCTAGCATATTCAATAGCTCCGCATAGAACGCCCGCACCACCAGTCGTTTCGCATTGACTGCATCGATGCCACGACTTTGCAAATAGAACAGCTGTTCATCGTCAAATCTGCCGGTTGCGGAAGCATGTCCGGCACCTTCGATTTCGCCGTTATGAATTTCTAGATTCGGCACGGAATCCACGCGGGGTCCTTTACCCAGCACCAGGTTTCGGTTCAGTTCGTAGGAATCAGTCCCGAAAGCCTGCGACCCGATGCCAACGTCACCAACCCATACGGCATGGGCATCCTGACCTTGCAAAGCCCCTTTGTAGGTCACCCGGGACTTAGACTTTTGCCCCTTGTGCTCAATGAACAGCCGGTGTTCCTGATGTTGTTCTGAGTTAGTAAAGTACAGCCCCAACAAGTTCAAATCGCTGCGTTCTGCAGGAAGGTTCACTCCCATCGCAATACGGACTGAGTCCCCTCCCAAAGTAACGTTGGCGTGTTTCACGCTGGCGTTTTCACCCAAAGTCACCTGTTGAGTCGCTACATGTACCGCCGTGTCGTCCCAAGTTTGCAGGCTAACCACGTTCAGTTTCGCGCCCGGCTCCGCTTTCACTTCCAAGGTCTCGTTCAGGGAACCGCCACCACGGTGACGCAGCACAATGGTGGCTTGGGAGTTCTTTTCCGCATGTATCCGCACGTGACCGACCGTGTCGGTGCCTTCCGCAGTGACATCAATCCAGACCGGTCGACTAACCACGCCTGTAACCGCCACGTCAAGGGTCTGGGAAATGTTGTTCCAACCCACCACTCCGGCACGATCGAAAGGTGCTCCTGCCAGTGGTGACAGCCCCACCAACGCGGACAGTTTCAGGGTCACACCCGCCTCGGGCTGGACTGGTTCGTCAGCGCGCAAAGCCACGCCATCTATCGCAAACTTGGCACCGCCGCCCTCCAGAGATTCTTCCAGTAAACCGGTGAATCGGGACAGAGGGGTAAATCTCCAGGCTTCTTCCCGTCCGGTAGGCATCGGAAAATCCTCTACTGACGTGGAGGTCAGTCGAGTTGGGGTCGGTGCGGTCAGCGCATCGCCAGTTGGCATAGTCACTTCAGTCATTTAACCCACCGAGCCTTCCATCTGTAGTTCAATTAGTCGATTCAGCTCTAAGGCGTATTCCATCGGCAGTTCCTTGGCAATAGGCTCTACGAATCCGCGCACGATGGTTGCCATCGCTTCCGTCTCAGTCAGTCCCCGGCTCATCAGGTAGAACAGCTGGTCCTCGGACACTTTGGAAACAGTTGCCTCGTGCCCCATTTCGACCTCGTCGTTGCGCACGTCCACATAGGGATAGGTATCAGAGCGAGAAATGGTGTCCACCAGCAGGGCGTCGCACAGCACGTTGGACTTGGAACCGGTGGCATTTTCGGCAATATCGACCAGACCCCGGTATGACGAACGCCCCCCTTGCCGCGAGATAGATTTGCTGACAATATGCGAGGACGTGTGCGGTGCCCGATGCAGCATTTTTGAGCCGGTGTCTTGATGCTGACCCTTGCCCGCGAAGGCAATGGACAGGGTCTCGCCGTGAGCGTGTTCGCCCAGCAGATACACCGAGGGATACTTCATGTTGATGCGTGAACCGATGTTGCCATCAATCCACTCCATTGTGGCGCCTTCCTCGCAAAAGGCGCGTTGGGTCACCAGGTTCAACACGTTATTCGACCAGTTTTGGATGGTCGTGTAGCGCACGCGGGCATTCTTTCTCACAAAAATTTCCACGATGGCGGCGTGCAAGGAATCCGATTGGTAAATCGGGGCGGTGCAGCCTTCCACGTAGTGTACGTAGGAACCTTCGTCAGCGATGATCAATGTCCGCTCAAACTGACCCATGCTCTCGGTATTGATGCGGAAGTACGCCTGCAGGGGAACTGTGCACTGCACTCCCTTGGGAACGTAGATGAAAGAACCGCCGGACCATACCGCCGTGTTCAGGGCAGCAAACTTGTTATCTCCTGCCGGTACTGCCCGCCCAAAGTATTCCTGGAACAGTTCAGGATATTCTTTCAATCCCGTATCGGTATCAAGGAAGATAACGCCTTGTTTCTCGAGGTCCTCACGGATTTGGTGGTAAACGACCTCCGATTCGTACTGGGCAGCCACTCCATCCACCAAGCGTTGCCGCTCCGCTTCCGGAATACCCAGACGGTCATAGGTTTGTTTGATGTCCTCGGGCAGGTCATCCCAGGATTGAGCCACTTTATCGGCTGCCCGCACGAAGTACTTGAATTCGTCAAAGTCCAGGAAGCTCAAATCGGGACCCCAGTTCGGAATGGGTTTGCGTTGAAAGATTTTCAGGGCTTTCAATCGCAGTTTCAACATCCATTCCGGTTCATCTTTCATCTTGGAGATGTAGCGCACCACGTCCTCATCCAAGCCACGCTTTGCGGCTTGCCCAGCAGCATCGGAATCATGCCAGCCGAACTCGTACTTATCGGAAATAGATTCGATAATCTCATCATCCGCGCGCTTTTTCTGATCTGACTCAGTCAGAGCATCGCTCATCTCTATCCTTTCATCCGAGGTTTTCTCTAAGTCTAGACAATTCATCCGGGGCTTAACTCTCAAGAGCCACCAGGAGACATCCTCACTATTTTATTCCCCCCGACGCGCGACCTTCACCCCGCTCAACACATTAATGCTGCTCACGGTTCCGTTTTTGCGCAAGGTTAGCGGCACGCTGGTGGTACAGGCATGATCCCCCTCGGCGAGAGTGGCGAGACGCTGCACATGGGTATCGAGCAGTCGAGAAAAAGCCTGCGTTTCGGCTTCGCAAAGTTTTGGATAGGACTTGGCCACGTCCTGCACCGGGCAGGATCCTTGGCAAAGTTGCAGCGCCAACCCGTGCGCAGTTTGTCGAACGGTCGCGGCATAGCCATCTTGCGCCAGTGCATCTGCCAAAGCGACAACCCGCGCTTGTGGGTCGTCTCCGGCAGCGTGAACCACCGGAGCATAGCGGCGTTCCACCTCCCGCGAGTGCCGGTTGGCAAAGTCTTCGATGGCTTGATCCCCGGCGACCTGCTGCAAGTAGTCCAGAGCTTTGTTCGCCATCTGCGAATAACCATCTGGCAACGTAGCACGTCCAGCGTCAGTCGCTACATAGTGACGTGCCGGACGTCCGCGACCGCGAATCTTTCCGGTGGCTTCAAGGTTCTCGATTTGCCCACTTTCTTCCAGATAGATGAGGTGGCGCCGAACTGCTGCCGGAGTAAGTTTGAGGATATTAGCCAAGACAGAAGCGGTAATGGGACCCTTTTCAATGATTAGGTCCAGAACGACTTGACGGGTGCCCTGATCATCTACGATTGCTGGCATCCCGCTCCCCCTTCGTCAAAATCTTTACATCAACTATGACTTTCCTAAATCTAGCATATTTTCCCAAGCTAGTCATTGCTTAAAACCCGCCAAAACACGCCAAACAGGGGTTTTATTGAAAAATTGCGCAACAGAAGTGTATCAGAAATCATTTTTGAATCCCCGTCAGTCTAACCCCGCCAGTGTCAGTGAAAAGGGACCTTCCCCGGCTAGCACCAAGGCTAATCCTGATAGATTTTCCGAAACCACGGGGCTGCCACCGGACGTAACGAAACCGGGGAAACATCTGGCAACCCCAGCGCCAGCGCGATAGCCAACACTCCCACGACCGCAGAAGGATTGTGTATCTGACCCGCAAAAATCGCTGCCACGGCATCTCCCAGCCCCACCCAGCGTCGCGTCATGAACGCTTCCTCAGCTTCACGTTGAAAACTGCGCTCCGGTACCGGAATCAGAGTTAAATCGCGAGCCAAGAACACGCGCAGGGCTTCAGACGATCCGCCTGGCGTGGTGAAATAATCCACCAGCACATCCCACCGTGCAGCCCGCAAGTCGGCTTCTTCCGCGAGTTCCCGTTGCGCTGCCCGCAGCGGGTCCTCCCCCGCGATGTCCAGCAGTCCCGCAGGAATCTCCCACAAGGTCGCCCTCACCGGGTGACGATACTGGCTAATCAGCAGTACTTCCGGCCCTCCCGAATCGCTCTCTGCGCCTTCCCGCAGAGGAACGATGGCTACCGCCCCCGGATGCTTCACAAAATCCCGAGTCGCCATCCCGTCTCCATAGCTAACCTGCTCGGTGAGCAAAGAAAAGACTTTACCCCTAAACACTTCCTTGGAATCCACTACGGGAAATTCGGTTCGCTCATCTGTTGGTGACGCCAACTGCGAGGGGTTATCAGTCATTGTGGTCTCCTGTTTGTGGTTTCGGGGTGCTCTGGTTTTCTGGCTGGGACTGCGCCGATTGGAATCGCCGATAGAATCCCAGCCATTCACTAGCGACTTGGTCGGTAGTCGGCCAGGTTGCGGCGCGATGTCTCGCAGACTCTTGCTTTTCATACCAAATACTGGGGTTAGCGAGCAGTTTTGTGATGGCTTGAGCTGTCGCATCAGCATCGTCTGTGTCTACCACAAGGCTGCCGATGCCCAGTTCCGCCTCTGGCGACGTTCCCGCGAGGTGTTCCCCTCTGGCCAAACTTTCACCGGGGGGGCTTTCCACCGCCACTCCGGCGGGCAGCAGGATATCCCGCAATTTTCCAACCGGAGCAGCCACAATCGGCAGCCCCAAGCTCATGGCTTCTTGGGCGATGAAACCCCGCGACTCCCACTCCGAAGTAATCACCAACACGCTCGCTGCCTGCAACCAGGTATCCAAGGACTTGCGCCACCCCAGGAAAGATACTTGTGCGTCGGTGCCGTAAGAACGCAAACCCGCCAGCAGCTGCGGATCCCCATCCCCGATGACCACTCCTGTGGCTGGATAAGTCACCCGCTGCATAGCACGAACGAACCGGTCAAAACGCTTTCCTTGCTCAATTGGACCAATTCCCAGCACCAGCTGACCACGGTTGCGCAACCGTTCCGCGGCTGCCAATTTGGTCCAGTTACTCACCCGCTCCTTACGATTGAGCATTCCGGTCTGCAAGAGTTTCTCTACCCTGGGGCTGACCAGGAAAGACACTGCCGAATCAGTATCCGCCGAGGATTTGCGGTCAATTTTTGCGGTCAAGCGCAGCGAGGACCCCGAAATGAGAGAGGCCCGGCTATCCATCCACCGAAACAGCAACCGCCGCCAAACAGTATCCCGACGTTCATCATTCAGTTCATAAAGCGAGACTAAAAGTGGCGGAGCGTTAGGCATGAACGTGGTCAATACCAGAGCATACAGCGCCGCTTTCAACCCGTGAACGTGGATGACATCAGAGTTTTTTAACACGTCTTGTGCCCGGCGCAATCGTCGCAAATTCGTACCTATCAGGAACAATCTCCGGGGTGTCACGAGCCACAGTGGCAAAACATTCTTGAGACGATACCGCTTAGCGCTGGTGGGTTCCGCGATAATCTGAACATCGTGACCTTTCGCTACCAGAGCGCTGGAAAGGGATGCCACGAAAGTGCCCATCGAGTGTGCGGCTTCACCCATCACCATGGTTATTTTCACGATTCGCCTTCTTCCGAACGCGGTGTCTGCAGTTGGGACTGTCGGAGATTCTGCGGGGAGGAGTATTGCTCAAGGTTCTCGCTTGTTTCGACGGTTTCGGGAACCTGGCGGGCGGCCCGGGTTTGTTTCCAGAAGGGCGTGGCAATGATTTTCAGTCCCGGCAAGGCACAGATTACCGCCACAAAACCGGCTGCGAGAATTGCCCAGAGCACTCCCAGGGGCAGGTCTAGGGTCATGATCCCCGCATAGGATAAGCGCCCGAAAGCGCCCCCCAGGACAGCGCCCGGCAGAGCAATCAACAGTGCCCGCAACACTTGTGCCGGAGAACCCACCTGGAGACGTCCCCACATTATCAGCAGATAAACCCCTGCGGCGCTCATACCCAGGACATTGCCAGCGCCCAGTGCGAGGAGCGTCGCAACACCGTTACCGCGCGAAGGCGCCAAAACGAGAATCAGCAGCCATCCGCTGATAGCAGCTATCCCCCATCCCAGCAGTGCTGCGAAAAAGGAATGCTGGGCATGATTAAGGGCAATAAACACTCTTGACAGGTGATAGAGCAAGGCGTATCCCACCAGGGCGGGAGCCATCGCTACGACTGCCATTTCCAGTCCCGGAATGGGTCGGTTCCATGCAAAAATGGCTGCCATACCGGGTGCCACCACGATCAAACCGGAGGCACCCAGCAGAGACAGACCCGCAATCAACGCGGTGGAACTGGTGGTCAGCTCTCCAGCTTTTGCGGTCTGTCCCGCGGCGAAGCTCCTGGTCAATAGCGGGAACACGACAGTCGCGACCGGAAAGGTGAACAGCGCGTAGGGCAGCAGATAGATAGCTTGGGAATACTGAAAAACATTAATCGTGCCTTCCACCCCGCCCCACCGGGTCAGGAACAATGTGGCAAGCATGTAGCCTTGGGCTGCCAGCAGAGCACCGATACCGTAGGCTCCCAAAGTGAGAGCTTGCCGAAATTGTTCCCGGGGCATCTTCCATACGAGTTTGAGGCGCACCCCCAGGTTCCAGACGGGAATAAAAAGTGGAACGCTCAGCACCAGCACGCCTGCGGTAGTTCCCCATGCCAGGGCGGTAATAGCCGTGTATTCGGTCGGGTCAGAGCCGCTCCCGACGCCGTAGGCTGCATAGGCACCAATGGTTACTACGGAGGAAAACGCCGGCATCAGGGCTGGCCAGGCAAACCGATGGTGAGCTTGGAGGATTCCCCCTAGCACCACGGCGACCCCGTAGAGGGGAATCTGGAGGGCAAACACCCTCAGGAAATAAGCTGTCAGCGCATTTTGCGTGGCAACGTCGGAACCTACCGAGACAGGCAGCACCGCGGCAATGGGCTCGGCTGCCACGAAAACTATTAACCCCAGCGGAACCAGCAGGGTCAGTGTCCAGGTGAGCAACGCCGAAGCGATACGATTCACATCGTCTTTCAGCGAGCCGGCAATGGCTTGAGCCAACAGGGGGATGGTAATGGAAGCCAAAGCACCCCCGACCACGACCTCAAAAATCACATTGGGGATTTGGTTCGCCGAGGCATAGGCGTTGCCGACCGTGTCCGCGCCGACCCAGGTGGCTTGCGCCAACCATCGTCCGAAACCAAAAATCCTGGAGACTAGCGTCATCACCGCTACGGTCCCGGCTGCCCCTGCTAAAGCGGCTACCGGGTTCGTAACGGTTTTTTCACGCTTTCTCAAATCGGTTTACTCACCTTTCGGACTGTTTATGTAACGCGGCGTTCCACGCGAATCCTACGCGGGCAGACGTCCCCAGTTGTCCCCAGCTTTTAACACCGGGTGACTGTCGATAACTTTCGAGAAACTGATTTTTTCACTAGCCAAGGTCAGGGCAGCAATTCCCGCCAAGGTCATGAGGTTGGTGCGGGTAGTTCTTCCCTGCGACCAGGTGGCTCCCAAAGCCGCTCCCAAAGCGTTTGCGCCCGTGTCACCCAACATGGTGACTTCACGCAGGTCTAAGGGCAGGGCTGCGACGATAACAGCACAGTTTGTTGCCGCCAGGCGTCGACGTGCGAAGTTGCACCCACTGTGAGCGGGTAAGAATCCGGCAGCGCCTCCCAGTAACGCCACTTTGAGAGCCCGTCCCGGTCTGAGATCCAACAGATTGACCAAGTTTGCACTCCCCGCGATAACCCCGGCTTGGATCATCCAACCCCAAATATCGCGACGTGGGCGAGCTGCCACAGCCCCCGTAGCCATGAGAGCCAACATTTTAATCAAGCCAGGACTCAATCGCCCCTCTTTCAATGCCCCGATATGACCGCGCAGCCCTTTCGTGGACTTATTGGTGGCATCGCCGTCAGACATGTCGTCAAAGAACCCTGCCGCGGCACTACCCGCTGCAGCTATAGCGACTTGCAGAGCCGCAGAATTCCGCCTTCCCGAAATGATTTGAGCTACCGGCAGCAAGACACCGACTGCTGTCCCTCCCCAGAGGCTCACATTCCGGCCGTGGAAATTCGTGCGCTGGAAGTTAATCTGCATAACTCGCCTTCCGGTTTTGTTCCTGAATCGTTTGACCGAGTCTCACTGTGGAGCTGGAGACTCGGCTGGGGCGGCGGGGGCCTCAGTTGTGGCGGGTGGAGCAGGAACTTCCATGAAGGGCGGCACCAGGGCGGAGGCTTTCTGTTCGCTGCCCCAGGCTCCAGCGGTGCCATTCATGCGCGCCACCAAAGCAAACGGCAGAGAAAGGAGTGACGTTTTGGTACCGATACCGTCCACCGTGGGAACGGGGTTTCCGTCCGCCCGCACTTTGGTCAAGAGGTCGTTCTCTCCGTGAGCCGAACCGTAAAGCACCACTCCCGAGGCAAACGTATTGAGGGTCTGTGCGAATTCAACGATGCTCTTGGTTCTTTTTTCCGACGCCTTCTGCTGTTTCTCATTCTGCGGTTTCAGCGGACCGGAACCCACGATAATCGCGGAGCGAGCCGGTTGAGCCGCCGGGTTAGCAACCTGAATGAGGGGAGTTTCTTCCACCGTCAGAATTCCAGAAAGTGAATCATTCTGACCGGTGAAAATCAGCTGACCAATCGCCGCTGCCAAAGTGGATTCCGGTGTGGTGGCGCGGGCGGTATCGGTCAGATACTGTCTGATTTGACCGGAAAGCGCCTCCCGATAAGCCTGTTTAGCGGGGGCGAAGAAGCTGTCTTGTAAGTTGATTTGAGCGTTGACGCTACCACCCGCCGCGGTAACAATTTCACTCACGGATTTCACGTCTTCAGCTTCGGCATCCGGCAGCACCACCAGCGCGACCCCCGTACCTTGCAGAAGTCCGTTGAATATCCGCGGCGCGAACTGTTCCACCGTCTGGTCTTGCACATTGATTCGAGACTGGGCTTGGGTCAGTTGATCGTTGAGCTGATTACGATCTTCCCGGAGCTTGTCGACTTGCCCAGTCAAAGTATCCCCGATGGGATCCGCCAACGGTCCAGCGCCAAGGATAATCCCCACCGCGAGAGCCAAGAAAACCGCCACCAGTGAAACCAGGTGATACCGAAAATCAATCATAAGTTTTCTTCCAATCTAACTTTCACAAATTCACAATCTCAGTTATCCAATCAAGCCCCTCAGGCCATGCCACCAGGCATCCATGTTCGCAGCCACCAGCCCCAGGAAAGTCTGTCCGCCGGTGGTTGAGCCCAATGCTGCCAGCATTGCCAACAGACCAGCCACCACTAACAAGCCCATCTGCCAGTTCGCAATTCGAGGACGATAAAGTTTGGAAACGCCCTTGGCATCGATGAGTTTGCTGCCAACTTTCAAGCGGGTCAGGAAGGTTGAGGACATTCCGGCACGCCCCTTGTCCAGGAATTCCACCAGGGTGGCGTGGGTTCCCAGGGCGACGATGAGTTCGGCACCTTTTTCATCTGCCAAAAGCATCGTGATGTCTTCAGACGTGCCCGCGGCCGGGAACACTACGTGCTCCACACCAAGTTCCTGCACCCTGGTCAAACCGGGGGCTTTTCCATTGGGATAGGCATGTACCACGATTTCCGCCCCGCAGGTCAGTGCCTTATCGGTCACGGAGTCCATATCGCCCACCACCAGGTCAGGCTTCAAACCGTTCTCTAACAGCGCATCCGCACCGCCATCTACTCCAATCAGGATGGGGCGATACTCGCGAATGTAGGGCTTGAGCATCAACAGGTCTTCTTTGTAGTTGTAACCACGTACCACCATCAAGACCTGGCGCCCGGTAAAGTTCGTCCGCAAATCCGGAACACCCACGGAATCAAGAATCAAATCCCGTTCTTTCTTTAGGTATTCCATAGTGTTGGCAGTGAAAGCCTCAATCTGGACGCCCAGGGAAGCCTTCGCAGCCTCCATATTGGCAGCGTTCGTTTCCTCGGTCTGTCGCACTCCTTCTGCAACCAGCTTGCCCTCACAAAACACCTGGTTATCCCGAATTTCGACGCGTTGACCTTCTTTCAGGCTCATAATGTCGGAACCTAAGTCATCTATGAGGGGAATTCCTGCCTCAATGAGGACTTTCGGTCCTTGGTTCGGGTATCGTCCAGAAGTGGACTTTTCTGCATTCAGCACCGCGGCAGGTTCAATTGCCTTCAGTGACTCGGCAGCCACCCAGTCTAAATCTTGGTGCGAAATAACGGCGACTTCTCCAGCACCCAAGCGTTTTGTCAGATTTTTGGTACGCGTATCAATGCGTACCAGACCGCCCAGGTTGGTTCCTGTCTTTTGATTACGTTTTCGGCCAAACAATGCCATCATGACTCCGATTGTCCCACACGAGCCAGTTCGATTAACTCATCGGCGTGCGCAAGCGCCGTTTTTGTGAGCTTCGTCCCGGAAATCATCCGCGCCAGCTCCTCGCGTCGCGATTCCTGATTCAGCACGGTAATCCGGCTCTCCCCACCACTCTTGGTAATCTGCACCTGGCTGTCTCCAAACGCCGCGACCTGTGCCAGGTGAGTCACCACAATGACCTGATATTCCTGAGCCAGACGTGCCAGACGCCGCCCGACCTCAATACCAGCTTGCCCTCCAATCCCCGCGTCGACTTCATCGAACACAAAAGTGCCACGAGTCCCGACGTTCTGCGGGTTATGGACAGCTTGATTGGTCTGGGATAACCGAGAACCCCGGTCTGCCAGGGTCACTTCCAGAGCTAGCATGATACGGGAAAGTTCCCCGCCAGAGGCGGCGCTAGATAATGCCAGCACAGGAGCTTTCGGATGCGGGCGCAGCATAAACTCAACCCGGTCAGCGCCGTGGGCACCCGGCTCCTTTTGGCGGACCTCCACGTTGACCTGGGTGTCTTTCATATCCAGCCCCACCAGTTCCGCATTAATCGCCTTGCAGAGCGCGCGTGCCGTTTTTTCACGAGCCTCATGCAGTTTTGCTGCCGACTGGTTTACTGCCTCGGTCGCAGCTTCCTTCGCGAGGCGCAGCTGCTCTAAATGTTCCGTTCCCCCCTGCAAACCTTGCAGCTCGGTAACGGTATCCTGCCACGCCGTGCCCAAGTTTTCCGGTTCCACTCCCAAGCGTAAACTCAAATCGGTAAACGTGGCTCGCCGGCTTAAAGCCTCCTGGAGCGCCTCCGGGTCAGCATTCAAATCCTGCAGATAAACCCCCAACTCACGAGCCGCATCGTCGAGGGCATACCCGACTCCACTCACGCTTTGCGCGACTTCTTGCAAGCTCGAGTCCTCTTCCGCCGCCCGCTGTAACGCTCGGGTAGCCACGGCGACCAAATCGGTGGCTGCCGGGGTGGAATCTGACTCATTTTCGATTACCCCCAGCGCCGCCGCAACATTTTCACGCAAACTTTCCACATTGGACAGTTTCGCTACACTGGCACTAAGTTCCGTAAATTCGCCATCTTCAGGTCGGAGAGTGTCAAACTCCTCGCAAAACCGTTCCAGCACTTCACGGCGTTGTTCGCGCTTTTCAGCATTGGTTTCCCACTGAGTAAAAGCCTTCTGGGCGAGACTCAAAGCCTCCCAATCTCGAAGGTACCGTTCCAAAGCCCGCCTATGAGGTTCATCTCCATAAGCATCCAACGCGTCACGTTGAGCCCGCTCGGTACGTAGCCGACCTTGCGCGGCTTGACCATGAACCGACACCAAGCTAGAACCGAACTCCCCCAAGATAGCGGCAGGAACCGTGCGTCCTCCCAGGTGAGCCTTGGAACGTGAAGCTAGGGGCACCACTCTTGACACCTCGGCTACGCCGTCCTCAACCACCCCACCAGCTTCTTCCACGACTGCCCCAGCCGCGTTATCCACCTGAAAACTACCCTCCACCACGGCCTTCTGAGCACCGTGGGAAACCAGTGCGGGCTCGACTTTTGCCCCCAGCAGCCAGTCCAGCGAAGTCAGCAGCATAGTTTTACCGGCGCCAGTTTCGCCAGTAATGACCGTAAACCCTGGACTAAACTCCAGCGCGACGGAGCTAATCGTCCCCAAATTTTCAATCCGCAGCGATTCCAGCATTAGCGACCTCGCCACCCTTCCACGGGTAGACCAAACTTTTTCACCAACCGGGCGGAGAACGGCAGGGATACCAATCGCGCCAACTGCATATCGGTGGTGGACTTCGTGACCCGAATAGAAGACCCTAAAGGTGCGGGCAAAATCCGTCTCCCATCAGCCCAGACTTCGCAGTCCTGCACCTGTTGGGGCAGCACTTGAATCTCTAGCACTGATGAGGGACCCAGCACCAGGGAACGAGTAAATAAACCGTGCGCAGCTAGTGGGGAAAGCACCAAGGCTTGCACATCAGGCCATACCACCGGACCCCCGACCGAAAAGTTATAGGCAGTAGACCCCGTCGGAGTCGATACGATTAAACCGTCCGCCCCGTACTCGGAAACCGCTTCTCCATCAACACCAAAAGCCAGCAGGGCGGGATGACCTTTATCGGTGCTCAATACCGCGATGTCATTGGCAGCCCACTCTGATTGCACTGAACCATCAGGATGACGCACTTCCACGTCGATGCACATTCTGCGTTCCACCTGATACTCACCGCGCACCACCCGCTCACACAGCTCGCCAAGCTCTTCTTCCTCCGCTTCTGCGAGGAATCCCACGTGCCCCAGATTAACTCCAATGACCGGGACGCCCTGACGATGAGCGATATTCGCAGCTTCCAGAATGGTTCCGTCCCCACCCAGCACAATGATGAGCTCAATCGGCTCCGAACTGGTGCGATCTACCACAGTGATTCCCGCATTTTCCAGGTATCCACGGACACTGGCTGCCGCCACAATAGCGGGCTGGCGGTAATGGTGGTGAAACACCATAATGGTTCGTTCTTTACTCACCAGGATGCGCCTTTCGTGCATATTTCTGGACTAATTCCGGGCTGGGAGGTTGATACTCATCAGCGGGCTCAGCTTCGCTGGCTCCGCAGCAATCCGCGTATCCTCCCAAATCCTGACACACGTCGTCTCCTGTCTGCGGTTGTTCCGGCGGTGTCGTCCCCAGCATACCCCGGACTTCCTGTTCCATAACTTTCCCTTCTGTCCACCTTATTTTCTCACACCCACAAGCCATTGGGCACAGATATTTACGTCTGCGGTCCCTTGGCAATAGCTTCCGCAACGGCATTTTCCAACGACTCCCCCTCCAGATCGGAAAGATTTCGCTGCCGCGCCACAGACTGCGCGGTGAGGTAGAGGAAGTATTCAACGTTCCCACTGGGACCTGGCAGTCCAGCCGGAGCCACGTTCAGTACTGCCAGCCCTGCCGCGTGCGCCTGATGGGCAACATTCTTGACGGTCTCTCCCCGATCATCAGGATTCCTGACCACGCCTCCGCGCCCCAAGCCGTCGCGACCGATTTCAAACTGAGGTTTCACCATCAGTAGGTACTGCGCCTGCGAGTTTGCGGCGCGTTGTAGTGCCGGCAGGACCAAGCCTAGTGAGATAAAGGACAAATCCCCCACGACCAGGTCCGCAGGCGGGGAGATGAGGGCGGAATCCAGTGTGCGCACGTTGGTTCGTTCGAGGTTTACCACTCGACTGTCGGTGCGCAAACTCCATGCCAGTTGACCATAGCCCACATCAACGGCAAACACTTTGGTCGCGCCACGACGCAATAACACGTCGGTAAATCCGCCCGTGGAAGCACCTGCGTCGAGACACACGGCCCCGGCTATCACCGGTGTCGATGGTCCATGAAGCTCCAGGTAATCTAGCGCCCCCAACAATTTG
The DNA here is from genome assembly GCF_000185445.1 of Mobiluncus holmesii ATCC 35242. Lineage (NCBI taxonomy): Bacteria > Bacillati > Actinomycetota > Actinomycetes > Actinomycetales > Actinomycetaceae > Mobiluncus > Mobiluncus holmesii. The sequence goes on along the minus strand of NZ_GL622346.1, from coordinate 541,640 downwards.
TGGGCGCCCCTAGACACATAGTGGACTGTGTCCGGGTCGCGCAACACGATAGCCGAGCTCAATTCGACCTGCCGAGCAGGTTTCAGGGCCTCCTGACCATCGACCAGCACTTGCCCGGCAGTAATCATCGCTGCCGCTTGGGTACGGCTGGGAGCCAAGTGGCGGCGCACCAGCTCCGTGTCTAGCCTCGCGCGTTTACCCATGACTCGCTGACAGCGCCTCGTCCCCGTGTAAGACCGTCTGCAGGTCGGTGGCTACCTTTTGCAACAGTTCCAGCTGTGATTCCAGGGGTGCTTCGTGCGCAGCTTCAATTTCTTCCCGGTAATCATGCAGGTCCTGGGAATTCAATGCCGCAGGGGTGGGAGCTTGTTTATTCGACATCTGTGGTCCCTTGTCCCACCACCGGTTTTGCGTCGTTGAACTCAGGAGCGGTTTCGTCGGGGTCTAGGTCGTCTTCCTCGCCGTAGTCTCGTTCGACTTCACGCACCACGCTAAACTCGGGGCAATCCACTCGGTTGCCCTGCTCGCGGGCGTACCATACGGCTGCCAGAATAGCGCGGAATTCTCCCAGAGATACGACGGTACCGTCCTCGCTTAACACTCCCAGCCCGCGGACTTCAATATCGTGACCATTGACCCGAGCCCGTGTGTTTTCGGTGTACCACCAGCCGCGATTGCGCAGTTCCGGACGTTCAATCGGTACTGACAGGTCAGCCAAATCCAGAGCCACAAAAGTGGGTCTTTGGGCGGGCGGAGCCATCACTAAATCACGGGGTTTAGTGAGCCCGGTCAGCACTACACAAGACGCCAACTGGGCGTTGTTTGCCCCGAGGATGTCGGTTGCCAATTGGTCGCCAATGGCCAGTGCGTGCCGTTTCAAGATTCTATGTTTGCGTTCCGCCGCCTTCACCCGATCGAATTCTTTTTCTTTCGCCAGGTCCGCCTCGCTGAGAACTACGGGTTCGCTATCCGGATCCTCTTTGGCTTCACGAGCCTGCTTTGCCTGCTCACGCGCCGCCGCAGCGGCTTCTTCATTGGCTTTGACTTCCGCGGCGATTTCTTCATTTCCCATCAAATAATCGTGGCAACGCTTAATCGCTAAATCGTAGATAGAAAGCTCCGGCTTACCGCACACTATCGGTTCGCTCTTGGTAACACGACGAATCGCTTCCACCAGGGAACCGTTACCGATGCCTCGGCCTTTTTCGGTCGGCAGGGAGTAATCCATATTTGTAGCCACCCACTTCGCGCCGTTCGCGATGGCGTAACAGGCCTCGGACAGTTCTGCCCAGCCCACCTCGAAACCGAGTCCTTGCAAGACCCCCGCAGGCTCTTGGTCAGCCGTGGACACGGCTTCAAAGCCCGCCTCCTGCACCGCATGCGGCACTCCTTCGCCCCCGACGCACAGGACTTTCGACCCCGGTTCCAGCAGTTCGCTGAGCTTTGCTGCCCCATCTTGCGCGGAAGTCACGATGTCATCGGGTTCGACTTCAACCCCAGCAGAGACCAATTTCGCCACCACGTCTTGCGGTATGCGCGCAGCATTATTGGTCAGGAACACGAACTTCCCACCCAATTCGCGACCTGCGGAAATGCTTTGCGCGACCCCGTCTACCGGTTGCGCCCCATTCCAGGTTACCCCGTCCAAATCGGTAAGTAACAGGGGGTAAAGCTGAGCCAGGGGGACATTCGCCCCTTGCAAAGTGGTCGGGTTAGCCTTTTGCTCGGCTTCTTCAGCTTCTTGAATATCGAGGATTTCAACGTCCTCTGGTTCCCGCGGAATTAACGCCTGTGCAGCGGCGGCTTCCTCATCCCGCCCCAGCTCACGCAGCCGGTCAGCCTTCACGCTGAGTAGTCGTCCATATTCAAAGCTCTCTGCATCGGAATCCACCTGAGCCAAGGCTGCTTCAATGACTGCCAGCCCGGTCTCATATTCACCCAAATCTGCCCTGGCAGAGGACTCCACCAAAGCAAGTTCAAATTGTTCCGTTCGATCCAAATCCCCCGGTTTCACCGACTTGATGATTTCCAACGCTTTTTCGGGACGTCCCAGACCGCGTTCCGAGTCGGCTTCTACCGATTTCAGCACTTCGATGCCGCTCATCCGCCGGGCAGTTTTCACTTCGCGCAGTGCTTCACTGTACTTGCCACAGGCGTAGGCAGTCAAAGCAACAGCTTCACGAACCACGTCGATACGCCAAGCCATCTTTAGGGCTGCCCGCGCATATTCATGAGCCAGTTCGGGCTGCGTGTCGAACAGTTCCGCGGACATGACCAGGTGCCGAGCCACGTTTTCCGCGGTTTCTTTCGGCAGCGGACTCAGGCGAGACCAAGCCTCTTTATCCAACATATCCCAAGTAATTGAAGCGGGGATTTCCAGATACCGGGAGCGTCCGGTCGTACCGTGACCGCGTTTATCCGACCCGGTGCGACTGCGGTTGTATCCCCGATCGTTGTAGCGTGAGCCACGTTCCGAACCTGCGGAGCGGAAACCCGAGCGCCCCGAGTCACGGCGTTCCCCGCCACGCTCAAAGTTACGTTTGCCACCCCGGTCATCGCGCCGCCAATCATCGCGGTCGTTGTCGCGACGAGGGCGTCCCGAGTAGCCGCCACGTTTTCCACCGCGTTCCTCGCGACTGTACTTGCCACCTGACTTGTATCCGCCTTTACGGTCGCCTTTGAACCCCCCGCGACCTTTACGTTCGTTATCTCGTTTGTCACCGCGCGACCCGCGGTCGTCCCCCTCATTTTCGCGAGACTCGCCTTTGCGCTCGCGCCAATTTTCTTTCGGTTCCTCTGCCAAGTTTTCCCAAGGACGAGGATTGTCTGATTCTGTCACTGTTCTTATCCTTTGCAATCGATCCACTATTCTGTTTTCATCATTAAGTCTACACGTACCTAGAGCAGTTAAAATCCTCAGTTTTGTTTTTCTGCAGGTGCTAGTACCGCTGTCGTTTTCGCACCTCTTGCCCTTAGGATGGAAAACATGGAAATCACAGTAGCGGCGGACGGCTCTGCCTTGGGAAATCCCGGACCAGCCGGATGGGCGTGGTACGTTGACGAAAATTGTTGGTCAGCAGGCGGCTGGACAAAGTCCACGAACAACCGTGGTGAACTGATGGCGGTGGTGGACTTTTTGGAAAAGACTTCCGATATTCCCAACCTGACCATTCATTTCCTGTGTGATTCTCAATATGTCATCAACTCGGTAACGAAGTGGATGCCGGGATGGAAACGCCGCGGCTGGCGCAAAGCTGACGGCAAAGCGGTGCTGAACGATGACCTGATGAAACGCCTAGATGCTGAACTGTCGGGACGCGCGGTGGACTTCCGCTGGGTAAAAGGTCACGCCGGACACACTCTCAACGAGAAAGTCGACAAGCTGGCTCGGGGGGCTGCTACCGCATATCAACAGGGACGTTCCCCTCAAACTGGTCCAGGCTTGAGCCCGGAGCTGTGTGCCTTGGCAGCACCATCCCAGTCGCCTGTAAATGCCTGTTCTTCTGTAAGCCCGATTACAGCCGACGCGCCACTAGAAACTGGAGGCGCAGGGATTCAGGGAACTTTGTTTTAGCTGTTCTCAGATACACCGTCCCCGCGAGAAATCGCGCTCTTCGCGATAGATTGGTCATATGCAGAAACTCTCCCCAAATATTGATGCCCTGCTGGATGCGATGTTGGGTCTGCCGGAACGGCATATCGAGCGAACAGTTGCCCGGCTACTAGATAAGCATCGGGGGATTTCCACACCTGAGCTGATGGATTTGGTGACGCGGCGCTACGTGCGGGTATCTCAAACGGCATCGGCAGGAGTGGGGGCAGGAGCCGCGGTTCCTGGCTCCGGGCTGGCAATCGGGGCAGCTTTGACCGGGCTAGAACTGAGCGTATTTGCTGCCAATACGGCGCTTTATGTGTTGACTATGGCGCGGCTTTCCGGTATTGCCACCGAAAATTTGGAAGCGCGCAAGACTTTGGTGCTCTCGGCAATCCTTGGGGATGAGGCGAGCAAAGTGGTCTATGACCAAGCTGGAGTGGGCATCTGGAATTGGGCACGAATTCAAGTTGCCAACAATGCTACCGCCACTCTGAGCTCAGCCAATAAGGCTTTGGCTCAGTTCGCGGGGAAAAAGATTTCTAAAAAACTTTCGGGACACCTTGTGGGGCGTTTCATTCCCCTGGGTATTGGCGGAGCGCTGGGGTTTATCTCCGGACGTAAACTCGCCCTAGATACGGTGAAAGGGGTCAATACCCAAATCGCCCTGCTGGCAAGCCCGCAATCGGCGCCCGATTGGCGACCTCCGCTTTCAGCGCACACCCCGGACTGGGACGCCATAGAAAGTTAGTGGAACTGCTCCAACCAGGCGTGTTGCTTTAACAGGTGGTGCAGATTCGGGTCGTCGTGTTCGTTAAAGGGATACACTTCCAGGCATTTATCTCCGCTCCACTCGTTGAAGATTGAGTAGGTGCAGGCGGGAGGCACGTACTCATCGCTGAGCGACACTGAGAAATAGGCCGGGTGCATGGCTTGTCGCGCAAAATTGACGGCATCAAAATACGACAGGGTTGTTTCTACCTGCTCGTATTGATCCGGATAGGCACGCAGATAACGCTGCACTTCCCGGTAAGGCATGTGATTATTATGGCTGACCCCATACATTACGTTGCCCAAAGCTAAATCCGACAACACTGCCCGCACGCCCTGGTGCCACGCTCCGACACAAACCGCCAAGGTTCCGCCTTGGGACGCTCCAGCTACAAAAATTCGTTTCGGGTCGATAAAGTTTAAGGTCGCTGCGGCATCAATAGCTCGGTGGGCGTCAGTTATCAGACGGCGAAAATAATAGGTTTCACGATTTTCGATGCCCAGGGTAAAGAACCCGAAGGCGTGTGGAGGGGCTGGATGCGGGTCAGGAGTGGCTCCCCCGGTGCCGCAGTCTCCACCTTGACCGCGACTGTCCATAATGAGATGCACGTAACCGGCAGAAGGCCAGAACAGGCGTTCTCCGGGTACCCCACGCCCCACACCGTAGCCGAGGTACTCCACGATGAGGGGTTGACCTTCACACTTGGTAAATCCAGGCGCTCCTGCCAACCAACCTTTGATGCTCTCCCCGGCAAATCCGGGAAAGGTCACATCGTAAAATTCGACGGTCTCTATCGGGGTATTGACCTGTTGCAGTTGAATATGTGCTGGAATCTGACGAGAGTCCTGCAGCGTGTTGCTCCAAAAAGTTACGAAGTCCGCGGGCAAATTGACCTGCGGTGAAAATTTTTCCAGTTCGGTTCGTTCCATACCGGTTAGCATTGTCCTCCCCGCGGATCCACCGGATGCCCTTATCCAAGTCCATCGCACTCTTGACTGCATCTGCAAACGCTATAATCCTAAACTATTTCATTTTTGAGTTACGCTACCAAATCAGGTCGAAGGCCTTGTGGTTCATGCAGTTAAATGCGATTCGCGGGGAAGCCTAAGCTTCCCCGCGAATACAGATTATTCGCAACGAAAGGCGTTTTCAAGCCTTCCGAGATGGTGACAGCCGCACCATCTTGGTACTACATCTTCTTGCAGCCGCGACGGGTAATCTCATCGGGACCACTGTAATTACCGCCGGGGGTAATGATGGTGCCAGATTCACCCGCGATAATCTTTTGAGCATCGCTGAGCTGCCCAATCGCAGCAACATCACCGGTCAGCTCGACAAAGCGGCAAGCTGCTTCGACCTTCGGCCCCATAGAGCCGGCGGGGAAGCCACCCGCGCGCATAGCGGCAGGGCTGGCCCGGTGAATTTCCTTTTGCTCGGGAGTGCCGAAGTTCTCCATTACAGCGGGAACATCGGTCAAAATCATCAGGAAATCGGCATCCAGGTGCTCGGCCAGGGTCGCGGCAGTCAAATCTTTGTCGATTACTGCCTCCACGCCCTGCAGCTTGCCCTTTTCATTACGGACGACAGGAATACCGCCGCCACCCGCGCAGACCACGACAGCGCCAATGTCGAGCATCCGGCGAATCAACCGGGTCTCTACCACACGCTGCGGCTTAGGCGAGCCGACAACGCGACGGAAGTACTCTCCGTCAGCTTTCATTATCCAGCCACGAGACTTCGCCAGCTCTTCGGATTCTTCCTTGTTGTAAACCTGGCCTACGAACTTGGTCGGGTTATCGAATGCAGGGTCTCCAGCCAAAACCAGAGTCTGGTTCACGAAAGAAGCCACATGCCGCCCCGGAAGGTTATTCTGCAGAGACTGCAACAGCCAGTAACCAATCATGCCCTGGGTTTGTGCACCCAAAGTATCGAAAGGATAGGGCTGGGTCAGATTCGGATCGTTAGCTGACTGCAAAGCCAACACGCCAACCTGGGGACCATTACCGTGGGTGATAACCACTTCATGTTCTTCCGCCAAGGGCGCGAGTTTCTGCACTGCCAGCTCAACGTTAGCAATCTGCGTGGCGGAATCCGGCTTTTCTCCACGGCGCAGCAGGGCGTTGCCGCCCAAAGCAATAACTATACGCATCTCTTACTTCTCTCCTAGCGTCGCCACCATTACGGCTTTAATCGTGTGCATCCGGTTTTCGGCCTGATCGAACACCACGGAGCATTCACCGTTAAAGACATCGTCGGTTACTTCCATACCGTCCAAGCCGTACTTCTGGTAGATGTCTTCACCAACGGTCGTGTGGCGGTCATGGAAAGACGGCAAGCAGTGCAGGAACTTGGTGTTCGGGTTACCAGTCTTGGCCATCAGTTCAGCGTTCACCTGGTAGGGCTTCAGCAGCTTGATGCGTTCATCCCAAACTTCCTTCGGCTCACCCATGGAAACCCAAATATCGGTGTAGACGAAGTCCACGCCCTTGACGCCTTCATCAACGCTCTCGGTGTGCAGGATCTTGGCACCGGTCTGCTTGGCGATTTCTTCAGCCTTAGCAATAATCTCCGGGGAGTTCCACAGTTCCTTAGGAGCCACAATCCGCACGTCCATTCCCAGCATCGCGCCGGAAATCAACAGAGAGTTAGCCATGTTGAAGCGGGAGTCGCCCACGTAAGCGAAAGAAATCTCGTTGTAAGGCTTGCCGCTCTGCTCGTGCATGGTCAGCATGTCACACAGCATCTGGGTGGGGTGCCAAGCATCGGTCAAGCCGTTCCACACCGGCACGCCGGACATTTCAGCCAGGACATCTACCTTGTGCTGGGAGTCACCACGGTATTCGATACCGTCATAGAAACGACCCAACACGCGGGCAGTATCCTCAATAGACTCCTTGTGACCCATCTGAGAGCCGGAGGGATCCAGATAGGTTACGTGAGCGCCCTGATCGTAGGCAGCAACTTCAAAAGAGCAGCGGGTACGGGTCGAAGTCTTTTCGAAAATCAGAGCAATGTTCTTGTTCTTCAGGTACTGAACTTCGCGACCTTCTTTCTTCGCGGCTTTCAGTTCAGCAGCCAGCTCGAGCAGTTCCAGCCACTCGGCAGGAGTAAAGTCGAGTTCTTTCAAAAAGTGACGACCGTGAAAATCAGTCATGGGTTTTCCTTTCAAATAGGTTTTTTCTTGTTGATGGGTAATGCGTGGAGAATAATCTCCAAATTTCTGGATAGTACCATAACAGCACCGCTACGGTTACCGGCCAGAAAAAACATACCCCCGTGGGCTGCCCCGTTGATAACCTCCGAGGCAGCCCGGAGGGGAAACTTATAACCGCTTACGAGTGGCTCTACTTGTAGAGCGGGTCGCGAGCAATCGGGCAGCTCATGCAACGCGAGCCACCGCGGCCACGACCGAGTTCGGCGCCGTCAATCTCGAGGACCTCGATACCAGCATTGCGCAGGTTCTTGTTGGTCTCGATGTTGGAGCGGTAGCCCATCACAACCCCCGGTGCAATAGCCAGGGTGTTGTTCGCGTCGTTCCACTGTTCGCGTTCGACGTTGAAGTAGTCGCCGCCGGTGGGGCAGACATGGAACTTCACGCCCAGCGCTTCGTTCAAGGTGTCGACCAGCTTCGTGCCGTCGCGGCGAATGTCGACGCCGCTGGACTTGGACTCATCAGGACGCAGCGAGAAGGTCCAAGTATTGTCGACGTAAGGCATGTAAGCGTTTACGACGTCCTCGGAGCAGAACGTAAAGATGGTGTCCAGGTGCATTGCCGCACGAGTCCGCGGAATACGCGCCACGATGACGCGCTCAGCAGCCTTCTTGGCGAACAATTCCTTGGCCAGCTCCGTAGTGGCGTTGAGCGAGGTACGCTCGCCCATGCCGACCAGCAGCACACCATCCTTCAGAGGCATCACGTCGCCGCCTTCGATGAAGGTGTTGGGGTGCCACTTCTTGTCTGGGTCAGCGCCGAACCAGATGTTAAAGTCCTCGTTAGCGAAACGCGGGTGGTACTGGTAAATCGCGTGAGTCAGGAGGGTCTCCTGACGGCGAGCCTGCCAGTACATCGGGTTCAGGGACACGCCATTGAACACCCAAGCGGAGTTGTCACGAGTGAACTGAGTATTGGGCAGCGGATTGAAAATCCAGTCGTGCAGGTTGTAACCGTCAGGGGTCACAGCTTTCTTGTACACGCCGCCGACTTCATCGGGAATCTCATCGAGGTTGATACCGCCGATGAGGTAACGTGCCAGTTCCTTGGAGTCCATTTCCGTGAAGTAATCACGGAAGTCCTTGGCGACGATGGGGTTAACCATGTCGTCGGCGACACGGCGATCCAGGATAAACTTGCGAGCTTCCTTGTTATCCAGGATTTCGCTCAGCATGACCTGCATATCGAGTACTTCGATGTCGCGGGCCTTCATCTGAGCCACGAAGTCATCGTGGTGCTTCTGCGCTTCTTCGACCCACAAGACATCATCGAATAGTAGGTCCGAGCAGTTTTCAGGAGTTAGCCGCTTATGAGCTAAATCAGGCCTGCAAACCATCACAGTACGCAGAACCCCTGCCTCAGAGTAAACACCAACTTTGTTGTTCATATTGATTCCTTCCTAACGTAATCGTTGTTTTGGTACGTACGCAGGTCGCCTCAGGGCGCGAAGACTTATAGTCATCGGTACAAGTGTACGAACCGAGCCGAGAGGACCCCTTTAGTCCTCATGCTGTGTGGATATGAAATTATCTTTCAAGAGGTTTTCTTTGGCGATGTCCCGGGTCGGTCGGGTGACCTCACCGAGCCATCGCCAAAGAAAACGCAAGATTCAATTGTCGGTAGTCTTTACAGACCGTTCCAGAACATAGCGCTGATGAAGTCACCCTTGAATACGGTGACCCAGATAATCAGCAGTACCGTGAAAGCTACAGCCACGCCCAGCAAAATCTTGTCTTTACCCTGGAAAGCCGGCCGGTCAGGATATTGTTCCTTACGTCCCTTGTAATACAGCGGGGAGCCAATCAACCACAGCAAACCGTTGAGGAACAGCAGCCCGATGCCGCCAGCCCACAGCAACCAGACCGTGTAGACGGTAGCGATGACGCCAACGCACATCCGGTAGCCCTTAGAAGACTTCACACCTTCCGCTTCGTTGCGTCCATGCGAGGTCTGAATAATCTGGTAGATTGCCGAAATCACGTAGCACGGAATAATCAGCGAGGCCGCGATGGTAATCAAGTCGGTGTAGCTCGAGGCAAAGCCCAAAATCATGATGATGTAGACAATGGAAGACACAATGTTGGTCACCCACAGCGAAACTGTCGGGGAGCCTTTCCGGTTCGTCTTGCCAAAGGCCGCCATGATGTTGTGGTCAGCTGCCGGCACGAATAGAATCTCGGAGGCCAGCATGACCCAGGTCAGCATAGCGCCAGCCACGGAGATTAGCACCGCAATGTTGATGAATCCGGCACCCCAAGGACCGACCGCAGCCGCCATCGCACCGCCCATGGACGGATCGGCGAGTCCAGCCAACTCGGGCTGGGCCATCAAGCCGTAGGACAGGACGTTCACAAATACCAGCAATGCCAGCACGGTAAGGAAAGCGATAACCGTAGCCTTGGCCACATCGCTGGACTTCTTGGCACGAGTGGAGTACACCGAAGCACCTTCGATACCGATGAACACCCAAACCGTAACCAGCATCATGTGGGAAACCTGAGCCATCACCGGACCAAGCCCGACTTCTTCGCCCTCGGGACCAACCTGCACCACGTTGCCCCAGAAGTCAGCCGTAAAGAAACCGACCTTGAAAGCCACAGCAGCACAGATGATAAAGACAACAATCGGAATAATCTTAACCGCGGTAACAATCGTGTTCACGAACGCTGCGGTACGGATACCGGCCAAAATCAGGAAGTGAATCAACCACAGGCAGACCAGACCGAATATCAACCCCGCGATAGAAACGGAATCTCCTTGCATCAAGCCGGAGAATACCGCGAATCCACCCAGAGCTGACGTGAAAAAGGCAATGTAAGAGAGGTTGCCGGCCCAAGCCGATAACCAGTATGACCAGGCGGACATAAAGCCGCCGAAGTTGCCCAGGCCTTCGCGTGCGTAGCCATAAACACCACCAGTGATGTCTGGACGAGTTGTTGCCAGAGATTGGAACACGAAAGCCAGCATCAGCATACCGATGCCGGTAATCAACCAACCTATCAACAGCGGCCCCGGCGCCGCTTTGCCAGCCATCTGGCTCGGTATCCCGAAGATACCCGCTCCAACCATGGAACCTATACCAAAAGCAATCAACGGGAATAGGGGAAGCTTAACTTCCTCTGTTTCCGCAACAGCATTGTCGTTGCTCATTCTTTACCCTTCTATATGGAGTGAAGTGTGCGGTCTCGAAAACAGCGTTCTCGGGGTATGCGCCCCATTGCCGCTGCCCTAAAAACATCTGTTATTTTTCGCACTAATTCATTGTATTACCTGTTCACACGTAAATCGAGGGATTTCCAAATTTGAATAATTATGCGTATACCCTTCTTTGTCCCCCTGTAGTCCGCATCCAGAGAATGCATATATTTTCATGTTACAGTAGGCGGTTTTGGGGGGTGGTAGCGCGTTCGGGAGGTGGCACAAGCGTCGGGCTCTGGCTGCACAAGGTCGGTGGGGTTTGTTCGCCTCGTCAGGCTTTAAGGGGTATTTGAGTCCGTGCCTGGCAAGTTATTCCACGGGTTGCGCATTCGTTGCTGGCACTGGCACACGCAAACAGACTGAAAAACCAGGAAACGGGAAAACGACACTGCGCCAAGACGGTGAAAATCATTCAGCAGCGCGCCCGAAGGGACTCGAACCCCCAACCTTCTGATCCGTAGTCAGATGCTCTATCCATTGAGCTACGAGCGCTTCGCGTACAAGTTTAATTGAAGTGTCCCGGGTTTTGTTCCTAGGTTTTTTTGAGAGGGTTGTTTTATGCCTTGGAAGTATTCGCGGGAGTTTAGGGATTGTGCTGTTGGGTTGGTGTTTGACCGGCTTCGAGACGG
>NZ_GL622346.1:526242-528134 GCF_000185445.1 Mobiluncus holmesii ATCC 35242 | reverse complement strand
CCGCAGCGCCTAACCCCCACTTCGCGCTCAAACTAAATGACGCACAACTAACCATTCGCGCTCAAATTGACATGAGGCACCACGAATCCCAGAATAGACAACCACAAATCCACGGCCACTTCCAGGTTGCTGTCCAAGAAGTCATAGGCAGAGGTATGCAGGGGTGGCCAATCTTCCCCATTACCGATATAAACCATCGCCCCGCTGGCAAGTTTCAGGTAATGTCCGAAATCTTCCGAAGCACGGTAGGGCTTTTCCAGGTACACCACCGGCAGACCGGCATGTTGCGCGGCAGCCACAACCAGGTCTATCGCTGCGTCATCGTTGCATGTTTCAGGAAAAACGTCGCAGTCAGTCAGGGACAGCAGCAGGGAGGTCTGCTTCGCCAGGCGGGAAGCCTCGTCGCAAATCAGGCTCTTCAGCTGTGCCAAGTCAGACTCGTTTTCGGCACGCAGAGTTAAGTTCAGCTCCCCGTGAGAAGCCGAGATACCAAAGTCCTTGCGTCCGACTTCGATTCCTACCACGGTGGCCAGCACGAATCCCTCAAAACAAGAATGCCGATTACCGAGTCTCGCCACTCCTGCCAAATCCATAACGTAGAGAACCAGCTGCGCAATCGCTTCGCTGGGGTTCAGTCCAGCTTCCGGGTTGCTGGCGTGCGTGGTAATGCCTTTAAAATCCAGGCTCAGTCCTTGCGAGGCACACTGCGACACGCCACGTCGTAAAGCCACACAGCCGCGAGGAATTCCGCTCCAGTTGTGGAAAGCATAAATTTGGTCGATTCCTTCACGTTCAATGAGACGGGAACTGGCGTATCCCCCAGCCCCGGTTTCTTCGGCAGGCTGAAAAATGAGATAAACGTCTGATGGCACTTCATGCCCTGCCAATTCCAGAGCTAATCCCGCCAGAGCGGAACTGTGCCCGTCATGACCACACTTGTGCGCTACACCAGGATTCTGAGAGGCATAAGGGAGGTCCAAATCTTCCGGAATGGGCAGCGCATCGTAGTCTGCACGGAAACCGATGGCTGGCTGGCTGGAATTCGTTCCGGGAATCTTCACCCAAAACCAACTGCCTTCGTCATGAATAGCAAAGGAGGTGTGCTCGGCTAGAAAGCTCATCAACCGGTGTTTGGTTTCCGTTTCTTGCCCGGAGATTTCAGGATGAGCATGGAGCTCATGGCGCAGCTCTGTGATCAGTTTCAAGTTGCTTTGTTGCATGTTTCTAGAGTCCTCTTTCCTCAAACTACATTCAACCTCGGTACCTATTGCCGAGCCTCACTGCTAGTTTAGTCAGGATGAGCGGTAACGTAGTGGTTCTGGGAGAGCTATTCCATTCCGGAGATGGAAAGTATGAGGGTATGGAGCGCTTGGGCAGCTGCTTCATCACGACAAATTATCAACAGAGTATTATCTCCCGCTATCGTGCCCAAGACTCCCTCAAGGTTTTCTTTATCTACTATCGAAGCTAGTGGCGAAGCAGCTGCGGGGTGCGTGCGCAGAATGACTTGATTACAAACGCACGTAGACTTCAGCAAAAATTGTTTTACCCAATAATCAAGACTGCCGTTGAGAGGTTTAGCGTTCCCTGCGGTGCCCTCGGTAGGGACCAAGGAATAATGCAGGTTTCCATCACGGTCTCGAATCTTGGTGGCACAGAGCTCTTCCAAATCTCGAGACAAGGTTGCCTGCGTGACGCTGAACCCCAGTTCGTTGAGGTGATTTTGTAGAGCTCTTTGAGAACGAATCACGTTTTCTTGCAGCAGTCGGGTAATGACAGCATGACGGGTAGCCTTCGAAGGAAAAACTCGGGACGGAGTGTCATCAGTCATAGGCAAATCAACTCCCTAAAATCGAAACTCGTGTTTTTGGCTTATATCGGGTTTGTGGGTT
>NZ_GL622346.1:311716-521100 GCF_000185445.1 Mobiluncus holmesii ATCC 35242 | reverse complement strand
ACCGATCCACCCCAGTTTTCACCAGGATATCAACAATCGGGGCGTTGCTCACCTCAAAAGTGGGCAACAGATAAAACTATACACGCGGGTTTTTGCAGATGCAAATCGAGGGTCCTTTTTCGTGCATTTCGGGCGTGTCGCGAAATAACATACCATTAGATTTGTCAGGTATAGCACTAATTTTGCCTTGATACCCGACTTGCCGAACAGATAGATTTGCAAAAGCCGTTGCAGCCTACCGGAGGGAATGACGCCGCCAAAACTGCAATTGATTCCCGATTTTCAGCCTACTTTGTCTTTTTCAATGCCGCAGCAAATCCCGGTTGCACCGGTAAGTTCACCAAAAACATAGCCTGTCCGGCGTGATAAATATCCGGTTTACCCGACCAAGTCAGCGCCGCGGGCCGGTTATGTCCGTCTAGTTCGTGGCACCACCGACCGGGGGATTCAATCAGGCTACTTTGGGCGTATTCGCTGAAACGTTCCACCCATTTGTCAGCGGTAATCACCAAATCCGCACTGCCCTGCCCCGCCCACCGGGTGAAGCACTTCGCTGTCACCAGGCTGGCCCCAAGCGCTTCACATATGACCCAGTGCATCCGCTGGGATGAGACGGGACGACCCTCGAAATCCGTCGTATAGGGAATTCCCGCAGCGTCGTCGGTCCCCCACGCAGCCAGAGCACTACGGTAAAGTCCCGCAGCGGCCTCGTGAACCCATTCCAATTTCAAATTTAATCCCGCAGCCTCGACCGCACCTTGGAGCTGCAAAATCAGGCGTACCCATTCAAAACCATGCCCCGGCGTAGCTCCCCACGGGCGGAAGGGATCAGTCGGTCTGTCACGGTTGTAATCGAGGTCTATACGCCAGCTACCGGTGTAATGCTCGGGAACTTTCCAGTCATATTCCCTCGCTGAATCATTAATAATTTTCGTGGCAATAGATGCCCCACGGCGCAGGTATTCGGTGTCTGCAGTGGCATCAAAAGCTGCCAAGCACGACTCCAAAGTGTGCATATTCGCGTTTGCACCGCGGTAGTTCTCCAAATCTGTCCAGTCCCGAGCGTAGGATTCTCGGACCCTCCCCGCTGCTTTGTCCCACCAGTAGGCATCCTGGATACGTCTGGCTTCGTCTAAAAGTTCGCGTGCCCCTGGAATTTCCGCAACGGTAGCAGAGCTGGCAGCAAGAATTACGAACGCATGAGCGTAAGCCTCTTTACGGGGACCTTTTTCAAGATTGGGACGAGGCTGCCCAGACGCATCAAGTTCAGTCTCAATCCACGAAAACCAACCGCCGTATTCATGGTCCACAAAGTGAGTGCGCAGGGAGTGAATGCCATGAATCGCTAGTTCGCGGGATCGTTCAGGATGGATTCCTGCGAGGGCAAAAAGCGAAAACATATGCGTCATGCGGCAATTAATCCATAGCTGGGCACCCATCTCGGGCATGACTGCCCCTTCGGGACCAAGGTAACCAAATCCGGCAGGCACTTGTGACCTCATGCCGAACTCACACAAAGAAAGAAGCTCACGCGCAGCTAAAGAAGGCAAATCAAGGATTTTGCACATGACTGAAATTCTAATGGAGCCTCGCCTGCCTTACGGGGAATACCAGAGATTGAAAATAATCAGACTAAATACAGCTGTGTGTGCGAACCAAAGTCTGTTCGCACACACAGGTTTATGGAATTATCCGGGATGAATCTAGGCAGCCTGGTGATAGGTGAGGCACTCGCCGGTCTTTCCGCCAACTTTGACGGCAGACGCCTGGCATTCCAGGTGCTCGTTAAAGCTGCAATCGGATTTTTGGCAAGCACCGACTGCCGCTTGCTTTCCGAGACCGCCGACCTCAGGCAAGGCAATAAAGGTTGAGCAGCCCTTGGTGCCCATAGTCATGGCGGTGGCTTGGCAGCCATCGTGGTTGTATGAGCAATCGGATACGGCGCAATCGCTAACTACTGGTTGAGTACTCATGGCTTCTTTCCTTTCGAGATAAGTATCTGTAAACGAATAAGTTCTTAATTACGACTGTCAACTATTTTTTCACCCCTGTAAACCCTGACTCTAAAATCTCACGTTTCCCCAGGTCAGAGGCTTGAAAATATAAAGAAACGCGCTAATTGCGTATATCAAAAAGCATATAGAGATATTTTTAAATAACATTGGCGATTCTAATTCGAGTCGATTACGCAAAGCAGGTGTAGCCTAAAGCCGGCTCCCGTCAGCAAACGACCTAGCTCAACAAATCACACTTGACCAGCACTAACAGACACTACTTCAGTATTTGATACGAATCTGCTCGAATAGTGAACACGCCTGTACTTTGGGAGAAAATCTGCGTAACTTAACTGGTGAACGGTTCGGACTCGAACCAAATCGGCATCAGTACGAAATTGCGAAAACATAGGAGGAAAAAATGAACAAATATCGCGATTTTGACAACTATCTCAAAGAATACCCCGACGAAAAGGGATACTTCGGCAAATACGGTGGCAACTACCTGCAGGACCCCGAGCTGGTCAAAGCCTTTGACCAGTACGCCGAGGCCTACCAGACAATTGCACAGTCTGCTCAGTTTATTGCCGAACTGCGCCGCATCCGCAAGGACTTCCAAGGTCGCCCCACTCCGGTGTACCACTGCCAGCGTCTGAGCCAGAAACTGGGTCGCACCCAGATTTATTTGAAGCGCGAGGACTTGAACCATACCGGAGCGCACAAGCTCAATCACTGCATGGGTGAAGGTCTGTTGGCGAAATACATGGGTAAAAAGAAGCTCATCGCGGAAACTGGAGCAGGTCAGCACGGTGTAGCTCTCGCCACCGCCGCCGCCTATTTCGGCTTGGAGTGCGACATCTATATGGGCGAAGTCGACATCGCCAAGGAGGCCCCGAACGTGGCGCGCATGAAGGTGCTGGGGGCGCGTGTTATCCCCGTTAGCTTCGGCCTGAAAACGCTCAAAGAGGCCGTGGATGCCGCCTTCATGGCGTATTCCGAGGAATATCACGACGCCATCTATTGCATCGGCACGGCTGCTGGTCCGCATCCGTTCCCGGTCATGGTCAGAGATTTCCAAGAGGTTGTCGGCGTGGAGGCACGTGCCCAATTCTTGGAGCAGACCGGTCACCTGCCGGACAAAATCATGGCTTGCGTAGGGGGCGGCTCCAACGCGATTGGTTTGTTTGTGCCTTTCCTGGCTGACCCGGTCGAGATTTATGGGGTCGAGCCACAAGGACGGGGCACAGCTTTGGGCGATCACGCGGCCACCCTTACCTACGGCGGTGAAGGTGTGATGCACGGCTTCAACTCGATTATGCTCTCGGACGAAAAGGGCAATCCCGCCCCGGTCTATTCCAATGCGTCCGGTCTGGACTATCCCTCGGTCGGTCCTGAGCATTCCCTGCTGCACGACATGGAACGCGTCAATTACGTAACCATTCGCGATGAAGAAGCAATTGAAGCCCTGTTCTTGCTCTCGCGCTTAGAAGGCATCATCCCCGCCATCGAAAGCTCTCACGCTTTGGCTTACGCCATCAAGGAAGCCCGCAAAGGCAAGCCCGGATCCATCCTGGTCAACCTGTCGGGTCGCGGTGATAAGGACTTGGATTTCGTTATTGAACACTACGGAACAGGCGAAGACTACGTCAAATAGACTCAAAAGTAGGCTTTAAATGTTTTGTTCCCGGACCATTTGGTTCGGGAACAAAACATTTAAGAGGGAGCTCAGGGAATCCTATAGCCCGAGTTCCTTCATGATCAGGGACTTAACTGTGCCCGCATCAGCTTGACCACGGGTAGCTTTCATGATTGGCCCCATCAAGGCGCCGATAGCCGCCATCTTGCCGCCTTTAATCTTGGCGACGACATCTGGGTTATCCGCGATTGCCTGCTTTACAGCCGTTTCCAGCGCACCCGTGTCAGAAACGACCTCCAAGCCACGCGCCTTCACGACCTCTCCAGGATTACCCTCACCAGCCAGAACTCCGGCGATAACCTGTTTCGCCAACTTGTCATTAATCTTGCCGTCTTCAACCAAGTGCTGCAGTTCAGCCACCTGGGCGGGAGTAATCGCCATTTCTTCCAGGTCTTTTTCCTCGCCCTTCGCTAAGCGCGCGATTTCACCCATCCACCACTTGCGAGCCCCGCCCGCATCGGTTCCAGCTGAAACTGTCTCCTCAATGAGGTCCACCGCCCCGGCGTTGACGATGTCGCGCATTTCGATGTCGGTGAATCCCCATACGCCCTGCAGACGCTTGCGTCTCACGGCAGGAAGTTCGGGCAGACTCTTGCGGATTTCCTCCACCCATTCCCGACTCGGCGCTACAGGCACCAGGTCTGGTTCAGGGAAGTAACGGTAATCCTCAGCGTCGGATTTCTCGCGCCCCGAAGAAGTTGTCCCGTCCGCCGCATGATAGTGGCGAGTTTCCTGGACAATTTTGCCGCCTTCCGCGAGGATTGCCGCCTGGCGACGCATCTCGTAACGCACGGTTTTCTCGATGCCCCTAAAGGAGTTGACATTCTTGGTTTCCGTGCGAGTCCCCATCGGGTCCTCTGGATTGTCCCGCAAGGACACGTTCACGTCAGCGCGCACATTGCCACGCTCCATCCGAGCTTCACTAACCCCGATAGCGCGGAAAATGTCCCGCAAGGTACGCACATAGGCGGCAGCAACCTCAGGGGCGCGGTCGCCAGTCCCGGTGATGGGTTTGGTGACAATTTCCACCAGCGGCACTCCCGCGCGGTTGTAATCCACCAAGGAGTGATCTGCCCCTTGGATACGACCGTCTTCACCGCCGATATGCGTGTTCTTGCCCGCGTCCTCCTCCATGTGGGCACGCTCAATCTCCACGCGGTACACGGTACCGTCCTCCAACTCGACATCGAGCCAGCCGTCATAACAGATTGGCTCATCGTACTGAGAGGTCTGGAATGCCTTGGTCAGGTCGGGATAGAAATAGTTTTTCCGGGCAAACCGGCAGTACTCAGCAATTTGACAGTTCAGCGCCAAGCCAATCCGAATCGCGTACTCTACGGCTCGCTTATTTACCACCGGCAGACATCCCGGCAATCCCAGGGAAACCGGAGTGATATACGTGTTTGGTTCGCCCCCGAAAGCGTTGGGAGCCGCGTCGAACATCTTGGTCTTCGTACCCAGCTCAACGTGAACCTCCAGTCCCAAAACGGGATCGAAACGTTCGGTAGCCTTTTCGTAACTCATCAATTTGTCGCTCATTTTGCGCCCTCCTTCCACGCCGCAGCCGGGCAGGGCGGCATTGGCTCACTCGACTTTGCCAGCTGAGCTTCCATACGGGCTGCCACCTCATACATGGTGACGTCCCCACGAGCGGGGGCCAGAATCTGCACGCCTACGGGCAAGCCATCTTCCGGAGCCACCCCGGCAGGAACCGAAATCCCGGGAATACCAGCCATATTGGCAGGAATTGTCGCTACATCGTTGAGGTACATACTCATCGGGTCATCGAGCTTGTCGCCAAACTTGAAAGCGGTAGTCGGAGCGGTGGGGGTGAGCAGCACATCGCACTGTTCAAAGGCTGCTGCCAAATCCCGTTGCAGGAGGGTTCGCACCTTTTGCGCCGAACCGTAGTAGGCATCGTAATAGCCCGCCGACAACACGTGGGTTCCCAAGATAATGCGGCGTTTCACTTCGTCCCCAAAGCCCGCCTCACGAGTCGCTGCCATCATCCGTTCCGTGGTGACCTCGCCTTCCTGCGGCAACACTCGCAGACCGTAGCGCACCCCATCGAATCGCGCCAGGTTGGACGAAACTTCTGCCGGCATAATCAGGTAGTAGGCTGCCAAAGCGTACTCAAAGGATGGGCAATCCACTTCGACAACGTTCGCCCCCGCCTCTTGCAGACGCTCCACAGCCTGCTGGAAACGCTGCAACACCCCAGCCTGATAGCCCTCGCCTTGCAGCTGCTTGACGACCCCGACGCGCAGCCCCGTAGCGTCCGTGCCGATTTTCGCCAATGCCCCGGTAATATCCGGCACCGGTTCATCCAAAGAAGTGGAATCCAGCGGATCATGCCCCCCGATAATCATCTGTAACGCCGCCGCGTCGCGAACATCACGGGTGACCGGACCAATCTGATCCAGGGAGGATCCCATCGCAATCAGCCCGTAGCGAGACACTGCCCCGTAAGTCGGTTTCGCGCCTACAGTTCCGGTAACAGCTCCGGGCTGGCGGATGGAACCGCCCGTGTCTGACCCCAGCGCCCACGGCACCATGAATGCTGCCACTGCCGCCGCCGAACCACCGCCAGATCCACCGGGAATCCGTGCCAAATCCCACGGGTTGCGGGTCGGACCGAAAGCCGAGTGCTCAGTAGAGGAACCCATAGCGAACTCATCCATGTTGGTCTTGCCCAGGATGGGCAGTCCTGCCTCCTGGAGCTTGAGCACGATGGTGGCGTCATAAGGTGGCAGCCAGCCTTCCAGGATTTTTGACGCGCAGGTGGTGGGTTTACCCCGCTGCACCATATTGTCTTTAATCGCGATTGGCACGCCCGCAAAAGGATGCAGTTTCTTGCCAGCAGCACGGTCTGCGTCAACCTGTTTAGCGGTTTGTAACGCCCCTTCCACGTCGACAAACAGGAAAGCGTGGACATCTTTCTCAAGGTGTTCAATACGTTCCGCAAATATGCGCACCAGTTCTTCGCTGGTGACTTCTTTAGCCACCAGCTTCGCGGCCAGCTCATGGGCAGACAACAGGTAAAGTTCTGCGTTACTCATAGTTACTCCTCCCCGATAATCTTGGGCACGCCAAACATGCCACGGTCTGGCTGCGGGGCGGCCTGGAGCACCTCATCATGATCGAGACATTCTCCCACTACATCCTCACGCCACACGTTTGTGAGCGGAATCGGGTGCGAAGTCGCCGGAATATCCGGTTTCGCCACCTCATTTACTTTCGCTACTGCCTGGGTAATTACATCCAATTCAGCGGCGAATTTTTGGATTTCTTCGTCAGTCAGCGCAATTCGGGCCAAGCCAGCGACGCGCCTCACTTCATCAGCATCAATAGTCGACATATTACTGAGTCTAGCGAAAATCCGGGCGTGGCGGTTAACCCTTGCGGTCTAAGGTCGCAACGCTTCATTTCGCCCTACCCGAGACGACGAAACTGGACATGGAAATCGGGTGCGCTACCAGGAAACCGGGAAAGCTACCGTGGTTTTAACCGTGTACGCTTCTGCGCTGGGAACACTGGGATTCTGTCCATTACACTGGTAACAGGAAAGGAATACAAACATGGGCAAAAGAGTAGGGGACCCGCATAGCAATCTGCGTAATCATTACAGCCCTGAACCCCGCGGTGAAGTGTTCCGCCAAATCGCCCGTTTCTTTAACCGGCTATCGGAACTAGCGGTGCAGACACCGCAGCAGCTCCCCAGGGTAATGGCACGAATTTTTGGTGGATTCCTGCTGTTTGAATTCGTTGCCGGGGTGATTACAGTCGCCATTGATACCCTGCGAACCTGGCGTCAGTCCCCGGTCAAGCCGTTCCCGGTAACCCAGTTGCCTGAAATTCGCTTTGCTGCAGACAAAATGCAGGTGTACACCTCCGGGATTGAGGTGTACACCGCGATGCTAGAAGCTATCCGTTCGGCGCAATCTCACGTGTTCTTTGAAACTTTCATCTGGAAAAATGATGAAATCGGACATTTGTTCAAAGAAGCTTTGATTGCCGCGGCAAAGCGCGGGGTTGAGGTCTTCATTATTTGGGATGCTTTCGGCAATATCAATGTGCCCCCCGCTATGACTCGCTTCCCTCACCTGCGCCACCTGCACGTGTTACGTTTTGGATTGTTCCGTTCGTTCTTTCTCTCTCTGCGTTCCACCGGGCGTGACCACCGTAAAATCCTCACCGTTGACAACAAGATTGGCTTCATTGGCGGATACAACATTGGTTCACTCTATGCGACCCAATGGCGTGATACGCACCTGCGCCTGACCGGTCCGTCAGTATGGGAGCTGACCGACGCCTTCACCGACTTTTGGAATGCTCACAAAACCCGGAATCTGCCCCAGTTGCCTCAATTTCTTCCCCGGCAGTGGAGCCCTGAAATCGAAGTGGCTCGTAACGAACCAAACCGCCTGTTGTTTCCCGTCCGCGGTCTGTACATCAAAGCGTTAAACAAGGCTCGAAAGCGATTTTGGATTACTCAGGCTTATTTCATTCCCGACCAGGATATTTTGGACGAGCTCATCGCGGCGGCGTGGCGCGGTGTGGATATTAAAGTGCTGATGCCGGAAACTTCAAACCATATCGCGGCTGACTGGGTGGCACGCTCATACTATTCCCCGATGCTGGAGGCCGGGATTGAAATCTGGCTTTACAAAGAGGCTATGGTTCACGCCAAGACCGCCACCGCCGACGGATGCTGGACCACGATTGGAACGGCAAACATCGACCGTTTGTCCATGACCGGAAACTACGAAATTAATATGGAGATTTTTTCCACCGACCTGGCCAATCAAATGGAACAAGTGTTTCTCAACGACCTGACCAACGCTCGACAGCTCACCCTGGATCAGTGGGAGGAGCGCCCCGTAGTTAATCGAGTCATTGAGCGTCTGTTGCGCCCGCTAGGTTCAGTTTTGTAGAGCTAAGTTTCGGAATCTCGGATCGCGCAACTGCGCCTTCAGGAGCTACCCCCGGTTTGTCTCCGCCCCCAGGAGTAGTTTGTCCGCAGTACAGCCCGGACTGCCGCCATGTGACGCACCGGATTAGGCTCCGGAGATGCCCTTTTCCAGCAGGGCTTCGAAGCCAGCAGATTCAATAACCGGGATGCCTAACGCTTGGGCTTTGGATAGCTTTGACCCCGCGCCGGCGCCAGCCACAACCAAGTCGGTTTTTTTCGATACTGAACCGGTCGCTTTCCCCCCGCGGGCTTCTACCGCCAACTGAGCTGATTCACGAGTGTAGCCGGGAATGTTCCCGGTAATGACCACGGTCAGACCTTCTAGGGTGGGCGCTAGGTTGGTGTCTCCAGCCAGAGATGCTTCGCTCGCCCCCTCCGCTTTACTGACGGCTCCAACTCCCGCAGCTTCCCAAGCATCCACGATTTCTTGATGCCACGGGACTGTGAACCAGTCCCGAATGGAGGCAGCTATGACCTCCCCGATTCCTTCAGCCTCGCCCAATTGTTCGGCACTAGCGACTCGCAAAGCAGACATCGTGACAAACTGGCGGGCTATGGTCCGTGCCGCGACCGGACCCAGATGTCGAATGGATAGCGCCACCAAAACCCGCCACAGCTCTTTGGACTTCGCGGCTTGCAGCTGTTCAAAAAATGTCTGCACGACTTTCCCCGCCACAGGAGGTCCGAAACGTTGCCCGGTGGCTTCCTGAGCAGCTTTCGGCAAGGGTCGCGGCTTCGCCCAAAAGAACCTAACCTGTTGCCAATCTCGACCGCCAGTACCCGGAATCTCACGCCATACCATCACGTCGCGCAAGTCCTCAGGTTGCAAGGCAAACAAGCCTGCCTCCGAAGTCATGACCGGGGACTGAGGGGGCGGTAAGAGGTCTTCGATGGCCTCTAGGCTGCGCGGTTCCCCGGAGGGAACGGCGACAATGGTTCCGTCCTCTAACTCACAGTGCCCTCCCGCCGCGAGAGCAGCTGCCACGTCACCGCGCCCAAACTCTGGCTGAGTCAGCGCCAAGGCACCTTCCTCTCCCAGACCTTCAATATCCAAGGCGTTGCGTGAGCCTACGTGTATGAGTCTCTCGGTGATTTGTGCCGGACATCCCGACTGATTAGGGCAGCGTAAGTCAATGTCACCTTCCTTTTGCGCACCGAGTTCGGTTCCGCAAGAAGGGCAGGTGTCTGGCATCACCCACTCGGGCAAACCCGCTGGTCGAAGGGACATTACTGGTCCTAAAATTTCGGGAATGATGTCTCCTGCTTTGCGCAGCACGACAGTGTCGCCGGGACGCACGTCTTTCCGGGCGACTTCTTTGGCATTGTGCAAAGTGGCACGCGAAACGTAGGAACCATCAACCAGGACCCGCTCCATCACCCCGAAAGGCGTTACCCGCCCGGTGCGTCCCACCTGCACCTCGATACCGAGCAAGCGGGTGTGAACTTCCTCAGGCGGAAACTTGTAGGCACACGCCCAGCGCGGTGCTCGTGCTGTCGAACCCAGGGCGTCACGCTGTGCAAAACTGTCAACTTTTAGCACCACGCCGTCAATCTGATGGGCGAAATCGTGGCGATGCGCCGTCATCTGGTCTAAGACCGTGTGTATCTCAGCCAGGGAATGTATTCCCGCTAGGGACAGCCCCAGACTGGCGGGGGTTTCCCGCACGGAATGCAAACCCCATGATTCCAACAGCTCATAAAAGTCCTCTTGGGTCTCCAGGTGTGCCGCCGCACCGGGGTCAGCCCAACGCACTTCCCCGACCCCGTGGGCTAAAAATGCGAGGGGACGTTTTGCCGCCTGGACGGGATCTTTTTGTTTCAAAGAGCCGGTGGCTGCGTTACGCGGATTAGCAAACAACTTTTCCCCGTCACGTTCGCGGGTCGCATTCATAGCGGCGAAATCCGCCAGCGGCAGATACACTTCCCCGCGAATTTCCACCAGTTCCGGCACGTTTTCACCGCTCAGGCGCACCGGCACAGTCGCGATGGTCTTCACGTTTTCAGTTACGTCCTCACCGGTAAAGCCATCCCCGCGTGTAGCCCCGACCGCGAGCGTGCCGTGAAGGTAGGTCAAACTCATAGCCAGCCCGTCTACCTTTACCTCTGCAGAAACAGAAAAATCCTGACCTTCCAGGCTTTTTTCCACTCGCGCCCACCACGCATCAACTTCCGCGTAAGAAAACACATCGTCGATGGAACCCATCTGGCACAGGTGGTGATGTGGGGGGAACCCTTCCGTGTTCGCGGTCTCTCCGCTCCCCCCGACCGTTTGTGTCGGCGAGTCCGGGGTCACCAAATCAGGATAAGCCGCTTCCAGCAACTGCAGCTGCACGAACAAGGCGTCGTATTCCGCGTCACTCAACCGAGTCACCCCAGTCTCGGGAGTTTGGTCATAGTAATCCGTGCGTGCCGCTTCGATTTGGTCGACCAGGTCAGCGTGCTGGGCTAAAGCAGACTCAGGGATGGAGGTTTTTTTCTTCACCATTCCATCTTAAGACCAACCCGGAAACACAAAATCTGAACCTTGGAGTACCCGGAACTTTCCGGTAAATACTCCGTTCTCTGGCAACTTGCGGTGGAACTTATGGGGCTCCTGGTGTCTCAAATTAACGCGCCCCCTTGTAAACTGGGAACGAAATTGAATCAAATGATTAAGGAGACGAGATGGAAGCAAGTATTTTTATTGCTAATGGTGTTGAAGAATGCGAAGCTCTGTTGGTCGTAGATTTGTTGCGCCGCGAGGGAATCGAGATTCAAACGGTGGCAGTGAACGACGCCACCGGAACTGATGAGAAGGCGCGAACCATCGTGAGCTCACACCAGGTTCCTTTGATTTGCGATGTACACCTCAATAGCTACGCTCCCAGCGACGAAAAAGTCCTGGTTATCCCCGGAGGCAAGCTCGGGGTAGATAACCTCAAAGCGTCAAACAAACTGTCCCAGATTTTGCGTTCTCATCAGGAAAATCTGGCAGCAGTATGCGCCGGACCTACGGTATTGGGGGCACTGGGACTGCTCGATGAACATAAAGCTACGGTTTATCCCGGTTTCCAAGACGGCTTGGGGTCTGCCGATTATACCGATACCGGCTTGATTCACGATGGTCGGGTCATCACCGCGCGGGCACTCGGGGCTTCCATTGACTTTGCCTTGGAAATTATTGCTTTGCTCCGTGATGAGTCGCAGGCGCAACAGGTCGCTGCCCAGATCTGCTACCAAACTCACTAATTTTCTTGGTATTGATTCCTCCGGCAGGAGGTTTGTCCTAATTTTCCAGGCTAAACTTGTGCCCTGGAGCGGTTTGACGTGGCTTGATGCATCTTGATGGGAGTTATCAACAAGTTCTCCTCCTAGGTTATCAACAGGCTGTGGATAACCGTTTGCGAAAATTGGCTGAACTCTCTAGCTTGAGGGTATGGAACATTTTTTGCAGCCCCGGGCAGCTCTAGCTTCTCCGCTGCTCTGGGTCGTCACTAAAGGACCCGACACAGGTCAAGCTTTACCCGCGATTCCAGGGATATTTGGCAGATTGAGCGGATTGAGCGATCCGCAAATCTCGCGTCAAAATCTGCATCTGGAAACTTCAAAAAACTCTTTGCGCGCCTTGCCGTTCCCCGGTTCTACCCCTGTGTACAAGGTGTGGAAAACTCGTCCCTGGTCGCATCAGATACGTCGCGTCTGCCATCTCAAGCCCGGCACACAACTCAAACTTGGTACCACCACACTGCGCCTGAGTCGCCGTCCGTCCGACCTTCGGTTGGTTCCACCCCCAGCTCCACGACAGTTTGCAGGACGAGCTGCTTTATTCATGTTCCTACCGCTGCTACTCATGCTGGGATTAGGGGCTTTCCTAGGATGGCGCCTGCTGGTGATTGTGGGCATTGCCGGCACGATAGCCCTGATGGTGTTCATCCGGCAAGCACTGGCGGTACCGACTCCGGACAAGCTCTGGCTCGCCGCCGCCACTCCCCTGGCGGTGCCTTCGCAAAAAGTCAGTGAGATTCGTGTGTTTACGGGTCGGAAACTCCACCGCAGAATCCTGCAGATTCAACCGGGAGAAACACTGTGTTTCACCGGAACACAAGGCGCCGATCAGGCCCGGTGGGTCATCGCCCAAGCTATCCTGTTTGGGCAAGCTCGGCTCAGCGCAAATAATCCCGACCCGTGGCGAGGACTCAAACCGCGTGAAGAATCAGAAAAATCCGCACCCCGAACCCTGACGATTCGCGTATTTGACCCCAGCGAGACCCCACATTTGGAGAGGGACGAAGTCGGGATAACCATCTGTGCCGAGATGCCTCCACCGTGGGCGCAACGTATCCTCGCCACGCACCCGCACCGCCTCGCTATCACCGCCACCTGGTTTAGCTCTCTTATGGACGCACTGGGAGAAAATCCGCAGCGTCTTAGCCTGACTGCCATGCCTCCCACCGAGACATTGCCCGACCTGGTAGATGTCACCCAGTGGGGACACACCAGTCCCGAGACTATTGCCCGTAACTGGCAGGCGCCTCCCCCAGGCTTGTGCGCCCAGCTCGGGGTGAGCACCGCAGAACGTCCCTGGGCGGTTGATTTGGTAAAAGAAGGACCACACGCACTGGTGGCGGGCACGACAGGGGCAGGAAAGTCCGAGCTGTTGACCACCTGGTTGCTGGCATTGGCTTTGCACTATTCTCCTCGCGACTTACGGTTTATTTTGCTTGATTACAAGGGCGGGGCGGCTTTTGCGGCGTTGGGCGCCCTGCCCCACACTCACGGTGTGCTGACCGACTTGACGCCCCAGCTCACTTCTCGTGCCCTAGCTTCCCTGGAGGCATTCCTGAAACAGCGCGAGACGGTTCTATCTCAGGTCAAAGCCCGCGACCTAGAGCACTATCATCAGCTCACGGGACAACGGCTGCCCAGGGTGCTCATCGTAGTGGACGAATTTCGCGCACTAGCCACGGATCATCCCGAGACTTTGGAAAATTTAATTCGCCTGGCGACGCATGGGCGCTCGTTGGGGCTGCACTTGATTTTGGCTACGCAAAAGCCCGGTGGAGTAGTTAACGGTCAAATTTTGGCTAATACCAATCTGCGAATAGCTTTGCGGGTTCGTTCACCCCAAGACTCCACCGAGATACTCAGCGATACGCGGGCGGCGAGTCTCCCGCACATTCCGGGTCGTCTGTATTGGGAAGGACTCACTTCCGGTGTGGCGCAGGCCGCCTGGTGCGGGAAAGCCGACTGGGTACGCCATTGCGTGGAACAGGTTTGCCAGGCATGGGAGAAATGCCACGGAAACGCACCTTTGCCAGAAATCTGGTGCCCCGATTTACCCCTAGTGGTGCCGTGCCCCCCGCAGAGTTTCGCCCTGCTGGACTTTCCCCACCAGGCTCGACAAACCTGGCGTTTTCCGCAATCTAGCCTGGGTATTTTTGGAAATCCCGGCAGCGGACGAACCACTGCCCTGACCACTCTAACCACAATGTGGCTCTGTCAAAGTCGCTCGACTATAGTCATCACTCCCGACCCGTCAACGTTTTGGAACCAGTGGCGTGGGCACAGTAGCGACCCGTCGCCAGGTTCTTTCCAACGTTTTCTCACCGTGTTTGCTCCGCAGGACTTGTGGAAACTCGAACAATTCATGTCCTTAGCAGCTAACCGTGGTTTAGAAGGAGCCGCGGTGGCGATTGACCGGGCGGATTTGCTGGCTGATGAACTGGAACGGCTCTATCCGGGACAGGGGGTAAAGCGCTTGGAAACATTGCTGAGCGAAACCGGATCGGGCAGCTATGCACTGGCGTTCACGGCTCCTTTGAGTGCTGGGCATAGCGGTTGGGGAGCCTTAGCGGGCGAAAAATTCGTGTTATGTCCACGAGATACGGTGGATTTGCATTCTGCCGGCGTTGAGTCAAACGGAGTACACGGGCGTTTGCGTGAGTCTTTGCCTGCGGTAATCACACCAGGTCGCGGAGTGTGGCAAATCGGCAACGCGTGCATCACCGCACAAATTGGTATCTCCACGTGTGAAAGTCTGGCCGAAATATCTGACCCAGAGTCGAGCGCGAGTTCTCCTGAGAATACGCCAAACACCCCAGGCAATAAAGAAATTGTTTTAGTGGACCTTCCGAAAGCATTTTCCCATCGAGAAATGCCCCACAGCGCGCTGCAAGTTACGTTAGGCTGGTCCTCATCCCGTCGCGATTGGCTGAGTCTTTCTGCCGCGCAGCGTCACTGGGTGGTGGACGATTTGCCCGAGTTACGTCCCCTGGTTGCCCAGTTGAAACGCGAATATCGTCGTCTTGGTTACCAGCTAATCGAGGCAGAAGATTTAGCACCTGAACACATCAATCGGAATAGTTTCATCATTGTCTCCAAATCTGAACATAACATATCAAAGCTGAATGTTTTATGGGAGACTATTGAGAGTAGCCTGAAACTTGACCTAACATTCTTAGAATTGCGCTCACCTGGAATTATGTCCGAAAATTTAGCCCTCTCGTTACCAAATTCTGCCAATCGGAAAGTTACGATTACCCAATTAGGCAACACCATCGAGGCTAGACACCGGGTGGCAAATTACCTTAACGTCGAGATGGATCACGTTAGAAAACTCCAGACTATCGGCGGATTCCCAGCCTTTTATCGGCATGGTCCCGAAGTGGGAGCTTTGGTCACTCCAGATGGTAGTGTGACACATATCACATGATATTTGGAAGATTCTTGATTTACATCTCTTGAAAATGCATTGGAATGATGTCACCCTTGTTAAGTCGAATTTATTCCACGCAAAAGTTTTACAAATCCCTAACCTAATCTTTTGCACCGAACTCTAAGGAGTAATTATGGACTGGCGCGATCAAGCAGCTTGCCTTACCGTAGATCCTGAGCTTTTCTTCCCGGTAGGGAACACCGGCCCAGCACTGGCTCAGATTGAGGAAGCCAAGGCCGTGTGCGCGACCTGCCAGGTTGTAGACATTTGCCTGAAGTGGGCTCTGGATAACAACCAGGATGCCGGCGTCTGGGGTGGCACCAGTGAGGACGAGCGTCGTTCTCTGAAGCGTCGCAACGCTCGTAATGCCCGCGCGCGTCGCGCTTCGAGCCTTTAATTCCTAACCGTTCTGGGGTGTCAAGCCCAGAAAGACCCCGCTGGTGGTGAGCGCATTAGGTTGCTCACCACCATGGTTTTTTACCCGTCTCAACGCACGAACAAAAACTGCCAGTTCACAGCTTGGTAGCGGTAAGGCGCACAATCGTGCCAGTCGC
Organism: Mobiluncus holmesii ATCC 35242; assembly: GCF_000185445.1. NCBI lineage: Bacteria > Bacillati > Actinomycetota > Actinomycetes > Actinomycetales > Actinomycetaceae > Mobiluncus > Mobiluncus holmesii. The sequence continues at coordinate 505,190 of NZ_GL622346.1, read as the reverse complement.
GGGCGGCTCTCGGTTCTCCCATTGCACGGTTCCGACCAGCTCAGTTTTCACTAAGGTTTGGACGATTTGGGTACCCAAGCCCGAACCTACCGAATTGCCTGTCAGACCGTGCCCGTCGTCGGTGACTGTCACCACTAAAGTTTCGTTCGTGTCGTCCCGGTGCGCCTCGACCTCAACCACCCCATCGCGATCTTCCAAACCGTGTTCAATCGCATTGGTTACCAGCTCGGTAAGCACCAGCCCCAAGGCGGAGGCCGCATCCGCACCCAGCGTCCCAAAGCTACCCACGAAACGTGTCTCCACAAAGTGGTCAGATGATGCTGCCGTCGCTACCAGAGCTAACAGCCTGCGGAACGTGTCATCAAACGACACAGTCTCATCAACTGTATGCGACAGCGCCTCGTGAACCATTGCAATAATCGAAATTCGCCGTTCCGCCTGCGATAGCGCCTCTTGAACTACCGAGTTATCCGAACGGCGAGCTTGCAGACGCAGCAGAGCACTGACCGTTTGGAGATTATTTTTGACCCGGTGATGCACTTCACGGATGGTAGCGTCTTTGCTCAGCAGTTCCTTTTCCCGATGACGTTTTTCCGTCACATCGCGACACAGCAGCAGGGCTCCAATCCGCTCCCCCTCCTCGACCAGTGGCAGCGAACGAACGGTCAAATCCACTCCACGCACGTCAATCTCAGCTAGAGCGGAAGACCGTCCTCGCAGCACTGTTGACAAATCCTCATCGATAACGCTGCCCTTTTCCAGCAGCGGCAGGACGGAGTCGCTGAGCTTCTCGCCATAAAGCTGGTTATAAAAACCGAGCCGTTTGAAAGCAGAAATCCCGTTCGGCGAGCAATGTTCCACCACGCCCTCACCATCGAGCATCAGCGCCCCGTCAGCCACGCGGGGATTGCCGTGCTTGCCGGTGGTCGGGGTGACCTCGAAAGGAAAGTCCCCAGCTGCCACCATCTTTAAGAGGGTTCGAGAAACCGCTTTAAACCATCCCTCGCCACCAATCTCACCGACTTGGAAAGCCAGATTGGTTTCAATCGCCAGGACTCCAATGTTTCGTCCGTCAAAAGGCACGGGCACCAGCACTTCTGATACCGTGTTCATCCCGGTCCAACGGTGTACGGGGTTTTCAATAATCTCCCCTTTTATCAAGACCTGTTCCAGCAGCGAGAGACGAGTGGCAGGCAGGTTCAGCCCAATGACGTCATCCAGGTGGACGGTGGGACCGGTGGCGGGACGGCAGTGTGCCGCGCAAGACATACCATCGTAACGATTGGGCAGCCACAGCAGTAAATCTGCTTGGGAAAGGTCAGAAATAATCTGCCAATCCGACACCAAACGATAGAGCTGTTCTACTGCATCTGCGGACAATTCCTGGAATGGGGGTTCCCTCAAAGAGCGTTTAAATGTCGACACCCTCTCAGGGTATGCGTTGGGCTGTGTTTTGGGCAACCTGCATTTAGAATATAAAGGTAATTGAAACTTCAGGAGAGCCTCGACATGAAATTCACCCAGACCCTGGTTTATTCCGGATCTCGCGCCCAAGTCACCGAGATGTTAAAAAATCCGGAATACTACAAGAAACGCTGGGCAGCATTGGATGATTGCGCCCAAGTCGACTTGAGTCTGACTGAAAACCGCATCCGAGTATCTTCCACCGTGTCAGTTTCTGCTGAGAACCTCGAACAGCTGGCGAATAAGCTCAATTCCGGGCTGAACTTGAAAGTGGTGGAAGTCTGGGACTTGAATCAGCCCGGATGGGTCGAGAACGGCACCATGAGTGGCTCGATGGCGGGCGTCCCCGTAAAATTTTCCGCCACGATGGTGGCCAATTCTGGGTCGATTCCACAGTCCGACACCGAAATTACGCTGGAGGGCGAAGTGACCTGCGCGATTCCTTTCTTTGCGGCGGGGGTAGAGCGCGCCGTGATAAAGACCATTCAAAATGCTTTCACCAAAGAGACTGCCAAAGCTGACGAATTTTTGCTTTAGGGGTCCCTGATACAGTGGTTTTATACCATTTCCAGCATGTTTAAGAGGGGAAATATGACCATCACCGACCACCAATACGAGGACTTGCTAGCCGACATTATGTCTCACGGCGTGGAAAAACCCGACCGTACCGGGACGGGAACTCGCTCAATTTTTGGGCGCCAGCTACGCTATGACCTCTCGCAGGGATTTCCTGCCATCACCACCAAAAGCTTGTACTGGCACGGTGTGGTCGGCGAATTGCTGTGGTTCTTGCAGGGAGGGACCAATAACCGCTGGCTTCAGGAGAACAACATTCATATCTGGGACGAGTGGGCAGACGAATCCGGTGATTTGGGTCCAATATACGGGCATCAGTGGCGCGCCTGGCCTACCGCTGCCGGTCCGGTGGATCAGGTGAAAAAGCTGCTGGAGACCCTGCAAAATGACCCGTCATCCCGGCGCATGTTGGTGTCAGCTTGGAATGTTTCCGACTTAGACCAGATGGCACTGGCTCCCTGTCACGCTTTCTTTCAATGCTGGGTCGGACAAGGTCGTCTCTCCCTGCAGATTTACCAGCGTTCGGCAGATATGTTCCTCGGGGTGCCTTTCAATATCGCCTCCTATGCCCTACTGACCCACATGCTGGCTCAACAGTCCAATCTGCAGGTCGGTGAACTGGTGTGGACCGGCGGTGATTGCCACATCTATTCCAACCACGTGGATCAAGTCTCCCTGCAGCTGTCTCGTGAGCCGTACCCCTTCCCCATATTGGAACTAGATAAAGCCGAGTCTATTGACGGCTACACTTTTGACATGATTCGTCTGGCGAATTATCAACACCACCCCAAAATTTCCGCTCCCGTAGCGGTCTGATAAGAGAGGCAGCATGGTCGTCTTGAATCCTGATACAAATCATCCTGTCTCTAATCCCTGTGGCTGGATTCCCCCAATCTCTCCTGATTCAACACCTATTCCGGAGGATGTCTCGGCGAGTTCTCGTGCTGGACATGGTATCGGTGTGCTGGGAATGATTTGGGCAGAGGACAAAGCACAGGTCCTGGGTGCTGGTGGCAAGATGCTGTGGCACGTCCCCGCAGATTTTAAACACTTCAAAGACACGACTATGGGCAGTCCTATCATCATGGGACGAGCCTCGTTTCTCTCCCTGGGTCAGGCTCTGCCCGGTCGGCGCAATATCGTGCTTACCGGGTCACGTGAATTCACCGCTCCCGACGTCGAGATAGCGCACAGCCTCGAGGAAGCGTTGGAGCTTTGCGCCCGCACCCCCCAAGTGTGGATTACCGGAGGAGCCAAAGTTTATCGTGAAGTCATGGAGTTGGGACTGGCAGATTTGCTGGTAGTCACCCAATTGGACATGACCGCTATGGTGCCGCCAATGAGCACGGTGGCTTATGCCCCGGTGATTGACCCCGTTCGTTGGCAACTGGACCTGACCCGTTCGGATGAAAACTGGCGCCCGAAATCTGGGGATGCCGCCTGGCGAGTCCGGTATTACATACCTCGCTAGAGCTTGAGTTGTGCAAAGGACGGCGGGTCCAGTCACACCGAATGTTACTTCGGCACGATTTCAAGACCGCCGTGAAGAGGAAATGCGCCCCTAGAGATGCAGCCGCCGCATAGCTTTCAAGGCGAATTTTAAGACCTTAACGTATTGTTCCTGGCTCAGACCCATAATCGGAGCAATGGGAACCGCACGGTTTTGCACCGCGATGGTGCGTGATTCCATGTACTTTCGGATGCCCTCTATACCGTGGCGACGCCCCAAGCCAGAATCTTTCCAGCCCCCCATCGGCGCATCGGTGGAACCCCAGGCTGCGGTGAATCCTTCGTTAACATTCACTGTGCCCGCTTCAATCCGGCGCGCCACCGCCACGGCGTGAGAAGGTTGACCCCAAACCGAGGCGTTCAAGCCATAATTCGTGTCGTTAGCCAGGGCGATAGCCTGTTCATCCGTGTGGAAACGATACAGAGACACCACGGGACCAAAAGTCTCATGATTGAACAGGGTCATCCCCTCTTCGACGCCCTCCAAAAGCGTGGGAGCATAGGCGGTGTAGCTGATTTCAGGCAAGGCATGACCGCCAGTCAGAGCGACCGCGCCCTTGCCCAGGGCATCTTGCACCTGAGTATCAATCGTTTCGAGATGATGCTCGGAAATCAGGACCCCCATGTCAGTCTCCCAATCGAAGGAAACCGCCACTTTCATATCATTGATACGTTTAATGAGCTTGGCTTTGAATTCATCGTAGATCGAGTCTTGCACGTAGAGACGCTCAATCGAAACGCACAGCTGACCGGTGTTGGCATAAGCGGAGCGCACCAGACCCGCCACCGCATCGTCCACCCGCGCGTCCTCCAGCACTATCATCGGATTCTTGCCGCCCAGCTCAGCCGAAACCCCAATCAGGTTTTCACCCGATTGCTTGGCAATAACTCGACCGGTAGCAGTAGAACCGGTAAACATCATGAAGTCGACCTGCTGGATGAGTGGAGTTCCGAGCTCAGAGCCGCGTCCGGGCACCAAGATAAACAAATCTGGATCCAGCCCAGCTTTCATCATGAGAACTTTCCCGATCACCACGGACAAAGGAGTGTTAGAGTCCGGCTTCGTGACGATGGCATTGCCAGCCGCGAGAGCCGCGATAGCATCCGTAATCCCCATCGACAGCGGGTAGTTCCAGGGTGCAATCACGCCTACGACACCCTTGGGCTCATACATCACAAAAGTGCGAGTCACGCCGGGAAAAGCCCCGCGACGCCGCTCCTCACGAACCGCGCGAGAAAGTATGCGGGCGTAGTAGCGACAATTCAGGGCAATATCTTGAATCTCGTCATAGGCATGGTAGCGGGATTTGCCGGTTTCCCACTGAATCACATCGAGAATTTCGTCAGAATACTCCCACAGCAAGTCATGAAGTTTGTACAAAAAACGAGCCCTGGTGGCAGCCGGCGCCTTGCCCCAGCGTCGTCCCGCAGCGCGAGCACGCACAATGGCTTGATCCAGGTCAGCCAGAGTAGCCTGCGGAACTCCCAAAGTATCCATGCCGGTGAACGGTGATTTTACAGTCCGTAACGGACGACCTTCCGGCAGCCCCACTGCCCTTTCGAGGTCTGACACCAAGTGACGAAAGGAAGCCTCACAGCGTTGCTGCATCTGACGCGCTTGAGCTTCGGCTGAAGCAGAAGGATAAATCGTTTCAGTTTCCGTATCGGACATCACAGTCTCCTTTGACAGTTCGGTATCACATCGTTGGGATATGCATCCATTTTAGGACAAAATACCTACCTACGATTGATGAACAACATTTGGGGAAATACCCCGTTGTCCTCATTCTGTAACAGCCACGCCGAGCTGCCGTTTACCCTTTCGGAACAAAACGACCCCACCCGGCAACACGTCTTCAGCAGTGATGACCCGACCTTCATCCTCAACTTTTTCGTTATTCAGGTAAGCCCCTCCGGAGGCGACAGTACGTTTTGCCGCGCCGATGCCCTTTTCCAACCCCGAGTCCACCAGGAGGTGCAAAATATTGGTCTGTCCCAGCACGACTTGGGTCCGTGGCAAATCGACGGTGGCTGCTACCAGGGTTTTCCCGTCTACCTCACGCAGGTCACCGCGACCAAACAGCGCTGTCGAAGCTGCCTTGACCCGTTCGGTCTGATCCGCCCCGTGCACCAGAGTGGTCACAGCTTCAGCCAAAGCGCGTTGCGCGGCGCGTTTCCCTGGGTTTTCCTTTGTTTCGGTTTCTAACGCTTCGATTTCCCCGCGGCTCAGGAAAGTAAAAACTTTCAGCAGGTTCACCACGTCAGCGTCCTCAGTGTTCAACCAGAACTGGTAAAAGGCGTAGGGGCTGAACATTTCTGGATCAAGCCAAATCGCCCCGCCTTCGGATTTGCCAAACTTGGTGCCATCAGATTTGGTAATCAAAGGAGTGGTCATGACGTGAACATCTTTGCCTTCAATCTTACGAATCAAATCCATGCCGCCGACCAGGTTGCCCCATTGATCGTTGCCCCCCGTCTCTAAAGTGACGCCGTATTTCCGGTACAGCTGCAGGTAATCATTAGCTTGCAGAATTTGGTAAGAAAATTCTGTGAATGAGATACCTTCATCACTCTTGAGCCGCCGCGCCACCGCATCTTTAGCCAGCATCGTGCCCATCCGGAAGTTTTTACCCAAGTCCCTCAGCAAATCAATCGCGGACAGCGGCGCGGTCCACTCCAGATTATTGACCATCCGCGCCGGATTCCCGCCCTCAAAATCGAGGAAACGCTCAATTTGACACTGTAGGCGATCCGCCCAGCCCGCCACGGTTTCTTTGTCCTGCAGTTGACGCTCCGCCGTCATGCGCGGGTCACCAATCAAACCGGTCGCTCCCCCCACCAGCGCGATGGGATGATGTCCCGCCAGTTGCAGATGGCGCATCATGATGAGCTGCACCAGGTGTCCGTGATGCAACGATGCCGCAGTCGGATCAAAACCACAATAAAACGTAAGCGGACCTTCGCTCAAAGCCCGTCGCAACGCATCCATATCGGTGTGTTGCTTTATCAGACCTCGCCAAGTCAGTTTGTCAATCAAATCGCTCACGTTTACTTCCTTCAATAGTTCTTGTCGTTACGTTTTCACGCCCCTCTATGCTACCGGGTTTGCCACGCTCATACGAAAAGGTCGGGTCATTGCGTTACCTCACGGAATACACCAGGTCGGGGATAGAGTTGGTCCCAGGAACCGCAGTTCCTGGGACCAACTGGTTATTCAGATTAATCTCCGTGTTCCCAAGAAGCCGGATCACTGGAAATATTACGTCCTTGGGCGATTGCTTCTTTGGTCCAAACGTCAGTGGGTAGTTCGCCAGGGAGGAACTCATTGTCACTGGAACAGAACTGGATTTCGTCCTCTGTCTTTGTTTGGAGCTGGTGCTGGTAATCCTTGAGGGCGCCCACAGCCCACTTGAACAGCAGGGTGCAAGCCACCAAGTTCATGATGGCCAACAGGGCCGCGGTCCAGTCGCCCAAGTTCCACACCATCTCCAGGGAGAGCACTGAGCCCAGGAACACCGCGATGATAGAAATCGCCTTGACAATCCACGCGTTATTCTCAATGCCCAGCAGGTACTTAATGTTGCCTTCGGAATAGCTGAAGTTACCCAGCAAAGTCGAGTAAACGAACATAAAGATGACGATAAGGATAATCGGTTTAGTCCAGGGACCCAACGCAGCCAGCGAATCAACCGTGAGGGCCGCGCCGTCAGAAGGCTGTTCAGCCGCGTTCGGGTCGTAGACTCCTCCGAGCAACACAATGAAAGCGGTCGCACTGCAGACCAAGATGGTGTCCACGAATACGCCGAGGGACTGAATCATTCCTTGCTTAACCGGGTGAGACACGGTAGCGGTCGCAGCCGCGTTCGGGGCGGAACCCATACCGGCTTCGTTGGAGTACAGACCACGCTTCGTGCCGTTCATCAGAGCCGCAAACAAACCGCCTAAAGTTCCGCCTGCTACTGAATTCACACCGAATGCACCCTGGATAATCATGTCGAATACTGTACCGAGTTGACCTATGTTCTCGATGATAACAATCACCGCTAAGGTCATGTAAATGACTGCCATCAGCGGAGCCAGGTATTCAGCGATACGCGCTACTGAACGAATCCCGGCAATAAAGAAAGGCGCGGTGATGGCTACCAGCAACAGCCCGGTGGCGTAGGTAGGCATTCCGAAGTTCGCTTTCGCTAAGCCCGCCAGGGTATTGGCTTGAATCAGCTGGAAGGTGAAAGCGTAAGTGAAAATGAGCAATACCGCAAATACGGAACCCCAGGCACGCGAGCCCAGTCCACGTTCAATGTAGAAAGCCGGACCACCGCGGAAGGTTCCATCAGGATTACGGACCTTGAACATCTGTGCTAAGGTCGCCTCCACGAAGGCACTAGCCATCCCGACCAGAGCCACAATCCACATCCAAAAGATGGAGCCGGCACCACCCAAGGTAATCGCGATAGCTACCCCGGCAATGTTGCCGGTGCCGACACGGTCTGCCAACCCCACCGCGAAAGCCTGGAAAGAGCTGATGCCCCCATGAGAGCCTTTCCGGGAGCCCATCACGGTCTTCCACATTTTAGAAAACATGGTGATCTGGACGGCGCCGGTACGAATCGTCGCGTAGATTCCAAAACCGAGCAGGACGACAATCAATACGTATCCAATGCTCATACCGTAGACGGTACCAAGGGCATTGGCCACAAGCTGATTAAATTTTTCGAAAGGTGAAAGCTCCTCGGGCTTCACCGGGACTATTGCTGGAAATGGCAGCATTTTTTCTCCTAACTGGTTACAGCTATATATCAATAAATTGGGTTATGCGGGGCGATAGAGTGGAAATAAAAACCTTCACGTCCCAGCTTTTCTATGCTTGACTTTCGGTAGTTTCTTCATTGGTCATGTCGGAGGCGGGCATCGGCGCAGACTCGCCGGATTTCTTCATGACCCACCGATAGCTAACCGCTAACAGACCTACAAAAATAACCACTCCTACAACTTTTGCGACTGGCGCAAAAGAATCGGGGACTATCCCCAGGGCGTTCGCGTTACTGGTGGCTCCAATAATGCCGGCGTTGAGGATGCCGAACAGCGAGTCACCCACAATTAGACCGGTCGCCAGCAACACGCCTAGGCGCTTGGACTGTTCAGCCTTTTCTTGACGTTGCGCCCACCGGTTGTAAATCCAGCCCACCAGAGCACCCAACGCAATGACCAGAGTGGTCGTAATGTTGAGGTACATGCCCATGCCGACGGCGAGCGGAGCCAGGTTGAACCGGCTGACGCGACCCATGATTTCATCAACGATGACGACGCCAACACCAATCAAAGCTCCCAGACCGAACAGCTGCCAGTTCATGTCCCCACCAAAAATCCCTTTAGCGATGGTGGACAGCAGAGTCGCCTGTGGGGCTTGCAGGGCGGTAGTCTCATCTACCCCCTCCATCCCGGAGAAGCCAAAGCTGGTCATCAACAACTGCAGGACTGGAGGAATCACCAGAGAACCAAAAATAACTCCGACGATAAGGGCAACCTGCTGTTTCCAGGGGGTAGCCCCCACCAGTTGACCGGTCTTTAAGTCTTGCAGGTTATCATTCGAGATGGTAGCGATACCGAACACGATTGCAGTCGTAAACAACGCATAGGCAGTCAGTTCGGTGGGGTGAGTCTGGCTGGTGTTGCCGGTCACCAACAGAATCAGCAGCGAGGCCGCAATAATCACGATAATACCCACGCCAGAAATTGGAGAGTTAGAGGCCCCAATCAGACCTGCCATATAACCGCAAATACTGGCAATCAGCAAGCCCAAAACCAGCACAAACAGAATGCTGAGCATAATCAACGCCACGAGGTGATGCGAGATAGGCGAATTCCGGAGGAAATTCCACAGCAGCAAGCCAATGGGAATCATGGACAGCAAGGTGATGGCAGCCACGTATTTGAAAGGAATGTCCTGTTCTGTGAGCGGAACCTGACTACCGGTTTCACGCAATTTTGAAGATTTTAAGGAGTCTGCAATGCCCCTCAGGATGGGACCGATAATCTTTAGCAGCGTCCACACCGCCGCCACCGCCATGGCTCCAGCCCCAATCATGCGTACGTCATGGGCGAAAATCGTGCTGACCGCATCACCGAGATCCTGATTCGCAATCTGTCCTTGAGTCAAGACTGGCAGCAGTATCCCGTATGAAATCAGCAAACCGACCAGCATCGCGGTGCCGACTGCGGGACCGACCAGATGCCCCACCCCCATCAAAGCCAAAGACAGGGAACCGCCAATCATGGTGCCTCCGGCGCCAATCCGGAAGTTCGCGCTCAAAGATCCCGCGGTTGCTTTTAACGCCGTGAGCAGCGCCATTCCTGCAGACGCTAAGCCACCCCAGATAATCACCAGCAGACCACGACGATTTTCCTCGGCAGAGCCGTTTTCATCCCCCACTTTCAGCACTTCTGCAGCCGCAACACCTTCCGGATAGGGCAGGTCTGATCCCGTCACCAGAGCGCGACGCAGTGGAATTGAATACATTACGCCGAGAATGCCACCGACCATGCACACGGCTGTGGTCTCCCAGTAGGGAAAGCCGGACCAATATCCCACCATAACCAGACCGGGCACCACAAAGATGATGGCTGAAAGCGTGCCGGCTGCCGACGCGATGGTCTGGACGATATTGTTCTCCACGACCGTGTGGTCATGAAAATACCGCAGGATAGCCATGGAAATCACCGCAGCCGGAATGGAAGTGGCAAAGGTCAGACCAACTTTCAATCCGAGATAAGCGTTAGCAGCGGTGAATATCAGAGTGATTAACCCGCCGATGATAACGGCTCGGAAGGTTAACTCGCGATATGGGTGAGCGGACTGGGCTTCGGCATTATTTGTCGCAGCGGCCGCAGGCTGATTGGACAAGGATTTCTCGCCTTCTTTAGTAAATCGTTTCAATTTTTGCAACCCAGCAGGGCTAACAACTTTTTATACGGATTTTAAACTACCATTAACCTAACCTGACGTACCAATATCGTGGCTTTACCTGGCAAAAGGGAAAACCTCGTTTCCCGCTAAATCACCGCAACGCCCTCGTGCAGTAAACCTCGAAACCGAGTGAGTTCGCGTCGCTCCGGCACCCTCCGAATGCGGTATACAGAGGGCAATCCCCAGGTGCTTAGTTCTGTGCGATGCCGAAATGCCGCGCAATGGCGGTCAGAATCGGATAATCAGCAGGCAGCCAGGGCAAGCTCTCGGAATGTTTGAGGTCTACCCAATGCAGGGACAAATGCGCTACTCCAACCTGGGGCGTACTGTGCGGCGCAAGGGCGCACAGGTACACGAACATCTGAAATCCTCCGTGCGCAGGCCAGGTTTCCTGCAAGCGCTCCCCCACGATAATTTCCGCTGACAGCTCTTCACGCAACTCCCGGCGCAGGGCCTGTTCGGGAGTTTCTCCGGGTTCGGTCTTACCACCGGGAAATTCATAGAAACCCCGCCATTGTTCGGGATAAGAGCGTTGCGCCCCCAGCACCTGCGTTGGTTGGCTGAGGTCATCCAGAATCGCCGCTGCGACCACTATCGGCTGAAACACACTTTCGAGTCTAATCGCTTTGCGCTGCCGAAAGAAACCCCGTTCCGGGCGTTCTGGGCTCGTAGGGTCACTCTATGATTATGGATTTTGGCGTTGTGGAGGACTCCGGGACCACCCTGACCGATATTCAACCCGTACTTCAGACCTTGTCCACCGGATTGCAGGCTTAACTGCCACGAGGTTCTTTACGCGTGGCGATGGGATTTTTTGAGGAGTGAAATGCATTCCTCGCAGATGGCGCTCACAATAAAGAGCGGATACATTCGTCCTCTATTTATTGCTATTTGTCTAGATTTGGTTCCTGTTTCGCTTAACGTGCAACCAAAATTTCGTGCACCAAATTCATCCGAGAGGCTTTTGCCATCACGGTGCTTGCTAGTACTGGAACGCCTGCAGCTGTTGGCGCGCTGCGGAAATCTGTTCCGCGACGCGCTCCGGAGCCGTGCCCCCCACGCCGCGGCGACCTTGAACCGATCCGGCAGCGGTCAGGACGTCACGAACCTCTGGGGTCAGCAGCGGGTCAATCCCCGCGAAATCAGCATCGCTGAGGTCCTCCAACCCAACTCCTCGCCCTTCTGCCAAGGCAACACAGGCTCCCGAGACTTCGTGGGCATGACGGAAAGGCATACCGCGTTTCACCAACCATTCAGCCACGTCGGTCGCCAGGGAGAAACCTGCGGTAGACAGCGTTTCCATACGTTCATAGTGCAAGGTCATGGTGTCCACCATCCCGGTCATCGCCGGCAACAAAACTTCCAGAGTGTCGATGGCGTCAAACACCGGTTCTTTGTCTTCCTGCAGGTCCCGGTCGTAAGCCAGCGGCAAGCCTTTCATCGTAGTCAGCAAACCCGTCAAGTCACCGAGCAGACGCCCCGCTTTGCCGCGTGCCAGTTCAGCCACATCCGGGTTCTTCTTTTGGGGCATAATGCTGGACCCGGTCGAATAGGAATCATCCAACGTGACGTAGCCGAACTCGGCAGTATTCCAAATAATGATTTCTTCTGCCAACCGCGACATATCCACCGCCACCTGGGTGAGGACATAGAGAAACTCCACTACCCCGTCTCGTGAAGCCGTGGCATCAATCGAGTTCGGACAGACCTGAGAAAAGCCCAGCTCACGCGCGACCAATTCCGGATCCAACCCCAGCGTATTGCCTGCCAAAGCTCCGCCTCCGTAAGGAGAGGCATCGTTACGCTTTGCCCAGTCCCGCAAACGCTCCAAATTGCGCAGCTGTGGCCAAAAGTGAGCCATTAACTGATGTGCGACCATCACTGGCTGAGCGTGTTGCATATGCGTGCGACCGGGCATGATATGGGTTCCGGCACGGTCAGCTTGAGACAAAATCGCCCGGCAAAGCGCGGCAATCAGACCCTGCAGGTGGGCAGCGGCATCCCGCAGGTACATCCGCACCAGGGTGGCAATCTGGTCATTGCGGGAGCGTCCCGCCCGCAGTTTTCCGCCCAGTTCCGGTCCGGCGTAGTTTTCTTGCAGCAATCCGCGTTCCAGCGCGGTATGAACGTCCTCGTCATCGGGAGAATACGTGAAAGTTCCGTCAGCGACGTCTGCCCGCAGACGTCGCAGAGCGGCACTCAAGTCGGTGTATTCCGACTCGGTCAGCAGCCCTGCCGCCCGTAGCGCCTGCGCGTGAGCTAAAGAGCCCTGCAAGTCGTAGTCAGCTAAGCGCCAATCAAACTGGGTAGACACCGACAGCGCCGTCAACGCTTGGGCAGGTCCGCCCTGGAATCTGCCACCCCACAGGGCTAACTTTTCACTCATGTGTACTCCTTTTCTCTCAACGCCACAGTACCACCGGCAGCCAAACCGAGTGGCTCGGCTGCCGGGGAACTGAAACGAGGCTACAGCCCGGAAAACCGAACAGGGACTTAGAGGTGCGAGGCCTGCAGCGTAATACCCTTGCCGTATTTTCCATCACGCGCCGCAGCTAGCTTGGACTGCAATCCGTACAGTTCAATGAAACCGCGCGCCGCGCCTTGATTAATGAATCCCCAGAATCGTAGGTAGCCAGTTTGAAATCATAGAGAGAAGCCTCAGAACGACGCCCGTTCACGACTGCCCGCCCAGCGTGCATCTCCATACGAATATCGCCAGACACATATTCTTGCGTGTGCGCCACAAAGGCATCCAAGGATTTCTTTAGTGGCGAATTCCATTGCGCCTCGTAAACCAAATCGGACCACGCTGGCTCTACCATCTGACGTTTGTAACGCAACTGCATCCGCTCCAGAGTCACTGCTTCCAGAGCCTGATGGGCAGTAAGCAGCGCCATCGCACCGGGGGCTTCATAGATTTCACGCGATTTAATCCCAATCAGACGATCCTCGACCACATCAATACGCCCAATCCCCTGGGCGCCGGCACGCCGATTCATCTCTTGGATGACCTGCAGCGGAGTCATTTTTACGCCGTCAATCGCGACGGGAATGCCCTTTTCGAAAGTAATCACCACCTCATCGGGAATTCCCGCGAATGCCGGGTCGTCCGTGTAGTTGTACACATCCTTGGTAGGGGCGTTCCACAGATCCTCCAAAAAGCCGGTTTCAATGGCTCTGCCCCACAAGTTTTGGTCGATTGAGAAGGGGTTATGTTTCGTCGTTTCGATGGGCAAGTGGTGTTCCTCCGCGTAAGCAATCGACACGTCACGTTGCAGGGACAGATCACGAATCGGCGATACGCATTTCAAATCCGGCGCCAGAGAAGTAAACGACACCTCGAAACGGACCTGATCGTTGCCTTTTCCGGTACATCCGTGAGCCATGGTGGTGGCGCCAAACTGTTTAGCCGCCATCACCAGGTGTTTGGCGATAAGGGGGCGGGACAACGCTGAAACCAGGGGGTATTGACCTTGGTACAGTCCATTAGCTTGCAGGGAGGGCATACAGTACTCGGTGGCAAACTCGTCTTTGGCATCAGCGATATAAGCCTCCACCGCCCCGCAATCAAGAGCGCGCTGGCGGATGACATCCATGTCCTCTCCGCCTTGCCCCACGTCCACCGACACCGCAATCGTGTCCACGCCGAGTTTGTCTTTCATCCAACCAATAGCCACCGAAGTGTCCAAGCCGCCTGAATAAGCCAGCACTACCCGTTCAGTCATAGTGTTCTCTCTTTCTGAAATTTTTAAAAAAAGTCCTAGGTGAATGTTTTTTGAGGTTTAAAATCTGGGGAAATGTAGTGTAGGTCTAGCGCTTGGCCAGGCCTCGCAGCTTATCGCACAGTTCTGTGGCAGATTCAACGCTGTCACAGATAACTAAAATCGTATTGTCCCCTGCCAGGCAGCCCAACACGTGTTCCAGGTTTTCCTTGTCAATGACGGACGCCAAAGTACCGGCTGTGGCTGGCGGTGTACGCAGCACCACCTGATTCATGGCTTGAGTCGCCTGAATCAAAAGCGGAGCGCACCAGCGTTCCAGTGTTCCCGGCAGCTGCAAAAGTCGTTCAGTAACGGCTCGGGCACCGCCCAAAACGTAGCGGAGAGAGCCATTTTCATCTCGCACTTTCGTAGCTGCCAACTCTTCGAGGTCCCGCGATAGCGTGGCCTGCGTTACAGAAAACCCAGCGTTTTCCAGCAGGGTTTGCAAGACTCCCTGAGAGCGCACCACATTATCCGCCAACAGCCGAGAAATAGCGCTATGGCGGGAAATCTTGGATTGCACTACCGAGTTTTCAGGCACGGGTGCCTCCGAGGCGAATTTCTTCGTCTGCCTGACGCTGCACCCGGTCCAAGACTTCCGGCAGAGCTTGGGTAAACATGCGGGTCTGGGACGGATTAATGATGAGCGGTGGCGCCAGACGAATTGTGAACGTATCCGGGGCGTTAACGATGAATCCTGCTCTGAACAGTTCGTCTGCCAGTGGCTTCGCCAAGGGATTACGTAAACCTATTCCCAGCAGCAGGCCGCGTCCTCGGACTTCACTGATGAGCGGGTGTTCCAGCTCGAGAATCTCGCGTTTCCAGATCTCGCCTACATTTTGCACGTTAGACAGCAAGCCTTCTTCGGTGACAGTGTTAATCATCGTCAACACGGAGGCTCCCGCCAGCGGATTGCCCGCAAAAGTCGAACCATGCATCCCCGGTTTTAGCACGCTTGCCGCCTCAGCGTTGAGAGCCACGCAAGCCCCGACCGGGAACCCTGCGCCCAGACCTTTTGCTAACGTCACCACATCCGGAACGATTCCTGACGAATGGTGAGCCATCCAAGTCCCCGTGCGCCCCATCCCGGTTTGTACTTCATCCAAAACCAGCATGGCACCGGCGCGGGACGTCACTTCACGTGCTACCTTGAGGAAATCGTCAGAAATCGGACGCACCCCGGCTTCACCTTGAATCGGTTCGATAAACAAAGCCGCAACGGATTCTCCCCGTGCCCCCTCAAAGGCACGTTCCAAAGCCGCGATGTTGTATGGCAGGAAAACAACTTCAGCCGGCATGGGCTGGAAAGGATCGCGGAAAATCGATTTGTAGGTCAGCGACAACGCCCCCATGGTACGTCCATGAAAAGAGTTTTCCAGCGCGAGAAACCTGTTGCGATTAGCTCCTCCCCGCGCCCGCGCCAGCTTAAACGCCGCCTCCAGCGCTTCGGTACCCGAGTTGGTAAAGAACACGCGCGAGCCCTGCGGAGCGCCACCAGGCTCAACTATCGACAAAATCCGCTCTGCGGCTTCAATCTGTGGCTGGGTCGCAAAATAGTTACTGACGTGCCCTAAGGTTTCGACCTGTTCATGTAGAGCGGTGACGATATTGGGGTGTCCGTGCCCCAGGGCGTTGACTGCGATACCGCCCAACAAGTCGAGATATTGATGACCGTCCTCGTCCCATACAAAGCAGCCCGCCCCGCGAGTCAGCACAGTTTTCGGAGTCCCAAAAGTATTCATAATCGAGTTCTCGTAGCGCGTAATCCACTCTTTGACGTCCATTTTTGCTTCTTTCACTAGGCGGGTGAGGAGGTTTGGGTTTAGGCTTTCCGAAATTGCATCGTAGGCAGGGGCTCGCCGTCATGAGGGCGCAGCGGCAGGACATTGTCCGGAATGACTTCGGTACCGGTTCCTTGGTCAGTCACGATTTCGAGAAGCATGGAGTGAGCCAAGCGTCCGTCAATGATGGTCGCACGGGATACTCCGCCCTGTACCGCGTCGAGACAAGCCTGCATTTTCGGCACCATTCCGGATTTGATGGTCGGCAACATGCGTTCCAGTTCACTGGCGGTCAGGTACCTGATGAGGGATGCCGGGTTATCAATATCTTGGTAAAGCCCCTCCACGTCGGTGAGGATGATGAGCTTGCGTGCCTTTAATCCAATAGCTAGGGCTGCCGCAACCGCATCGGCGTTGACGTTGAGCACCACGTTAGGATCGTCAACTGAGGGCGCAATGGAGGAAATGACCGGAATGTTGCCCTGTTCCAGCATGTCCACTACCGCGCGGGGATGAACAGTGACGATGTCCCCGACTAGTCCCAAGTCGCTGCCCGGCTCGCAGTGGCGTTTCCGCGCGCCAAACAGACCGGCGTCCTCGCCAGTGAGCCCAATCGCCAGGGATTCTTCCACGTTTAGTAATCCCACGAGTTCACGCTGCACTTTACCGGTTAGGACCATACGCACGACTTCCATAACCTCCGGGGTCGTCACCCGGTAGCCGTTGATGAAAGGCGCTTCTAAACCCAATCGATCCAGCATCTTTGTAATTTGTGGTCCGCCACCGTGGACCACTACTGGGCGCAAACCAACCTGATGCAAGAACTGTATGTCAGCGGCGAAAGCACGGCGCAAATCCTCGTTAATCATCGCATTGCCGCCGTATTTGATGACGACAGTGGCACCGCGGTAGCTGCGCAACCACGGCATTGCTTCCAGCAACACCTCGGTCTTTTGTATCGGCGTAATCATCGTGTTCTTTCCATTTCTTTGGTTTTGCAGTGTGAATCTCCCGCGGGATTTAGTCCTCACCAGAGTCAATCACGTGGTGTAATCCCCGTTGATATGCACATACTCGTGAGTCAAATCACTGGTCCACAAGTGGGCTTCTTCCTGACCAGCGTGCAGCTCGACCAGGATATGACACTCCCGCGGACTCATGTCAGCCAAATAGGGATCCTCACCGATTCCCCCGTTTTTACAGACTTTCACACCGTTAATGGAAACATCCACCCGAGCCGGGTCGAAAGGCAAGACGTCTTCTGGAACTGTACCCAGCTGGGACAGAATGCGCCCCCAGTTCGGGTCGTTGCCATACACGGCGGTTTTTACCAGGTTAGAGCGCGAAATCGTCCGAGCTGCCTCCAAAGCGCCCGCTTCGCTGGCAGCCCCGGTCACCCGAATTTCAATATCGTGATGCGCTCCCTCAGCATCCCGTAGCAGTTGCAGGGCTAAGTCTTCACAGACTTGCAAAAGAGCGGCGGCAAACTCGTCCGGGTCAGGCTTGACTCCGGAAGCGCCAGATGCCAGTAGCAACACAGTGTCATTGGTAGACATGCAGCCATCCGAGTCAAGGCGATTGAAGGTCCGGTCTACTGCTTGGGACAGAATCGTTTGCATGGTTGCAGAATCCCCAACAGCGTCGGTGGTAAGCACCACAATCATGGTCGCCAGAGCAGGAGCCAGCATTCCGGCACCTTTTGCCATGCCACCGATCCTCCACCCGGCAGGACTTTCGTGAGTGACCGTTTTTGCCTTCGTATCGGTGGTGAGAATAGCCTCGGCAGCCTCAGCACCACCGTTCTCACCCAGCTTGGCAGCAACCGTGTCAATACCGGCGGTCATTTTGGGCATATTCAAGGCTCGCCCAATGATTCCGGTGGAACACACCAAACATTCATTTTCTGCCACACCCAGAACCTGACCCAGATGCGCCGCCATTGCGGCAGCGTCCCTATCCCCCTGTTCACCGGTACAAGCGTTAGCGATTGCCGAGTTGATAACTACGGCTTGAGCGCGACCTCCCGCTACGACTTTCCGATCCCAGCCTACCGGAGCAGCAAACACGCGATTGGATGTAAACACCCCCGCTACAGTGGAGTCAGGACCCAGATTCCTAACGATAGCCATATCCGGATGCAGCTTGCCGCGTAGACCCACATGGTCACCGGCGGCCGTAAAACCACGGGGATAAGTAACGCTCATTGCCTACCTCCTGTTTTTCACACTTACAGGTAATAAATATACGCCAATATGAATAGTTTTACAAAACTGTGCAAAGATTCATAAAAACACGTTGGCTCGAATCCACATGGACCCGAGCCGAACGTTCACGGTTTTATGCAGGGCTAGTTAACCCAAGCGCCATTTTGATAGAACTGGAAGTTGTCACCTTGATACGAACCCAGTTTGACCAAACTGATGATGAAGTCAATCAAAGTCCAAATTCCAAAACAACCAATGGTGATAATCATCAAAATACCAAGACCGACTTGACCACGCAGGAAACGGTGCACGCCCAGGTTGCCGAAAAAGAAGCACATCAAAATATAGAGAACCTTGCTGACTTCGCGAAACTGTCCCGGAGCACCAACATTAACGCCGTAAGGCATCTGCTGGTATTGCTGGAATTGGGGCTGTGGCGGCTGCGGTTGTTGTGGCTGCTGAGGCTGAGGCTGCATGCCGTATTGAGGATTGGACATAAGTAATACACCTTTGCTCTTAAATTTAGTCCGCCCGATGGCGACACAGTCTGAACGGACGCTCGACAAAATCTTAGCAGAGCTAGTGCAATCTGTGGAGTGTTTTCCTCAAGCAACCCTCGAGGGTAATCCGAAGCATCCAACCTGGTCTAGGGTGCCGTCGAAACGGTAGGAACCCCGGTTAGCTCAGGGAACCCCAGAGCCAAATTCATACCTTGCACAGCTGCCGCCGCGGTGCCTTTACCCAAATTATCAATGGCACATTGCGCCACCACCTTGCCGGCGCGCTCATCCACCGCCACTTGGATAGCCGCTTTGGCGCAACCACTCACCATCGACACGGTGGGCCAGATACCCTCAGGTAGAAATTCCAGCAAAGGCTCACTATCGCAAACTTCGTGATATACGCGTCGCAGTTCGCCCAGGTCACTTGCTGCAACCAACGGCGCGGTAACCGTGGCAAGGATACCGCGGTTCATAGGAACCAACACAGGGGTGAAACTGAGGTTAACTTTCGTCGCCCCCGCAACGCGGAAGTTCTGAGCAATTTCGGGGATATGTCGGTGTACGCCAGCCATGGCATACCCTTGCGCATTGCCCAACGCCGCTACCGCCAGCAAGTGAGATTTCATGGCTTTCCCAGCCCCGGAATAACCCACCGCTAGGTTCGCCACGAGGTCAGACGCATCTACCAGTCCTGCCCACACCGCGGGGAGCAACGCCAACGTGACCGCAGTCACATTACACCCCGGAACCGCGATTTCAGAAGCCTGACGCAATATTTCTCGCTGTGCCCGCGCCGAGCTTTCCTTGGCGTGCAATAGTTCTGGCATCGCGTAAGCCCAAGGTTCTTCGGGTTCAGAATGGTAGTAATCCCGCCACGCTGCCGGGTCGGTCAAACGGTGATCCGCCCCGCAATCTATCAACAGGGATTTCACTCCACCATCGCGCAGAGTGCGAGTTACCTGCCCGGAAGCCCCGTGGGGCAACCCCAAGAAGATAACATCATGACCCGCCAGATTCTCAACGTCTGTAGGTTGCAACACCCGTTGCACCAAGGGAAACAGATGGGGGTGATGCTTTCCCAGGGGCTCCCCCGCCGAAGATGCCGCCGTGAGGGCTCCAATTTCGACCTGAGGGTGATTCAACAACAATCGCAACAATTCACCGCCAGCAAAACCGGAAGCTCCCGCCACCGCAACTTTAACCTTTTTACCTGTTACCTCTGCCATACCCACAACTATACATGTTTATTCATATGGTTGCATATTTATGCTAAGAGTTTCGGGAAAATTACGAAGCTGGACGAATAAAACTCCCTCCAGGTTAGTGTCCAGCTATCTTTGCTCCCAGAGATTCCAGCCGATAATGCCGCCACACTTTCCCGCGATTGCCCAGGACATCAGCCTCATAGCGAGACCAAAATCCGTTGCCCTCATGATGCAATACATAAGGTAACCCCTGCGCGTTGCGCCTATCTGAAATAATCGCCACGTGTTCCTTCCACACCACGATGTCGCCCGGCTGCCAGGACGCCACGTCCGTGGTATCTGTGCTCAGGCTCTGGGCGTGACGGTCGAAATAAACAATGAGGTTACGAACGCGCCGATAGTCAATGTCCGGATTGGGAGCCTCGCCCTCAGGAGCCATCGCGGCGTAAGCCTGCGGGTCAGCTCGCCGATCCGCATCAACCAGTTCACGCAAGTCCATTCCCGCAGCTTTAGCGGCATACCACACCACGTCGGTACACACCCCGGTACCGTCGTTAGGCACCCCACCGGGATACACTTTAGAACCGTCATATTTCGGCGCGGTGCCAAGGTACGCAACCGCGCCCGACAGCATCTTTGTCCCTACCGGTCCCGGATGGTTCAGGTTTTGTCCGCCCCAAGCATCATCTAGGCGCCACGGCCCACTAGACCTCCAGTTCGACAACAGGAACACGACACCGCCTGCCAACACGACGATAACCAGCAGCAAAATCGCCAGAGTAACGTAGCATTTTCGACCTCGTGAACTGCGAGCAGTCACTCTAACTCCTTAGTTACACCACCAACCGCGTCCCGCAGCAGTCTGGTCGTGTCTGGTCCGGAGACTCTAACGCAGTGTTGCCTGGCAGGTTTTCTCTACCTTCTTGATGATGCGGTTGCGAGTTTCCTTGATTTCCTGCGGGCTCAGCGTACGGTCAGCGGCACGCAGCCGCAGCGCAAACGCCAGGGATTTTCGACCCTCCCCCAGTTGTTCCACATTCTCAAACACGTCGAACAGGCGCAACTCCTCGACCAGACCTTCGCCGGCTTTGGCAATCGCGTTAGCAACCTTCAGCGCGGGAACGTCTTGCTTCACGACGAACGCCAAGTCTTCCTTAGCGGCGGGGAAAGTCGAGACGGGACACAGCTGGAATGCGTCCTTGGGGCGGGACTTTTCAATCGCATCCAAATCCAGTTCAAATGCACAAGTCCGGGGCGGCAAGCCGAAGTTTTGGCATACCTTGGGGTGTAGCTCACCAGCGTACCCCAGTACTTTCCCACCGGTGAACGCGCCCACACGGATTTGCGCAACTCGTCCGGGATGGAAAGGCGCCGCAATCGCGGCCTGCCCCCCAACACCCAAGGCTTCGGGGCGCACTGCCAACCCTTGCGACACTGCCACGCGAATTGCTAGCTCGATAGCATCCGCCCAATCCCAAGCGCGCGCCGCATCGTGAGGGCTGGCTTCGATGGCGTTTCCTGCCAGCACTGCCGCCACGTGCCAGGGCTGCTTCGGCACTCCTGCCCGCAACGCCTGCATGGCTTCATCACTGGGCTTTTCCTCCACTCCGGGGATGGGCGCCGGAATGACCCCGTGGGCGCTAACGACCTGATCCAGTTCAAAAATTGCCACTCGCGGATTGCCACGGGACACATTTCGCGAGGCTGTGTCCAGCAAGGTATCCAGCAGGGAACTGCGCAATGCCGGGGAATCGTCTGCCAGCGGGTTCGCCAGCTTGACGGTGTCGCGCCGCGGGTCGTCGACCGGCAGCCCCATCAAATCGTGTTCATTGCCCAAGAAGGGGTAAGTCATGACTTCGGTCAAGCCGGCTTCTGCCAGCGTGTCGCTGACTTCCCGACGAGTTCGCAGCGGCGCCGGGTTACCAATTTTGGCAGGTCCGACCGGCACCACGGAAGGAATCTTTTCGTAGCCGTCCAGGCGGGCAATTTCTTCAATCAGGTGGGCAGGACCACCAGCCAAATCGGGTCGCCATGAGGGAGGTACTACCGAGAACGTATCAGCATCGGACTTGGTGACGTTACAGCCTATAGCGCGCAACAGTTCCTCCACACGCTGGGGCGAATACTCCACCCCAATGAGCCGAGTTGCGGCCGTAAAAGGTAAAGCAACGGTCGGTTGGGGTTTGACGTGGTTGACATCAGCAACCCCGGGGTCGATGGTGCCACCACCGTATTCCACCAGTAGCTCGGCCGCATACTGCGCCGCCACCGGGGGGAGTTCCGGATCACTACCGCGCTCAAAACGCTTTGAAGCCTCTGACGGCAGCTTGTGACGGCGCGCCGAGCGAGCCACGGACACCGCGTCAAAATGCGCTGCTTCCAACAGGACATTCGTGGAAGACTCGGTCATCTCAGTGTCCGCGCCCCCCATCACTCCAGCGATGCCAAGTACGCGCGCGCCGTGACCGCCCTGGCAGTCAGTAATCAACAGATCCTCAGCGTCCAAGGTGCGTTCTACGTCGTCCAAGGTAGTGTGCTGTTCTCCTTGGCGGGCTCGGCGCACCACCAAAGGACCGGTCACCTTGTCCAGGTCATAAGCGTGCATGGGCTGTCCCAAGTCCAACATGACATAGTTCGTCACGTCGACTGGCAGGGAAATGGAACGCATTCCCGCCGATTCCAGCCGCGCCACCATCCACTGTGGAGTGGCAGCGTTCGGATTTAGTCCGCGCACTATCCGTGCCACAAACCGGTCGCACCCCACATGACCGCGAATCGGAGCCGCGTCCTCGATTTCGACGGGGAAGCCGGAATCATTGACCGCGGGCAAGCCATTTTTCAGATTTTCAGCCAAACCCCAGTCAGTGAACTTTGCGCCCGTGGAGTGGCTGTATTCACGCCCCACCCCACGCATCGAGAAACAGTAGCCGCGGTCGGGAGTGATATTGATTTCCAGCAGTTCCTGGTTCAGCCCCAGAATGGGCAGCATATCGGTGCCGGGAGCAGGGACTTCCATCCCGCGCTCACCGAGGTATTCCTCCAAGACGATGATGCCATTGGAATCCTGACCCAGCCCCAGCTCACGAGCTGAACAAATCATGCCGTCTGAAATATGACCGTAAGTCTTTCGGGTCGCGATAGCGAAATCGCCAGGCAGCACAGCTCCCGGCAGGGAGACCACCACATGATTGCCTTCCTTGAAATTATGCGCCCCACAAATGATGCTGCGGCTGGGAATATCGGAAGGCTCCTTGCCAGTGCCAGGCGCATCGTTAAATTCCTCGCCCACATCTACCCGGCAGTAGTTGACAGTTTTACCGTTAGAGGCTGTTTCGGGAACCATCGAGACTACCCGACCGCACACCAACGGACCAGTCACTCCTGAAGTGTGGATGGCTTCCTCTTCCAGACCGACCTTTACCAAGTCTTTTGCGAGTTGAGACGCGCTCGTGTCCGCGGGAACTGCCGTCCACCGACGCAACCATTCAATCGAAACAAAAGCCATTTTTAGCGCCCCTTTCCATTCACGCCGAACTGGTCTGAGAATCTCACGTCACCTTCCACGATATCGTGCATATCCTCTATGCCGTGGCGCAGCATCAGCGTGCGCTCAATGCCCATTCCGAAAGCAAATCCTTGATAAACCTCGGTATCAATCCCACAAGCCCGCAGCACATTTGGATTCACCATGCCACAACCACCCCACTCAATCCAGCCGGGCCCACCTTTCTTTTGCGGGAACCACAGGTCGACCTCCGCGGAAGGCTCAGTGAAAGGGAAGAAAGATGGTCTGAACCGGGTTTTTGCCTCCGGACCAAACATGGCACGGGCAAAGTGATCCAAAGTCCCTTTCAAATCCGCCATCGTTAATCCCTGGTCCACTGCCAAGCCCTCTACCTGGTTAAACACTGGGGAGTGGGTGGGGTCTAGCTCGTCGGCACGAAAGACTTTACCGGGAATAGCCACGTAAATCGGCAGCTCGCGGGTGGTCAACAAACGCGCTTGCACCGGTGAAGTATGCGTGCGCAGCACCAGGTTGGCAGGGTTTTCCGCGCTGCCCCCCACGGAGGCGGAATCGATGTAAAGAGTGTCTTGCATCTGGCGCGCCGGATGATCGGCGTCAAAGTTCAACGCATCAAAGTTGAACCACTCGTGTTCTACCTGAGGACCAGCAGCAATATCCCACCCTAAAGACACGAAAAAGTCCGCAACTTCCTCTTCCAGCACCATCAGCGGGTGGCGCGACCCTAGCGGGTGCCGCGCGGACAACACACTCACGTCCACAGTTTCCGCCGCCAAAGCCGCCTCTTGCGCAGCCTCCTGAAGTTCAGTCTGTTTGGCATCCAAAGCTGCTCGAACCCGACCTTGGGCAGCTCCCAAGTTCTGCCCCGCGGTAGCTTTGTCCTGAGAATCGAGCTTCCCGATAAGTTTTTTTGCCTGGGTCAAGGGTGCTTTGTCGCCGTTGTAGCGAGAACGCACCGCCTTTAGTGTCTCCACGTCAGCCGCCGCTGCGATAGCTTGTAACGCCGCGGCGACTTCCCGTTCCAAACCCTCTGTATCCAGCGGACTCAACACGTTTTCGCTCATTTTTCCTCGATTTCTTTGACTCCTAGCCAGCTCAAAACCCCTTCAACTTTAGTCGAAATGCCACTCCGTCCGGTAATCAAGGTGTGCCACGATACTCGCTTGTTCCGCAACTGATCGAGACTAATCGAATGAAAACTGCGGACAAAAAGTAGAAAACAGATGAAAGCGCTACAGAATTGCAGCGTATTGAGATAAATTAGCTATTGTTTTGAGGAAAATCTTTAGTCAAGGATAACCAAAGTGAGAAAAGCCAAGACCGCTGTAGAAACGCAACAATTACAGGCAGAGATTGAGCGTCTCCGCGCTGAACTCGCCGAGCTTCAAGCTGAGAAAGAATCTCAGGAGACAGCTCTCAATGATTTGAACCAGAAGCAATCTTTCACCCAGAGCACTAATGACCCCCTGGCTCGTTGTTTCGGATCGGCAGAAAACGTCCGTGATTCCCTGGGCAAGATTGTGTCCGAATTGGACGCGGGATCCGCTGACACCGCCGAGACACGTCGGGTTATGGCAGAATCGACCCACGATTTGCACGACATGGCTGACGGCGCCCAAGACATTTCGAAAAAGCTGCAAGACATGGGCGGTAATATGGAGGAGCTCTCCAAGGCTTCCGAGTCCATCCATAACTTTGTACAGCAAATCGAGGGTATCGCTTCACAAACGAATTTGCTGGCTCTCAACGCCACTATTGAAGCGGCTCGCGCGGGTGAAGCTGGTCGCGGTTTCGCCGTGGTTGCAGGGGAAGTGCGCACTCTAGCGGAACGCACTGCCAGTGCCACACAAGAAATAGGCGCCTTGGTCAGTTCCATCACCGAGGGCACTTCTATGGCCTTGGAAAACATCACCCAAGCTATTGACGAGTCCAAAGAGTTCGAAGAAAAATCCAGCCAGACTGCGACCGCGGTGGGAGAAAAAGTTTCCTCTATGGCGGACTCGATTGCGCGGGTAACCACGGAATCATTCGTTTCGGTGGTGAAGCTCGATCACTTCATCTTTAAGTTGGGTATTTACCGTCAAATTACCGGAATTTCGGAGCCAAACCCCGAGGGGATTTCCTCCTCCCACACCTGTCGCTTGGGCAAGTGGTATTACGAAGGGCGCGGTCACCTCGATTATTCGGGACAGCCTTGTTTCCAGAAACTGGAGGGCGTTCACGAAGGTACCCATGTCTCCGGCAAGGCCGCGGTCGAAGCCTACATGGCAGGCGACAGCGAACTCATGAAAAAACATCTGCAGACTATGGAGGACAACTCCGCCCAGGTTGGTGCTCTGCTCGATCAGTTGATGTCGAATTAGACAGCCAGTCAGTTTTTTCGTGACGCTTCCCAGATTAAGCCAAAATACTAGGTCATGACCCTGCCCCCCGCTCGTGAAAACCGTAAGGTCAGGTCCCTGCTGCGGAATTGGCTACCCAATCAGCATGGGGCTTGGTTCATTGTCACCGTTCCGGCGCTATTCGGAGCTACGCTGGGCGGATGGGCTTGGCAACAGGCAGTGCTGCTCTCCGCGTGGATGTTTGGTTTCTGCTTTGTGTTTTCGGCACTACGCCTGATTAAGAATCCGCGGAGAAAATCCTTGCGATACCCTGTTATGGTATACGGGATTCTGGTGGGATTACTGGGTCTAGGCGTTCTGGCAGCGCTGCCGCTGCTCTGCTGCTGGATTCCGGCTTTCGCTCTCCTCATCGGGGTGTGGGCTGGTGAAGTGTACCGCGGACGGGAACGTGATTTGGGAGCGCGCCTGACGATTATCCTGGCAGCGGGGCTGATGACCTTGGTCGCCTATCACTGCGGCTTGATGGCAACGGCTTTGCGGATGGGTCAGGACGCGATGTACGGGGTTCGCGAGGCGTCCGCTCTGGGTGGACACGCTTTATCCACTGTTTTACGGGGTTGGACAGCTGCCGCCGCGATAGCAGTGCAACTCACAGCCTATTACGCAGCTTCGGTGCCCTACGTAAAGACGATTTTTCGGCAGCGGGGGAACCGGCGTTTCTTGGCGATTTCGGTCGTCTCGCACGCCCTGGGGTTCACCGCTGCGCTGCTTTCTGCCGCACTGTCTTGGGTATCGCCTTTGGTCGCAGTCGCCTGGCTGGTGACATTAGCACGCTCGATATGGTTCCCCTGGCAGGCACACCGACGCGGCAAGCCCTGGCGACCGCGAGTCATCGGACTGACCGAAGTAGCAATTTCAGTAATGATTTTTGTGGCGGCAGCGCTGTAATAGCCGCCGGAGTCCAGCGTGATGGCAGCTCTCCGCCCAATGACGAGCTTTTCCGCACCAGCCTAACGAATTCTCGACCGTATCCGCGCTAGGGGACCGGGCTCGCCGGCGACAACAGTAATGGCTTGCGGTACGACCTGAAAGACCCAGTGCCGCGCCGCGGCTTCGGGGTCGCCGTCCATCTCCCACACCGCCGGCTTGTGCAACAGGACTTCGAAGCGTTTGCCGCTGAAAAACTCTAGCGTGCTGCGCCGCCCCAGTCTCAAAACCACGTTCTTAACCACGCGCCACCAGCCGCTAATCCCCTGCGGCGCTCCAATGAGCAAATCTAGGGAACCATCAAAAGGCGTGGCTTCAGGGAACAGCTGGATGCCACCGGTCAGCTGAGAAGTATTGCCGACCATGAAAATAATCACGTTGCGTTTCAATACTTGCTTGCCGTCGATGCGGAACCGACACCGCTGCACCGAATTGTTGACCTGCCTAAAAAAGGACATGACGTACGCCACGGGACCGACCACCTTTTTCAGACCCTCATCCACGTGATGCATCACTTCGGCGTCTATCCCGATTCCTGCCATACCAGTGAAATACCAAGGTTTGCGAGAATTTTCGTTATACACCTTGACGATGTCCATCGAGACTTGTTGCCCCGTAAACGCCAGCTCCATGGCAGCTTTCATGTCCAAAGGCACATTGAGGTTTCGCGCCAAAAGATTCGTCGTGCCCGCCGGTAGCACCGCCACCGGAATCTCGCTGTGACGCATCTCGGTGCTGACCACACGCACGGTACCGTCCCCGCCCGCGGCAATAACCAGGTCGGGCTGCAGCTTTCGAGCCTGCGCAGCCATCGCGAAGCCAGGGTCATCGACACTGGTGGTGAGGTATTTCACCACAAAACCGTGCTGTTGTGCCACGGCGCTCAAACTGGTTTTAAACTCGTCTTCGTCCCCGACTTTCACGGGGTTATAGATGGTTACGACTTGACGCAATTTCAGCTCCTGATCTGAAACTTCCTGCCGGCTCAGGCATCATCACGTGAGAACGAATTGTGCATATTGAGGCTGGCGTCAAACAGGACTTTATCCAGCAAGTCATCCGTTTCCCGTTTCAACATGTCAGCAATCTCAGCATTAGCAGCCTCTAGCAGTTCGTAGACGCGAGAGTCTTCCATGTTATTTGCCGCGTCCTCACCCAGCTCAGCCACTGCTCGGTCGGTCCGCGCCACGACCTGTAAAGCCGCCGCCACGACCTTTTGCTGGTAACGCTCGACGTGCGGAATCGTCTGATGATAGTGAGCATCCACCAGAGCCGCAATAATCCGATTCGCCCAATAGTGATTTTCAGTGGTGACTCGCTCGGTTGTCGCCTCCAGGTACTCCGGGGTGTGCCGCACGTTGGCATAGAACGGCACAAGGGCGTTGAACGGCATCGCTCCGTAGGCTATCCAGTTCAGTCCGGTGGTGGTGGCAGGTTTGTCGGGGCGAATCTGGAGTGCTGCCACGAAATTAGTGCGGTTAATCCCAATCGGGCGATACATACCGCGCTGATCAGCCCCACCAATCCGAGCTTGTTCCGCCCTCGCGTAAGGATTAAACGGAGTGCCCTGATAGTGGTAGGACTGAGTGTATTTCACGTCCTCCATAGTGATGAGACGCTCTGGAATCAGGCACCAATCCAAGTCATCTGAATCTGGGCGGGAATCTCCTTGGAAACCAAACCGAGATGCGTCCGTGGGGTTGAGGAATCGTTGCAATGCCCACACTCGTGGCGTGTTATAGGTGTGATCCGAATCCGAACGTGACCCAAAAGCCAGGCGCGGATTGAACCGCTGGACCGGCTGACCGTCGGTTTGTGCAGTGTCCAGATGATTGTCTGCCACAAATTCTCGCAAATCCGGCGAGCACAGGTAATCGCGCCCCTCCCCTAGAGCATCTTCAAAGTCAAAGTCATCGAGGCTGAACTGGTTCGCGATAACCGCATAGCATTCCTCGGGCAAACGCCGCGCCAGCCAGTGATGCCCCCCTACTGTCTCGAGCCACCACACGTCGTCATTATCGGCGAAACCAATGCCATTCATCTCGTAAGTGCCATATTTTTGCAGCAATTCCCCTAACCGCAGCACACCTTCACGAGCTGTCTTAATGTAGGGCAGCACCAACACCACCATGTCTTCTTCTCCGATGCCACCGGGCTGTTCCGGAACGTAGCCGTCCTGGCCCTCAACCCCTTGGGCTTCACGCAACTCAACCAGCGGGTCGACACCCAACACGCGCTCATTCGAGGTCAGCGTCTCGGTGGCAGTCATCGAGACGCGAGCCGAGTTGATTCCCGCACCTGCCCACAGACCCTTATGGGGGCTAGCGTCAGGGAAACGGGTGTAGCGCAAACCAGTCTCCGGTAGGGGGATTTCGACGTGGGACAGGACAGAACGGTAGGTTTTTGGCAAATCCTCCGGGGCAATGACCTCAAATCGTTTCGCTTCAAAAGACCCGTGTCCCGAGTCGTCGGTCCGCGCCATAATTGTCGAACCATCCGCCGAAGCGCGCTTTCCCACCAAAATAGTCGTGCAACCCATGTGTTTTCGCCTTTCTCAAAATTGCTGCCGGACTGTACCCAGTCTGCCAATATCTTAAAACGTTTAGGCATCTGATGCTGAGGAAAAGTCTACCTGAGGAACTATTGCCCGCGACAAAGTCATAGGATGTATAGGGACATAGGGACAGAATCAAGGAGTGACTATGCACAAAGACCATCCAGACATTGGCCCCAAGCCTGGAAAACCTTTTCGCGTCCAGCACGTCCAGCAGTACTTCACAGCCGGACGTCCGCTGACGATGCTGACTGCCTATGATGCGATTACCGCGAGGATTATTGATTCGGCAGAAATTGACATGATTCTGGTCGGTGATTCCTACGGCACCACTATGTTAGGAATGTCCTCCACCGTGGGGGTGACCTTAGACGACATGGTTCGTGCCACTGCCGCGGTCGCCGCAGGGGCTTCACGAGCTCTGGTTGTGGCGGATATGCCTTTCGGGACTTACGAGTCCAGCCCTGCCCAAGCCGTGGATACCGCCGTCGCGCTGGTACGCGCCGGGGCCGCCGCGGTGAAGCTGGAAGGCGGAAGGCGCATCCTGCCCCAGGTCAAAGCCATCGTGAATGCCGGTATCAACGTGATGGGACATCTCGGTTTCACTCCCCAGTCCGAAAACCACCTGGGTGGCAAACGTCTGCAGGGGCGCGCCGATGCTGCTCCAGAGCTGATAGCGGACGCACTGGCCTTGCAAGACGCGGGAGCGTTCTCGATTGTCTTTGAGATGGTTCCCGCCGCGACCACACGCGCTGCAGTCAACCAGCTCAACATTCCCATCATCGGTATCGGCGCTGGTCCGGATGCCGCTGGGCAGGTCCTGGTGTGGACTGATATGGCAGGTATGCAAGACTGGAAGCCTTCATTCGCCCAAGTGTTTGGTCAGGTGGGGGCGGAACTGAAACACGCTGCCCAAAACTACCGTGATGCCGTGGTGAACCGGACTTTCCCGGCTCCCGAAAACTACCATGAGAATTAGGTCGTCCCGCAGAGGCGACTTCCGAACTATTGAATCGAAAGAATTACTACCGTGTTACACAAGAAAACTCGAACTGATGAACTCGCCCGCCGCGCGCCCTTGGGAAACCTGAAACCAGGACGCATTTCCGCTACGTTACCGGTTCCCTCTCACATCGACCGCCCGGAATACATGTTCCATGACGGACCGGAACGGGTCACCGCCTCCGATGTGAAAAGCGAGGAAACAATTGAAAAAATCCGCCAAGCCGGACGTATCGCCGCTGACGCCATCGTGGAAACTGCCAAGCATATCGCTCCTGGGGTGACTACCGATGCTTTGGATCGTGTGGCGCACGAGTTTATTTGTGATCACGGCGCCTACCCGTCTTGCCTGGGCTATATGGGATTCCGCAAATCTATCTGTACCTCGGTCAATGAGTGTATCTGCCACGGCATTCCGGATGACCGACCGCTTGAGGAGGGCGACATCATTAACCTGGACATTACCGCTTATAAGGACGGAGTCCACGGCGATACTTGTGCCATGTTCCCGGTCGGTGAGATTGACCCCGAGTCCCAGCAGCTCATCGACTGCACCAAAGAAGCCATGATGCGCGCCATTAAAGTCTGCAAACCGGGACGCTCCATCAACGTTATCGGGCGAATTATCGAGTCCTATGCCAGCCGTTTTGAATACGGAGTGGTGCAGGATTTCACCGGTCACGGCGTCGGCGAGGCTTTCCACAGCGGGCTGGTTATTCCGCACTACGATTCCCCCCGCTATGACACAATCATGGAAGAAGGCATGGTTTTCACCATTGAACCGATGCTAACTATGGGTTCTATCGCTTGGGAACAGTGGCGGGACGGCTGGACCGTGGTGACCCGCGACCGGGGACGCACTGCCCAGTTTGAACACACCCTCGTGGTGCGCGAGGACGGCGGAGAAATTCTCACCTGGCCCAGCAACCACCAGGATTGATAGTTTGTTATCGCCGGGGTGGATTGACCACTCCCCATGGCTCTGGATTCGGGCTGTAATTTGGTGAAATCACAGCCTTTACCATAGAGTATTTGCCAAGTTCATCCCCCACGCGAAAGGGACTTTTGTGGCAACTGGATTTGGGATTGATGTTGGTGGCTCCGGTATTAAAGGTGCCTATGTAGATTTGGAAACCGGCGATTTTATTGGCGATCGCCTGAGAATTAAAACTCCCGCACATTCGACCCCACAGGCCGTGGCGGAAGTATGCCGTCAAATCATTGAGGAAAAGGGCGTTCCTGAGGACATGCCTTTGGGGCTGACAATTCCGGCTCCGGTTAAGAATGATTTGGTTCCGTTTATTGCTAATCTCGACCAGGGATGGGCTGGCATTGATGTCCGTGTCCTGTTGCGCAAGTACACCGGTCACATGGTCAAGTGCGTGAATGACGCAGATGCTGCGGGTTACGCAGAAGTTCGTTACGGCGCGGCGCGCGATGTGCCCGGTCTGGTCATCGTCACCACCTTGGGCACTGGAATTGGCACCGCTCTCATTTATAACGGGATTCTGGTTCCTAACAGCGAACTGGGACATATCGAGATTGATGGCAAAGACGCGGAGAGTCGCGCTTCTTCCGGCGTGAAAGCAGCCAAGAAACTGTCCTTTAAGCAGTGGTCGAAGCGTCTGCAAAAATATTATTCAACGATGGAGATGCTATTCAGCCCGGACCTGTTCGTGGTTGGCGGTGGAGTCTCTCGTCAGCACAACAAGTTCTTGCCGCTGCTGGATTTGAAAACCCCGATTATCCCTGCCCAGCTACGTAACCAAGCTGGCATCGCGGGGGCTGCCGCGCTGGCGGCTGGAGTCTGAGCCGAGCTTACTAATGTTTCGCTCCGGGATGCTGCGGCGTCCCGGAGCGTTTTGCATTTGGCATTGCCGCCGAACCAGGAACTTCCGTTGCCCGGAGAGGCCGTCTCCCCCACTTGTGCCCCCGCAGTTGCGAACCGGTTGATTTGAGCGGAAAAGCCGGGCGTAAGCCGGATTCTGTAACGCGCTTTGTTGCCGCCGCGCGCCGGTAGCCATTTCTCTGGAAGGCCAGTTACCCGACCTCTCTAGCAGCCTACCCGCAGGCTTTGAACGGGCCGCCCAGCCTGCTGCTTGGCCTTGCTCCGGGTGGGGTTTACCCTGCCACGACTGTCACCAGCCGCGCGGTGAGCTCTTACCTCACCTTTTCACCCTTACCTCACCGTGCATAAGCCCGGTGGGGCGGTTTCGCTTTCTGTGGCACTGTCCCGAGGGTCGCCCCTGGTGGCCGTTAGCCATCACCCTGCCCTGTGGAGTCCGGACTTTCCTCGAGCTTATCGAATGACTCGCCCGCGACTACCTGCCCGGCTTTTCCGCCCGATTATTGTACTACTTACGCACCAAAATGACTTCGTGGTCCTCGCTGACGATGACATCATCGGGAGCGGCGACGTTTAAACGCGAAATTTCTGCCATCGAAAATTCCAAATCCATCCCGACTGACTGGTTGCCACTAACCGCTACGACCCCGATTCCGCCGGTCGCCCGCTTGCAAGTTTCGTATTCCCGCAGCAAATCCGCGGGTATCGTGGCGACCAGTTCGTCTCGCTCGGTTTGCTGTCCGACCAGTTCCTGCTGCAGTTCACCGGCAACGCTGCCCGCTTCGGTTTGCGCTTCGTCGAGCTCAACAGCCAGCTCCGCGCGACGGTTTTCCACCAGTTTTACTTTTTTGCTGGCACGTTCTAACGCATCCAATGCGTCCAGGGCACTATCTTCCAGTTCCCCCTGACGAGTCGCCAGCTGAGCGAGTTCGGCTTGGATGCGTTCCATTTCTTTGGGGCTCATCTGACCCGAATCCAAGCGTTCACGTTGAGTTTTCGCCCGCTCCTGGACCTTGCTGACCTCTCCTTCGGCTTGCTTCAAAGCCCGGTTCAAGTCGTTGCGGGCGGAAGTAGCCAAAGCCAACTTGGTACGCAGTTCATCTTGCTCAACCTTGATTTGTTCGGCGCGCACCGCTGCCGGAATGCTGGCCAGAGAGTGTTTCAAACCGGCAATCTTTCGATCCAGGACCTGCAGGTCCAAAAGTTTTTCTTGGTCTTCGGGCGCAGCTTTCATTGACTTCTTCCTTGGGTCTATGTGGTCTTTTAGTAAATCTTAACGCGATTACAGCTAATAGTTTACCGAACTGCAACCGGCATCGTCCGGCGTAGTCTCCTCGTCGGCAACGGTGGGGATATAGGCGTCCCAGGGTTCGGAAATAACCGTGCTGATTTTAGTTTCCAGGGGTTTGCCGATTTCACCTGCCCACAGGTTCAACGCTGTTTCTAAACGGGGCAGCCACATCCATTCACTGGCCCAATGCGACGGCATGATGAGGGCGGGAGCCCCGTCCATCTCCAGGAAATCCAGCGCTGGGTGGTGGCGCAAATCGGCGGTCACGAACACATCTGCGCCGGCATCTAAGGCTGCGGGCAACAGGGATTGACCCGATCCGCCGCTGACCGCCACCGTCTTGACTGGGCGGTCAGACTCCCCTGCCACCAGTAAACCTGCTGGCGAACTGGGCAATAGGTTCGCTAGGCGGCTGGCGACCTCCCCCACAGTGGTGGGCGTGACCGGACCAACTCGTCCGATGCCCAAGGACGTGTCGGCGGGGGCGGGCTGCAGCGGCCGCCAGGTCTGCGGGTCCAGCCCCGCTGCTTGGGCCAGGGCTTCCGCGACCCCATCGTGTGCCGAGTCCGCGTTGGTGTGGGCGTTAAACAGGGCAGCCCCGCCACGAATCAGGCGATGCACCACCCGACCTTTGGCAGTATCCGTGGACACGAAAGAAGTGCCACGCAGGAACAGGGGGTGGTGCGTAATGACCAGCTGGGCACCCCACTCGAGGGCCTCGTCCACGACCGGCTCGACAGGATCCACCGCGAGCAGAATTCGCGTCACCGGGTCGCCCCGATCCCCGCAAATCAGCCCGACCCGGTCCCAATCTTCCTGCAGCTCGGGCGCAAAATGCGCGTCCATCCACTCACATAGGTCACAAACAGTCAATGCCTCATTGCTCATGCGTCCATCATACCGGGTGGTGGCATTAATTACATATGAAAGTTACGAAAAGAAAAAGCTGAAACTATAATCCTGGAATTAAGAAAAAGATTCTCTGATTATCCATTTTACAGGCCTTGATAATTTCCTGCTGGGATTTCTTCATGCTCTCGCTTATATTATATAACCTCGGTTCTTTGACAAAGAAGTTATGCTGTTCAGCAGTCTCTCCAACACTCCAAGAGGCTCCGTTTTCAAAAGAGAACAGATCATTCGTAAAATTTGCTTCTTCAGGTAATACTATACCGTAATTTTGTCCACTCTGGGAATCGGTTAAGCAGATTGCATTACCTGATTCAATCATTTTTAACTCCCCATGACCAAGATCCGTAAATTGAGAGAGTTGTTTACTCCATGCGTAATAAATCATTCCGTCCGTATCGTGTTTTTCGATTCCAAAATCCATAATATGACCGGTATCGGAATTTCTATTTTCAGTTTCGGGATGAGCAGCGGTATCGTTTACCTCCACGGAACAAGCCGTCAATGACAAAAACACAACTAGAATAAAGCCAACGAATGCATAAGATGGGAGTTTTACATCAAACACTTTATCCTAGTTTCACAGTTGCGCCTGTTACCTGTTCTGCTTTAGATATCGTTGTAAAGTAAGAGTGAGAAGTTCCATCCGACATTGTAACGAGTCCTCCGTGTATACCTGCCGCCCCACCGCTGCTAAACCATGGACCACCGGAATCTCCACCCAACGTAACGCCTCTCTTCGTGTACATCATTCCACATCCTGCAGTACCTCCACAAACGTACCCTGATACAAAGTCGTAAATCCTTCGCGAGGATGTTTCTCCCTTAAAGGCAAGCTTTTGCCCTATAGAAGGTGTAAACTTCCACGTTACAGTGGTTAACCCCCCGTTGGGGAGGCTCCAGAATATAGGTGAAGTCACATATCCCGCGGCAGAGAGAAACCCGGCATCAGCTGTATGATTTTTTACTCTGGTAACCCTTTTCAAGGAAATGTTCGAATTTTCCATCCCTTAAACTATCGGTGAGGTTCCGACCAAACAATGACCAGCTGTAAGAATTCCACTAGAATATCCTGATTTTGAAGCAGTGAAACCTGTGGTGCAATATCCAATATCACTACCAGAGATACGACCGCCACCGTAAAGCGCCTGCTCTTCGCGGCTAACATTGCCTATATTCATGTCGATTTTGAGCTTTGCGAGGAGTTTAGGATTATCTGTGTTTAACAATTTTGAGCCAAGGTTTGTGGCGCTTCTATCCTGTAAATCGTCAGAAATAGACTCTAGACCAAAAATCAAATCTGATTTGAGTTTTTGCTGCACAGAGTTATCAATTTGTAAACCTATACTAGGGGTAGTCGGATCAATGGTCGTAAATACGGAATCCGAATCTATTACCCCGACAGCGCTTTCAACATGCCGAACCAGAAAGGGCGCTGCATCGAATAATTCTTTTTGTGAATAACCAGTATTCTCATCAACTTTGAAGTCAGTCGCAAACTTTTTGGCAGCGAGTTCTGCTTCTAGGGGCATCCCACCTTTCACTCCCATAACGAATTTATTCGTTTCTTGATCCCACTTACCAAAAGAAAATATTTCAGGATACTTTTGCTCGAATCTGGTCATAAAATCCTGTGAATTGATTGAATCCTTTACCAGTGAAGTATCGCCTACACCCAATGCCGGAGCATTCCCAAGACAAACCAGAGAAAATCCTATTACCAAAATAGGTATTATTTTGTAATACATCGTATCCTCCTCAGCTTTAGGAAACACATTTAAAATGTTACAGTTATGTCACACATTCCGTCAATGCTTTTATAATCCCCTAGCATTGCATTGAGCGACTTATGCTCATCTTACAAATCCAGCAATCTTGGTATGATTCAACAGTGGTCGATTATTCACCGATGAAATTCCTGCAAGCAGCCGCTTTGCGACACCCTGGGCGCACTTCGATGATTTGGATTGCCCAGGGAATCAGCGCCGAGACCATCGCTGAACCCAGTTTTGCCCCGCCGACTTGGAACGTGGCACAGACGCTGGCACGCGCCACCAGGCTGGCAGCCCAGTTTCGGTCTTGGGGCGTCGTTCCCGGCGAGCGCGTGGTTGTCATCGGGAAAAACTCCCCGTGGCATTTGCTGACTTTCGTGGCTGCCGCCGCCATTCCGGCGATTACAGTGCCCTTGGATCAAAACCTCCCCGCCCCGGAGTTAGCGAAAATCCTGGCGCATTGTGAACCGAAAATCATTATTTGTGACCCCACCCAGAACGAAAAACTGGCGGACTGCGACCCCACCGCGACTCCTCGCCCCCGCCTGGTGACGTACTCTGACCTGGAGGATTGCCTAGATCCACGCGACGACTCGACCCCACCCGTGACGTTGGCGCTCGCGGCCACCAAAATGCTGGACGACCTGCCCGAATGCGGGGACGATGTACCCGGCGCGATTATCTATACCTCCGGCACCTCCGCTCACCCGAAAGGCACCCTGCTGACGTACAAAAACCTATGGTGGGGCTGCACGAATTTCCGCGAAGTTTTCGAGTATTCTGCTGCCACCGTCGAGGCGGTCACGGCTCCCCTGTCACATATCGGCGGGTTCAACGGCACGACGACGGATATTTTTTCCCACGGCGGTACGGTCGTTATTTTTGAGAAGTTCGATGCGGCCGCTATCCTCGCCGCTATCGAGAAGTATCGGGTCCAGATGATGTTCGCGGTGCCGACCATGTACCGGATGCTGGTGCGCGAGGTCCGGCAGGCGGCGCAATCCGGGCGCCCAGTGGACACCTCTCGGTTTACAAAAGCCCTGGTGGGCGGCGCGCCGTGGGATGAGCAGCTGGCCGCTGACATGATTGGCTTAGGGTGGAACCCCATCAACATTTGGGGCATGACCGAGCAAAGCGCTTCAGGAGCCGCCTTGACCACGGATGTCATGGCGGGGCGCGAACTGGTAGTGGGTCGGGCGTTTCCGCATATTGAGCTGCGCGCTGTTGACGGTGCGGGAAATCCGGTCAAACCTGGAGTGATTGGCCAGCTGGAATGCCGCGGCCCCAGCGTGACGCGGGAATACTTCCGAAATCCGGAACTGAACGCCGCCCTGATTGACCCGCAAACGGGCTGGTTACGGACCGGGGATTTGGGATTTTTTGATGCAGACAGTTTCCTTCACCTGGTGGGACGCCTGACTGACACGATTAACTCCGGCGGGGAAAAGGTCTTTTCCCAGCGGGTCGCCGCGGTGCTCTCGCGTCATCCGGGGGTGTCAGAAGCGCGGGTCGTTGGGGTTCCCGACCCGACTTGGGGTGAAATCGTGGCAGCGGTGGTGGTACAAACCCCCGACACTCACGAAAACGCGGAACCGCTCAGTTTGGAACAACTCCAAGACTTCGCCCGCCCTTACCTGACGAAAGCGGAACTCCCCCGAGCCTTGCGCCTCGTGAGCCGCATCCCACTGAACTCAAACGGCAAACCTGACCGGCAAGGACTTTTGGCACTGTTCCAATAACCCCCAAAGCGACCGCCCGCGCACTCAAGCGCACGATTGCCGCTGTTTTTCCCGTTCCACAACCGCTTCGGCTTCCTGACGAGCCGGGGGACGGTCCTGTTCCAGATGCGCGAACTGGGGCGGAATGCAACGTTCGTAGTGCCGCATCGCCTGTGCCCACAGCTTGCCGGCACGGTACGAGGAGCGCACCAGCGGTCCTGACATGCAGGCGGCGAACCCCATGTCCAACGCCAGCTCCTTGAGTCGCACAAATTCTTCAGGCTTGACCCAGCGCACCACCGGCAGGTACCGCTCGGAGGGGCGCAGGTATTGGGTCAGGGTTAAGATGTCTACCCCCGCGTTCAGCATATCGCGCATGGTCGCTTCGATTTCCTCGGGTTCTTCGCCCAGCCCCAGCATCAGGTTCGACTTCGTGATTAGCCCGAACTGTTTGGCTTGGGTGATGACGTCCAGGGAACGCGCGTAGGTGAAGGCGGGACGCACCGTATGCATCAGGCGCGCCACCGTTTCCAAGTTATGACCAAAGACTTGGGGGTCGCTGGCAAAAATTTCCTCCAGCGCGACCGATTTACCTTGAAAATCATCGACCAGCAGTTCCACTCCGGTTTCGGGGCACAGCGCGCGAAGCTGGCGCACCGACTCTGCATAGAGCCACGACGCCCCGTTTTCCAGGTCATCACGAGACACCCCGGTGACCGTCACGTACTTCAGCCCCAGATGCTTGACAGTTTCCGCGAGACGACGCGGTTCGTCGCGGTCATACCCCTCCGGTTTACCCGAAGCCACATCGCAAAACCCGCACCGCCGGGTACACACTGCCCCGCCAATCAGGAAAGTCGCCTCCCGGTCCTCCCAGCATTCAAAAATGTTGGGGCATCCCGCCTCGGCGCAAACCGTGTGCAGTCCCGCTCCCTGCATGAGGGAACGCATTTCCTGGTATTCCGTCCCAGCTTTTGCCACCACCCGCAGCCAACGCGGATGATCTTCACGGGGTTTGCGCGCGTTCGCCACTTCCAGGCGCAGCGGTTTTCGGTGCTGCGCGGACTCCAGCGTGGACATGGCGGCTCTCTCTCAGTCGGTTTGGGGACACTCTCTGTCCATTTTACCCACGTTTTCTGCCTGCCTCACGCCCGTTCCTGCGATAGGACACACGCGACAAAAACAATCCGGGAACCTCACCACGCGGTGAAGCTCCCGGAAAGTCTGTTGACCCGATCGGGCTAGTGCGCTACGAACACCGGATTGTCAGCGAAAGCCTCGTCAGCAGCGGTGTTGGCAGCGATGTAACCAAAGACCAGCGCCGCCCCGATGGAGGTGCCTCCGGCCGTGTAGGTGTGACCGATGACCGACTTGGTCGTGTTGCCGGCCGCCATCAGACCGGGGATAACACTGCCGTCTTCACGAGTGACGCGGGCTTTGGTGTCGATGACCAGACCGCCTGCCGTGCCAATGTCGCCGGGATAGACCTGGGTGGCATAGAACGGACCCTTTTCCAAGCGTCCCAGCGAGGGGTTCGGGTGATGGTAACGATTGGCATAGAACTTGTCGTGTTCGTTTTCGCCGCGGTGGAAGTCCTCGTCGATGCCGCGGTCGGCGAAACCGTTGAACCGCTCAATCGTCTCCGCCAGGACTGCTGATGGCACGTCGATGGCTTCAGCCAGCTCATCCAGGGTGTCGCGACGTACCAGGGCACCGGATTCGTAATAAACGTCAGGCAGCTCCACCCGTGGCATATGACCGTAGGCAAAGAAGTATTTGTCACGGAACTGCTGATCGAAAATCAGCCATGCCGGCATGTTCTCAGCGTCGCCCTCGCCTTTCCCAAAGACACCACCATACAGACCTTGACCAGCCGCGCAATAGGGCAGGGCTTCGTTCATGAACCGCTTACCCTTGCCGTTGACCATCAGGGTGTGCGGCAGGGAGCGGTCGGGAATGATGAAGCGTTCCTCGTCCTCAATCACGATGGGCCGGAACCCTTCGGTGCGCGGCAGCTTAATGACCGGCGACCAGATGGCGTCAGCCATGTTGTCGATGGCTGCGCCATGCTTCATGCCCAGTTCGATGCCGTCGCCCGTGTTGCCTTCCACGCCTACGGTCCAGGTGCCGGTGATGGGATGACGCTGGTACTTTTGCCGCATGACTTCGTTGCGTTCAAAGCCACCACAAGCCAGGATGACGCCGTGGGTCGCGTTGATTGGGTACCGGGTGCCATTGTGTTCCAGCACGACACCGGTCACGCGCTGCTCACCTTTGCCTTTCTTGCCCGCGTCGCCGTCTCCGATGAGGAAGTCGACCAGGGCGTTTTGCAGTTTCACTTCCACTCCCTCACGTAGGACGGAGTACATAATGGCAGCGGTCAAGCCCGCGCCCATAGTGAGCGGGCGGGTGCCTTTGGCGTAATGTTTCAGGTTGCGCCACAACAGTTTCATGCCACGTATCCAGGGACGAGGGTCGGTCATTGCCAGCAGCAAATCGGC
Organism: Mobiluncus holmesii ATCC 35242; assembly: GCF_000185445.1. NCBI lineage: Bacteria > Bacillati > Actinomycetota > Actinomycetes > Actinomycetales > Actinomycetaceae > Mobiluncus > Mobiluncus holmesii. The sequence goes on along the minus strand of NZ_GL622346.1, from coordinate 464,775 downwards.
CGAATCATAAGAGTTCATGTCCACCGGAGACATCGGGCGGAAGTACGCCTTGACGTGCGTTTTCTCCCACGGCCCCAACAGGCGAGAATCGAAAGCGCCTGCTTCAACGCCACGCCCGGTTTTTGCCGCGCCCGGTGCATCCAACCAATAGTCGGGGTAGCCTTCCATCCGCCTAAACTCCAGGTGGGGGCACGAAGCGGTGAGGAAGTCCATGCACTTCTTGCCTTCCTCCAGGAAGGTGTCAATCATTTCATCGCTGGTGCAGTCCCCCACGGTCGCTTTCATATACTGGCGACCCAGGTCAGTGGAATCCGAGCCCCCGAGTCGAGCGAAAACGTTATTACCGGGTACCCACACCATGCCGGCAGATTTGGAGGTCGAACCTCCCCACTGATCGCTTTTTTCGACCATCAAAACTTTCAGACCACGCCTCGCGGCAGTCAGAGAAGCGGACAGACCGGCAGCTCCGGAACCAACGACGATGACGTCATAAGTATCTTTGCTGGGACGGCCAAAGGGCTTAAGAGCTGAAGACTTCTTTGTGTTCATAAGCTAAATGCTAGACCACTTCGTTGGTTCGCGTCAGGGTCTTCGGTCCCTAAATTTCTGAAAACGGAGCCAGCAAGGGGGTGAGTTTCACGGCGAGCTGGTCCACCACGACTTTTGCGGCGGTGTCGAAGTCCGTCTCGATCCCCTCCTCAAACAGGGAGGTGACCCCGGCATCGTTGAGACCGCAAGGAATAATCCCCGTAAACGCGTGGCTGAAATCCGGGTGAATGTTGAGCGCCAACCCGTGCAGGGTCGCGTTTTGCACGACTTTCAACCCGATGGCACACAGTTTGCGGTCGCGTCCCGTCCCCTGCTCAGCTGCGGTGCGCCCCGCGGCGTCACGGTAACGCAGCCACACTCCCGCGCGACCCTGCACAATCTCAACGTCCAGACCCCAAGTGCCGCGAACCGCGTCAATGACCGCTCCCTCCACCGCGCGAATGTAGGCAATCAGGTCCACCGGCTCACGTAGCCTCACCACCGGATAGATCACCAGCTGACCCGGACCGTGCCAGGTGAGCGACCCGGCCCGGTCGGTGCGAATGACCGGCAAGTCTTTGTTGATGAGGTCACTGTCGTGGGTGTTGCGTCCGGCGGTATAGGTCGGTTCGAACTGTCCCAAGATTAGGGTGTGGTCCAGTTCCCCATCACGTACCCGCGCCCAAGTCTCACGCTGAATCCGATCCGCTTCCTGATAAGACACCAGCCCTCTGGGCAGCAAATTTTCCACTCGCACGGGGTTTACTCTATCGCGTCGGGGGTGTTCGAGCGCGAACCGGACATCTGGGCAGGGTTTTGCCCGCAATCTGGCAGGAAATTACGGCTAAAAGCCATCACAAAGGGGGTTAAGACAAATCTGGAAATAACTCGCCTATAGTCAATAATTAAACTTTCATGATCAATGTATTGAATCTGCCTGGTGATTTGCCTCCTACCATTGGCGATAATATTATTAACAAAGGTATTCTGTAGCAATCCTTGCAATGCCGACAAAAAAGGGAATAATAGAAAAAGATCCAAAATAACCGATATCTGATATGCACTAATTGTGTTAATGTTATCAAAAAGGAATTCCGGAGAAGTGGTTGAACCGTATTCACCAAAGGCGTGACAAAACGGGCCACAAGCGTGCGATAAACAAGTGCTTAATGATAGCAACTAGATTAGTATACAATCTGATTGAGGCTTTATTAAACATTTTACAGTACCGCACGTAGTGAATGGTGCGTTGCCAGCGTTTGTATCACTAAGGTAAAGAGCAAAATTGATACCCAACAAATAAGGATTAGCGGCATTACATACATAAAATCCGCTATAGTTGAGGTTTTCGCCACAGAAGAGCATCGATATGCTGTAAATAGTAGACTGAGCAAAGTCAATAATAAAGAAACCAGTTGAGTAGATAAAACCGTAGCTAATCCAAAGCTAAGGATATCCTTATTATCTACTCCCAGGGCATGTAGTTGTTGACATTGCTTTCTACGAGCGATTTCCTCACTTATCGTTAATTGCAATAAGGCTATCAAAGTCATGATAAGTATGACACCGAACATGCCGACATTACCTCTGAAAGCAAGTACGTGCCGCATATTTTGCAAGTACTTAGCATAGCCATACCTAGTAAGTACTTTAACTTCAGAGTTGACAGACTTTGCAATATCTTGTGACATCTGAGGGGTAATTCCGCGGGCAAATACCATTGTTTCTGTATTCTTGGACTTCGCAAATTTCGGGAAATGAGAAAGCATCGACCAATCTATAAAGTAACCTTCATGTACGGAGTCGTGGAGAAGAGCAGTCACAGTTAATTCAAAAGATTCACCATTTTCATTATATATAGTAACCTTATCCCCAATAACACTACCAGATATACTGCTGGCCACATTTGTATTTCCAACGTTATCTAATTGTCCTTGAATAAGTTTTTGATTTAAAAGATTAAAGTTTTCCTTAAAATCAACATAGTAAAGGCTATAATATCCTCGCTTATCCGTTATTAGCCTTTCACGTATGCGTGATACATCCGCAGATTTCGCTGATACTAGATCATAGATTTTATTAGCATCCGCTGACCCTTCTGTAATGAATACCGAAGAAGCCTTTGAACTGTTGTAAAAATCTTGATACAGCATCTCTGACGTCGGAAAGTCCAGGGCCATAAAAGTGCCAACAATCCCAAGACATATAATAGGCGGTGCCGCGTAATGTGAAAACCTAAATACATTCTTTTGACTTACTTGAGATACTAATAAACCAATGCCGGGTCTCAACAGTCCAATAGCGTTACCTATCAGTTTAGATACAATCGGGATAAACAATGGTGCAACTAACAAAATAGCTATAACTATCATCAGTGGTACAAGTAATATGTACAAACCACCAAAAGCATCTAGATTCACTGCAAAAAGAAAAATCCCAATAGCTAAAGCCAGCAAAACCCTCCACACAACCGTAACCGGAGAAATCCTCTTTATAGCGCTTTTTGTTTCTTTTTCACTCCCCACCTTTATTGTCGCAAAATATCCAGCAACAGCACACTCAAATATGACTAGCCCTACCACAAATAAGACCTGCATAAAATTGAATTCATATGTTACGTGTAGGCTCTTTCCAAAAAATCCAATAGCACTTAAAAAGTGTAACTGCGGTATAGAGAAAAAGCTACCAATTACGGCGGACGGGATACCCACAAACAAGCCAAGCGCGAAAGCCTCAAAAGCAATTAGCGAGTTTAATTGCGTTTTGGAAGCTCCGGACAGCTTTAATAATTGAATTTCTTCACTACGAAGTTGTACCACCTGCACTATAGCGGAGAATATAAGAAAAGAACTCAGTACTAACAGAATAATCCCCAAGAAAAACAATACCCCTCTTAAAGGAATCAATTCCAGGCTTACTTCTTCCGAGGAGACACCATCAACATGAACTAGTGCAGGATTTGACAGATTCATACCTAAGGCAACTTGTGCTGAAGAAAGTATGGTGACGATGCTAATCGTTACGGCACAGCTGAGGTATAGGGATTTATGACCTTTTAATAGTCTAGTGGCTAATTTTGCGAGCTCAAGCATTTGCGTTCTCCATATCTAGCAGGATATTGGATATTTCTTGCGCCGACTGATAGTTCCCTTGCTGTACTATCCTACCGTCATAGAGGAACAACACCTTCGCCGCCGCTGCCGCCACCATCGGATCATGCGTCACCATCAACACGGTCGCCCCGGTTTTATTTAGCTCCGTCAGATTCGAGATAACCTCTTTACTGGATTTACTATCCAAAGCACCCGTCGGCTCATCAGCAAACACTACCTCCCGCTTACTCGCAATCGCCCGCGCAATAGCAACACGCTGCTGCTGACCGCCTGAAAGCTCATCAGGAAAACGCGACGCAAAAGACCCCAGATTAACACTCTCCAAAGCAGCCATCACCGCGTCCCTACTCAAACGCTGATGATTAAAATACGCCGGCAAACGCACATTATCCACCACATTAATCGCATCCACCAGATTATACTCCTGAAACACAAATCCCCAGTCCGTCCGGCGCAACCGATTAAGCACAGACTGCTTCACTCGTGTTGTATCCTTCCCCTTATAAAGAACCTCACCACCCGTCGGAGACAATAATCCCGCAATACATTTCAGCAACGTAGTCTTCCCCGACCCAGACGGCCCCATAATCGCCAAATAATCACCCGACTCCACCGTATAACTTACCCCCTTCAAAATATCACTCTGCTTAGAATGATAACGAAAAGAAATATTATTAATATCAAACAAAGCCATTTAAACCTTCCTTTCCAATTCGAGATACTCTTTTAATAGATGCTGGTCTGTGCATGTTTCCAATCTACCACCACTAGAAGCGAGTTCTAGGAGATTACTAACAATTCCTGTCCAACTTTCATCGCATAACTTCTCCTACTAAAGTAGGAGAACAACTAGCACCAAAGTCGAATATTTTTCACAATTATTTTTTAAATCACTACATTTTCTTATGACTGTATTCTTTAGAGGGAATCTGGTTTATTATAAAAAACATGGATATCCCTCGGTCTCAACTAAGCCGACTCTTACACCTCGATGTGGCCGCCAGAGCCGGACTGCAATGGCTCATGACCACTCTGACCCTGCGTGGACTGCTCTTGTCGACCAGCCTTGCTGTTTTTGCCCTGTGGCAGGTCTGGACTTGGATAAAAACCCCACCGCACTCCCTTTGGTTGTGGCTGTTGATACTGCCTATAGTTACCGCCTGGATTTTGATGGTTTTCCGTCCCGTGCCGGGACGCTGGATTCTGTTAGCTGTGTGTGTCCTCTATATCTTCTTGCCAGTACAAACCCCGATATTGCTTCAAAGCATGGCTTCGCTAGTGCTATGCGCCGAGGGGACAGTGCATCGGCAACGCTGGCTAGTCATAGCCACTGTGCTCTCCAGTTTTGCATCATTCCAACATTTCGATTACCAGGTTGAGTCCCTCATCAGCCAGTTAATCCTGAGCCTAATAACTGTTGGTTTATCTTGGGCAGCACGCGTGATTGTGGAGGAACGCGAAACCGCAAAAGAAAACGTCCGACGCATCCAGGAAGAAACCGAACAACGCATCGCCGCTGCCATCCACGACACCACCGCCCGAGACCTCACCCGTCTGGTGCTGCGCCTACAACATTGGGAAGAGTCCAACACTTGCGACCGCCAAATTATTCAACAAGAACTGCAGCAAGAAGCCGCCGAGTCCCTCAGTCGGCTGCGACACCTGATTCGGGTTCTCGAAGGGGTACAACTAGGCATCGACCAGGAAGCACTCACCCTGAAAGAAACCCTAGAGCAAGCCCACAAGCACCTGACTCACGCCAATATCAGCCTCACCACAGACATTGACCCACGGCTTTACAATCTACCCGTGGAAAACACCCTGATAGTAACCGAAACCGTAGCGGAACTGCTCGCTAATGCGGAAAAATACGCCGCTCCACTAAGTGAAGTCGAACTGAGCCTGAACCTGGAAGGACAGACGGTGACGCTTTTCCAAAGCAACCGCATCGGGCAATCCCCCAAACCCCCCGACGTTTCCGGGGGAACCGGACTGCAACGCTTGGCCTACCGGCTGGACAACCTCGGAGGAAACCTCGAAACCAGCACCATCGGCGCAATGTGGCTCACAGAGGCCCAAATCCCCCTGATTCCAGACTTGGAAAAACTATTGAAAGGATAATCATGACCACAGACACCCACCATCACTACCAGGTCATTCTGATAGACGATGACCACGAAATTCTTGAAGATTTGCGCCTAGTCATCGAAACAGATCCCGAAATCAGTGTGGCTGGCATCGGCTTTGATGGGAGCTACGTCCTGGACTTAGTGCAAACCCACCATCCCGACGTGGTTCTGATGGACGTAGAAATGCCCAAAGTGGACGGCATCGCCGCCACCCGACAACTCAAATCCCGATACCCTAACCTGGGAGTAATCATGTTAACAAACTTCCGCCATGATACTTGGCTGAAAGAAGCCCTAGATGCCGGGGCGGACGGATTCCTGACCAAGGACACGCCCCGCGCCGACCTGTCCGCTGCGGTTAAACGTGTCGCCCATGGTGGCAGGTTCATGTCTACCAAACCCCTCAATATGCTGATAGCCAACTACGAGGATCCCAATTTCACCCCCGACCCCAGGTTCCGTGCCGGAGAAAAAGCTCTCACCGCTACCGAGCGGCAAGTCTGGCAGGAAGCCCTGAAGGGAAAAAGCAACGCGCAAATCGCCAAAGTCATGCAAAGCAAGGAAAGCACCATTAAAACCCACATGAGCGCTATCATGCAAAAATTCTCGGTACGCTCCCGCGCCGAACTCCTGGTTTTCAGTGCCAAAAACGGAGCTATTCGCGAATAAGTCAATCCAGACACCTCATACCCGCGCATCCTAACCTAGCCATAGTGCGCGACTGCCCACTCCCACCACGCAAAAGTGGGCGAGAAAAGTTACCTATCAACCGAAAAAATCCTCGAAAAATCGCACACTGCCAAAAAGTTTCTGTATGAAGGATAGAATTTTAGGATTAATTGTGTGTTTTTTGTTTGGGTTTTCCCATCCCTTTCCGGCTTTGTCGCCGGTGCGGTACCCCTTACGTATATCTAGCAAGTCAAGATTTACCCGGCGCTGCCCCTCACGGGTTCGAGTCCCCAACCCCTTTAAATATTTTCGGACGGGATAAACCCGCCCGACAAAAAAGTGGACCCAGAAGGACTCAGTGATTTTGCTACGCAAAATCACCACCCGCTCGAAATCTTCGATTTCTCACGCCAGCGCCTGAAAACGCTGTCGCGTTTTCGGACGGCGCTGCCCCTCACGGGTTCGAGTCCCCAACCCCTTTAAATATTTTCGGACGGGATAAACCCGCCCGAAAATATTTGTGGACCCAGAGGGACTCGAACCCCCGACATCCACGGTGTAAACGTGGCGCTCTAGCCAACTGAGCTATAGGTCCTAAGGGTTTGCGCGAAACGCAAACACGAGACTATTGAGGATAACATTTGCCACGGCAAGTTGCGAACTGACCAGCCCGAATCACTCCGCAAAAATAATCTCTCCACCACCTCTAGGCTCCCCCACCGGCAGGCTTGTATCCGAAGGCCAGCCCACGTCTCCTGCAGTTGCCGCAACAACTACTCTTTTACCGTTGTACGGAACCCACCCTGGGGTGGTATCAACGCCATCTACGCCCGCATAATATGCGCCCACACAGAGCAGCTTCGCTGAACCGGTTTGCATGCCGGTTCCATCCCCGCTCGTGCCAGCCACTGTTTGTGGTCCATCAAAGACCAGAATCGCGTACTTTTCATATTTAAAACTCCCGCTATAGTCAGGAAGACGATTTTCCGCAGCCTTAGAATCAGGTCAGCACTTTAAGACCACGGGTTTCCCAGGTCTGATCCTTTGGTCGTGAATCCCAAACTTTTGAGGCAGCCCGCATCATTAATCCCCCCCCCGCCAACCGCTCCGTGTGCGCCGCGCTTGGTGACCGGATTGCAGCGTTGTGGCAGACCGGTCGACAGAGTGGGTGTTCCCACTCCCCCTACGGACCTGTTGCCTTCGGCACTCTCAATAGGCACTGTCGCTGGGAAACCAGAACCATGCCCCATGTCAGTTTCCGCACCGAAATCACTGTAAAAGACGAGCTATTCGCCCTGCACAACCGTGACTGGCACGGATATACTTGCTGTCTGTGTCTCATTCTCACTCGATTTCTCGGATTTCTCGGACTCAAGAGGCTTCGACGACTTCGCCCGCTTCGCGCCTGGCGATGATGATTTCCTTGGGCTTGATTACGGTCTTGACCTTGGCGGGGGTGGTTTGGCTCTGGCCCGATTGGCACCATCTGCAAGAAGTCCGCCAGCTGAACTTCAGTTTCGCGACCGCACCGGGAGTTTCCTATGAACGCGCCAACATCGTGAAACTCGAGCCAAAGTGTCGAGACACCGACATTTCCTCTTCTGGCGCGCAAAGCCACCTAGACGACTGCGTCCGCCTGACCGCGCGTCTGACCAGTGGACCCGATTCCAACCAGGTCACCACCCTGGAGGCAGTCGGACCCGGCGCACATTCGGACTTGAAACCCGGTGACACTATCCAAGTCATGCGCTCACCAGGGGAAAAACCCGGCGCCGACACCTACACCTTCACCGGCGTCCCCCACGACCTGCCCATTATCCTCTTTGCCATCCTGTTCGCCGTGGTAGTTTTGGCAGTCGCCCGCGTCAAAGGAGCGCTTTCGCTGGTGGGACTAGCGTTCGCGACCGTGGTGATTGTGTACTTCATGCTGCCGTCCCTGGCCAGCGGTCGACCCGGCATCTGGGTCGGAGTGGTCGGATCGTGCGCCATCATGCTCATCGTCATTCACATCGCCCACGGCATATCTATGCGGACCGCGTCTGCCCTGCTGGGCACCGTGTGCGGTTTGGGGCTTTCGGCTTTGCTGGGCACCATCGCGGTGAAAAGCGCGCACATTTCGGGTTACATTGACGAAACATCCTTTGACCTGTCCGCCGCTATCCCGCACCTCAACATGAGCCAACTGTTCGTTGCTGCCACTATCCTGGCGGGACTGGGGGTGCTTAACGACGTGACCATCACTCAAGCTTCGGCGGTGTGGGAGCTGCGATTGGCAGCCCCCACCTATACTCGTCGCGAAATCTATCAAAGCGCTATGCGCATCGGACGCGACCACATCGCGTCGACGATTTACACCATTGTCTTTGCCTACACCGGCGCGGCACTCTCTACGGTGATGCTGATAGTTTTGTTCTTTGAACGCTCACTCAGCGACCTCTTCACGACGGAGGCTCTCGCCGCCCAAGCCTTGCAAATATTGGCTTCCGGTTCTGCCCTCATTGCCAGCGTCCCCATCACCACCGCTATCTCTACCTTGGCGGTACGCAAACCCACCCCGCCGGTGACTGAAATTTGCGATTAAATCGGGGTTGGGGTGGTCTAAGGTATAGTCCCCCGATTTCTCGCTCCCTCACCCGACAGCTCTCGACACGCCAGACAGCAGACACGCGAAAATCCCCCGTATTCGAGCCCTCGTTACAGACAAAAAGAAACCCCCTGAACCAAGCAAAGAGGCAGTTCAGGGGGTATTTATTTAGTAGCGGGGGCCGGATTTGAACCGACGACCTCCGGGTTATGAGCCCGGCGAGCTACCGAGCTGCTCCACCCCGCGTCAAGCGACCCGTACACTTTACCAGTTCTGAGGTTTTACCTCAACTTGGCGGGCGCCACGGGTCGGGGTCACAAGCCCGTTGCGGCACTTTCCGTGTCAGCTAGCGGATTTCCGGGGTTGTGGACGGGCGCTGGCTGCCTCGGTGGATTTCGCCTTGGGACTGGCCGCAGAGGCTTTCACCTTGGGGCTATCCGCCGGGGTCGCTGCGCCGCTGGGCTGGGTAGTTGGCTGGACGCTCGGCTGAGCACCGGGCGTGTCGGCGGGATTTGCCGGCTGCGTCGCGTCCGAAGGCAACGGCGCCCCGCCATCGAAGGTCAAAGCCAGCTGCAGCTGTTGCTTTAGCTCGGTTTGAGCCTTACCGTAGGCTTCCCAATCGCCTGCCTTCATAGCCGCGTCCGCATCATCCATTGCCTTCCATGCGCCGTTCAGAGCCGCGTGGAGCTGCTGTTGCGGCGTCAAATTCGGTTCGGCAGGGCTCTGCTCACCATCCGCACCGGAAGCTCCCGGCACGTCATTTTCAGAAGTCTGTACCCCGGCGTCACCGCCAAATAGCTGATCCAGGGAAGCCTGCAGCGTCGGGGCGAAACCAATCTTGTCACCGAAAGATGTCAGCACGAAACGCAGCAGCGGATAGGACGTACCCGAATTACCCTGCACATACACCGGCTGGACATACAGCAGCCCCCCGCCGACTGGCAAAGTCAGCAGGTTACCACGAACAACTTCGGTAGATTGCTGGGACAGCAGGTTCAAGGTCTGCGAGACCGTATCGGTGGTCTTGAACTTGTTGGACACCTGACCCGGACCGGGAACTGCCAGGTCCGAGGGCAAGGACAGCAGCCGTAGCTTGCCATACCCGTCACGAATCTTGCCGGGCTCTGATCCCGTTTCCGAGTCCACCGTCAAATACCCGGTCAACACGTTTCGGTCCGATTGTCCGTAAGGAATATAGGTCGAGTACAGTGAGAACTCGGTCGATTCCTGACCGGGGGCTTTCATAGTCAGATAGTAGGGAGGCTGCAGCGCTGACGAGACGGTTTGGGAACCCTCGTGAGTCGGGTCATCAGGCAGCTTCCAGAAGTCCGAACCGGAATAGAACGAACGCGGGTCGGTCGTGTGGTAGCGCGCAATGAGGTTTCGCTGCACTTTGAACAGGTCCTCAGGATACTTAAAGTGCGCCATCAAATCGCCAGAAACCGAACTCAGCGGCTCAATCTGACCGGGGAACACGTTACTCCAAGCGTTGACGATGGGGTCTTTCGCGTCCCACTGGTACAGATGGACCGAACCGTCGTAGGCATCAACCACGGCTTTCACCGAGTTGCGCATATAGTTCACGTTATTCATGACTTGGTAGCCGTAGCCAATGTTGCGCGAATCAGAGATAGAAGTGTTCAAATCCATGTGGTTTGAATACGGGTAGGAGTTCGAGGTCGTGTAACCGTCAACAATCCATACCACCCGTTTCGGGGTTTTCGGGTCGCCGTCCATGTCCACGACCGCGGGATAAGCCCGCGAATCCAATGTCAGGTATGGGGCGACTTTCGCCACGCGTTCTTCGGGAGAACGATAAAACAGGATTTGGGATGATTTATTGACCTGTTGAGAAAAGAAGATTTCAGACGAACGGAACTTGAGGGCATACATCAGCCTCTCCCACAGGTTACCCACGCTGGGTCCGCCTTTACCCGTAAAGGTGTTGTTCACGCCCTTGTCCTGAGTTACATCCGAAGGGTAATCAAACTCGCGTTTCGGCGCGCCCTTTGGCGCCCCCACGATGGAATAATCCGGCGAGAACTGACCAAAGTAAATCCGCGGTTCATACTCACCCAACTCGCCTTGGGAAGGGATACCTTTTTCCCAAAACGCCGGAGAACCGTCCCCTTCAACCTTGGAACCGTAGGCAGTAACGACCCCGAAACCGTGAGTGAACACCGTATGCTGGTTGACCCAGGACTTTTGAGAATCGCCCAGCTGGTTCGTATCCAGCTCGCGAACCGCAATCACGGTGTCTTGTGCCTTGCCGTCAATCGTGTAGCGATCTACCGCCAGGTTGGAGGCAAAACGATAGTACTGCCGGTTCTGTTCCATCTGACCAAAAGTGCGGGACACTACTGAAGGGTCCAACAGACGAATCGAGGCGGTAGACTCGCTGTCCGACCGGAGCTGACCGGCAGTCGCCTCCGTGGTTGCTTTATAGGTTTCTTCCTTTACGTCAGCGATTCCAAAGGCGTCACGAGTCGCTTTGATGTTGTTCGAGATGTAGGGCGCTTCAAGTTCCTGCGCGGAAGGATCGACCTGGAACCGCTGCACCAGCCACGGGTATAGCCCACCCACCAGCACTGATGACAGCACCATGACACCGACCCCGGTGGCGGGAATGACCCAAGACTTCCGAAATGCACCGATGATGAACAATACCGCGATGACCAAGGAAATCCCTACCAAGATGTTCTTGGCTGGCAGGACGGCATGAATATCGGTATAGGACGCCCCGGAGAATTTGTCGTGCGTGCCCAGCAGCAGCACGAACCGATCCAGGTAGTAGCGCAGGCCGATGATGGCAGCCAGGATAGCCAGCAACACCGAAATATGAATCCGGGTGCGGTTGGGGATTTCAGCAATCTTCGTGGACAAGTTACCTTGCAGATAGTAGCGACCCAGGGTAAACATTCCGGCAGCCACCACCACATAGAACAGCAGGGTGGTCAACTCGGAAAATACTGGCAGAGAGAACACAAAGAATGACGAATCACGTGCGAAGATGGGATCCTTGACCCCAAAGTTACTCCGGTGGAACCATGCCGCGAACAACTCCCACTGCGAAATCAACGGGGTGGCGACCATCAGACCCACCACCAGCGGCAGAACCACAATCAGGAATTTACGCCACGGCTGCAGAGTATCGTGCAGGGCTGCCACCGCGGGACGCTCGGAGCGGCGGGTAGCACGCCGGAATTCCTCCTCCAAATCAGCCGTGTCAAAGACCGTTTCAAACTCAGCATCCAAGTCAATAATTTTTTCCGAGTCAGCAGGCTTGTCGGCACCTTTACGGTCCGTTGACTGTTCGCCTGGGTAGAGAGTTTCATCACTCTGCGAGTCTGGCTTTTCCTGCTTACCGGTATCTGGGTTAGTTTTTTTACCGTTACGCTGCGCTTGGCGTTTCGCCGCGTCCATCTTGCGTTCCGCGTTGCGACGTTTCTTAGCTTTGCCGCGTTGCGAAGCATCGGGACTCGCCTGTGCCGCAATCATCAAGTTCACCCATGTCACCGCGGCCGCCAACAACATTGCCACGACCACCAGACCAATGCGCCACCCCCAGGCTGTCAACACCACGGAAATGCGACCCAGCTGCTGATACCAAGCCAGTTCTGCCCAAACTTTGGACATGACACCTACCACGGCGATAAGCACCGCGATAATCGCGACGACCATGCCCAATGTCTTGTTTCCACCCTGCGGAGCGGAATTCGTTCCCCCGGCAGCGGGACGTGGCATACGGGGCGGCTGCATCCCGCCCGGACCACGCGAAACACCCCCCGGAGGACCGGCAAAAATGTTGCCAAAGAATGAACCGTTGGAGGGATGCCCTGTACTCACTTAACACCTCAGTTTCAAATCGGGTACTCAAGTGCCATCTTTCCACAAAACCTCGGTGTTCTTCCATTCGGGACATTTTTCGTCCACTGTGACCGCTCACCTGAGTGATTCCCCGAAGTTTCAACTTTTGATGGGATAATGGAAATCATGAGTGAGTCAAGCAATCCTTTAACGAATTTTCCCGGCGGGACCGTAATGGGGATGTCATTTACTCCCGATGGGGACTCCCGCCCGACCCCGACCGGAGAAGAATCCGTACCCCCCGCGTCTGAACAGGTTCCCGTCCCGGCTGAGATTCCCGCTATTGTGCGGGTAGTGTGGGAGATTGACGCCCATGCCGAACCACTGACAGACCTGCAAACCGGTCAGCTCTTTACTCTGCACAAGACCGGGGATGCCGCCCAAATGCTGACCGGACATGCTCCGGATGAGCTGGTCAACGCGATGCGTGATACCGCCGAGTCAGATCCGGAATCGTTGACTGCATTGCCTTTCCAGCTGCCCAACGATGACGGTTTAGATTTCTTAAAACAGCTGGGGCGCGTGGTATGGAGCGACGAAATCGAAGGCGTGGCGGTGCTCTATGAAACGAACGCCATGTTGACCGCCGCGGACATGGCAGACGCCCCCGCTGACCCCCAGGAACGGCAAGCCTACCTGGAGAAAAAGACTGCCGGTCAAGAACGATCCCGCTTCGTTGTGGCAGCCACCCGCACTGAAGCCTGGTCGGTCGTGCACCCGCGCTTCGACACTGACCCGGAGCATATTGAACAGGGCCCGGCGTTAGTCGCGGATTTGCTGCAGCTGATTACCAACGGCATCAACGGTGGTTCAAACACGGCTTCTTGACCTGCGCTAGCGCCGACCGAACCGAGTCTAGTGCCTGCCGGAACGCCGCAGCGTGGCACTGCGGTGAGGCCAAAACGGAGCCAGGAAACGGCACGCCTCACGCTCTTGAGAGGAACCGTCACGGCGGGCTTTGGCAAAAGACACGATAAGTCGGCTGCGCGCCCGCGTCACCCCGACATAGCACAAGCGACGTTCTTCTTCGATGGTCGCAGCGGTTTGGGCGAGGCTGATGGGCAGTAGCCCTTCACTGGCTCCTGCCAGAAACACGACTTCCCACTCGAGTCCCTTTGCAGAATGCAGGGAAGCTAACGTTACGCCGCCGGGTTCGTCGTCCTCCGTGTCTGTCCCGCTGTTCGCGGTTCCTCCCGCTAGTTTCGTGACCTGGTCCTTGATTACGAAAGGAATTCGTTTCGCCCCCAACGCCACCGCGAACAGGGCAGCTTGGGCGTTGGTGCGGAATAGCACCGCAATTTGGCGGGGCGACAGACCTTCCGCCAGCAGGTCTTGAATGCGGCGGGCAATTTCCTTGGCTTCAGTTTCATCATCCGGCGCCACGAACCATGACACTTCCGGACCGGTTTCACGTTGGGATACCAAACGGACAGTACCCCCCAGAGGTCTACCGTCCGTGCCTTTTGCCTGGGCGAGAACCTGATTCGCCAAGTTCACAATCTGAGGAGTGGAGCGGTAGTCCCGGATGAGTTCCACAACCTTCGCTTCGGGATAGGTCTGGGTGAACTCGGTCAAGTATTCCGGAGTGGCGCCGGCAAAAGAGTAGATGGTTTGTGCCGCGTCCCCCACTACTGCCAGATCACGGCGGCGACCCAACCAGCTCATCAACAGGTAGTTTTGCAGGGGTGAGACGTCCTGATATTCGTCCACCACGAAGTAGCGGTACTGGTTGCGGATGGTCCGCGCCACATCCTCGCGTTCATCCATCATGCCCGCGCAGAGCAGCAAAATATCTTCAAAATCCAGCATTTCTGCCGCTATTTTCGCGTCCTCATAGGCGTCCAGCAGTTCTGCCACTCGCTCGGTGCTAAAATCGGCTACGGCTTCGCGCCCTGCCGCTCGCGCTGCCAGGGCATAATGCGACGGGTCTATTAGTGAAACTTTCGCCCACTCAATTTCCCCCGCCAGCGCGCGCACCTGCGCTTTTCCGAGGTTCAGCCCCAAACGTACTCCCGCTGCCGTCACCAGGGTCGCTTTCAGCCCGGTCACGGTGGGCACGGTCCCCCCCATAACCTGTGGCCAAAAATGCCTGACTTGCGCCAGCGCCGCGGAGTGGAATGTGCGCGCCCAGACCTGTCCCACCCCCAGACCTTCCAGGCGGGTTTTCATCTCTGCCGCGGCTTTTTGGGTGAATGTCAGCGCCAACACGTTTTCGGGATTGACCTGACCGCTGCGCACCCCGTAGGCGATGCGGTAGGTAATTGCCCTGGTTTTTCCGGTACCCGCCCCCGCTAGCACGCACAGTGCTCCGTGCTGGTGCTGGGCGACCTCGCGTTGCTGTTCATCTAGGTCATCGAGCAGTTGGGCGGCGCTCACTTCCGGGCTGGGCAGCGCGTCCTGACGCTTACGGTCCACGGTTACCTCCTCTCAATCCCGCGTTTCCGGGTTTCCTCAAGTGTCCCACGCCGGTCGACACGGCACGAAACCGGGGGTCTGTCCAGCCTGGACGCTGAGTTATCCACAAGCTCTAAATTGTCATTTGAGTTTATTATATATGTTTTGAGATGCTTTGAATAGAGGTGATATATTATGAAACTAAATGAGGGTATTCACTTGGTTCGGCTACCTGATGGCTCCGCCGAGCTGTGCGCCGGGTTGGAAACCATGTTTCACTTTCCGCAATGTTCCGAAAAAGAGTTCCAGCTACTGCAACGCCTGGTGGCAGGCTGTACCCGCCCGGATTTGTCCGATTTTGCCAAAGCCTGCCGCATCCCCTTGACCAGAGTCTCGGAAATGCTGCGGACCTTGGCTGATGCGGAACTGCTGCAACTGCGCAATCCCCGCCTGTACGGCGGTCCCGATGACGGTTTTTGGTCACGAGTGGGGGGCGCCAAGATGCGCCGCACCTATCGGCTTCGCCAAAAACTGAGCGTCTCCCTCAATCGAGCCGACCGCATGGCACAACTGCTGGCGGTGGAACTGGGCGCCGCCGGCATCGGCAAGATTCAGGTCCCCACCTCCACCCGCAGTCCCGAACCGGACTTGGAAACTGCCCCCCATCCGCGGCTCACCACGAAAGACCTGGTGGAACAGCGTCGACGGCACGCCACGGTGACGACGCAGCGAATCGTGGCGGACTTGGCGGTGCAGTTCAGCTGGGGCATCCCCGATCCGGTAGCGGCACAAAAAGCGATGCAGACCAATCAACCTTTCCTGGCAGTGGTGGCAGGCCACGATTTTGTTGAGGTCGGACCGTTGGTCGTGCCCGGACTGACACCGTGTACATCCTGTCTCGCCCTGCACCAAGCCACAGCGGTGACGCACCTGGCAGAACGCGCCGCGAACCTGCACTGGGCAGCATTTCCACGGGTAGAAACCGCGTTGGCAGGAGTGGGGGCAGCGATTGCGGCAGCGCAGGCTCTGGCGTTCCTAGATTGCCGTGCTCTGCATCCCGGCGATGTCACACGTATCTCGGTGGATGGCGCCGTCACCACGCGGCACTTTGAGTCTCACCCGGAATGCGATTGTAGTTACCTCCCGATGGAACTTGACGTCCCTCCAGAACCGGCATTTGCGAAGCGGGCACGGACAGTTCCCGCTGCCTGACTAAGCGTCAGAAGCGGGATTTTGCGGGCTATCCGGGCCCGTCCCGTCACCGGAACCATCGGGAGAATCGGTACCAAAACGGTCTTGTGACACCTCCGCGTCACCCTCCGAGTCGATACCGGGTTCCAACCCTTTGGCGTATCCCAAAGTCCCTTGCAGCATGGCCTCTAAATCGGCTTCCAGAGGGTCTTTCGGACCTTCTCCTGCCAAACGCGCCACGAACTGGTCGGGGGCGTCGAAGTCGCTTTCCTCCGGCAGCAGGTCCGGGTGGTCCCACAAGCCTTCTGCCCCGGCTTCTCCGAGCTTTGCCACCAGCTTGGACCACAAGGCGCTGGCTTCGCGCAATCGTTTGGGTCGCAGTTCCAAGCCGATGAGGGCGGCGAACGCTTTTTCTGCCGGTCCACCGGTGGCGCGGCGCCGATTCATCATCTCTCGCAAAGCGCCTATCTGGGGTAACGCCCCTGCCAAGCAGCGCGTGGTCACCATGTCGACCCAGCCCTCCATGATTGCCAGCAGGGTTTCCAGACTTTGTTTCGCCGCGGTTTGGTTGTTCGTCTGGCTGGGAGTCAGCACGCCTTGGGCAATAAGTCTATGCAGGGCATCTTGATCCATCGGGTCCAGCCCTTGCAGGGCAGACTCCATCGCCTGCAAATCGAAGTTGATGTCCCTCGCATAGTCCTCAATCGCTTTAATGACGTGCATCCGCAACCACGGCACCGCGTGATAAAGCCGCACGTAGGCAGCTTCACGAGTCGCCAGGAAGGTCAACACCGGCTCGACTTCCAGGCTGATGTCGGCAGCGAACTTTTCCACGTTTTCCAGCACTATTGCCGCTTGATTCACCTCTCCAACCGGCAGCCCGATGTCGGTCGAGCCGAAACTCTCCGCCGCTAAAGTCCCCCAGGCCTGACCAAACTGCAGCCCAAACAGATTTGAGCTCAACACCCCCAGCAGGGAATCCAGATTCAGCGACGCCGGGTCACCGTCCTTGGAAAACAGCCCCATCAGCTGATGCAGCTCGGGTGGTCCGGAAGAAATCTCAACGTGTAAATCCCCGTCCGCAATGTGCGCAGACAATGCCTGTTTCATAGAATCAGACGTCTTCGCAGCCACCGGGGTAACCAAGATTTTCCAGACTTCAGACGAGGCATCCAGCCACTTTGGTACGGACAGGGCAGCATAGCTGGCGGGGGGTGGCGTGAGCGAAGTGACCGGGTCGAGACGCAAATTCGCTTCTGACAGAGCTTGACGCACTCGGTCGGCATCCGCGGAAGTCACCACTTGGGTTGCCCCGCCCAGGCGCCCCAAGGCGGTCATGCGCGCCAAGTCCCAGTTCACCGGTTCATCGGAACTGGACAGCAGCGACTGTAACGGGAAAGCAAAAATACCTTCTCCACCAGAAAACGCCGAAAACGGGGTGCCGGAACGGAGCTTTTCTTCCATCTCGCGGGCTTTTTCCTCGCCAAAAACCTGGCGCAGCATTTGAGCCCAGTCAGGCATCTCACTTTCATCCATGAGACTATAGTATCCGTGATGAACACCGATGCGCTGGATAAGGGGGCGGACACGCCCGTACCCAAAGATTCACTGACGCTTGCATCCGGAACTGATGCGCCACCAGAAGACCCTGCTGACGCGCCCAAACCGACCCGCTCCCGCTGGTCTTTGAGTCGTTGGGTCTGGGGTCTCGTCCTCATCGTCCTGGGCGGGTATTTTCTGTTCCTCTATTCCTACCCGGTGGTCATCAACTATCCCGGACCGACTTTTGACGTACTGGGTAAGGATTCTAAGCAGACTCCCCTCATCGAGGTAAAAGGCGCGAAAACCTATCCGAATCACAACGGACAACTCCGCATGACCACGGTTTCTTCCCTGGGCGGGCCCGGTTCCATGGTCAGTGGTTGGGACCTGATTATGGCAGCATTTAACCCGAATGCCACCATCTTGCCGGTGGATGTGGTCTATCCCCGCAACGTCTCTAGCAAAGATATTAAGAAACTCGGCGTGCAACAGATGGACCAATCCCAGCTTTCTGCCGAGGCGGTGGCATTGGAAACCTTGGGATATAACGTGAAAATCACCTGGTCTGTGGCTGAAGTTGCCAAGAAATCCCCCGCGTTCGGAGTCTTGCATCGCAAAGACGTGGTACGGACCATAGCCCGACCTGGTCAAACCCCGGTGACTGTCCACACGGTCGAGGACTTGCGAAAATTCCTGGAAGGAGTGCCGGGCGGCGACACTATAGAACTCGGCATCGTCCGCGATGGACAAGCCCAGACGGTGCGTATGAAAACTGCTCCGGCAAAATTACCAAAAGGCAAAATCGGGAAAGGTTCGCAACTCAGCATCTATTTGGCTTCGGATGTAAAGATTCCCCTCGACATCACTTTCCATCTGCAAGACGTGGGCGGACCTTCCGCAGGGACCATGTTTGCCTTGGGAATAGTGGAGCAGCTCACACCCGAACACCTGACGGGGAAATCGGTGATTGCCGGAACCGGGACTATCGACCTGGCTGGAAAAGTCGGTCCTATCAGCGGAATTGCCCAAAAGATGGCGGGGGCAAAAGCTGACGGAGCTAAGTTTTTCCTGGCTCCGACCCAGAACTGTGACGAAGTCGTGGGTCATATCCCGAAAGGGCTGACGGTGACAAAAATCGGCACGTTTTCCGAAGCACTGGACGCGGTGCAAAAAATCCGCGACGGAAAGACCTCTGACCTGCCTCAATGCACGGTTCCCGCCCAGAAATAATAGACTGTGGATATGACTGAGAGAATTGAGCGCGCAGACGGTCGTCGGATGGACCAGCTCCGCGAGGTGACTTTGCACATGGATTGGGTCAGCGCCCCGGAGGGCTGCGTGTTGGTGTCTTGCGGGAACACCAGGGTGCTGTGTTCCGCCAGCTTAACGGAGGGGGTCCCCCGGTGGCGCAAAGATTCTGGCTTGGGCTGGGTCACCGCCGAGTATGCCATGCTCCCCCGTGCTACCGACACCCGTAACACCCGCGAGTCAGTCAAAGGGAAAATCAGCGGGCGCACCTCAGAGATTTCCCGACTCATCGGACGGGCGTTGCGCGCTGCGGTGGATTACGCCGCGCTGGGGGAAAACACTATTGCGATAGACTGCGACGTTTTGCAAGCCGATGGGGGCACCCGTACCGCCTCGATTACCGGGGCTTGGATTGCCCTGCAGTGCGCCATTGCCGTGGGGCGGGACAGTGGTTTTATCCCCGGCAATCCCACCCGTGACTCGGTCTGTGCTATTTCGGTGGGTATCATTGATTCCATCCCCCGCCTGGACCTGCCTTACGAGGAAGATTCTCGTGCCGAAACTGATATGAACGTGGTGATGACCGGCTCCGGATCCCTGGTGGAAGTACAGGGAACCGCAGAAGGCGCCCCGTTTAGCCGTGCCGAGCTGGACGCTTTGCTGGATTTAGCACAGGCTGGTTGCCGTGACTTAACCCGGCTGCAGCGCGCGGCAGTAGACAGCGCACCCGGAGCGGTGCTGACGCTAACAGATGGAGTAATCGCGTGAGTATTTTGACTTCTGTACCGGATTTGCGGGATAAGAACGCTCAGAAACTGAAACTGCCACCGGAGGCTCAGGTGGTGATGGCTACGGGTAATACCCACAAAGTTCGGGAAGTTGAAGAAATTTTGCGTCCTTTGGTGCCCAGTCTGCGCCCTGGGGGGATTGTCGCCGCCGGCACGTTGGGAGCGCCAGAACCGCGCGAGGACGGTACATCATTCTCTGCCAACGCTCTGATTAAGGCACGGGCCTTGGCCAGCGTGGTGGATGTGCCGATTTTGGCAGATGACTCCGGTTTGAGCGTGGATATTTTGGGTGGCTCCCCAGGAATTTTCTCCGCTCGGTGGTGCGGGCATCACGGCGACGACCGCGCCAACCTGGAACTTTTGTTGAACCAGCTGCAAGACATTGACGATGGCTATCGCACGGCAGCTTTTATCTGTGCCGCGGTGCTGCTGATTCCGGGAGGCGGAACATACCTGGGAAACGGGGTTATGGGCGGACGATTGGTGCGCGAGCCGAAGGGAAAAAATGGCTTCGGATACGACCCAATTTTCCTGGCAGACGGTCAGGAGGCCACCAATGGTGAGCTCAGCAAGGACGCCAAGAACGCTATTTCACACCGCGCCAAAGCCTTTAGCCAGATTGCTCCGCAGCTCGAGGCAATGCTGGGGGTTCGCACTCGTCTCACCCGGTAACGGCGGCGTCCCCCTCCGGACTGCCCTCATCGCGCTGGGGCGCAACCGACGCTACCCAATTGTCCTGACAAAATCTGTGAGTCGCCTGTAAGGAGGGAGAATTTTTCTTTGATTTTTCCCCGCAGTCTAGCCTTTCACGGGTCAAAATGGCACAATGGACGGTGAGAGCAAAGGATTGCCCTCGCGGAGTCGTTTAACTTCGCCAGAGTTTCAGGAGGAAATTATGCTTTCAACAGATGTAGTTGGGGCGATAAACCCCGCGTTGACAAATCAGGCTTTCACCCGCCCGGCTCCGGAGCCCAGTGGGAAAGCAGACAAGCCCGAGCCCATTTCGAACACCTCGAAAACCGAGGCTGCGGCTACCGGCGGTCACAGTGCCTTGAACGGTAACGTTGCTGAATTCAAGCCTGTCGTTGGTCCTTCACAACCGACCCATGCGGATTTGCCGCACACCTACAAGTCATCGAATTCGCACCTCGATGTCATGCTGTGACGGTTATCCGAGGTACTGAGGAAAGGACGGAGTCATGAACCCAATTTCTGGCGCTGCGCCGATTATGGACGCAGAAACGATGAAAGCCCTGATGGTAACGGCTGTCGCTGCACAGACAGCCACCGCGACTAAAGCTGCTACGGCAGCCGCAGCGCTAAAGGTCATGAACCCGCAAGGCGGGCTCGACGTTTACGCCTAAGGTTCAGTAATCTGATTTTCACACGCGCTCGACCGCAGTGACCTCCGGTCCCAAGAATCTGCGTGCCAGCCGTGTAAAGGTTTGCGTATCCCCCGTTGCCAAGAACTGGTAACGGGGGTTTACCGTATCTGCGCCGTCATCTGTGTTCAACCAGTCCTTGTCCAACAGTTGACGATAGACATCGTGAGCAGTCTCCTCGGCAGAAGAAACCAAAGTCACTTCCGGTCCCATAACGTAGCTGATGATACCGGAAAGCAACGGATAATGAGTGCAGCCCAACACCAGGGTGTCCACCCCGGCATCACGGATTGGTTCCAAGTATTCTCGCGCTACCGCTAGCAATTCCGGACCCGAAGTAATGCCGCGTTCCACGAAGTCCACGAATGCCGGGCAAGCTTTCGCGCTGACCTGCACTTGCTGGTAAGCGTGCAGGGCGCGTTGATAGGTTTCCGTTTCAATAGTGGTGTGGGTAGCGATGACCCCGATATGCCCATTTCGGGTAGCGGACACGGCACGATGCACGGCTGGTGAAATGACTTCCAGGACGGGAATCCCCAACTCATCATACTTTGACCGCGCCGCAAATACTGCCGTAGCCGAAGCCGTGTTACAGGCGATGACCAGCATCTTTACCCCGCGATCCACCAGCTTGTCCATGACGCTCAGGGACAGTTCTTTGACTCGTTCCACCGGTTTGGTGCCGTAGGGGCTATTGGCAGTGTCTCCGATATAAGTCACCGATTCACCCGGCAGCTGGTCGATGATAGAACGAGCCACTGTCAGCCCGCCCAGCCCGGAATCAAAAATCCCAATGGGTGCGTTATTCACTATCAAATCCTTTGCGTTCTAACCATCAACGGCATACATTAACGTTTCCAACCACCACGACAAAGCATTATAAATGCTGGCGATGGTGATTTCGTAAGCTGTGTAGACCCCGGTCTCCGGGTCGGACTCCGCCATCAGCTCGACTTCTTCCGCTCTGGTGTCGTTATCAATGCCCAAGGACCACCCCAAAGCCAACCGTGCATCGTTGATAGCGGTGACCCACACTTTCAAGGCTTCCGGCTTCACCATCACGGCACCGTTGCTGTGGGCAGCCCACCGCAGGCTTTCAGCGACCGTTCGCATGGCAGCAGTTTTTTTCGCTGCCAAATCGGGGGTGGTCAAGGCGCGCAGTTCCGCAGCTTCTTCCGGGTCCTGGCTCATGGGGCGCAAGATTGCCGCAATGTAGGGGTTCGCTGGGCATGGACGCGGACCCAGGGGGTCGAAGTCTAGCGCCGCTAAGGTTTGATCGTCGGTCATGCCCCGTGAGTTCGGTTCAAAGCCGGTGTTTCCGCGGCGTGGGGTGGCGGATTCACCAGGCTGTTCGTGGGGCTGATTGAGGTCCGTTTCCGTCTCTGTTTCCTCGCTGGCGCTGTGCAGTTCGGGACGCGAGGTGATGGAAGACACCGTATCTACTCCCAACAGTTTCTCAAACATGAGAGTGTGTTCTTTCGGGGAATTCGGCTCGAGGTCCACCCCCATCATGTCCAGGACGTCGCGCTGTTCTTCGGCTTCCATCGCGTCAGCCAGTTCCTCGAAAATCCCCGCCAGCAAGACCGCCTCGTGCGGCTCAACCCTGCTGAACCACCCTTCTGAAGGCGCGTTCAGCGCTGCAAATGCACGCATCGTGTCCGGTCCCCCTCAATCAGCTTCCTGTTCGAGCGTCGCCCACAGCCCGTATTCACTCATCGCCAACACGTCAGCTTCCATCTGTTCACGGGTTCCCGCACTCACCACTGCGCGACCTTTAAAATGGACTTCTTTCATCAGGTGCTCCGCGCGCTCGTGCGAGTACCCGAAATAGGTCTTAAACACCCAGGTCACATAGCTCATCAGGTTCACGGCGTCGTTCCACACCACTGTGTTCCACTGACCGGGAAGGACCCGGTCCAGCTGGGCGACCGCAGACGGAGCATATTCGGTACCGGGTTCGACAATACTCACGCTTTAAGGTTAAAGGTTTTTGACCAGGCGCGCAGGATTACCGCGCCTCGAAGCAAAAAGCTCCACCAGCATCTTAGAGCACCAGTAAACCGACCAAACCTGCCAGGAGCAGCACCACCAGGAGGGCGACGACAGCCCTGGTCACTCTGCCGCTGCCGAGCTTGTGGGCATTTGACACGTGGGGAACTAGGTTTTTACGGGAATCAGCATCATCCTTGCGCATAGCTTTATGCTACCGGCTCCCGTCACGCCACCGAGACGGGAATGAACAGATGCCGGCTTTATCCCCGTCCTGGTGACAGGTAAACGCGCGAGCGGGATGCCGGCGTCTCCAAGTTGAAACGGAAAACCCGCCGGACGCGACTATAGTTATACCTATGAACACGCGCGAATCGACTGCCTTACTGACTGATATGTACGAGCTGACCATGGTGGACTCCGCTTTGGAGCACGGGATGGGACAGCGCCAATGCGTGTTTGAGATTTTTACCCGACGATTTCCCGCTTCGCGGCGTTTCCTGGTGATGGCTGGGGTGGCGCGGATTTTGGAGGGACTCAAGCGTTTCCAGTTCGATGATTCTCAGCTGAAATACCTCTCGGATCACAAAATCGTCGGACAGAAAACGATTAAGTTTCTGGAGGATTACCAGTTTTCCGGCGACATTTTCGGCTATCCCGAAGGCGAAGTATTCATGGTGAATTCGCCAATTTTGACGGTTCGCGGGACGTTTGCCGAGACTTGCCTGTTGGAAACCTACCTGCTGTCGATTTTGAACTTCGACTGTGCGGTGGCGTCGGCGGCATCCCGGATGACCATTGCCGCTCACGGCAGGCCCTGTCTGGATATGGGGGCGCGCCGGGTACATGAGCGGGCGGCTGTTTCCGCTGCTCGCGCCGCACAAATTGGCGGTTTTCAGGGTACGTCTGACTTAGAGGCCGGGAAACGATACGGGATTCGCGCTATCGGCACTGCTGCCCACGCCTTTACCCTGCTGTTTGAGGATGAAGAAGCCGCTTTCACCGCTCAGATTGAGTCGATGGGTCCGGACACTACACTGCTGGTAGATACCTACGACGTGACTGCTGCCGTCGAGAAAGCGGTGCGAATTGCCAGAGCTGCCGGGGGGGAACTGGGTGCGGTTCGTTTGGATTCGGGTGACCTGGTGGCAGGCGCGTTTAAAGTTCGCCAACAGCTCGATGATTTGGGGGCGACTTCCACCAAGATTACGGTGACCAATGATCTGGATGAATACGCTATTGCCGGTTTGGGCGCCGCGCCAGTGGATTCCTACGGGGTGGGCACCCGATTGGTGACCGGTTCGGGGATTCCGACCGCTGCCCTGGTCTACAAGCTGGTCGCTCGTGAGGACGCAAACGGGAATCTGGAATCGGTGGCGAAACGCTCGGTTGAGAAGTCGACTCGGGGCGGATTGAAATGGGCGGGACGCGCTATTGAGGATCACACTGCCATGACCGAGCTGCTGGTGACTGCCCCGAACCGGGAGGCTGCTACGGAATACTTCGCGAGTCACGAGGCTCGCCCGTTGCAGCGGGATTTCGTAATCGACGGGACTATTGACAAATCTTGGATTGGTCCCGATGCCCTGCAGCGCGCTCAGCAGCACCACATCGAGGTCCGTAACGAACTGCCTTATCAGGCGTGGCGCTTGAGCGAAGGCGAAGTGGCTATCCCCACAGAATACGTGGACCTTTAGCTCTCAGAGCCACCGAAAAAGGGCCAGCCGGGTTGACCGTTATGGTCCCCGTTCATAGATTTCATGATTTCTTTGCACGCCGGGCAAATCGGAAAATTCTTAGGGTCGCGCATCGGCACCCAGACTTTGCCGCACAGGGCGATGACAGCTTGACCGGTCACAGCCGAGGCGGTAATTCGGTCTTTGCGCACGTAGTGGGCATAACGCTCGTTGTCACCAGGATTACGTTTCAGTTCGGTTTCGGTGCGTTCCAGCACCGCCGTGCCACCTTGAGTCAGGGGCTGACCCGCAGTTGTTTCGCTCATGCCACCATTGTAACCTGTAACCGCCCGGGTCAGCCTGGGCTGTGATGGTGGCAGACTCGGTCCGAGCGACACCCCTAAAAACAAAGCCGGTCGCCACGGGGGCGACCGCTTCGTACGAGATGCTTCGATTACTTGTTGGACACAGCCTTCTTCAGGGTGGAGCCGGCAGAAATCTTAACGCCGTAGCCAGCGGGAATCTTGATTTCTTCGCCGGTGCGGGGGTTGCGACCGGTACGAGCGGCACGAGAAACGCGCTCCACATTCATCAGACCGGTTACCTTCACGGTTTCGCCCTTTTTGAGGGAGTCAATCAAGATTTCCTGGAAAGCAGACAGAGCGCCGTCAGCTTCGGTCTTGGACAGACCGGCTTTCTTGGCGATCTCGGCAACAAGTTCAGTACGATTCACAGACATGTGATTCCTTTCGGATAGATCGTCGATTTCACTTTGGTGAAATCCTCCATTAGAGACTACGCAAATTTAGCGCATTTGTCAGCGAGTTAGCAAACAAATCTCGATTTTTCCGCGGTTTTCCACCCTCTGGATGCACTCGTTTCACAACGACCACAAAAGCCTCATATTTTAGCCTTGCTGCGGGGCATCCCGACGGGTCGGTACCGCGCACTTCCCTAGCGACATTTCGTGGCGCGGCTGGTCGGGGTCACGAACGGAACTAACCGATGCGGGTCACGTCACTCGCTCCACCGGGCTGGTGCGCCACAAACGTTGCCCCGACCGCCCCGACTATCCCCCAACGCATCCAAAATACGGTCTTTTTGGGTTGGGAATGTAAGATTTCTGCGGAGAGAGCCCCGGCTGGTTTCACAACCCAAAATGCCGTCGGCTGTCCCCACTGCAAAATCGAAAAGACAAAGGAAGATTATTTTGGTAGATGTCAGTGTGGTCCCCGAGCAGCGAGCCTCGTGGTCAGGAAAACTCGGTTTCGTCCTCGCGGCAGCCGGTTCAGCGGTCGGATTGGGCACTATCTGGCGTTTCCCTTACCTGGCGGCGCACTACGGTGGGGGCACGTTTATCTTTGTGTTCTTTCTCTTTATGCTGACCTTGGGTGTTGCGCTGCTGGTGTTGGAAATTGCACTAGGGCGGAACACGGGCAAATCCATCATCATGGCGTTTGCATCTTTCGGTAAGCAATATCGGTTTGTGGGAATGCTCACCGCCGCGGTCCCCTTCATCATTGCTTCGTATTATGGCGTGGTGGGCGGCTGGGTGACCCGCTACATGTTCGCCTACGCCGCCGGCATGACGAAAGAACTGGCTGACGGAGGCGATAATTTCGGGGCATTCATCTCTGACGGTCCGCAATCTGTGGCGTTCATGCTGCTGTTCGGGGCGATTACGTTCATCATCGTGGCACTGGGGGTCAACGGTGGGGTGGAACGCGCTAACCTGATTATGATGCCGGCGCTGATTCTGGTTTCGCTGTTGATTGGGATCTTTACTTTGACCCAGCCCGGCGCTTTGGACGGTTTGCGATATTTCTTGGTTCCCGATTTTTCCAAGTTTTCACTAGAGTTGCTCATCGCCGCTCTGGGGCAGACGTTCTTTGGTCTGTCGCTGGGTGCGGCGACGATGGTCACCTACGGGTCTTACATGAAAAAGGATGTCTCGGTGGCGTCCTCAGCCCTCCAAACGACCGGCACCACGCTGGGGATTAGCCTGCTGGCGGGATTGATGATTATTCCCGCCACGTTCGCGACCTTGGGTTCTGCCAACGCCGTGGCAAAGAATTCCGGACCGTCCCTGATGTTCCTGGTTATCCCGGAGGTGTTTGATAAGTTTGGCAGAATCGCTACCGGTATCGGTTTCGTGTTTTTCCTGCTGGTCATGTTTGCCGCTCTGACCAGCATGATTTCCCTGGTGGAGGCCTGCGTGTCCATCTTGCAGGACACTCTGGCATGGAAACGACGCCAAGCCCTGTTGGTCACTGTCGTGGTGCTCAGCTCTGCGGGAATCATCGTGACCTTGGGCTACAGCTCCCTGTCGTTTATTCAGCCTCTCGGTGAGGGGTCGACCATACTTGACTTCCTGGACTTTATGACCAGCTCGGTGATGATGCCACTGGGTGGTTTGTTGATGTGTCTGTTCTTTGGGTGGCGAAAGAAGCCAGCAGTACTCATTGACGAAGTGCGTCTCTCTGGGGAGTTCAAAAGAGCCGGGCTGTGGGGTGTGATGATTAAATACGTCGCCCCCATCCTGCTGGTGGCAATCTTTATCACCAGCGTGTTGAAAACGTTCGGCATTATCAGCTTCTAAAAAGAGTTTTGCCTCCGGCGAGTAAATCGACCGGAGGCAAAACTTTACAGTTCCACAAGTTTGCGTCGCTGTAGTCGCAGGGTCACGTCGGCGTTGCGGGCGAGCTCTTTGGAGTGAGTCACCACAATGACGCATTTGCCTTCCTCGTGGGCAGCCTTTTGCAGGATTTCTGTCACTCCCGCGGCGGTCGCTTCATCCAGGTTGCCGGTCGGTTCGTCTGCCAAAATGACCGGCGCTGCGGACACCAGGGCGCGTCCGATGGCGACCCGCTGCTGTTGCCCGCCGGACAGCAACAGGACGTTGCGTTTCGCTTCTTTCGCGTCCAAGCCCAACTTTTCCAACATTTCTGTGCTGGCTTTCGCGTTGACCAAGCGCAGGTTCTCCAGCGGAGTCAGGTAGTCGATGAGGTTGTAGTTTTGAAACACCAGGGAAATTTGGTGCTTGCGATGGTAGGAATAACCCTTTTTCGCGATGTCTGCCCCGTCAAATAGGACCGTACCCGCGGTCGGGGCATCGAGTCCTGCCAGCAGACTCAGCATCGTGGATTTGCCTGCCCCGGAGGCTCCCAGAATGGCATAGAACTTACCTTTCTGAAACTCGTAGTTGACGTCGTCCAGGACTTTTGCCCCGGCACCTTTGTAGGTGTAATCGATGTGATCCAACTGTAAAATGCTCATTTTTTCTCCTTAACTCAACTTGGAAAGAATAGATTTCGGGGTTTGACGCATGATGGGGAACAGCGCCAGCCCCAGCGCGATGATGATGACCAGGAAGCCCAGTCCCAGGGACATCGCATTCCCCGCGATTCCGTTGGCAGGCTCTAGCGCCGCTAACGTCTCATTCCCGGCTTTGGACAGCACCAGCTGACCCAAGCTGTTTGACAGCAGCCGTCCCAGGATGACTGCCAGCACGGCGCCCAGCGCCCCAAATATGACTGCCTCCAGGAGGAACTGCAGCCCGACCTCCAGTTTCGTCTTGCCCAGGGACAGCAAGATACCAATCTCGGGCAATCGCGAGCGCACCCAGAATGTCGCCACCAGTGCCAATACCAGCGCTCCTGCCAGGCAGAATCCCCACAGCAGCATTCCTAGCATCTGGTCGACGCCGGAAATGGCTTGGAGCACATCGGCGAACTGCGCCGAATTGTTTTCCAGGCTCAGCTTGGGGGCCGTGGTCTGAGCGGCTTTCAGGACCTGGGGCAGTTGGTCAGCTCGCTCGGTAAAGTAACGTGCGGTACTGACCTGACCGCCGAGCTTTTGCAGGGCGTCGAGGTTCGTAAACACTTGGTTTTCGGAGTTCCCCGAGGGCAGCCCGGTACGGTTTTCGGCTTTCCCGGAATAAATCCCCCCGATTTTCAGCCGCACCACGGTGTTTTCGTGGCGCAGTTCCAGGGTGTCTCCCAAGTGCAGGGAATTTTTCCGCGCGAAGTCGCGGTGAATCATCGCCTCAACACCAGGTTTACCGATGTGAGAGCCCTGTTCCAAGGTATAAATCTTCCCCAAGAACTCTGGGTTTAGCGACGAATCGCTGGTGCCTTTGATTCCCAGCAAATCCCCGCCAAACTCGGGGTCCAGCTGGATTCCGCTGGCGGCGCTGACCAGGCTGGCATTTTCCGGTTTTGCTGCAGCTTCGCCTTCATAGGCGTGGCGTTTGACTCCCGGCAGGTCAGCGAGTTGTTTCAAGGTCTGGTCCGGGAGCTGACCGGTTTGGCTGGTGGCGGTGAACCCCGCCAAAACGTTAGAGCTGATGGCATCGCGCACACTCAACATGGTGGACTTTACCCCGGACTGGGCGACCAGGGCGGTAAACACCAGGGTAATAATCGCCACCATCAGCAGGCTGCGACGCGGTCGGCGAATGACCGAACGCCAAGAACGTGACCATACCCCGTTCATTTGTTATCCACCAACAGGGCACGCGGGCTTTTTCGCAGCATCGGCACGGAGGCAATGACCACGACTATCGCAATCAGCACCAGCACCGTGATTGCAATCTGACCAGCGGATGCCAGGCTCAGGTCGACGGTGAGTTTCTCTAGCGTCTTCATAGACGCCGAAGATTCCATATCCGCCCCAAACTGACCGGCTTTCGCCATTTCTTGAGCAGCTTGGTGATTGACCGAGGACAGCACGGAAGTGCCCATCCCCTGCGCCAGCATTCCCGCCCCGAAATAGGACAGGACGAAAGCAGGAACGGCAATAAAGATTAGCTCCAGGGCGTACTGCGCCATAATGCTCGCTTTGGTCACCCCCATCGACAGCAGGGTTCCCGTCTCTTTCTTGCGTTCGTTGAGCCACAGACACAGCACCAGCGCCAAAATGGCTCCTGCCAACACAAAGGTAGCAATCGTGGTGGTGGTCATGACACTACGAACCCCGTCAATCGCGCCGGTGATACCGGCGAGGTATTGGGTCGAGCGGCTCAACTGATAGCTGCGCCAGTCGATGTCTTTGGCAGCGGCAGCTTTCACCACATCGTCAAAGTTGGCGCCCTTTTTCACAAAGAAGTTCGCATCTTGATAGATTTCGGTGGCAGGTGTGACGTTGTACAGCGTCCGGGTGGTGTCCAAGTCGGTAAACACGGTGTTAGAAAACAGTTCGTTGCGCGATACCGCCCGGTCTGCGTTTGAGCCAGACACGAGTCCGACGATTTCGGTGGTGACTTCATTAGTCGAGTGGTTTTGGTTATCGGCGTCATAAGGGTTGCCCTTGAGTGTCAGTTTGCTGCCGATGGTCAGGTGATTGGCTTTTGCCAAGTCCTGGTTGATGATGGATTTATTTTTGTCCTGGGCATTCAGGTGGCGACCTGCCACCAGTTTTAACGCCCCGGAGCGGAAGTTATTATCCATCTTGGTGTCGTTGACTCCCCACACGTTCACGGCGTTGCCGAACTGGGCTTCTTTCGTTTCGTCATAGTCTTGACGGTCGAGCTTTTGGGCTGTGGCGTCCACCAGGTCAGCGGTGACGTTCTGGCGGGCGACGTAGTTCTGCACTCCGTCCAGCGAGGCGAGTTTTTTAATGTCGGCGGGCTTCACGTTTCCGGCGCCTCGCGGCGTGCCGGTGTTGAACTGGGGATTGTTTCCCAGCACAAATCCCTGTCCAGTTTTTGCATCGATTTCCGCCGCGGTGGCGTCAGTAGCGCGGGACACGGCATTAGCGGACATCAGCACCGTAGACATCGCCAGAAATATAGCGAAAATGATGATGGTTTTAATTCGTTTCCGGGCGACGTAACGCCAGGACCTTCCTACGAACGACAATAGATTCCCTCCTGTCGTGGTGTTTAGCGTAAGCATAGTGATTTTCTTTGCTCAGTAAGCATAAGCAACTGCGGCGGCACCCGCCCTCGTGGAGCCTCATACCAGGGTATTAACCCGTCGATTCGTCCTCAGACCAGGGCACCACTTTGCCGAGCTGAGTATCCATATTGTCTGAGGGTCGTTTTATTCCGAAACAATCATCATAACACGCAAAAAGATCTATTTTCCTGTAGATTTCCTCAAAATATCAGGGGAAATTGCCGGGAAGGCTAAAAGCCCAGGTAAATACCCGATGTATGGTGTGAATAGAGAAATAGCGCGTCCTGACGGTATGGATGAAGAATAAAGGCTTGAAAGCCGCTACGGAATCAGGGTGGGGACAATGATAAACCGGGTAATAGTGCAAAAAGCTCTGGCGATAATCGCCACTTTCGCCTTGCTGATAGGTACAGTACAGCTAGTTTCCATGATGGTGCGACCCACACCGGCCGATGCATCTACAAACACCCAGAACATTCCGCCGGACTACGGTCCCCTCGGCGACGCCGAAAATGATCCCTGGACCACGAACTTCCCACGCCCCGACAATGTCGAACATGCCCCCGAATTGACTAATAACCGCGTTGCTTTGGTGTTTAACTTCGAGCCGAGCTACGCCTGGGAAACCATGGGCGGAGCCTATTTCAGTTACAAAGACGGCAAACCCTACCGCAACTTTGATCAGTCCAATCAAATCATTCAGATGCTCAGCCACCTGCGGGGCGCTCCGGTCTCGGTCGGGGTCTACACTTTCCACCGGGCTCGTTCTGCTAACGGGGTATCCCCCAATAACACCCCGAACTTGAAAGCGACTTCCCTGGAGAACAAAGACGGTTTTGACAAGGTCGTCGCCAAGTTGCGTACCTTGGACGCCACCGATGGGGAAGGCTATCGGATGAAGGCTGAGGACGGCTCGAACTTCGAGTGGGGACTAAAGCAAATCCGCAACGATATGGATGCCTATGCGCAGGAATATCAAGCCAAGCACGGAACTGCGCCCTCCCAGCCCCTGTATAACAACATCATCGTGTTCACCACCGGACTGGGATATTGCTACGGCGATCCCAGCAATGAGAAATGCCGACCGGTGTTGGACAGGTTAAATGCCGAAAACGCCGCGTACGATGAAGCCAAAGCGATTGCCGACAAGGGCGCCCACGTGAACTTTTTAGCTATGGGACCGTCCTATTACAATGATGGCCGACGGAAAGACTTCCTCACCAAATTAGCTGGGAAAGCCGGCGGCAATATCACCGTCATCAAACATAATCTGAACGGCTACGGAACTAAAACCTCGAATACCCTGCTGAACTACGACTGGTATCACTTCCAGGACCCCCGGAATATGGACTCTGACTGGTACAACAAACCGACCAATAAGAAAGATGCTGCCCAGCGGGAAGCAATCCGAAAAGCCTGTAACCAATTTGACCCCTCTACCGGTCCGGAACCGACGGGCAATCCGTACGACTTAGCTGAACAACGCTGCAATCACGTGCGGGATGGAAAGTTTGCTGAAACCGTCGAGGACTACCTGTTTAGAGACAAAGGTCTGGAGATTACTGCGGATGCGGTGGATGAAAACTTGGTGTT
This sequence comes from Mobiluncus holmesii ATCC 35242, assembly GCF_000185445.1. Classification (NCBI taxonomy): domain Bacteria; kingdom Bacillati; phylum Actinomycetota; class Actinomycetes; order Actinomycetales; family Actinomycetaceae; genus Mobiluncus; species Mobiluncus holmesii. The sequence goes on along the minus strand of NZ_GL622346.1, from coordinate 432,185 downwards.
CCAACACCCCATTGCGAACACCGACTTTGAAATCATCGGTGGCAGGAAACTGTCTACCGGCACGGACGGCATCGTTGAAAAACCCACCAGGGGTGAGCGCAGCCTGCAAATTGTGCCTCGACCAAATCAGGAAAAGTACGCCCTGACCCGCCTCCGGCTGCCGAATGACAAATACTCCCCGGAAAAACTGCCCCGAGAGGCTAACGCCCGGTGCGTAGGTTTCTCCAGCCGCAAAGATCCGTTTACTTTTGCCCCGGCAGATGCCACGGGTACAAATACCCGCGGCGGGATTTCCCTCGCGCAAGCCGACTTCGATAAGTACACCTATATTAAATGTGGGTTCTATCACCGCCTCCTGCAAGAATCCGTGCTGCGTAAATCCGTGAAAGTCAGCAATGAGCAAATCCGCTTTGACGTGCTGAAATCCAAGTTTAAAGTGGCGTGGAGTTGTAAGGATCCCTACACTGTTACAGACCCCCAGCAGCCCTTTGTAAAAGATTCCAGAGAATTGGTGTTGGCAAAACAAAATACCAGCGGTCCCGACGTCACCCTGAACACTGAATATACCTTCCCCGATATACCCATCGGCACTAAGGGTCGGGATGACGTGCACCGTCTGCCGGTTGGCGCCACGTGCCAGGTGGACAGCTCCGTGAAGTATCCGCATCGCTGTTACGGCAGGGATCAGTCCGCTAGTTGCCCCGAGCCGTGGAAAAAAGCCGACTGGGACAACCTGATGACCGTCCAGGATACCCTGGATCACTCGCAATACTTTGAGGTCAAAGAAACCAAACCTGTTGCCCCAGCCGCCAACGGCTACGACTACAGCTTTACCGCCTCCGGGGAGCATTTGACCAAGCCGGAGTTCGCGGCTCCTACCGAGAAATCCATCTTGGAGTCACTAACCACTTTCACCTCGAAGAAAGCCTCGGTGAAGTTAAAGGTCGAGCTCACCAACAAAAGTAACGATCCCGCATTTTCGAGCCTAACTAAGCCAGGGAAAGTGCCGGTTTACTACAACTGCCGCTATATGGGTGACCCGACTCGCCCGCCGGAGATTCCCGAATCCGGCGCTGCCGCGATGCCCGGTTATGTGGAACTCGGCGCGGTAGATGTGCCTACCAACGGTACTGATTACTACGAGCTGGGGATTAAACGTGACCCCACTACCCATGAGCCGATATTGGATAAAGCCGGTCACACCATTCCGACCTGGCCGGTCGGCACCCACTGCCTGTTCACTTCCCTGCCCCCGAAAGGCGCACCCGGAACCGCAACAACCCACCCGTGGAGCGTAGAGGGCTTTAACATCATCGACAGCTACTCCTCCAACGTGTGCGCCAGTGATTGGAAGGATAAGGGCACTGCGGAGAAAAAGTGTACCAATAACTATTTCTGGGTTCATTCCGGGGGACAGAAATCCATTACGCTCCAGCAGGACCTAGTACGGAAGAATGCGCAGATAACCTTCACCAAGACCGTGAGCGGGGACGCAGAATTGGTGGGGAGTGAACAAACATTTAAGGAAAACCTCAGCTGTACGCATAATGGCGCGAACATCCACACCGGTACCGCGAGCTTTATCGCACAAGCGGACGTGCCCGTCACGGTCACGGTTCCGGCAGCTGCCAAATGTAGCGTTACCGAAGAGAATTTGACCGGTGTGCCGAATGCCATCACCGTCACTAAACCGGGGCAAAAGACTTTCGGTCCGATTACGGATACAACCACTCCGGTTCCGGTTACGACCGATACCAAATTCACGTATAAAACTGTCAAGAAACAGATACAGCACGTTTCCAGCTTTGATACCACTGTCTCTGACCAGGACCTGCAAGATGCTTTGCAGAGTCTGACCAAGAAGGTTACTGCTACCTGCACGAAGCCGGGAGTCGCAAAGCCTGAGGTTATTGAAACGAGTATTAACGGTGACGGCACGGTCGATTTGGGAACCCTTCCCATAGGCACGACCTGTACCTATGCCACGGAGATACCGGGATTACCAGATTTGACGAAAGCGACCGGCGCAAACGGAGCCCCACGCTATCCTGACGCCAATCGGGTCATCGTCTCTACCACGGTGGAATCCCCTAACGTGACTTTGGACGGGGCTCCCGCAAAAATTACCACCACTTATAAGCTGCAAACTGCTGGCAATATCACCTTGCACACCGAATCCGGGGACACCCTGCCCTACGCCTCCCTCAAGTCCGGACTGCCCGGAAACTACAACTACACCATTAACTGCGGGAATGGCGAAATAAATGTGACCTTGACTCGCGACGGTGGCGTCAAAGAACTATCCGGGAACACGCAGATTCCCGCAAACGCCCGGTGCACCCTGACCCAGATCACGAACGATGACCCGAGACTGACCCGGATTACCAAAATGACCCCCTCTAACGGCTACACCGTCAAGCATACGTCGAGCGATACCGGCAATCCCGTACTCACGTTTACTTCCCCCACTGCGAGCGGTAGCTTGAGTATCAACATTGTCAACAACTATGCGGTGGCATATACACAGCTGATGCTCTCGACCACCACGGACGTGAAAACTTCTGCCGATACCGACTCAGCAGCCAACATTAACGTACCTGCGAAGTGGAAGAAAGCCCTGTTCATCCACAAAACGGATACCGGAGCCACCACGGGCGACTACAAGGCTCGTGCCAAACTGGTGTGTACCAGCGGGTCGGACAAATACACCATCGCCGGCGACTTTACGGTGAATGAGGACGGCTGGCGACTGCCCAACCCGCTGACAGTGCCGGTGGGCTGGAGCTGCCAGATTGACCTCAAACAGCCACGGTTTAAGATTCCCGGCGCTGACCTGGTGGGTGCTGACGGCAAGGCACTCAACGCCGATGCCCCCTCGGGAGCCAACTTTACGTGGAACGCCGTGGGCGGTTCCGGAACAGATGCCACCCAGAGCGGTTTAACCGGCAAGGTGGTCACCCGAGCTGGAAGTGCTGCTGATGCCAACAGCCTGACACTGCATATCCCCTACCGGATGCAGCTGGGTTCGTTTAACCTTAAGAAAAAGGTCGGCGGCGAAGGCACGTCGATGATTCCGGGAAATCACCAGTTCAAGGTCGATTATTCCTGCACGCTAAACGGGGTAAAGATTCCGATACCCGCTGCCCGCACTATCAAGGGTAAGCAGGACGTTACTGCCACGTTAGGCAACGACCTCAACGACCGACTCGCGGATTTGGCAGACCAGCAGAGCATCAAGATGGGACGGTTCGAGCAAGGTGAATGGCACCCGATTGACGCCCTGCCCGCCGGTGCCGTCTGCGCGGTATCCGAAGATTCGACCGTAGCCGAGCGTCCGCACTCCAAGTGGGACAACTATTGGGAGCTGAACGCCGGGTTCCGTTCCCGCGAACCGATTGTGTCCAACTGCGAAACGAAAGGCACTGACCTGTGCAGCTACCAGACTGCCACTTCGAAAGCCATCGCCCTGGTGAAACTGCCACGCGACGCGAAAGCCAAAGAAAACACCTTCTGGTCAAAGAAAGACAACCCCAGCGGTTCCACCAACCCGATCGTGCCCAAGATACTGCCGGAAAACTTTGCGGGCACGATGGTGCCGTGGAACAACTACACGTTTGAAAAGACCCGCGTAAAGGTAAATCTAAAGATAGACGGTAACGGGAAACGCCTGGGCGAGGGCAAAGCAGTCTCCTTGCGTTTGTACTGCAAACCACCCACCCTGGTGGCGAACGGAGTCACGATTCCAAACGCCGGTAACGCTGCCGCTATCTATAACACCACGCTGAAACTAACCCCCAGTAAGGCTGACCCCTACACGGCTACCGCCGTGTCGGACGTGTTCGTGCCGGTGGACTATAACTGTGTGCTGGCAGAAATCCGACCGGAGTCCTATGACGCTACGGTGGACTACCAGCTGCACCGAGTGAGTTCGGATACCTCCACCAGTTTGACCGATGATATTCCCGCTGATGCCACCGACCCCCTGACGACCCTGAAAGATCATTTAGCGACCCTATTTGGGGACATTGATGTCAACGGTGGTACCGCAGACGGCGTAACATACGCGGCGGATGAAAACCTGGTGCCGGCACAAAACGAAGGCATTCTCAAGGGCTTCCGGGTACATCCCGACTACGTTTCGGCACAGGGAGGCGAGCAAAAGTACACGGTTTTCGACCTCACCAACACCTACATCCGTCCCGAAGCAAACCTGAGGGTCAGTGCCCTGGTGGACACGACGACGCCAAGCACCACGTACCAAGAAAACGTCGGTTCGAAGCTCACCATTGCGGGATACCAGGTCAACTACACCTGCACCGATGCTTACCTGCGGAATCCGGCTCAGCCGCCCGCCACCGAGGACACCCCGGTGACATACACCGGCACCGTGAACGTGGACAGTTCCGGTCACGCTGTTCAGGTCCAGCGGAATGCTGAGACAGAGGGGATTCTGCCCGCCACGGCTACCTGCGCTTTCACGCTGAAAAACGCCGACACTACCGACCCGATAGCCAACTACCCGACTTTACGTCACCGGCTGGGCGCAGACTGGCGCGAAGACACTGTGACCAGTGACCCGACACCCAGCACGAAGAAAGTCTCGGCGGAACAATTCCAGTCCGAATACATGGACGATAAATACCCCTGCCCAACTGAAACTGACCCGGATCAGCAATGCTCGACCCAGAAATCTGATTTGACCCAGTATCAGCACGCGAAAGGCGTGACCCTCGATCCGACGGGCAAGAATCAGACCACCATCACTTTTACGAACACCTACCTGGTGCAAAAGGCCGATATTGGGGTCGTGGCGTATCCGCAAGGCGACCGCGCTGAGCGGCTGCTGGCAAAGGACACGACAAAGTACCCCTATACCTACCGCTGTACCTATCCGACGCTGCCGGTCACGTATCCAGAAACGGGAAGTCTGCAGTATGAATACACCAGCGCCTCCCCCGTCGCGGTAGGCGACGCCAAGGCTGCCCAGTTGGCTCGCGCAATCGTGCCAGTAGACACCAAATGCACCATTGTCCCCCAACCGCCCTCGGCAGATTTGAGCAGCCTGACAAATAAGGGTCTGACACACCTGACCTCGCTGATGACACCGCCACGGGAACAGCTGCTAGACCCTGCCACCGGAACGCCCCGCACCGCACCGAAGTTTAGTGACGTGCTCACCGCCGAAGGCAACGTGGAATGGTCGGCAGCTAACCGCGCGGAGGTACCCTCGGCGGGTTTCCCGATGAATGCTGGCGACGACCCGCGCGTGGTGCTGCACACGATTTATCGAGACAAGGCAAAAGTCCAGGTCCGCAAGGTGGATAAGGATTTCCAGACAGCAATCGATACCGGGGCTAAGTTCAAGATTTACCCCGTCGACACGAACGGTCAGCCAGATTTAAATCAAGGCATCGAGGTAAGCGCGCAAACGGACGTGAACGGCAACACAATACCCGGCGTATTCACGGCCACGCTGGCACCCGGCGGGTATGCGCTGGAGGAAACCAAGTCCGGGATGGGCGAAATGCTGCCGACCTATTGGAATTTCACGGTCAGTCCTCAGAATCACCTCGATAGCAACCGGAAATTCGACCCGTACACCGACTTTGGTCAGGACCTCGAGGTCAAATTGGCAGGCTATGTCTCCCACACCGGGATGGTAGCCGTGCGGACCCCCGCAAACGATACCCAGCCGTGGTCTATTGATGTGGCGGAGGTTTCCTCCGGATATTTGCCCAAGACCGGTGGGGCACGTCTCTGGATTGAGCTGACGGGACTGCTGATTCTGGCAGGCGGGCTCGCCCTGACTTACCGACGCAAGACTTTACTCAAAGAAAACCATTAATAAACACAGGAAGATGAGGTTAGTTAATATGAAATCCATAGGAATACCCATTTGGCGTCGCACTGTGGCGATTTTTGCCACCGGAGCGGTCGCCCTGCTGGGGGCTGCGGGAATGCTCAACGCGCCGGTCGCCTCCGCCGCAGCGATTAACGGTAACGCTACCGGCTCAATCACGGTGCACGCTCTGACTATGCCCACCGGCGGCCGGACGGCAACCCCCACTGGTATGGAAACGACTCCGTTACCGGCAGGTGCAACGGCAATCGAAAACGCCACCTTTAAACTCGAGAAATCCAACATTGACATCACCACCAATGCTGGATATTCGAGTGCCCTCGGATTGACAGCAAAAAATTTCGGCGCCCTGGATCCGACCTTCGCGGCACAAACCGGCAAGACTACAACAGACGGTACCCATAAATTCCAGGGTCTAAAGCCGGGCGTGTATCGACTCACGCAGACGGCTGCCCCGGAGGGGAAAACCCTGATGGCTCCGGCGGTCGTGTTTGTCCCCATGACGGATCCAGCCAACACTGCCAACTGGGTGTATGACATCCATGTCTATCCCAAGAATGGGGATGCCAGCAAGATTAAAAAGACGGACATTACTCCGGCAGGTACTCCTATCACGGTCGGTTCCACAATGACTTGGCAAATGGACGTGCCGATTCCAGATATCGACACCAACGACACCTTCGCGACGTTTAAGGTGCAGGATTTGCCGACCAATATGAAAGCTACAATCGTCTCCTCCGTTACCATCGACCCCGAACACGCGAATACCGGTTTGACTGCTGGCAATGCCAATGACTACACCGTGGCTACTGACTCACCGACCGCTAACCAGCTGGAGGTCACCTTTACTCCCAATGGTCTAACTAAAATTAACGCTGCCAAGGGCAAAACCATGCGTTTGATTGTCAAAACCGAAGTGTTGAACTCGGTCAATACTACCGACGGGGTCACCAACGCCGCGAAGGCTATCTACACCACGGCAAACGGCGGCGGCGGCGAAACGACTATTGTGTCCGATCCGGATAACCCTGCCAAGACCACTTTCGGCAAGCTAAAGATTTTGAACGAAAACGCTACCGGCACCAAACTTTCCGGAGCGAAGTTTAAAATCTACCAGTGCGCGGGCGACCCGTTGGGCACCAAAACGACCGGGAACGCGCTGACCATCGGCGCCAACAGTGAGTTCGAGATTACCGATGCCGCTAACGGTGTGATCGTCGGTCCGCTGGGCGCCACTGAGGGAGAGCTCTGCCTGGTCCAGACCAAGGCACCCGATGGCTACCAGCAGCTGGCTGGTCCACAAAAGTTCGAATTCACTAAGGCGAAGATTACCGGCGCCGCTGGCAACACCTTAGAGGTGACGGTAAAGAACACCTCCACCAGCTCCATTACCGGTTTGCTGCCAAATACCGGTGGCAAGGGCATCATCCTGTTCGTCATCGTCGGTTTGGTGCTGTTGGGTGGAGCTGCCGTCTATATGCGTCGCCAGCGCTCCTAAGCGCGCTCACCCGCAGTACCGGGATTAAACTCAACTAGCCGAAAGGAGGGGTAAACGTGAGCGGAAAGAACTCTGTAGTGTTGGCGCCACGCTCGGTCGCGAACGCACCAAAACATATCAACGTCGTCCACTCACGCCCCCGCCTGTGGATTCCTGTGCTGTTGACCATCATCGGGGTAGGGGTACTGCTCTACCCGGTGGTGGCAACAAACTTCAACAATTATGTGCAGCACCGCCACACCCTGACCTACAGCGAACAAATCGAACAGAGCCGACCCGAGGTACTGGACGAAATGCTCGCGAAAGCCGAGGAATACAACCGAAGCATCCCCGGCACCCCCGTGCTGGACCCGTGGATGGCGCGCGTGTCCAAGAACAACTATCCCTATCAGGGGTATCTGCACCAGCTGGACCTGCTGCCCGAAATGGGACGCCTGATTATCCCCAAAGCGCGGGTCGACCTGCCGATTTATCACGGCTCCGAAGTGGAGACTCTGGAGCGCGGGATCGGTCACCTCTACGGTTCGTCCCTGCCGGTGGGCGGAAATGACACCCACGCCGTGTTGACCGGACACACCGGACTGCCCACCGCGACCCTGCTGGACCACCTGGTAGACGTGGAAAAAGGCGATTTGATGTTCCTGGATGTGATGGGACGCAAGATGGCTTACCGGGTTTACGACATCCGCGTGGTGAAACCCGACGAAATAAAGACCCTCAAAGTCCAGGGCGGACGCGACCTGCTGACGGTCTTGACCTGCACCCCTTATGGAATCAACTCCCACCGCCTGCTGGTCACCGGGGAACGCACCACCCTGCCCTCCGAGGACTTCCCCGCGGTGCAGGCTCCGCTGCAGACCTTGTCTTGGTGGATGTGGGTGCTGGTCGCTATCGCCACCGCGGCAGGAGTGCTGGCAATAGTGTGGGTGTGGGGGCAACTACGTCGGCGACGAAACGAAAACTTTAAAGGTGACGCACCGCGTGAAACCGAAAAAACCAGGGAGATGAAGTCATGGAAACGAAACTGAAAATGCGCCTGACCGCGCTGGGGGCAGGATTTGCGCTGGCTCTCAGCCTGGGTGCCGTGCCCGCCCTGGCCAGCAACGAAGAGGACCACATTCATGCCGTCACCGGCACCACCACCGGGTTGAACGTAAACGCCATTGCTGGCTCCCAGACCGGCACTATTGAAGTGCATCTGACCCGCAAGAACCCCAATGATGACCCGAAAAACCCGACCGTACCCAATGGTTCCACCGCAAACTACACGGTAAAGATTTCGAAAGTAAAAGACGTCGCCACCACCGGGACAGGCGTGGATTACCGCAAGTTGGCACAGCTGACTGTCACCCAAGCGCGCAAAAAAGGCTTGGAAAGCCCCCAAACCGGCACCACGAACTACGCCGGTGTGGTGGAGTTTAAGAACTTAGCACTGGGCGTGTACCTCATCGAGTCCACCCCACCAAACACACCTAACACGAACTTCCTGAAGTTCTGCCCCTCCCTGGTGACTCTACCCTACGGCGACACGTCGTCTGGCAGCCCCAAATGGAGTTACGGACTGGGACTGGTGCCAAAACCGGTAGCGACCGCAGCGCCCCAGCCCGGAGGCGGCACTGGCGGTGGCGGAGGTACGCCTGGATTCGCTCCCACGCCCAGCCAGAGCGCCACGCCCAGCCAGAGCGCCACCCCCAGTCAGAGCCCGAAACCCAGCGTTAGCCCGGTCCCCTCCCCCAGCAATACCCCGCTGCCAAAGCTGCCGAAAGGGGTCGACCCGAACCGAGTCACCGACCCTTATGACATCCCCGGCTGGATTTACGACCCAAAGACGAACACCTACATCCCCAACCCGGACGACCCGCGGGTGGCTGGCACTTGGGAAGAATGGGGTCTGACCCCACCCAGTCAGTCGCTGCCCGGCAAAGTCGCCGGTGCGCTGGCAAAGACTGGGGTGCAGATAGCCGGAGCCATGACGCTCAGCGCCGGGCTCATTGTGGTGGGGCTGGTGCTGATGCGCCGGCGCTCTAACTCAAGCGAGCCTGCAGATTCTGATCCAGGACGTTCATGAATTCGTCGCTGGTCAACCACGGGGTATCCCCGCCGACCAGCAGCGCCAAGTCCTTGGTCATCTGACCGCCCTCGACAGTCTTTACGATGACATCCTCGAGGGTCTCGGCGAACTCAATGACCGCCGGGGTGTTATCGAGCTTGCCGCGATGCGCCAGCCCGCGCGTCCAGGCATAGATGGAAGCAATCGGATTCGTAGAGGTCTGTTCCCCCCGCTGCCAAGCCCGATAGTGGCGCGTCACCGTGCCGTGCGCTGCCTCTGCCTCAACGGTGCGTCCATCCGGGGTCATAAGCACGGAAGTCATCAACCCCAGTGAGCCGAAGCCCTGCGCCACCGTGTCGGATTGGACGTCGCCGTCATAGTTCTTGCACGCCCACAGGTAGCCGCCGTGCCACTTGAGGGAACTGGCGACCATGTCATCAATCAAACGATGCTCATAGAGCAAACCAGCAGCTTCAAACTTGGCTTTAAATTCGGATTCATAGACTTCGGCGAAAATGTCTTTGAACGCCCCGTCGTAGGCTTTCAAAATTGTGTTCTTGGTCGAGAGGTACACCGGGTATTTCCGCGCCAGGGCATAGTTAAAGCAGGCATGGGCGAAATCGCGGATAGAGTCGTTAAAGTTGTACATGCCCATGGCGACACCGCCCGCCTCGGGCATGTGAATAATCTCGTGCTCGATGGGCTTGCTACCGTCGTCAGGCACCCAGCTCAACATAATCTTGCCAGCACCGGGAACCTTAAAGTCCGTCGCCTTGTACTGGTCACCAAACGCGTGCCGCGCCACCACAATCGGCTTGTCCCAACCCTTGACCAAACGCGGCACGTTTTGCATGATGATTGGCTCCCGGAAGATGACCCCGCCCAGAATGTTGCGGATAGTGCCGTTGGGGGACTTCCACATTTTCTTTAGCCCGAACTCCTCTACGCGGGCTTCATCAGGGGTGATGGTCGCGCATTTCACCCCCACCCCGTACTTCTTAATGGCGTTGGAGGAATCAATCGTGACCTGATCCTCAGTCCGGTCGCGATTTTCGATACCCAAGTCGTAGTACTTCAGGTCTAAATCCAGGTAAGGCAAGATGAGTTTTTCGCGAATTTGTTGCCAAATAATGCGGGTCATCTCATCGCCGTCGAGTTCGACCACCGGATTTTCCACTTTGATTTTCGCCATTTTTGCTCCTTGTAGAGGTCAATTTTCCGGGCTTAGCGCCACTATCGAAATTTTACTCGATATCGAGATAAATTTCCAGGAAATTGCCCCTAGGGCGGGAGCACCGGGTTCGAGCCGGCGGTCTTACTTCACCAGTTTGTCGGCGTAAAGTTCCTCGATTTCGGCAGCAAAAGCCTCGGCGACCTGCTTGCGCTTGACTTTCATCGACGGGGTCAGCAGACCGTTTTCGACGGTAAAGGCGGTCGGCAAGACCTTGAACTTACGGATGGACTCGGCGCGAGACACCCGGGCATTGACCCGTTCCACCGCTCGTGAAATTGCCTGCAACACCTGGGGATTCTTGGAAGCGGTCAGCGGGTCCATCGTAGGCATACCGTGGTTCTTTAGCCAGGTCGGCAACATATCCGCATCCAGAGTAATCAGGGCAGACACGAACGGCATTCCCTCGCCTACCACCACCACTTCGTTAATCAAAGCATACTGGCGCAGCGGGTCTTCCAACACGGAAGGCGCCACGTTCTTTCCCCCGGCGGTGACGATAATGTCCTTGGCGCGCCCGGTAATCCGGACGAAGCCATCCTGGTCGATAGTCGCCAAGTCACCGGTCTTAAACCAGCCGTTTTCAAAAGCTGCCTCGGTTTGTTCGGGATTGTTATGGTAGCGATGGAAAATCGCGGGACTCTTTGCCAGCAGCTCTCCGGTGGAAGAAATTTTCAAGTCAGTAGCTGCAACGGCAGGACCGACCGTGCCAATGCGGTTGGTCCTGAGGTTGTTAAAGCACAGGGGCGCGCAGGTCTCGGTCAAGCCGTAGCCTTCCAGCACCGGCATTCCAATGCCACGAAAGAAATGCCCCAATTCTTCGCTCAACGGCGCTCCGCCACAAATCACAAACTTGAGGTTCGGACCAAACAGAGACAAAATTCGGCGGTAAACCAGTTGGCAATAGACCAGACGCTTCGCCCGCAGCCGCCGGTTGGGTCCCTCGGGGGTATCCAAAGCGCGCGAATACGCCTCGGCGACTTTCACCGACCGAGAGAACAAAATCCGCGAAATCCGGTGCGCTCGGGCTTGAACCTGAGCCGTGTTGTAAATCTTTTCCAGTACCCGTGGCACCACCATCGCATAAGACGGGGCGAATTCTTGCAGGTCCGTAATCAGGTTGCGGATATTGGGAGCATGACCCAGGGTGCCCGCGCCCCAAAGCTGGAGGAACTGCAGATACTGAGCCAAAACGTGCGCCAAAGGCAAGAACACCAGCAGCCGAGAGGACGGATACCCTGCGACTTCCGGCATCCACCTCATGCCGTTCGCCAGCAACTCAATCCAGTTCCCGTGCGTCAGCTCCACGCCTTTGGGCTTTCCGGCAGTCCCGGACGTATAAATAATCGTGGCAACATCGTCGATAGTCACCGCGCGGGAACGCTCGTCAACCTGAAAATCGGGAACGTCCATCCCGGCTTTCTTAATCCTGACCACCGCGGAATCTTCCAGGCACAACACGTGTTTCAGGCTGCGACCGCAACCCCGTTTCGAGCTGACCAGCTCACGCATTGCGTTCGTTTCGCACACCACCAATGCCGGGTCAGCGTCCTCCAGAATCCACGCGATTTGTTCCGCAGAATCCGTCTCATAAATGGGAACCACCACCAGTCCGGCGCAAAATCCCGCGTATTCCAACAGCATCCAGTCATACGAGGTGTGCCCCATGATAGAGAACCGATCTCCGGGTTGTAACCCCATCCCAATCAAGCCACGCGCGACCGAGTGAACGTCTTCGTTAAACTCCACTGCCGTCATCGAACGCCACCCACCGAGCTCGGTCTTTCGATCCAGCAGTTTCGCGTTGGGCAGGCGACGCACCCGGTCTGCCAGTGTCCAAGGCAAAGTTTGATGCTGTTCAGCGGTAAACAATCGGGGGCAATGCCAGAATCGCTCCCCGTCTATTTCCACCCATCCAGGCTTATCCATCGGGTTCTGTGCATGGGTGGAAATCTCGTCTCGATTGTTACGTTTTTCATCAGCCATAGGGTTAGCTTACCAACTTTCTGAAATATCCTGCCATTGAGTCATCGCAGTTCACCCTGGTAATACCAGCATCACCAAGGTAATTCCTGTTGCCGCCGCGACCAACACCGTCACATCAAAGATGGTCCCGCGCGCCCGAGTCCACGCGTGGCGGTTGGTCAGGCGAAACACTGCCAGTGCCAACAAAACCACCACTAAGCCCCAAACTGCCGCTTGCCACCATCCGACCACGGAACACACCAACAGAGCCACTACCGCTGCCCCCAACAGCAGCACCTGAACCCGGCTGGGGGCATCAAACGGATGCGGAGCCGAGTCGGGCACCAAAGTGGGCTGATCAGGCGTCACGGAGTCCAACGCCTGCCAGTCCGGCGCGGCAGGTTCGGGAGCTTGCGGGTTTGGGGTGTTCAAAAGGTTCCCTTGACGTTTTCTGAAGTCGGTTACGGTTTCGGAGTCACGGCGGGACCAGAAATCGCCAGATTACCGGTCCCGCCAGCACGTCTAGTGGAAGAAGTGACGCACCCCGGTGGTAAACATCGCGACTCCGGCCTTTTCACACACGTCGATAGTTTCCTGGTCGCGGATAGAACCGCCGGGCTGCACGATAGCTTTCACACCTGCGTTGATGAGAATCTGTGGCCCATCGGCAAACGGGAAGAACGCATCGGACGCCGCGACTGCGCCCCGAGCTCGCTCGGGCGGAGCAGCCACTGCCAAGTCCTCAGCCCGCGCTCCCCCGGCGGTATCGCTCTGGCTCGCGGCGGCGTCTCCAGTCTCGCGTCCACCCAGGGTGTTGGCGCGTTCCACCGCCAGTCTGCAAGAATCCACCCGGTTGACCTGCCCCATGCCGATACCGACCGTCGCGCCGTCATGTGCCAAGAGAATAGCGTTAGACTTCGTGGCGCGGATAGTCTGCCACGCAAACTCCAGGTCATGCAAGGTCGCTTCGTCAACATCAGGACCGCACACTTTGGTCCATCCGCTGGAGCAATCCCCTGACTCCGCCACATCATCCCGCTGCTGCGCCAGGTATCCCCCGCTGATTTGGCGCACTTCCAGTGCCCCTCGGGCTGGCGGGGTAACGCGTAACACGCGCAGATTTTTCTTGGATGCCAGGGCTTTCACCGCTCCTGGCTCATAGGCAGGAGCCAGCACCACTTCGGTGAAAATCGGGGCAATCTGTTTCGCCAGTTCCACCGTCACCGGACGGTTTACCGCAATCACCCCACCGAAAGCACTGACCGGATCGCAGGCGTGAGCTTTACGATGCGCGGTCGCGACGTCAGCGGCTACGGCAATCCCGCACGGATTGGCGTGTTTGATAATCGCCACGCAAGGCTCAGCGTGGTCATAAGCTGCCCGAATCGCCGCGTCTCCGTCCGTGTAGTTGTTAAACGACATTTCCTTGCCATGCAGCTGAATCGCGTTGGCGATGCCGGGAGCCGGCTTGGAGTGGGGGTCCGAACCTGCCCGGTCGCAAGCCTCAATATCATCCAGCTCGGGGTAATGCGTGCAAGCGGGACAGTTGCATTCTCCCTCTGCATTTTCTTCCATCTGGTCCGCAGTCTGTTCCAAATCAACATAGAGCGCCGCGGACTGATGGGGGTTTTCTCCATAACGCAGGGAGGCAATCCGTTCCCCGGAAAGTTCCACCCATTCCGGCATCGCAGAATCCTCATCCGATTCGTCTGCCGACGCCTGATCCCCGACGTTTTCCATCGCGAAACGAGTCATCTGGTCATCAAGCCAAGTGGCGATAGCAGCATCATATTCAGCGGTATGCGCGAAAGCTTGCGACGCCAAGAGCCTGCGTTCGTGCAGGTCAAAGCCACCTGCCTGGACTGCTTCGATAACGGCTTCATAAGTGTAGGGCGACACCACGACCGCCACGGAAGGGTGGTTCTTGGCGGCGGCACGCACCATGGAAGGCCCGCCGATGTCAATCTGTTCCACGCAGGCATCGAAGTCAGCGCCGCTGGCTACCGTATCCTCAAAGGGGTAAAGGTTGCACACCACTAGGTCAATCGGCTCGACCTGCAAATCTTGCAACTGCTTGACGTGGTCAGGTTTGCGCCGATCCGCGAGGATACCGGCGTGGATGTGCGGATGCAGAGTCTTAACCCGACCTTCCAAGCATTCGGGGAAACCCGTCACGTCCTCTACCGGAGTGACTGGCAAACCCGCGGCCGCAATCTTTTTTGCGGTGGAGCCAGTGGAAATGATTTGCACGCCAGCTTCGACCAGAGCCTGTGCCAGCTGTTCCAGTCCGGTTTTGTCCCACACGCTAATCAAAGCCCGTTTGACAGGAATCTGAGTATCCTTGTTCCGATTTGTCGTTTCCGCCACCTTGTCTTGCCTTCCTTAATTCAGGTTATTGCTTTTTTCTAAAAATCAACAGTAATTGGGCGTTTTCGGGTCTTGAGCGCAATCCCGTCGCCAGAAACCCGCGATTCAATCCTAGTCACTTTCAAAACCGGCACGAACTTCGTCAATCCACCAGCCGTGCTGCACCATCCGCCCCACGCTGGCGACCAGCTGGGCGCGTTCGGCAACTTTGATTCTCTGGGTCAAGGTTTCCAGGTCGTCATCATCATGGACAGGAACCGCCACCTGAGCCAGAATCGGACCGGTGTCCATGCCTGGATCAACGATAAACAGCGTCGCCCCCGCCAACTTCACACCGGCTCGCAGGGCATCGCGCGGACCGTGGATGCCCACGAAAGAAGGCAGCAGTGAATTGTGGGTGTTGACCACGCGGGAAGGCCACTGGGCTAAGAATTTCGGACCTAAAATTTTTAGAAACCCGGCACTGACGATTAAGTCTGGCTCCCAGGATTGCACCGCTGCCGTGAAAGCGACATCCCAGGATTCCCGGTCAGGAAAGTCCCCCATGCAGACCGTAGCGGTGGGAATTCCTCGTGATTGTGCCCAACGCAATCCCTCAGCAGTGTCCCGGTCAGAGACAACCCCGACTATTTCCGCACCGTAAGCCGCGTTAGTGGTCGCCGCATAGAGCGCCTGCAGATTAGTGCCGACTCCGGAAATCAGCACCACCAAACGGGAGGGGCGATCATCGGGTAGCGTAAAGACTCGCTTTTTCATAAGTCGATTCTAGCAGTGGGCAGAGCCTGCGGATTCTTGCCCGAGACTCGCACCGCGAAGCGCCGAGTGGCTTCGCGTGTCCAGGGGTGGTTCAGCAGGGCTGTCACCACAAAAGGTACCCCCCAAGCCAGCACTCCCGCATAGAGAGTCGAACCGAGGGGACCCACGTTGACCAAGCGACCTGGACCTAGTGAACCGCTCACGAACCACACGATGAGCAGCCCTCCCAGCAGCAATCCTGCCAGGAACAGGGCGAGAGACAACGCGGTGTCAGCCAGTCCGAGCTGGTGACGTCCACCCAGGTAGAGTCCCAAACCAATGGCTAACAGCACCGGAAAGATTAGGGGCCACCATCCTACCGGTCCGTCCGGTAGCCACGCCAGCACGGGTACCGGCGGCAGGTCACCCCCAATGACTTGACCGGGAGAAAACACCGTCCCTTGTCCCAAGGTAATCCCCGGGCCGGTAATCCACGCGGCTCCCCACACCAGCAAAGTCGGCAAGTATGCCAGGATAGCCAAGACCATCGCGACAGAACCCAAAGCGTCCGGTTTGAGACCAATCCAGATAGTGCGCATCTGCTCCCAGCCGGTAAATATACCCGCTACCAGGAAAATCGCGGAGAGAACCATGACCCCTCGAGCCAACACGCGCAGGCAGCGACCTGCCAGACTCAGCCAGGGCCACGGCTCACCTTCAGGAAAGAACGCGGTCACATTCCACCAGGTCTGATGCCTGGCGACGACAAAGAACACAATTGCGGCAAAGCACAGCGAAAAAATGATCGCGCGCCACACCACCAGGGAAATCGCAGCAAAACACAAACACCCCCAGCAGGGAATCAGGAAAGCCACCAGCCCCCAACCCAAAGCCGCAGGATTCGACGGTTTCGCCGTCCGTAAACTCGCTGCCAGCAGCAGCCCCAGCAGCAGAGTGAGCCCCCACGGGGTGAGGGAAAACCGCATGGTTTCGCTGGAAAACTCAGCACGGAACGCAACCGCAAAAATAGCGTTGCCCACTGCCAGGGCGTCGCTCCACTTCGTGCCTTTTTCCGAAGGAGTAGTGGCAGTAGGCGTCCACACCGCAATCGCCAACAGCACCAGCACCGCCCAGCTAATCGCCCACGCTTGAAACCCCAACCACAGTGAGCGCCAAGTTCCGGCAGGGAACAGTTCGGCGCGGGTTGGTTTGTGGAAAACCGCACGGAATGCGGAGCGGAAGTCGGGATGGCGGAAAGATTCTGCCGTGTTCAGCCCCGCAGTGCCGGTTGCGGGCGCCGGCAAACCGGAACCTACCTCGCTGGACTCGACCGGCAGGGTTTGTCCTTCCGGAGCAGTATTGACGCGACGCTGACGCCTCCCCGGTCGACTCGGGGGACGTTGACCGGGACGGTTAGACCGTGCGTCCATAACTCTCCTCCCTGGCGCATTGAGCGCGCCTCGTCCCATTTAAGTATAAGAAACCCTCAGAACCGCGCCGACTTGCCACACCGGTACGACCCGCCGCAACGCCCTTGTGAACCGACCCAATATCCCCGTGACCAGGCAAAAGGGCGCGGTCAAAATCAGTTCCGACCGCGCCCCCTAAAAAAGCTAGGGCAGTCCTATTTGCTCTGCATGATTTCGCGGGCGATGCGCGCGGTTTCGCTCGGTGTCTTGCCGACGCGCACTCCCACCGCCTCAAGCGCTTCTTTCTTGGCAGCCGCAGTCCCAGAAGAACCAGAGACGATAGCGCCGGCGTGCCCCATAGTCTTGCCTTCGGGAGCGGTGAAGCCCGCCACGTAACCCACCACAGGCTTGGTGACGTGCTCTTTGATGTAAGCGGCGGCGCGCTCCTCGGCGTCGCCACCGATTTCGCCAATCATTACTATCAGTTCAGTCTCGGGATCCTGCTCAAAAGCCTCGAGAGCGTCGATGTGGGTCGTGCCGATGATGGGGTCCCCGCCGATACCGATGCAGGTGGTGAAGCCCAAATCGCGCAGTTCATACATCATCTGGTAGGTCAGGGTGCCGGACTTGGACACCAAGCCGAGCTTGCCGCGCGGGGTAATGTCGCCGGGAGTGATGCCCACGTTCGACTTGCCGGGGCTGATGATGCCGGGGCAGTTCGGACCAATCATGCGCACCCCGTGAGACTTCGCGTAGGCAAAAGCGGCGTTCGTGTCCTGGACGGGAATGTGCTCGGTGATAACCACCACCAGCTCCATGCCGGCATCTACCGCCTCAATGATGGCGCCTTTTGCCCCGGCGGGGGGCACAAAAATGACCGAAGTGTTTGCGCCGGTCGCTGCCTTGGCGTCGGCGACCGTGCCATACACTGGAACGCTGACGGTACCGCCCTGGACCGAGTCAGCCAACGGACCGTAAGGAACCACGTCAAAATCGACGGTGGTTCCAGCCTTTTTCGGGTTCGTGCCGGCGACCACCTTGGTGCCGTAAGCGAGCATCCGAGTGGTGTGTTTGCGACCTTCTGAACCGGTCATGCCCTGGACAATTACTTTGGAGTTTTCATCAAGAAAAATCGACATGGTAGTGCTCCTCCTTTACTTCGCTGCCAGCTGCGCAGCCTTGTCGGCGGCTTCGTCCATCGTTTCCATCATGGTGATCAAGGGGTGATTGGCAGCTTTTAGAATCGCGCGCCCCTCCTCGACCTTGTTGCCGTCCAAGCGCACCACCAGGGGTTTCGTCGCCTGGTCGCCGAGAATCTGGAGCGCACCGATGATGCCGTTGGCAACCTCATCGCAGGCGGTGATACCACCAAACACGTTGACGAAACAGGATTTGACCTGCGGGTCGGTCAGGATTACGTCCAGACCTTTCGCCATGACCTCAGCCGAAGCGCCCCCGCCGATGTCCAGGAAGTTCGCGGGTTTCGTCCCGTACTTTTCGCCGGCGTACGCCACCACATCCAGGGTAGACATGACCAGACCGGCGCCGTTACCAATAATGCCGACCTGACCCTCCAAGCGTACGTAGTTCAACCCAGCCTCCTGAGCCTTGAGTTCGCGCTCGTCAGCCGCCCGTTGGTCGACCAGTTCGGCGTGTTCGGGGTGACGGTACCGGGCGTTATCGTCCAAAGTGACTTTGCCGTCCAGAGCGATGATGTCCCCCTGGGGCGTCGCCACCAGCGGGTTCACTTCCACCAGGGTGGCGTCCTCACCGGTATAAACATCCCACAGTTTCAGGAAAACCGGCACGACTTTGGCAGCAGTTTCCGAATCAAACCCGGCTTCGTCGGCAATCTGACGCGCCACGGTCGTGTCCATGCCGGAAGCAGGAATCGGGACTTTTGCCAGTGCTTCGGGCTTTTCCTTGGCAAGCTGCTCGATTTCCATGCCGCCCTCGACCGAGCACATCGCCAGGTTCTGGCGGTTCGCGCGGTCCAGCAGAATCGAGAAATAGAACTCTCGATCGATGTCGGTGCCAGCCGCCACCATCACGCGGTAAACCGTGTGACCTTTAATGTTCATACCCAAAATCGCCTGGGCGTTGGCTGCGGCTTCCTCTTCGCTGCGAGCCAGCTTTACACCACCCGCCTTACCGCGACCGCCCGTCTTAACCTGGGCTTTTACCACTGCCAGCGGAACCTCCAAGGCGGTGAAAGCAGCCTTGGCCTCCTCCACCGTGCTTGCGACTTTACCCGGTAAAACCGGGACTCCGTGTTTATTAAACAGGTCACGCGCCTGGTACTCGTAGAGGTCCACGCTGTTCCTTTCGGTCTAGAAATTATGTCTCGATATCAAGATATTTCTAGTGTATCGAAAAATATCAGATTTTCCACCCCGATAATTACCGCCCCGTCCTGCAATTTCCGTCTATGCTGGAGGTATATCTCTGTAGGGCGTTAGCGGAGCAAAGGAGCGTCGCCATGCAAAACCACGATAACCCGGACAAGCTCTCGACGGCTAAACCGGAACCACCCCTCAAAGTCCCCAATAAAATCTATGAAACTGAGCTGTATCGCCTGCAAACCGAGCTGGCAAAACTGCAGCGGTGGGTGAAACAAACCGGAGCTCGCATCGTGGTCATCTTCGAAGGTCGTGACGCTGCCGGAAAAGGCGGCACCATCAAACGCCTGACCGAGTACCTTTCCCCGCGTGTCGCCCGAGTCGTGGCGTTGCCCACCCCTACGGAACGCGAAAAAACCCAGTGGTATTTCCAGCGCTACATCTCTCACCTGCCCGCCGCCGGAGAAATCGTAATTTTTGACCGCTCGTGGTACAACCGTGCCGGGGTCGAAAAGGTCATGGGCTTCGCCACCCCTATTCAGGTGCAAAAGTTTATGCAGCAGTGCCCGACCTTTGAGCGGATGCTGGTCGAAGACGGCATCATGCTGCGCAAATACTGGTTCTCGGTATCCGACAAAGTGCAGTACGAACGGTTTTCCCGGCGTTTACATGATCCCTTGCGCCAGTGGAAACTCTCGCCCATGGATTTGGAGTCCATCACTCGGTGGGAGGACTATTCACGAGCGAAAGACGAAATGCTGGTGCATACCGACACCACGGAATGCCCGTGGTATCAGGTGTCTTCAGACTCTAAGAAATCCGCCCGGCTGAATATGATTGCCCACTTCCTGTCCACTATTCCCTATACGGACCTGCCCAGCGATACTGCCCCCATTACCTTGCCTGCACGTCCGCCCTCGAGCGGATACGTGCGCACCTCGTTTGAGACGGTGCGTTCGGTGCCCAATCATGCCGCCGAGGTGGTGGCACGCGCCAAATCCGGCAAGATCCCATTCGTGACCTTGGACGCCTTGCCGGAAGGGACAGAACTGCCGACCGCGGGCAATCCTGCGCCGGGAGTCAATAACAAACCCAAAAAGAAGAAAAAGAAAAAGAAAAAGTAGCTGAACTTTACGGCAGACCGGCATCCCGCCGGTCTGCACCGTTTAATCCACCGGAGTGAGCGGGGCAAAGTTCAACAGCAGCCGCTTGGCAGCACCCGTGCGGAACTTCACGGTGGCAATAGTGCCTTTGCCTTGCCCCTCCAAGCCAGTAACCTTGCCTTCCCCGTAAATATCGTGATGGACCCGCTGACCGACGTGAAGTTCAGGAATCTTGCCCGCCGGTTTCGCTTTCGCCTTTTTCGCCGGTGCGGCTGCCGAGTCCTTGCCGCCCGCCAAGTCGCGTGCCGTGGTGAGTCCTATCCGCGAGTTGGCGAACTTGCCCCCGAACGCGGAGCTAGACCCTCGTGACCCAGATTGTCCCTGACCAAAGCGAGACGTTCCGTAGCTACCTGTGGCTCCCCCGCGTCCGCCACGCCCGCCGTAACCATAAGCGGAGCTGGTCGGTTCACCGTAGCCACGGGACGCCAACCCGCCGAAATAGTCCACAGTGGTGGCTTCGCGCCGGTTATCCACCAGTTCGGCAGGGATGTCATCCAAGAAACGCGAAGCCGGCATAGTTACCGTCTCACCAAACACCGTACGGGCGGCGCAACGCGTCAGATACAGCCGCTGGCGCGCCCTCGTGACTGCCACATAAGCCAACCGACGTTCCTCCGCGATGTCCTGAGGATTCTCCAAAGAACGCGAATGTGGGAACAGACCGTCCTCCATCCCGGTCACGAACACGGTGTTGAATTCCAGTCCTTTCGCGGTATGCACCGTCATCAAAGTCACCTCCGGAGGTGCAGCGGGGTGTGCCGGGTCAGCAGGGCGTTCGGGTTGGGCGGCGGTGTCAGGAAGCTGATCGGCGTCAGCGACCAAGGAAATCCGCTCCAAGAAATCCGCCAGGCGGGCATCCGGCTCGGAAAGGGAAAAATCCTGCGCCACGTTACGCAGCTCCGCCAGGTTCTCCACCCGCGCATCGTCCTGAGGGTCATTGGATTTCCGCAGTTTCGGCAGGTAGCCGCTGTCCTCCAGGGCTGTGTCCAAGATTTCGTCCAGGGGGGCGCTCGCCGCGTCCAAAGCCCGCATTGCATCCAAAACGCCCACGAACTCGGCAATCCCCGCGCTGGCTTTCGCGCTCAAGTCGCCGTGATGGGTTCCCCCCGGCAGGAATTGGCGCAGAGCCTGACCGAAATCGAGATTTTCACGCAGCGAAACCTCCCGGATGGTCTGCACCGCTTTGTCTCCCAAGCCGCGTTTCGGTTCGTTCAGCACCCGCAGCAGGTTTCCGTCATCGGCAAGGTTCGCCGCGGCGCACAGGTAAGCGATAGCGTCTTTAATTTCGCGCCGATCATAGAACTTAGTGCCGCCCACGACCCGGTACGGGATGCCTTCCCGCGTCAGCATTTCTTCCAGGGAACGCGACTGGGCATTGGTTCGGTAAAACACCGCGAATTCGTCCCAAGATGAGCCTTCCTGACGCAGCTTTTGCAGCTCGCGGACGATGAAAGCGGCCTCGTCCCGGTCGGTGTCAGCCGCATACAGCACCGCCTGCACGCCCTGACCGGCGTCAGTCCACAGATTCTTTTTCCGCCGCCCCTCGTTTTCCGAAATAATCGCGTTGGCGACCGACAGAATCGTGCCGGTAGAACGGTAATTTTGTTCCAAATAAACCGTGGTGGCGCCGGGGAAATCCGACTCAAATTCTTCAATGTTGCGGATAGTCGCGCCGCGGAAGGCATAAATTGACTGATCCGAGTCCCCCACTACCGTCAGCTCGGCAGGAGGCTGGGCATCGCCCGCCGCGCCCACCGTGAGCAAGCGTATCAGCTCATATTGCGCCGGGTTCGTGTCCTGGTATTCATCTACCAAAACATGAAGGAATTTGGCTCGATAGCGTGCCAAAATATCGGGATGTGCTTTCCACAGATAGACCGTGGACGCGATGAGGTCGTCAAAGTCGAACGCGTTGGCGCGACGCAGCAGCTGCTGGTACTCGGTATAGATTTCCGCCGTGAGCTGGCTCATTTTGTCGACCCCCGCACCGAGAGCAAAGACTTCGGGGGTGATGAGCTCATTTTTGGCTTGGGAAATTTTGGCAGCAAAAGACTTTGGGGGGAAACGTTTCGGGTCCAAACCTCGCCCTTTAATGATGCGGTTCAGCAGGGCTTTCGTGTCGGCAGTGTCATAGATAGAAAAGGACCGGGTCACCCCCAGGGTGTCAGCCTCGGCACGTAGAATCCGCACGCAAGCGCTGTGGAAAGTCGACACCCACATGTATTTCGCGGCGTTGCCGACCAGGGATTCGACACGCTGACGCATCTCGGCGGCAGCCTTGTTGGTGAAAGTAATCGCCAGGACTTCCCAAGGGCGAATTCGTTCGGTCGCCAGCAGCCACGCAATCCGCCGGGTCAGCACGCGGGTCTTGCCCGAGCCGGCTCCTGCCATGACCAGAAGCGGACCGGACTCGTGGGTCACCGCGGCGTGCTGTTCCGGGTTCAGCCCGTCCACGATTGCGGCAACTTTGCGCGTCCGCCAGTCCTCGCGCTGTGCCGCGTCCGCCTCGGACCAGCCTGCAAAATCAGAGGTAGCGTCGGGAGTTTCAAAATGCGCGACCGCTCCGCGCGGCAAGACTGCCGACACGGGAATTTCGCCGCCAGAACCTTCTGCGAGGGAAGAAAACAAATCATTCATGCTTGGTGAGCCCACTGTTCCGCTAGTGCATCAATGTTACCGAGTTGAGAGAAAGGCAAGATTTCGCAGACCACGCCGTCAGTGCTCTCGAAGGCGATGGCAAACTTGGCTTGGTCTGCCACTGAAACAATGTCGAGAGCACCGTAGGTTCGCACATCGAACGTCTCGGCTTCTCGAAATGACTTGGCACCATCGGTAGACAGCATCAACACCGTACAGTCTCCCTGGTCCGTGGTGCGTTCACCGATGTAGCTGAACACGTCCGCATGCGGAGTGCCCGGGCAAGCTCCGTGAAACACTTCTTCCAACGGACTCATGATGTTAATCAGCCGGGAATCTGTTGCGGCGGTGGGCTGTCCAAACGTGCGACCGGCATCGGCTGATTTCGCCCACGTTTTTACCGTCGAGTCTTGGGTCTTCATCAGCAGCATGACTTCAGTTCCGTCACTGTTGGACACCGCCGTGCAATAATCCACGTTTGCTCCCACCGGAGATGACGCCCACCAGCTGGCACCGTGGTCATCCGAGCCGATAAACACAGCTTTGCGATCCCCCGATTCGTCCACAACTACTCCCGCGTGGCACAGGCGTTGCGCCCATTGCCCGCTCGTCAGCTGCGTGCCCCGCCCGCGCGGGATATACGCCTTCGAAAAGTCCCGACCGGCAATAATCATGGAAGTAATATCTTGGTGTTCCCAGCTCAAGCCATCATCATCGGTCCACGCCACAAAGAGTGCCGTTTGCACCTGTCGCAAGTCCCAATCCGGCACCAGGGAACGGGTATAGAAACAAAACATGCGCCCGGTTACGCAGTCATGTAGGAACGAGGGGACATGAAATCCGAGAAATTCCTGCGGGCTGCCTGCTGCCAAAGTGCGAGGTTCTTCCCAGGTCAGACCGTTATCAAAAGACCGTGACAGCCGCAGACTGGTCGGGCACAGCCTACGGTAATGAGGTTCCTCTAAGCTGGCAGATTTCGCTCTCGCTTGCTCCATCCGGGCAGAGGCGGCGCACTCGGAGGGCAATGCCTCCCAAATCATCAGCAGCACCCGGCTGGAAGTGCGCGCAATAGCGGGATAGCGCGCCTGCATGAAGCCTGCTGAAGCGTGCGGGGCTACCACGGTGCGCTGCATGATTGTTCCTTTTCTGACCCGAAAATAATTGCGCCTTTACGTTATCATCTCGCAGCCGTTTGCTTCACCTTCGGTGAGCTTTCCACAGGCGCTCCGCAGGCTCCCCGCGGGTCAGCTAATCCGACGATCCTGGGCCCATTTGGACAGTTCATAGCGGTTGGACAGCTGCAGTTTGCGCAGCACGGATGAAACGTGCGTTTCCACAGTTTTCACAGAAATATACAGCTCAGAGGCGATTTCTTTGTAAGCAAAACCGCGGGCAATGAGGCGCATGACTTCGAACTCGCGCTCAGTGAGCGAATCAAGTTCGGAATCATTACCCACCATATCGGTGCGCGCCGCCCCGAACGCATCCAGCACGAAACCTGCCAGCCGCGGCGAGAAAGCCGCGTCTCCCCCCGCCACCCGGACGATGGCATCGACCAGGTCAGGTGTCGCAATAGTCTTGGTCACGTAGCCACGAGCCCCTGCCCGAATGACCGCCACCACGTCTTCTGCCGCGTCAGACACCGACAGCGCCAAGAACCGGGTCGGCACTCCCAGACACGCCGCCGCGACTTCGGCGCCCCCGCCACCGTGACCACCTGGCAGATGCACGTCCAGCAGCGCCACCGTGGGAACGTTCTGACGCACTGCGGCAACAGCATCCTCCACGCTGTCCGCCTCTCCCACGACCTGGACTTCGTCAGGATATTTGCTCAGTTCCGCAATCACTCCCGCCCGAAACAGTCCGTGATCATCAATGACCAGCACCGAAATGGGACATTTTGGATGTTCCCCACCATTCTGGGGGCTCCCGTCTCTGTCACTCATCTTTGTTTCCTCCCTAGTCTTGCCCAGTTTAGCGGGGCACTTTCATCGCGACTTCACAGCCACTGGGTCCCGACCGGATGGTCGCACTGCCACCGTGACGCTCCAGCCTCTCAATGATGGAATGTTTCACGCCCTGATGTCCTTGCGGAATAGCGGCGAGGTCGAACCCAGTGCCGTGGTCGCGCACGAAACATTCCACCGCGTCCGACCCCACTTCCAGATAGACCGAAAACGGTGGCGCACCGTGGCGTGCCGCGTTCGTCAGGGCTTCTCGGGTCGCCGCCACCAGCGGCTCGGACCACGCTCCCGGAACGGCATCTCCCACCGTGACGGTGTCTAAAACCACCCCGTAACGATCCTCGATTTCGCCTGCCAACTCCTTGATAATCTGGGACAGCGACGAGTCCACATGTCCGCGGTCTTCATAGAGCCAAGCACGCAGCTGACGTTCCTCGGCGCGAGCCAATTTCGCCACCTCTGCAGCGTCATCAACCCGAGTACGAATCAACGCGAGGGTTTGCAACACCGAATCGTGCAGGTGGGCAGCCATATCAGCACGGACAGCTTGGCGAGTTTGCTCCGCCAGAGATGCCTTGTAAGACATCCAGAAACGCGCCCACAGCGGCAAAACTGCCAAGCTCAGCGCGGCGATAACGACCAGGGTAATGAGTCCCCCGCGCAGCGCGTCCCGCAGACTGATAGTTCCAGAGAATCCAAACATAACCGCAAAAATCACCAGGAGGGCACCGGGAATGGCAAACCCCAGGAATCTTCCCATCCGCAGCTCGGACGGAGACGAACCCGCCGAAGCCCCCGCCCAAATCAGGGCGATACCGGTGATGAGAATGATTATAACGATGAGGGGACGCAAATCGCTCATGATTTTCGGTCCGGAATAAGCACCGACCCCAGCTATGGCGATTAATCCCAGCGCCAGCAAAATTGTTGGAACGGTCACATTTCGCCAGCGTTCATTGCCACCAAAGTGCCCCTCGAGCGGCGCGTTAGAGGTTGCCAGCCGCGAATCTGTGCGAAACGGTAGCCCCGCCGCACCCCAAGGATTACCGCGTGGCACAAAAATCCACAACCAGGCGTACAGCAAAATGCTGACTCCGGTAGGGGCTAAAACTACCAGAATGAGTCGCACCAGCCACAGCGGCATTCCCAGATGCAGAGCCAATCCCGCGGCGACCCCAGCCAGAACCCCGTCTTTACCAGGCGGGACCGTCCCGGACACCGGACGTCGCAGGGGAAGCCGCATACGGGGGGCGGCAGCAGATGTTGACATAAGTCCAGTTTGCCACGGTTTAGCGGGGTTTCACCCGGCTTCAGGGATAAATCAGGGATAAATCAGGGACAACCCCCATAGCCACTGCGCGACACTGCGACCATGATGGAATCATGAACGAAAATATGGATTCAGAGCATCTCTCAAACTCAGTTCCCCCCGTCGGGGGCGAACCTCGCAATGGCGGCGAAACTGCCGGCGCAACCCCTGCTGCCGGCGCAACCTCACCTGGTGCCACGACGCCAAACGGGACTGGTAACACCGGATTTAGCGCACCTTATCAGGGTGCGCCTAGCCCAGACGGTACAAGCTACCGCCCTGCGGACCACCCCGGTTCCGGCAATTTTTCCAACAACGGCGCAAACTATGGCACCACGGGCGCGGGAGGCTACCCCGGAGGTCCAGATTCCGCCGGATCGGCATGGATGCGGTCCCCCAACCGGGTCGTCGGCGGAGTTTGTGCAGGAATTGCCTCACGCCTGAACATCGACCCCGTAATTGTACGCGGTTTGGCAGTGGTCGGTTTGCTGTTCTTTGGGTTTATTCCCCTGCTCTATGGGACGCTATGGTTGTGGATGCCCAACCAAACCACCGGACGCAGCTTGTGGACCGATTGGCGCGCCGGCTTACTCAACCAGGGCGGTGCCGTCACCGGTGCGATTGTGTTGATGTGTTTCGGGGCGATGCGGATGCTGCCTCAGGGCATTTTTCTGTTCAACATATTTGACATCTGGGACGGCGGGGGCGGATTCGACGATTTACTCGCTTTCTTTTTCATAGCTCTGGTCTTGTGCCTGATGCTGGCTCCTCTAGTAGTGATAGTGCTGGTCATCGTTCACGTTGTAAACCAGAGCAAGACCGGTACCCCACCAGTCGCGAACGTTTACGTTCCCGGACCCACCGGATTCGTTCCCACCCCACAGGCACCTACGCCTGCCATGCCCAACCCCACAGACGGGCTTATGAACACCCCCGTCTCTCCCGCCACGTCCGCCGCTGGCTTTACACAACCAACCACCGGATTTGCGACTCCCAGTGCCGACTTTACCGTCCCCCCGGCTGCTGTCACGCCACCCTTCAACAGCGCCACAACTATGTCTGCGCCACCGTATCCGCGACCGGGCGCTCCCCTCAAGCCGTTGATTCCCGGACCGAGCCGCGCCCTCAGTCTCACGGTTTGCGGACTGGCGCTGCTGTCGATTTTCACCGGCGTCTTGTTGCCTCTGATTGGAGTACTCGATCCGCTCAGTTCCGCGCTTTTGGCAGTCGGGCTGATGACGATGGTGTTGGGGGGTGGCATGTTGATAGCCGCCCTGCAAAAGCGCCGGACGGGCTGGCTCGCCGTCGTCACCCCGTTGGTGATTTTGTTCGTGACGCTGCCTCTGGCAACAGTGGGAATGTCCGTGATGCCCCAGCTGCGCGTGTTGCGTTCCAGCATTGACTGGGGCGATTTTCCCGAAATGTTTAGCTACCAAAGCAATGAGTTACACCCCGGCGATGAACTCAGCGCCATGCGGGGCAGCGCGGACATCGACCTGCGTGCCGCCACCCCAGGGAAACCCATCAAAGTCAATCTGGCGAACGGGGATGTTTCGATTTATACGCTCCCGGAGCAAAACGTTGACTTGAAAATCGACCTGGCACAGGGCAAGGTGCGGACATCTACTCTCAAAAACAGCAAATGGAACATGAGTGAAGCCTTCCTCAAGTCCTCGTCCAGAGACAAGCACCGCCCGCAATACTTCACGATGGATGGCAATCAGCGCGTGGAATTCATAGATCGAACCAAGGAATATGAGGCTGCCAGTATCAGTCTGGGCAGTTCGGATGTGACGAAACTGCAAATTCGTCACCACGTCCCGCTGTCGGACGGCTCGCGAAACATTAAGACGAAATCCCAAACTATCGAAATCAACCTGGCACAAGGAAGTGTGTCGCTCTATGAACGTCCCGCCATGGACTTATGGAACGGTGCGGTGCTGCCTGACGGGCATTTCCTGGTCAACTACGTGTTGAACGGTCGGACTTTGATGACTGACGAATTGGAGGAATATAACAGCACTGAGACTGGCGCCGAGGG
This sequence comes from Mobiluncus holmesii ATCC 35242, assembly GCF_000185445.1. NCBI lineage: Bacteria > Bacillati > Actinomycetota > Actinomycetes > Actinomycetales > Actinomycetaceae > Mobiluncus > Mobiluncus holmesii. Next base: position 403,617 of record NZ_GL622346.1, on the reverse strand, counting down.
TGAGAGCGGGACCGCGTTGCAAGAGTTTCGCCGCCGTGCCGTATCCGGGGACGGGGTTATAGACGTCAAAACTGCAGACGGAGATGAAAGCGTAGCTCTGGCACTGAACGGAAAAGATGTATCGGAATTAGACCTAAACAACACTTTGACTCTCGCTGACGTGCAGGCGGGCAAGGCCGGAAAGTGGACGGATGTCAATCAAGACGGGTTCAATGACCTGTTCCAGCCCGGCGGCAGCTTGTGGAAACCCGGCGATAATCTGTTTGACCCGGTAAACGGAACCCCGCGTTCCGCGGGGATGTCCAACGGAACACCGAGCATATCTGCGACACCGGTTCCCCCGGATTCATCCACAACGCCTTCCCCATACCGCGCTCCCGACATTGAGAACAACTAACAGGTGAAAACTATGGAAAACACTACAGAAACTATCCCCCTCACTGCCAACCTAAAGGAAGAAAACGCTGCGGAGACTCTCTCGAAGCCACCCTTGGAACCCCGCCGTGAACATCGCAGCCTGGCAGCCATCGCTTTCAGCGTGGTATTTATCCTGATTGGATTAATCGTCGTCGGGTCTGCCTTGGGCGTCATCGTGTCGCTGTGGACGCTAATCCTGCTGATTTTTGGAACGTCCGGAATCGCCTTGCTCATCGGCGCCCTGGCGGAATCACGTCGCTAGGGCGCGCAGAGTCTAGCGTTGCGCGCGCAGCTGAACGGTATCGAAAGAATCACGCCCCTCTGCCTCTAAGGCGTCCAGCGGATAATAGCGCTTGAACTTAGACCAATGCCGCTGAGTGGACAGCCACACATAGAGACGCCGCCGCAGGTATCGCAGGGAAAACTGTCTCTCCGCCGGAGCCAGCAGCGGATTAAATACTTTACCTGCCCGATGCAGCGACTGGACTTGGTGTCGCACCTGACCCGTCGTGTACTTCAAAATCAGGCGGATGGGCAACACGGTATAGAGAATCGTGTCAAAGTGGCGCGCCGGCTCCGTAGGCTGGTGATAGATAATGTCATTGATCAAAGCCGGCAGCGGGTTGTTCCCGGCGGCGGTGTTGTAATAGAGATTCCTGCCGATACGGGGGTTCACCTCAAAGAAATAGGCCTGACCGGTGGAACTGTCGACCTTGACATCAAAGTTCGCGAAACCGTGCCAGTCGATGCCAACCAGGAAATCGCTGACCTGACGATACAGGTCCGGATAGCTTTCTGTAATCATCGCCGCCGGGTTACCCAAAGCGGTCGGAACGTGGTCTTCCAGCAACACATGCGCCGAGCCGAGAAAGCTGACCCGTTTTTCTGAATCTACATAAGCGGTGATGGACAAGCTGTGCGTGTCGTTTCCAGACACCCGGGGCTGCGCCACGAACCGACGCGCCTCCGGGGTACCAGCAGTGTGTGTTTCCAAATCCTGCAGGATTTCTCTGGCTCGGGTCGGGTTCTCCGCAGTATAAACCTTAGATTTACCCGGCCAGCGCAGCCGCTCATAGCCGTATGACTGGCAGGGCTTGATAATCAGTGGGTATTTGTCACCCAGGGTTGCGGTAATAGCATCCATTAGCGTGTCCGTGCCGGAATCAAGATGGAGTTCCACAGTCGTGGGCACCCGCAAACCGTACTTTTCGGCAGCCTGCGCAAAATGCGCCTTATCATTGGTGAGCTCGATGGCATCCACGCTGGGGAAAGCAAAGCGATAGTAAGGAGCCAGCCGGGAAGCGTTCTTTTGGATATTGACCACGTGGGTATCTTGGTTCGCCACCAGCACCAGCGGGGTGTCCGGGTAACGCGCCGCCAGTTCGGGACCCATCTCTATGAGTTTTTCAATGAATACACTGAGGTTCGGGTCAATTTTGCTTTCATCTATCGTTATCGCGTCAAGCAGCCGGGAGTGGCGAATCGGTCCCAGCACCTGAGGGGTAATTATCAGAGATTTCACATGCCATTGCTCATAAAATGACCGCGCAAACGCATACGTTCCAATGTCGCCGGACAGGATAATTGGCAAAAATGGTGCACCGGACTTTTCAGCTGTGTTCATTGAGACTCTCCTCTAATAGGTGACCCGGCGAGGGAATGTCCCCCGCCGAGCCACCGTAGTTTTCAATAGCGTTACTCTATGAGAAATCGCGATCGTCCTCGCCGCGAGAACGATGTGTCCGCCGGCGGGCCCGTTCCCGTGGACGGCGCGGTTCGCTGCTATCACGAGGGTCACGGTGTTCACGGTCCCGCGGGTCCTCTGCACAAGCTGCGCAGGAGGCAGATTCCGAATCGGTTACGGCTTCGCCGTCCTCATCGTCTACCACGGCGTGCAGGGAAAGCTTGCCGCGCTGGTCAATTTCGGCGACCTCGACCTGAACTTGCTGACCGACTTGGAGCACGTCCTCGACGTTTTCCACGCGTTTGCCGCCGACCAGGCGACGAATTTGGGAGATGTGCAGCAGACCATCCTTGCCGGGGGTCAGGGAAATGAACGCCCCAAAGGTGGTGGTTTTCACCACGGTACCCACGAACCGTTCGCCGACCTCGGGCATCTGGGGGTTCGCGATTGCATTCACGGCATCACGAGCGGCTTCTGCCGCCGGACCGTTATCTGCCCCGATATAGACCGTGCCGTCATCCTCAATGGTCAGCTCGGCGCCGGTGTCCTCTTGAATCTGGTTAATCATCTTTCCTTTCGGTCCGATGACCTCTCCAATCTTGTCCACCGGGATATTCACGGTGAGGATGCGCGGCGCGGTCGGAGCCAGCTCATCGGGTCCGTCGATAGCGGCGTGCATCACATCCAGAATCTTCAGGCGAGCGTCGCGAGCCTGACCCAGGGCACCCTTCAAGACATCGGCAGGAATGCCATCAAGTTTCGTATCCAGCTGCAGGGCGGTAATGAAGTCCTGGGTACCGGCGACCTTGAAATCCATGTCGCCGAAAGCGTCTTCCGCTCCCAAGATGTCAGTCAGGGTCGCAAACTGGGTGCCGTTTTCACCCGGTTCACTCATCAGACCCATAGCGATGCCGGCAATCGGGGCGCGCAGTGGCACACCCGCATTCAACAGGGACAGTGTAGAAGCACAAACTGAACCCATCGAGGATGAGCCATTTGAACCCATAATCTCGCTGACCTGGCGAATCGCGTAGGGGAACTCCTCACGAGCCGGAATGACCGGCTCCAGAGCCATCTCTGCCAGGTGTCCGTGACCAATCTCGCGGCGTTTAGGCGAACCAACTCGACCCGTCTCACCGGTGCAGTAGGGCGGGAAGTTGTACTGGTGCATGTACCGCTTGTGCGTGACAGGACTCAAGTTGTCCAACTGCTGTTCCATGCGCAGCATATTGAGCGTGGTCACACCCAAAACTTGGGTTTCCCCGCGCTGGAACAGAGCCGAACCGTGAACCCGAGGCAGCACCTCGACCTCGGCGGACAGGGAACGGATGTCTTTCAGCCCGCGTCCGTCAATACGTTTACCTTCGTGCAGCACCCGGGCACGCACCAGCTTCTTTTCCAAAGCCTTGAATGCGGCCTTCAGTTCCTTTTCCTGCTCCTCGAACTCGCCACCTTCTACCGCGAGTTTCTCGATGGCGGCATCGCGGATTTCAGTCTCGCGATTCTCTCGAGTCAGCTTGTCAGCAATCTGAATAGCCGCGAGCAAATCCGCTTCTACCTCGGATTTCATCGCCTCGAAGTGGTTGTCTTCATAGTCGGGGAACAGCGGATATTCCTGAGTTTCCTTGGCAGCCTTGGCGGCCACTGCGGATTGGGCGCGGCACAGTTCCTTAATGAAGGGCTTGGCGGCATCCAGCGCGCTGGCCACGACGTCCTCGGTCGGAGCCTGTTTGCCCTCTTGAATCAAATCCCAAGCGTATTCACCACCGCCGGCTTCCACCATCATGATGGCGACGTCCTCTTCGGGGGTACCCTCATTGACAACGCGACCGGCAATGACCATGTTGAATGTGGATTGTTCCATCTCGGGATAGGTCGGGAATGCCACCCACTGCCCATCAATCAAAGCCAGGCGGGTGCCACCGATAGGACCGGAGAAAGGCAGCCCAGCCAGCTGGGTCGCCATTGAGGAGGCGTTAATCGCCACTACGTCATAAGCGTGGTCGGGGTGGATTGACAGGACGGTGTCGACGACCTGCACCTCGTTGCGCAGCCCTTTTACGAAAGCCGGGCGCAGCGGACGGTCAATCAGGCGCGCCGCCAGGATTGCCTCGGTACCGGGGCGACCTTCGCGACGGAAGAAGGATCCGGGAATACGTCCCGCGGCGTATTGCTTTTCCTCAACGTCTACGGTCAAGGGGAAAAAGTCGAATTGATCTTTCGGTTGCTTGCCAACCGTGGTGGCTGCGAACACAACGGTCTCACCATCGAGGGTGACCATTGCCGAACCGGCAGCCTGCTGAGCCAAAAGACCCGTTTCAAAGCGCAGGACGCGCTTGCCAAATTTACCATTGTCGATGACGGCTTCTGCCGCCGTGATTTCGGGTCCCTCCAAGGGATCCCCCTCTCTTTGTTCAGCGCGGCGGTCATCGATCGAGGTCCACTGGGCTGGTTCTCCGCAAATCTCACCGGACAGACCGAGACACTCGCGAAAGGTCCAGGAGACCACTACCGAGGACCGATTAACGCTGGGTTCCTACATATACCAGCCGGAAATACCGGCATGAAAAGAAAGCTGACCGGGTATCCGGCCAGCTTAGTTGCTATTTACGCAAACCGAGGCGCTCTTTGAGGCTGCGGTAGCGTTCGATGTCAATGTCCTGCAAGTAGCCCAGCAGACGTTTGCGCTGACCAACCAGCAGCATCAAACCACGACGGGAATGATGGTCATGTTGATGAGTCTTGAAGTGCTCGGTCAAGTCCTTGATTCGCTTGGACAGCAGAGCGATTTGCACTTCGGGGGATCCCGTGTCCCCGGGATGAGTCGCGTATTCGTTGATGATTGCTTGCTTTTCTTCCTTGGTCAGAGCCACAGGTTCTCCTTTTTACTAACTCGTTGCGCGCAGCGCCCAGGCTTTTCCTGGACCATCGGTAGCGCGGCCGACATGACGGCTGTATAAGTCTAGCAAAAACCCGCAACTCCCGCGAATTACACAGATTCTGAACGAACGACTTTTACGGGAGAGACGACAAATTCATCAGGCAGGTGGCAGGTTGCCGTAGCGCCCAAATTCCAGCCCCGGAGCCACAGCCGGTTATTGACGAGCCCGTGTTCATGCCTCGGTAAAGAGCACTATTTTTCCCAAGGGTCGTGCCGTGGCTTTGGCCAGGTATTTGTGCGCGCGTTTCGCTTTGGAAAATGCCAACGTATGAGCGATAACCGGACGTATCCGTTGCGCCTGTACCAGCGGCCAGACGTGTGTCCCCACAGCACGCACCAACCTGACTTTTGACGCCACATCGAGACCACGAATGGTAGAACCCTGAATCCGCGCTGATTTGGACAAAACTTGACCCAAATCCAGCTGGGCATGACGCCCCTTTTGCAGACCGATAATGTTGAGGATTCCGGATGGGGCGAGCAGCTCCAGATTAGTCTCCAAGCCTCCCGCCCCGGCTACGTCCAAGATTAGGTCAAAGCCACGACCTGCGGTCAGTTCCTGTTTCATCCGCAACAGCCCATCCAGGTCGTGATAATCCGCAGCCGCGTCTGCCCCCAAAAGGATCAGTTTGTGGCATCTGTCGGGTTCTCCCGCGGTCGTCCCCACGGTGGCTCCCAAAGCCTTAGCTAGCTGCACCGCTACCGTGCCCACTGCCCCCGAACCGCCGTGAATCAGCACGGCACGCCTCGCCCCCGAATCAGCGGGGAATCCGCAGTCGACCAGGTTGTGCCACGCAGTCACCGCCGCTTCCAGCAAGGCAGCCCCCGCAACATAGCCGTTGAGTCGCCCGGAAACAGGTAGAGGCAAAGCCAAATCCGCATGGGCGACACAGAACTGGGCTTGTGCCCCGCCCTCGACCAAAGCCACCGCGGCGCGCCCCAGCCACACCGGGTCAACACCTGGACCGACTTCCACGACGGTGCCAGCAGCCTCCAGACCAAGCGTCTGCGGAGCTCCGGCAGGCGGCGGATAATGACCCGCGACCTGCAGCAAGTCTGCCCGGTTCACTCCCGCCGCCACTACTTCAAGCAGAATCTCACCGGCTCCGACCGGGGGACGTTCGACCTCAACCAGAGCTGGCACGCCGTCAACGCCCTGCACGCTCCACATAAATCCCCCTTCTATTTCGTGTAAAGCCAGTGTAGAACAAGGGTACGCCGGTGTGCATTCAGCCCGGGTAGGACCGGGAGAGACAGAATCCGGGAGGATAGCGTCATGCTAAGGTTGGGGGGTGCAAATATTTCGTGACAAACCGTCAAATTTCGGACCGAGTATCGTAACCATCGGTACTTTTGACGGGGTTCACACCGGACATAAACGAATCATTGAAAAGGTCGTGACACTGGCTCACCAGCACGAGGTGGCATCCGTCGTGTTGACCTTCGACCCGCTGCCACGACAGGTTCACCATCCCGACCCGAAGAACAAGTTGATTTGTTCCCTGGCAGATCGCTTGACCCGCATTGAACAGCTAGGGGTGGATGCGACCTGGGTTCAACAGTATGACCTTGATTTTGCCGCCCAATCCCCCGCTGAATTTGTCCACAACTACCTGGTCGCTCCGCTGCGTCCGGAAGTGGTCGTCATCGGGGAAGATATGCGTTTTGGCGCCCAAAACAGCGGAGATGCCCAAACTTTACGGGAACTGGGCGAGGAATCCGGTTTCACTGTCGAAACGGTGTCCAACATTGTCGATCCGATATTTGGACGCCGTTGGTCCTCGTCTTGGGTGCGTGAGCTCCTGGCACAAGGGCGGGTCGACCAGGCAGCTTACGTGTTGGGGCACGCTCACTCGGTGCGAGGCACGGTGGTTCACGGCAAGCGTCGCGGACGCGAACTGGGATTTCCCACCGCTAACCTGGATGCGGATTTTATAGAGGCAATTCCCGCTGACGGGGTTTACGCGGGTTGGCTGCGGATGCCCTACCCTCCCCACTCAAAAACACCAAGTTCCCTAGAGGTGGTGCCCGCCGCGATTTCGGTGGGGACTTCCCCGCATTTCGGCGATGTGGGACGTACCGTGGAAGCTCACGTTTTAGGGCGTGCGGACCTGGATTTGTACGGGGAAGAAGTCGTAATCGAGTTCGTCCATCGGATTCGTGACAACTTGGCTTTTGATTCTTTGGACGCGCTGCTGGAACGCATGGATTGTGACTTGTGGGAAACTGCCGTAGTTCTGGGGGTTCCCAAAGCTCAGCGCATCGACCCCGCCGCGGTCACAGCCTGAGCATGGCTGAATCGCCGTGGTGTTGATATAAAAGTACCATGGGAAACAGACAGATTACCCGCAAAATTAGCTACGCTGCCGCGACTACCCTGCTGGTGTTGGGCGGCACCTGGGGGCTGACGGGCTGCGAAGGTGCAGCCGGTAAAACTGCCGCCAAAGATGTACCCACCAAGACCTCCCTGGTGAAGGTCAAACCAAAACCAACCGCCATCCAACCCGCGGAAATGACCTTTACGGTTGCCGCTACGGGCGATGCTCTGACACACGACGCCCTCATGCCAGACGTGTCGCGTGATGCCGCGGGAAATACGCACTTCACCAATCTGATGGCAGGGATCAAACCGTTTCTCGAGGGGGCTGACCTGGCGATTTGCCATCAAGAAATTGCCTTCGCCGCAGACAGGGCCGCTTACCAGGGGTTTCCTAACTTCGCTATGCCGACGGGCTGGGCGCAAGACATGAAAGGCTTGGGCTACGACGGCTGTTCCACCGCTTCGAACCACACTACTGACCAAGGCATCGAAGGCGTGTATCAGACGCTCAACGTGCTGGAAAAAGCCGGTCTGGGAGCTACCGGTTCCCGGCGCAGTGCGGCAGAAAAACCCTACCAGATGTATCAGCTGACGAAAGACGGTCGCACCATCAAAATTGCGCACCTGTCCCTGGCGTGGGGGAAACTGGGCGGGATGCCCTACATTAGAGAAAAGCCTTGGTTGGTCAATGTGGACAACATGAGTGAAATCCTCAAGTGGGCGGCCGAAGCTCGCCAAGAAGGCGCTAAGGTGGTGATTCTGTCCGGTCATAACGGGCTGGAATACGAGCTGCAGCCCTCCAGCTGGGCGCGCCAATGGGCACAAGAAGCTGCGGCTAGCGGGCTGATTGACCTCTATATCGGTCATCATCCACACGTGCCCCAAGGCATTGAGAAACTACCCGGTGGCGTGGACGGCAAAGGCATGTGGACATATTGGAGCGTGGGGAATGTCATTTCGGACATGCGTCCCCTGGCTACGATGCACACTGACTCGGAACAAATCGCCTGGGCGACGATTAAGGTTCCCGCGCAGGGCAACGCCGAAGTCATTTCTGCCCAGTGGGTGGGGATTGGTCTGGAACCCGATTCGCATATGGTGGTACCGCTAGCTGCCGCTGCGCGAGGACAGATCCCGCCCGGCAGTGCCATGAGTGCGAGCAAAGCCACAAAATACCGGGAGTTTTTGCAGTCCCTGGTAGGTCCCGAAACTCCTGAGCTGACCGAACCGCCCTCAACCCCCTCCCCTGCCCAGATTAAGGCGCTGCCAAAGCAATAACCGTCCGCGCCCTCCGTCGGGGGCACAAGGGCGGGGCGGAAAGTTTACCGAGATTCTCGCAGTTTCGGGTCGCGCTTTAGGTAGGCTCTGGTTTCGTGAGCTATCAGACCCGAAGCGAGAATCAGCCCAATCAAGTTCGGCAGAGCCATCAACCCGTTCGTAATATCCGCTAGTGTCCACGCCACTTTCAGCTCGGTGATGCAGCCCACGAAAATAACTATGGCAAACAATACGCGGTAGACGGTGACAGCGTTTAAACCAAACAGACGTTCTACACAACGTTCCCCGTAATACGCCCAGCCCAGCACCGTGGAAAATGCGAAAAATACCAGGGAAATTGCGACCACAAAGTGACCCTGCCCGCCGGGGAATCCCAGGTTGAATGCCTCAGCGGTGAGAGGCGAACCGTCTAGCGGGTTACCGTCCGCATCGGTGGCTTTCCAAGCTCCCGTGACCACGATGACCAGTGCCGTCATGGAGACCACAATGATGGTGTCGATGAAAGTTTGCGTCATGGACACCAGACCTTGCCGAACCGGTTCGCGAGTGCGTGCCGCAGCTGCAGCAATCGCAGACGTGCCCATCCCGGACTCGTTTGAGAAGATTCCTCGAGCTACCCCGTACTGAACCACTATCATGAACGTGGAACCCACAAAACCGCCTGTGGCAGCGGTACCCGTAAAGGCATCGTGAAAAATCAGAGCCAGCGCGTCAGGGATTTCCGCCAGGTGCAGCCCCAACACAATCAGTGCGGCTCCCACGTAGAGAATAATCATAATCGGGACAAAAGCCGAAGTCACCCGACCGATGGACTTCACTCCTCCCAGCAGCACAATGCCGGTCAGCGCCGCCATGAACAGCCCTGTCATCCAGGGGTTAATCCCGAAAGAAGCCTGCAGCTGGGTCGCGACCGAGTTTGCTTGGGTCAGGTTACCGGTGCCAAGCGAGGCAATAATCGCAAAAACCGCAAAAGCAACCGCTAAAGTCCGCCCCAGCCACTTCACATTCGTGACTTTTTCCAGGTAATACTGCGGACCGCCACTCATCTCTCCCTTGGCATCCTTAGTGCGGAAACGTACCGCCATGAAGGCTTCGGAATACTTCGATGCCATCCCCAGCAGCCCCGTAATCCACATCCAGAACACTGCCCCCGGCCCACCAATGTGGATGGCAGTGGCGACACCGGCAATGTTTCCGACCCCAACGGTAGCTGCCAGAGCAGTGGTGAGAGCTTGGTAGTGGGAAATGTCGCCCTCGATAGTGTCATCGAGCGGTTGTTTCCCCGCGGCACTTTCCCCGGCTGCTTCATCACGTTTCAGCAAGGCGAGGTGCATGGCGGGTCCCAGCTTGCGGAATTGGAGTCCTGCCAGGCGGATAGTCAGCCACAACCCGGTCCCCAGCAGCAGGGGGATCAGGAAAAACGGACCCCAAACGAAAGAATCTACCGTGCTGAGTACCTCTAAAAGCTTGTCCATGGTCTATTGCCTCAATGTTGTCGGAAACGAACTTGTGGCAAGTTTAGCGAGTCAGCCCACGTTATCCATAATTTGACGCCGCTGCTCGAGATTGGAGACGAGCAACAGACCCGGTAAAATTCGGTATTTAGGTCGGTTACCGCGACGTTAGCAGGGCGCCAATCTGGTTTGCCACGCCACGAGACACCGCCCCGGCACCACCAACGATGGTGTAGGAAGCTTGGGGATGAGCCGGCACGAAACTTTGCAGACTCGAGTCCAGGGTGGCAGGGCGACTCAGCAGGATAGCTTGATGATTTGCGTGCGCATAGCCCGAGCCTGCCAAACCGTCAGCAAAAATCATACCGGAAGCAACCAGGTATCCCCCAGCGCTAGGGAAGAAATTCTGTGCCAACTGGGTGGAGGTCTGGAAACGATTTTGCCCCACGATAGTCTTTACCTCACTGACGGCACCTTTCCACGCCGCGTCCGCGTGAGCGGCTTGAGTGGTAACGGCTGTGGCAGCCCCGCCACCTATACCCCACAAGCGCAGTTTGCCCCCCTGCTGGGTCACGGTGCGCCCTAGGTCAGAAATCGCTTTCTGGGTGGGGGTAGGGATGTTGTTTGCGCGTGTAAAGAGAATGACCCCGTGCGCGTTTGCCACAGCAGGACCGGCAGCAATCGCATCAGGAATGTTCGGGTCGCTGGTGGCGTCGACCAGGAACACGTCAAGGACTTTCGTGTGGGCAATCACTGAGGCATTTTCCCGCACCGTACGGGCAGCGACTCGACCCGCCGTGTCGAAGCGATCGGATCCCGCCAGGTCGGTGATGGTCACTCCCGCCTGCTGTAATTCCGCGCGTTGAGCAGCCGAGAGTTTCACTCCCCCGCCGACCACGTACAGAGTCTTACGCGGGGAAGCCTTAATGGCAGAAATTACTGCCGGTTCCACCGGGCTGGACACGGTGAGCAGCACCGTCGCTCCGCGCGCGCCCACCAAAGCTGCTGAGCTCAACGCATCTGGAGCGAGACGACCGGTGGTCAATACCATTGCGTCCCCACTGGTGCCACTCGCCGCGTGCAATGCCAAAGCCGTCGAGACACGATCAGCTCCCGCAATTCGGTTCAATCGCGATTCATAAGGATATTCAGCCGTTTGTGGAGCAGGCGAACCCAAGGTCAAGCCGGTAATATCTTTTAGCCAAGAAGCCAAGGGAATCACGGATCCAAAGTAGGCACCCTGATCATTGCCCCCAATCAACGTACCTATGACTTGATTACCCACCACCAGGGGACCGCCGGAGTCACCGTGTTCAGTTTTCACTCCCGGCCAAGAAGTCTTGTAGCTGAGCTGACCGGGGGCGTTTGCGACACCGCAGTTCGCAGAGAATTCACCCTGTCTAGCTCCCTGTACCACGGTGAAACAGGTCGCCACAATCCGCTGCGACGATGACATGAGAGCCTTCGAGGTGCCACCCCAACCATATTCCACTGCCACATCGCCAACTTTGGCTTGACCAGAGGCTAGGGTGATGGGGGTGATTCCATATACCGGGTCTTTTAGATGCAACAGCGTCGCATCGTACTGGGGATTGATCTTGTAGTCATTCACGGCAGTATTTGCCTGCCGGGTCGGTCCAAAAGTCACGTTGATGTATTTAGGACCGTTGGCGACGCAGTGACCCGCGGTCAAAACCCAGGAGGGGTCAATGAGCATACCGGTACAGATAGCGCCGGTGTTGTCCCGATTGCTGATACTGATATATGCGACCCAATCGGCCTGTGCCGCGCTGGCGGGGGTTCCCCCTCCAATCATCAAATCACCGTAGTCAGAACCCCCGGAGGGCTCACTACCGGCAGGCAGTTCGGAATCGGTGAGAGAAGTGAAGTTCTCCGGAAGTTCAGGAAATTCACCGGTTTCATCCGCAGCCGGAACTGTCGCCGCCGCCGTGCTGGAAATTGCGGGAGTATCCGCTGGTGCAACCGGACTGGCGAGACTCATTTCCGCGGGTCCGGCGAGCAGACCTACAAATCCCAACAAACCGAGTGTAACCATCGGCCACCATGATTTGAGAGACGCGTTTTGTTTCATTTCTTCACTTTCCCAAAATAAAATCAGCTCTTAACTATTTTATGTCTCGACAACTCAAGATTTTGCAGGTCTCAGCACCCAGATTGGTTTCAGCCTGTCACGATTTCGCTCCGCCAGCGCCACGACGCGTTTATCCCCAGCTTTTGTCTCAGTTACTGGTTCGGTTACTGCAACCAGCGCACCGTCGGACGCATTGGGGCACGAATTTGCTGTCTCAAGGGGGATGTTTGGGGCAGCATGGGTCGAGTCCCGCAGCGCTGGGGATTGTCCGAAAGACAACGCCCGCACCTGGGTTTCGTCTCCGAGAAATTCAGGGAAGATTCCCAATATCGCGGCGTCCAAACCCAAGGGGCGCAGCACTCCGTAACGGCGAACTTCGGTCTCGAACTCGGATAGACTGTGTGCTTGGTCCAGTCCGTATGACCCGACCGAAATACGTCGCAATGCAGTCAAATGCGCCCCCACGCCCAGGTCCGCGCCGAGATCTCGAGCCAGGGAACGCACGTAGGTTCCTGCCGAGCAGCCCACTACGATGTCCGCATCGGTGACCTGCACTGGAGGGTTAGAGTCGTCTCCTGCCACCGTTTCGAGAACTGGTGCACCGCGCAGCTCGAGCCGGTGAATGGTCACCGGACGGGGCTGTATTTCCACGTTTTTTCCGGCACGTGCCAAGTCATAGGCACGTTTTCCACCAATTTTTATGGCAGAAAACTTGGCTGGAATTTGGTCGACTGCTCCGCGCCACGGTTCCAGCGCTGCCGTGATTTCCGCCGTGGATAAGGCGGCTCCCGCACGGGATAGAACCTGTCCCAGCGCGTCATCGGTATCTGTAGAGATACCGAATCGCACCCGCGCGGTATAGACCTTGTCATGAGCCGTCAGGTATTGCAGCAGGCGGGTGGCTTTGCCGATGGCACAGATCAGGATTCCCGTGGCCAGCGGGTCAAGGGTGCCGGCGTAACCGACTTTCTTTTGACCTGCCAACCGGCGAATCCGTGACGCTACCGCGTTAGAACTCAACCCCCGTGGCTTATCCACAATGACCAGTCCGGGCGGGCAAGTTTCACCCCGAGGTAAATCCTCAGGGCAGTCAGGCAAAAAGTCTGGCGCGTCAAACATCGTAACCTGCCCCGGAACCCTTGTGAACCAGCCGTCCCCCACCAAAGGTGTCCTCCGGACCGCGCCCGACGAAAGTTTCCCCGCGGACAGTCCCCTGCCCCGCCAGGTTAGGAGTCCTGGTCATCTTCAGTTTCACGAGGAGTCTTATAAGGATTAGCCTCTCCGGCATACTGGGTGCCTTTGCGCGCTGCCAACTCGGCGTCTGCCGCGCGAGCCTCCGCGAGGGCTGATTCCAAAGCCGCGGCTTGCTGAGGCACCGGATCGGAGACAAATTCCAAGGTAGGAGTCAGGCGGGTGCCCAAATTCTTGCCGACGCGGGAGCGAATCAATCCTTTGGCAGATTCCAAAGCCGCCCCCGAAGCGGTGCGTTCCGTGTCGCTACCATAAGCCGTGTAATAAACTTTGGCGTGCTGCAAATCCCCCGTGACCTCGACCGAAGTAATGGTGACGAAGCCTAATCGCGGATCTTTAATCTTGCCGGCCAACATGCTGGCCACCGTGGTCAAAATGTTTGCGGCGACTTTTTCGCGCCGAGTATCGTCCATTGTTTCTCTCAATCTGCTGTGTTATCACGGCGCCCCAGCCGAGCCCCGGAGGTAAACCGCCGCAGCCCGACCGGGACACCGGGTTGATTAGGAATATTAGTCGCGCGGGATTTCGCGCATTTCCCACGTCTCGATGCGGTCGCCCACCTGGATGTCCTTAAACTCCAGACCGATACCGCACTCGAAGCCTTCGCGGACCTCGGTGACATCGTCCTTTTCGCGACGCAAGGAATGAATCTCCAGCTCTCCGTTGACGACCACACCATCGCGAACCAAGCGGGCTTTGGCGCCACGCTTGATGGTGCCCGACTTGATCAAGCAGCCCGCGATATTGCCGAACTTGGAGGACTTAAAGACCTGGCGAATCTCGGCGGTACCGAGTTCGTGTTCCTCATAAATCGGCTTTAGCATACCCTTCAAGGAGTTCTCGACATCCTCAATGACCTGGTAGATGACGGAATAGAACTTCATCTCCACGCCTTCGCTATCTGCCAACTCCGCCACGCGCTCGGCAGGACGTACGTTGAATCCGATAATGATGGCGTTGTCCACGGTGGCCAGGTTGACGTCGTTTTGGGTAATCGCACCGACACCGCGGTGAATGATACGCAAACCGACTTCCTCGCCCACGTCAATCTTTAGCAGGGAGTCTTCCAGAGCTTCGACCGAGCCGGACACGTCGCCCTTGATAATCAAGTTCAGCATGTCGACCTTGCCGGCCTTTAGGGCTTCGTCGAAGGATTCCAGCGTCACGCGCTTGCGGCGCTTGGCCAGCAGTGCTGCACGTTCCGCAGCAGCGCGTTTGTCCGCAATTTGGCGCGCTGTCCGGTCGTCTTCAGCGACCAGGAAGTTATCACCAGCTCGCGGCACCGAGGTTAGCCCCAGCACCTGCACCGGTGTGGAGGGGGTGGCCTCTTCTACATTTTGACCACGTTCGTTGAACATGGCACGCACCCTACCGTAGGCAGTTCCCGCCACAATAGCGTCACCGACGCGCAAAGTACCACGCTGCACCAGCATGGTGGCAACCGTACCGCGTCCCTTGTCCAAGTTCGCTTCAATAGCGACACCGCGGGCGGGAGCGTGCGGATTGGCTTGCAAATCCAGCACTGCGTCAGCAGTCAACAGCACCGCATCCAGCAGGTCCTCAATGCCCATCCGCTGCTTAGCCGAAATCGGCACAAACATGGTGTCACCGCCGTATTCTTCGGGCAGCACCCCATATTCAGACATCTGCGCTTTGACCTTGTCTGGGTTAGCGGTCGGTTTATCAATCTTGTTGACTGCCACCACAATCGGCACGTTCGCAGCCTTGGCATGGTTGATTGCCTCCACGGTCTGCGGCATCACGCCGTCATCAGCGGCGACCACAATAATCGCAATGTCAGTGACCTGAGCACCACGGGCACGCATCGCGGTAAAGGCTTCGTGACCCGGCGTATCAATAAAGGTGAGTTTGCGACCCTTATCGGCCTTTTTCAACGTGACCATGTAAGCGCCAATGTGCTGGGTAATCCCGCCATACTCGGTATCAATCACGTCAGTATTGCGGATGGCGTCCAACAGCTTGGTCTTACCGTGGTCGACGTGACCCATCACCGTCACCACCGGGGGTCGGGGTTCCATTGCCTCGATGTCATCGAGTTCTTCTGCCTCTAGGTCAATATCGAAGGATTCCAGCAGTTCGCGGTCCTCATCCTCCGGTGAAACCACCTCAATCTCGTAGCCGAGTTCCGCTCCCAGCAGCTTGAAAGTGTCTTCGTCCAAGGACTGATTGGCAGTGACCATCTCGCCCATGTGGAACAGCACCGTCACCAACGCAGCAGGATTGACGTGAATCTTGTCTGCAAAGTCGGCAACCGACGCTCCGGAACGAATCCGAACCTCTTGACCGTTGCCTTTCGGGACGGTGACACCGCCAATGACGGGTGCATTTTGCTCTTCGATTTCCTGACGTTTAGCCCGACGACTCTTGCCTTTCCGGGACTTGCCGTGACCGAAAGCGCCCTGGGTAAAGCCGCGCCCACCGCGACCGCGAGGTGGCGAAGGCGGACCGCCAAAAGCCGGAGCGCCGCCAAAACCGCCCCCTGCTAATGCTTCAGGGCTGGGGCGAGAACCACGCCCGCCACGCCCACCGCGACCCGCGGGACCGGAGTCACCGCGCGGGGAACCCATGCGGTCTCCCGGCTTGGGACGCGGACCGCCGCCCTGACCGGGACGGGGAATACCTTGGCTCATTCCCTGCGCAGAAGCGAACGGGTTATTGCCCAGCCGCCCTCGGCGCGGACCCGGCTTGGCTTTAATCCCACTGGTACCACCGGGACGTGGCATTCCCTGCGCAGAAGCGAACGGGTTGTTACCCGGACGCGCGCCCGGCTTGGGAATCCCGGCTCCTGGCTTGGGAATATCAGGGTGAGCACTCGGTTTCGCCTGCAGTTTGGCAGGGCTGGGACTCGAGTCTGTTTTCTCCGGGGTCGGTTGAGGGGCTGCGGGAGTCTCCGGCGCTTCGGGTGTTTCTGGAGTTGCGTCATCCGGAGTGACCGCCGTCTCTGGAGCCGTTGGCTCAACAGGACTGGCGGGTGATGAAGATTCTGTTTCCGCAGGATACGCATCCGCAGTTTCACTCTTTGTAGTCGTCTTGACAGCTGGCTTCTTCGCTTTCGCGGTCGCTTTTTCGGCTTTCTCAGCGGCTTCCGGGCTGAACTTGCCCAGTTTTTCCTCTGCAAAGCGTTCCATCATCCGCTTCACTACGGGGCTTTCCACCACGGAGGATGCAGATTTTACGAACTCTCCAGCGTCTTTCAGATACGCCAGCATTTCTTTGGATTCAATACCGAGCTCTTTCGCAAGCTCGTGCACGCGCATTCGTGCCACTTTTCTCCTGTCCTTCGCCACTCCACCCGGCGAAGGGTGAGAATGGATTAATCGTTGGTACTCATCGGGTACTCATCGGGTGCCCAACATCTTCCAACCCGCTCCTAGGTCATTGCGAACACAGTGCCGCCGGATTAATGAAAAACCGCAAGCCGCAAAGTATCCTCAGCTGATAAGTTCCTGTGCCCAAGCGCGACTGTTGGAGTCGCGAAAAGCACCGCTTTTGATTATACCCGACTTTTCTCTATGCACCTGAATCGAACCCTCTCATCAGGCAAAACTTAGGGGTGGAGCCGTCCGTGACAGCCCCACCCCTAAGTTATAGGCAAAAATCAATACCAGCCGCGGGCGCAGAATTTCGCCCAAGCTCCAGCAGGACTGCCGTAGCGTCCCTTAATGTAGCTCAAACCCCAGCGAATTTGGGTAGCCGGGTTCGTGGCCCAGTCCGCACCGGCAGAAGCCATCTTGCGACCGGGGTTAGCCTGCGGGATACCGTAGGGACCACCGCGACGTCCGGCATTCGTACGCCATCCGGATTCCCGATTCCACAAGTTCACCAGGGGCTGCATCTGATCGGGTCCCCAGCCGTACTCGCCCAGCATGTCGTAGGCGATACCCTGCGGAGTGCCAGCTCCCCACGGATTAGCTGCCCGCGCGGCGGCTTCCCGTGCTGCTTGTTCTGCCGCTGCCTTTTCTGCGGCAGCCTTCGCAGCTGCCGCAGCTTCCTCAGCCGCCTGCTGTTCACAGGTCTTCGCCGCGAAATTGTCGGCAATAGCGCCCGTCCCGCCGATAGCGGTGAGATGCTTGCCCGCCAGAGCCCCCAGCACGGTTTGCGGAACGCAAGAAGTCTGAATCAACACAACCGAGGCGTTATTCCGTTTCGCCAAGGGAGCCAAAGTCAGCGCATCGACCGGATTCTTGCCATTAACCAGCAGGTAGTTATGAGAACCCATAACCTGCGCGGCTGCCAGCGCGGTGGTGTATCGGTTATCTCCCGCAATCCGGGAAACCTTTTTCCCAGTCAGTTCTTCAATCTGAGTTTGAGTTTGTTCGTTCACGACCCCGGTCCCCCCGATAATCGTGATATTCTCCGGATTCAACTCGGAGAGAGCTTTTGCAGCGTATTCACCCAGCTGATTCGGCTCGGACAGCAAGAGGTTTGCCTCCAGATTCGCCGCATAGGATGTAGCTGCCAAAATATCTACATCTGAGCGACCATTGGCGATGACCAAGGGGGCATCCGCGTCGCCTGCCAGAGCCACATTTGCGGCAGACTCGTAACGGTTGACGCCTCCCAGAGAGGGCGCCTTCGGACTCATCACCGCAGATTTGTCATCATTAGCAGCCTGCAGGGAAGCAATGAGCCCATCAGGAGACTTATCACTGACTAACACGGAGTCCAACGAAGTTGCCGCGGACACAGCTTGAGAAGTCTCGTAACGATCAACACCCGCCAAGCGAACCTTGGCACTGACAGTTTGATTTGTAATGGTTGCGGAACCCCCATCTTCCGCATTGGCAATCGGAGCAACGCCCGCTACACCGATTCCAGCAATTGCAAATGAACTTGCCATCAGTTTAGAAATACGCATAACTCAAATATTCGACCGGCTCATTTGACCCAGCCAAATGCCCTCCTCATTATTCCAAGCGATTCGCGACCCTACGCCGCGACCCTTGATTATAACGTTTTGGTAACAACCGTGTCCATTTGGTCACTTTTTAGAGCTACGACCTGCGGACATACTTTCACAAGGGCGGTCCCAGACGTTACCGTGCCACCCCGGAAACGCGTGGTCACCCCTTGTGCAAAAAACACGCAGCCCCCCGAGGAAGCACCTCGGAGGGCTGCACGCACGCCTCGTAAAAGCTGCCAATCTAGGCTGGAGTGCCACCATTTTCCGTGTCGGAATGGATATCAATCCCCCAACCAGTCAGACGCGAAGCCAAGCGGGCATTTTGACCTTCTTTGCCAATAGCCAGCGACTGCTGGAAGTCCGGGACCACCACGCGTGCCAAACGCTTCGCTTCATCAATGACTCGCACCGAAATAACTTTGGCAGGACTCAAAGCATTTGCCACGTAAACCGTAGGGTCTTCCGCCCAATCCACGATGTCAATCTTTTCTCCGTTCAGCTCGTTCATGACTGCCCGGACCCGGGAACCATTCGGACCGATACAGGCTCCCTTGGCATTGATACCTTTTTCAGTCGGACGCACGGCTATCTTGGTACGATGTCCCGGTTCACGAGCCACGGATTCGATGACGACTTCTTCCCGGTCAATTTCGGGAACTTCGCGTTTAAACAAGCCCTGCACCAAACCGGGATGGGTCCGAGACAGTTCAATGTGCGGACCTTTAAAACCACGCGATGCCGCCAGAACATAAACGCTCAGACGCACTCCGTGCTGGTATTTCTCGCCGGGGACCTGTTCTGCTGGCGGAATAATGCCTTCCACATCTCCCAGGTTCACGGTCACCAGCTTCGGATCGCGCCCGGCAGTCACCACCCCGGAAACGACTTGACCGACACGATCTTTAAAATCGCCCAGAACAGCTTTGTCTTCTTCCTCTTGGAAACGTTGAATAATTACAGATTTCACCGTAGCCGCGGCGGTGCGCCCAAAATCTTTAGGAGTTATCTCGGACTCGCCCAGCTCAGTGCCGTCCTCGTCCAGCTCCTTTACCAAAACCCGCACCTCGCCGGTCTTGCGATCAACCTCAACCCGTGAATGTTCCTTTTCAGCACCCGACTGGTTGCGGTATGCCTTCAAAAGCGCTTGCTCGACCGTGTCGATAAGCGAGTTCATATCCATGCCCTTTTCGGCTTCCACCAGGCGCAATGCAGACATGTCAATTTGCATGATTCCTCCGTATTGATTTGTCGCTATTTATTTTTTCGCCCGTTGCGCTGGGACCCCCGAGGCTTCCCAAACAAAATAACGGTACGTACCGATTCTATGTCCTCGAAGGGATAAACCGTAACGTCTCCGTCATCATTTACGCTCAACCCGGTTTCCGTGACTTCAGTCAAGATTCCGGCACGAACCTGCCCGCCAGTGCGCACTTCTACGTCTTTGCCCAAGGCGCGACGTGCCAACCGCAGGTTCGTCAGCTCGTGTTCGGCACCAAGCGTGGAAATCTCAAGTGTATAGGCTCCCGATAACGGATCGGCGGCGTCTAAGGCAGCGCCGATAGCGCGGCTGGCGTCCTCTAGTTGCGCGCTGCCCAGATTGTCTACGCCATCAGGTAAATCTAAATTAATCGCCACAACCCGCTGGTGTTTCGGACCGGTCACGGCAATTTTTTCCAGATACAGACCGGCTGCCTCCACGACCGGGTTCACGACCTGGATAATTGCCTCCACACTCGGATCCGTTGAGGTATGCGGTTGGGCCTCTGTTGTTATCTGCAATAGTCTCCCCTTTTTCGTTTTCTCAGAGTTGTCTGAGCGCGTGAATGGAACGGGGGTATGAAACAATGGGTCTATGTTTTTTCGCCCGTCCCATTTCCTGAGACTAAGTCTATGGCTTATGGCGGGTCTCGCGCTGACCGGGTGTGGACTGCGCCTGGACACGCCCCCCGATGCCCTGCCGAAACTGGATGCCGGGCAAGCAGGAATTTCCGCTGTTTCTCGGGCAGAAGCCGCTATCAATGCCGGCAGTGAAAAGATGGCTGACGATGCCTCGCTAGCCCCTGGGCTACGCGCTGCCATAGGGACGGTACGCGACCTTTCCGCCACCCGTTTAGCCGCAATGGGCGGGGTCTGGCAGCCGTGGCCTCAGGGTATGCCGGAGGGGGCGGACCCCGGTCCGCAGCCTTCCTCCGCTCCGGGCAACATGGAGGATCTGTTACAACTCCTGGTGGATGCCGCGGCGACTTCCTGTCAAGCAGGAGCGCGGGCACCCCAGGCTAAGGACGCGCAACTGCTCACGGCACTGTGTGCCGCACAACAGCTGGATGCATCCCACCTAGCAGGAGCCTCGGGAAGTCCACTCCCCGAGTCAAAAGTGCCGGTCGACGCACCGGCAGGAACGAACCCGGAAGGCTCCCCCGAACCGATAGCCGACCGGAAAAATCTGCAAGACCTTACCGCAGCGCAAACCGCCCTGGATTTTGCGCGATTCCGGATGGAAGTGGCAGCAGCGCACCTCAACGGTGATAACCGGAAGTGGGCTTTGCAAAGGGCGAGTTCCCTGGCTTGGGACGTACAGTCGCTGGTAGACGGGGGGGTTGAGGATGTGCGAGCCTCTCAATATGCCCTGGATTTTCCACAAATTAAGTCCGCTGCAGACGCAATTCACCTCATCAATCAGGCTGATGCTGACGCATTCGCCGCACACCTCCAGATAGTCGCGATGATTTCGTCTCCCGATGCCGCATCGAAGCAAGCGCCAGACCAGACCCTGTCAGCATTGCGCCAACCCTGGATAAGGGCTGTAAAAGATGACGTCACTTCACAAAACCGTTTCGGCATACCGCCTTCCCAGATTTTCGCGCAACTGTGGCCCTAACCGAATCAGACACAAGTTCTGGTAGGTTTGCCCAGTCTAACGCCGCGGTCACCAGGAAAACTGGACCACTAGAGACTTTTTCACCGGCTCAGGGATGGCTCGGGGTTTTTTCAGGGTAAACCCCTATAGCCGGTGAGTTTCGGGCTGGTTACGCTGGATTACACGTAAGAAATCTAGCGAAAGGTTAGCCATGTCTACCCCAAATAGCTCCGTTCCCTCAGACGAAACACCGTTTACCCCCGTAACGCCCCCAACCCCGCCAAACGCAACTGCCCCCGGAACTTCCCCTTCCTCCCTTGTGACCAGTGCAGAGACGGACCTGCCGACCGCCCCCGTCGCCGAGCTGCGTGAAGTCACCAAGGTTTACGGCGAAAAAGGCACGCGCGTGGAGGCTCTGCGCGGAGTTAACGTCGACATTAACGCCCGCGAATTCACGGTTATCATGGGTCCCTCCGGTTCCGGCAAATCCACGCTGCTGCACGTCCTAGCCGGTTTGGACGCGGTCACTTCCGGTTCCATCACGGTCAACCGCATAGATATCACCAAGCTGAAAGACAAGCCCCTGACCCTGTGGCGCCGCGACAACGTGGGGTTCGTGTTCCAGTCGTTTAACCTGGTTCCCACTTTGAACGCGCAAGCCAATATCGAACTGCCGCTGCGCCTGGCGAATAAGCCGATAGACCGGCACTGGTTCGACCAAATCGTCACCGGGCTGGACCTCGCCACCCGGCTAAACCACAAGCCTTACGAACTGTCCGGTGGCCAAATGCAGCGCGTCGCGGTCGCTCGGGCTCTGCTGTCCCGCCCCGCCCTGTTGGTGGCTGACGAGCCGACTGGAAACCTGGACACGGCGTCTTCTGCCGAGGTCCTGAATCTGCTGCGCGCGGCAGTTGATAACTTCGGGCAAACCGTGGTGATGGTGACCCACGATCAGCACGCCGCCGCGACCGGAGATCGGGTCTTAATCGTCCGCGACGGGATGATTGTGCAAGATTTGCACCACCCCGAACCCGCAGATATCGCAAAGGTGGCGTGAGCGATGAAAGGAATTCTGCGCGCAGATTTGCGCAAAAATCTGAAAAGCTACACCGCCACCGCCTTGGCGATTGCCCTCGCGGTAGCGTTCCTGTTGACCTGCCTGGGATTGGCAGAGGGGCTCAAGCTGACTTTAGCCCGTAACCTTACCGCGGAAGCCGCCGGCGCTGACCTGATTGTTACGGCGCCGCACGGGGTTCCCTACGACGGTGAGGGACCCGAACCTGACTACCTGCAAAAGATTGCGGATCAAACCCATAAGGTCCACCCGGAGTGGAAAATCCTGACTCGGTCCGCCATGAGCGTGGATTTGTCCAAAAATCGTAAAACGGTGACTGCTGCGCTATTAGGGCTGGCTGATCCGGTGTTCGACCCCAGCTCGGTCGTGGAGGGAAAGCGTCCCGGCTCTGAATCAGAAATCGGTATCGAACAGTCCAACGCCAAGACCCTCGGGGTTAAAGTCGGGGACACCCTCAACGTGGGAATCTACGATTCTGCCACCGATGACACCAAGACGGTGCCACTCAAGGTCAGCGGTATCTACAAAGCGCGCCCCGGCGCGTTCCCCACCAGCTACGTTACCGATTCCCTGGTGAAAACCTGGGCTGGGGACGATTATTTGGCTGATATCTTGCTGATTTCGGGAGTTAGCGCCACACACCTGGACGCGGCCCGCGCCGAACTGCAAAAGTTGTCCTCCGACCTTACCGACGGAGATTACAATGAAGTGTTCACCGCGGATCAATACCTGAATCGTGCCGTGGATAACCTGATGGGCGGACAGGACATTCTGTTGGTCTTAGCTCTGATTTTCCCGGTTATCGCAGGCATTACCGCGATTATTGTGGTGTCCGTGACCTACAACGTGCTGTTTGCCCGCCGGCGACGCCAACTGGCTTTGCTACGGGCGGTCGGCGCCACCTCCAGTCAGCTCCGATCCCTGGTGGCGCGCGAGACCTTACTGGTTGGTGCCGTTTCGGCGATTCTTGGAGTCTTGGCAGGCGTGATTTTTTCAGCCATAGCGTGCCGGATTGCCAACCTCGCCGACACTTGGGGTCACGCTTTCACCGTTTTGAACTGGCAAAGCCTGCTGGCGGGATTCCTCTCCGGTACCGTGATTTCTTTCCTGGCAGGGTTTGCCCCGTCTCGCCGAGTCGCCCAAGTCACCCCGATTGAGGCTCTGGCGACGGAGGACAAGCTCAGCCGGCGGCGCAAGCACCGGACGGTTCGCGCCATTTTTGGTTCCATTCTGTTCTTTGGCGGCACCGCCACCATGGTCTACGCCACCCTAAAGAACCATCAGTTGATGATGAACATCTCGGAGCGGTGGAGCATGGATGCCTACACCTCCAACTACTTCTTGACAGCGATGTTTGCCGGAATGATCTCCTTCCTGGGGCTAATCCTGCTGACTTCCATCGTCTTGCCCTACGTGACTTCCGCTTTGGGCATGTTTAGTTCCCCCGCGGCGGTGACGTGGCGTTTAGCGGCGGAAAATACGGGGCGTAACCCGCGGCGTACCGGAGCTACCGGCGCAGCCTTGACCCTCGGTATTACCCTGCTGGTGTTGCTGCTGGTCGGGGCAGCCTCGGTAGACGCTACCGGCAAAAAAGTCATTGACGAACACACACCGATAGACCTGCAACTCGTTTCGGAGGGCGAACCGCTGAGCCAAACCACCATTGCCAATGTGAAAGCCACTTCCGGTTTGCAACATACCATCGCCGTAAATGGGCTGTTGGGAAGCGCTGTCCCCTGGGGAGAATACGAAAAAACCCAGAAATTATTATCTCAGCCGGAAAAGCTGACCCATGACGAAAACGGCGGCTGTATCGTTGCCGCAACGAACGAGCCTTGTGACCCCGACGCGAACACTCAGGAACTGCTGTTGGAATCTAAAGATTTCTCGACAGTTTCGCACAGCCGGATTCCCGTGGTTACTCCCGGTCACGTGGGAATCCCGCAGCTGAATGAGGAGGAAGTTGGCACGCCTTATGCCGTCCGGAGCGGGGATAAGGTGCTGAAACTCACGGCTGAGAAAACTTCTCTGGATTTTGTGTCCCTGAACCCTCAGGATTTGGCTGGTCTGGTCAGCTCTACCCAGGTGGTCCGTCCGGCACAAACCGACTCCGACCAGGAACTCAAGCGTAATGCCACGGTGCTGGCACCCCGAGTTTTGCTGATGCGGATTTCCTCGGATTGCAGCTTTTCTGACATTGAGCAGCTCGCTTCGGATATTCCGGCTGCCTCCGAGCAGGATGCCCACATCACCGGTTCCGCGCCCGATCGAGCCATGTTTACCCAGATTGCACAAGGGTTGATGTGGGGCGCTTTCGCGATGCTGGGAGTATCAGTGCTGGTTGCGCTGGTTGGGGTGGCGAATACGTTGGCGCTGTCGGTGATGGAACGCCGGCGGGAAAATGGAATGCTGCGCGCCTTGGGCATGACGAAGGGGCGTTTGCAAGGAATGCTCGCCTTCGAAGCCCTGCTGACGGCGCTCGGGGCGCTGATTGTAGGCGTATTAGCCGGTTTAGGTTACGCGATAGCCGGCATCAACGCCCTGCCTGTGACGGAACTGGCGTCCGCACAAATCATTGTGGTACCCCCGTTAGCAATCGTGGCCGCAGCACTCACCATCGTGGTGGCGCTCTTGGCATCCATTGGTCCGGCGCGGGCCGCAGCGCGGGTCACGCCGGTGGAGGCGCTGGCTCATGACTAAAGGTGGGGCGGCTAGCCGAAGCTGGACTTCAGCGAAGCCGCCCCGGTAGCGGTGAGTTCGACCTGGGTCAGGGAACTGACGAGTGGGAGCACCAAAGGAATTTTTCCGGTTGCTCGCAGCGTCACCTGCACCCGGGTCGAAGCTACATCTACGTCAACCAGGTCAATTCCATCCAGACTGGAATTTGCGCTTATCGACGCTCCTGATAGGTATTCGGCAGCGCGCTCTGAGGCGTGATACGGTTCGATTTCCAGGGGGACACCGTCAACGATGCCATTTTGGTAATACGCCGTATCCGCCATGTTTGCCGCCGCCATAGAGGCGGTCTGATCTGCCAGGCGCTGCAAACGCCGCTGCTCCAGATACACCCCGGATAGAGCCATACTCATCAGGATAATCACACAAAGCAACACGCAAGCAGCGAGTCCCAACAGCATGATGCGCCCGTCCTCGTCACCGAGACGCTCGAACCGGGCAGCAAAACGGTGTGGCGTCACCCCGCCCTGGTGCCCTCCCCTAAGCCCCATGATCACCCCACTGAATCGGATGATCCGCATGCAACGTCAAGGACGTCGGAAAAGAGCTCTGCAGAATGGTTCCCACCAGCGGCAGGGGAACCTCCAGGCTAACGTGGACGATACCGCGCGAACCCGCGGCAGGACACGGTCCGGTCACACATTCCAGAGAATACTGCGCCTTCCCCGCCGGTAAACCCTGATCAGCGGCCGCCAGCTGCACCGCCAAACTGGCTGAGTCAACCCCGGTGACGGGATGTAACGTGAGGATGCGCGCCGCCCCAGCCGCCCCCGCTTCTGCCGCATACAGACCGGATTGAATCTGAAAGAAAGCCAGAATCAAGTACACCAGGGGAATCAGCAGCAGCATGGTAATGCCCACAAACTCCACCGTAGCCTCCCCGGATTCCCCCCGCATCAAGCGAGAAACGAACCGCGACCGATTTCGGCGCAACGGGCACTTCACGGTCCCTCCTCTATCACCGCGTGACCCACTGCGGTCATATCCCCCACTCCGAACAGTCCGATGATGGGCATCGGCGCCTTTACCTGTACCTCCATAACCTCCAGGTCAGAGGTGGCAAAGGGACCCCGCAGCATCGCCAAGCCGACCCGCTGGGCACTGACCGTATGCACATAGCCGGAACCCAGAGTCGAGGCGAGGACGCCACGCACGGTTTCATCGGCGGCGCTCTCCGGCGCCCCCGCCAGAGCTGCTGCATGTGCCCCTGCCCCAGCCGCATCAATCAGAGTCGTGTGCACCCACAGCGCCAAAGACAGCTGCAGCAACCCCAGCACCAGAATTAGAACCAGTGGCATGACGAGGGCGAAACTGGCAGGTTCCGAACCCGACTCTCCACGCCAACGCTGCCCGAGACGATGACGCAGCGAGGCACGGATTTCAGAGAGCCGAGACATGCGTGATGGCGTCATTAAACAGATTCGTGAGGGCGGGCAGAGCTACTGCCGAAAGCGCCACCACCAACCCCGCAGTCATCAGAGTCACCATCACCCAACCGGGGACGTCACCGTCTTCAGCCCCCAGAAGGGTGCACACAAAGTTTCGCAAAGTGCGGAATTTTTGCATGTTTTTATCCTTTCGATTTCGATACGAACGATTTACAGCTGCAGAGCCACCAAACCGGGATACAGAGCAAACACCACGGTGAGCGGCAAAATCAAGAACACCACTGGCACCATCATGAGGACTTCTTTCTTTCCACCTTCCGTGAGCAACTGGGTTCGCGCCACCGCTCGTGAATCCGCCACTTGGGACCGCAACACGCCCGCTAAGGGAGAGCCGCGTTCCAACGCGGAGACAATGGCATCAATGAGGTGCGCGAGAATTTCGGAATCATTGCGAGCTCGAGCCGCGGTCAGACTGGGAGCCAAAGAGTCCCCATTATCTGCAGCTGCCAAGATTTTTTCCAGCTCTTGACCGGCGACACCGGCGCAGCGGGCAGAGACACGATGCAAAGCTCCATAGAGAGGTTCTCCGGCACCCACCGCCAGCGCCAAAAGTTCAATGACATCAGGCAACTCTTGATTGAGACGCAGTTGGCGACGCCGTGCTGCACCGGTCAGCCGGTAATCGGGAACCAACAGTCCTGCCAACACAAAACAGGTCAGCATCACGAAGGCTCCCGGTATCGGCAAGGTTCTCCCCCAGAATCCGATAATGCTCAAGACCACTGCCAGCACGCCCAGAGACGCTGCCCACCGCAGCTGCGAGCGGCGAAATTCGCACAGGTCCCTGGGCAAACCCGCCAGTTCTAGCCGACGCTCAACAGATTCTTTGGAGGGACTGATAAACGTAAGAAACCTGGTCAAGCCATTATGAGAAAAAGAAGTATCCCGCAAGCCCGCGCCTCGGTAAGTCGCCATACCAATGAGATCAGCCTGAACATAAGGGGTAATTCGCCAGGCTGGAAAGGCGCCTTGACGAATCCACGGCCCCAGACACACCCCGATAAACCCGCTCCCGACCAAGACAGCGAGACCACCAACAATCCAGGGCGCCACGTTTTCCACGGTCTACTCCCGCATCGTGCGCGGACTAACTTCCAGGCGCCCCAGCCGCAGCATCATGAGGTAAGCCAGCGCCGACACCAGTGCCCCCACCAGCAAAATCATGGAACCTACCGGGGTGGAATACATCTCTAAGGTGCCCGGACGGCTCAATAGCAGCGCCAGGATAATCCACGGGGAGGCAGCCGCCAGACGCGCCCCCGTCACGGTCCAAGATTGGCGCGCCAGCACTTCCCCG
The DNA here is from genome assembly GCF_000185445.1 of Mobiluncus holmesii ATCC 35242. Classification (NCBI taxonomy): domain Bacteria; kingdom Bacillati; phylum Actinomycetota; class Actinomycetes; order Actinomycetales; family Actinomycetaceae; genus Mobiluncus; species Mobiluncus holmesii. The sequence goes on along the minus strand of NZ_GL622346.1, from coordinate 375,843 downwards.
CGGGTGCGTTCCTCCGCGCGCAGCATCGCACCCAAGTCCTCCAACAGAATTACCAAGTCGTTGCCCCCCACTTGTGCAGCCAGGCGCAACGCTTCCACAATGCGATCCCCCACTGGATCAGCCAATTCGTGTTTTAGGATTTTTAAGGAGGCGTCGAGATTCCCACCCGCCCGATAATCAGCTGCGAAGTGCGCAAAAGGCACCCGCAGAGACTTCGGGGCTCTCGCGGCAACCTCCAGGAGGGTTTCTCCCAAGCTCAGCCCGGCACGCACCCCGGAAACTAAGTCATCTACCAGGTTTGGCCAGGCTTTGCCGCGTTGCCCCTGCACCGAATGCAGTTTGCCCTGCAGTCCCAAAAATGGCAGATACGCAGCCAGCAGACCTGCTAACCACCCGACCATCACCAAACCCGTCACCACGGTGAGGCAGATCCCTGCTGACACCCCTGCCAACAGGGACAGCACCAAGAACTGTCCCAACCCGAGGCGCGTTCCACTTACCGCGGTGATGTCGTTGAAGTGAGCAGATTTGTGTGACCAATAGCGTTTCAGGGAGCTTTCACGATGTACCGAGCGCCGTTTCGGGCTCAGCGTCACCAGGAAAATACCGGAAGCGGCACTGAGAGCCGCTGCCCAGGTCAGCCAGAGGCTATTCATGGGGCGCCTCCCGCCAGAGGGCAGACAACTGACCAGCCCGTGAGCCAAAGGCGGACAGGAAATCGAAATTCGCGGAGTTCTTGACAGGTTGCGTACCTTCTGGCGGCACGCTGTAGAGCGGGTGTGCCACGATTTGACCGTCGCGCAGTGTCCCGTCCAAAGCCAACACTTCCGTCACCGCGCGGCTGCCCTGCCACGTTCCGCGCAGCTGCACCACCAGGTCAATGGCACCTGCTACCGTCGGTATCACAAATGCCGCGGTCACATTTTCTCCCGCCAGCAGCGGCAAGGTCGACAGTTTCGTAATCGCCTGCCGGGCGGTGTTCGCGTGAATCGTAGACATACCGGGAATCCCGCAATTCAGGGCAATGAGCATGTCTAGGCTCTCAGCGCCGCGAACCTCCCCGATGATTAGCCGGTCGGGACGCATCCGCAGAGTTTCTCGAACCAAGTCGCGCAGGGTAATCTCACCTTGACCTTCAATCGAGGCGTTGCGAGTCTGCATCGCCACCGTGTCAGGGGCTTTCAGGTTGAGTTCCAACACCTCCTCGCAGGTGATGACACGTTGGTCAGGAGGGATTTCCCCGCACAGGGCCCGCACCGTAGTCGTTTTTCCAGACTGGGTCGGACCTGCCACCACGATGTTCAAGCCGATGCGCACCGCTTCGGACAAGAAACTTGCCAGCCAGGCAGGCATCATCTTGAGTCGGACCAAATCCCGCACTTTCACGGCTTTCGCACTGTGCTTGCGGATGTTGATGGACCAGGTAGCAGTCACGGGCGGGATGACGACATGTAAACGTTCTCCGGTTTCCAAGGTGGCATCCACGCAGGGGTTGACGAAATCCAAATGCCGTCCCGAAGCTCGCAGCATCCGCTCTACCAAGGCTTCTACTTCGTCTTCTGCCAGCAGCAGGTTGGTCAGGCGGGCTTGCCCGTCACGGGAACAAAACACCTGGGAAGGACTGTTCAACCAGATTTCTTCCACCGTTGGATCGTCCATCAGTGGCTGCAGTTTCCCGTAGCTTAGGCCCAAGTCAATAACTCCCTCGTACTTGAGAGCCAATAAATTACGGTTAGTTTAAACGCTTTTTTGCTGCTACAGTGCAAATCCGTAGGCTCCGAAAGGAAAATTCCCATCTAACGTTCATGAAATTCTCAGGTTCTTCTATGATTTTGCCATAGTTTTGCCAAAGTTCAGTGCCGACCCCTCTCGATAAATCCATCCCCCTGTCCAAGGCAGACATTTAATGGCGATATTTCCAGCTTTCCGGAGCGGTCTGGCGGTTTACCTCCCAGGGTGACATAAAATTGAGAGATGAGCGATACCGATTTTCTGACCTTGGCGGCTTTGGCAACCGTGGCAATTCCAGACCTTGAGGTTGAGTCTCTGTGCCCGCCAGTTGGCGAAGACAGCGATTTCCGCTGGACCGGAATCCTCGATAATCACTCCGCCCGGTGGAGCGTCATTGGTGCCAAGCATGCAGATGCGGAAACGGCACTGCACAAGCAGCAAAAGATTTTAACCATGCTGACGAACTACCGCGACGCGCACCGGCTTCCTTTTGATGTGCCCCGGGTCGAAGGCAGCGCCACTTCGAAAGACGGAACTTCGGTGATTGTTTATCGTCAGCTGCCGGGCAATCCCTTGAATCTCAATGAACTGGCAGAGAATCCGGATTTGTTACGCGCCCTGGGTAAAGCCATCGCGGCACTGCACGAGATTCCCGCTAACTTGGTCGCTCATGTTGGCTTCCCCACTCCCAGCGTAGATGATATCCGTGCAGATTTGCGAAAAAATCTGTCCCAAGCGGTCGCTACCGGATTGGTGCCTCCGGTGCTGCAAGCTCGTTGGGAGCAAGCTCTCGACGAAGACGCCTGGTGGCATTTCCATCCTACGTTTGTCCACGGCTCTCTGGATCCTGAGCACGTCCTGGTCGCAGATTCCCGAATCTTGGGAATTTCTGGTTTTGCCGAGGTCAGTGTGGGTGACCCTTCCCAAGATTTATCCTGGGTGGCGTCTGAGCTGACCGATGAGGCGGTAGACCTGGTATTTGACGCTTACCATTTGGGACGCGCGGAAGGCTCAGACCCATTCTTGCGGCAACGTACCGACCTGTATATTGAATTAGCGCTGGTCAATTGGCTCAATTGGGGGGTTAACCAGGGTAGTGCCTCGATAATTGCCGATGCCCAGGACCTGTTGAACGAACAGCTGGAACGATTGGACGGAGACCTGTCGTTAACGGGTCGCCCCCTCTATGAGGATCAGAGCGCAAATGTTCCCGACGACACCGCCGATACGAGTGAAACCTCCACCGAGGGCATCACGGAAATTACCGCAGAAATTGCTGCAGAAATTGCCACCGAATCAGATTCCGAGAGCACTTCCTCGCCTGCGGATGACGCCTCCTAATGACGGGATTATTTCGCGTTTTCCCTGAGAGCACAAGGGTTCTCACTGAATCTCTCGGTGTTCCTTACGTTTCCTCGACACACCGACCCCAAAACACAGACCCCGCGGGGTCTTCTAAAGTCACAGTCCCGCCCCAACCCGCTGTTGTCTCTCCGTATCGGCGCTGAGACGAGGGTCGCGCCACTAAGCTCTCACCCATGACAACGCGTCCTCTCCCGCTTCTGCAGGGGCATAAAGCCGGGACGGGCAGCGCTGCCAGATCTAAACCCCTTGCACGAAACCACCCGGCACCAGACTGCAGCGCCTAGGGGTAACTTCAATATCCAAATTTTTCTAAAACTGCGTCAACCTCCCCTCCCCGGTCCGTCAAGTTACTCACCAAGAGGCTCCGACTGTATTCGGCTATGCCCAGCTCATCAAGGATGTCCTGCAGGGTGAGCAGTTGTTTCGCCGGATTGTCCTCATTGAGGAATATATAGGCGCAGATAATATCCTCCGCCGGGGTTTCGGGATGCTCCTGCAACCAGTAAAGCCGATAAATTCCCAGCTGGTGCAGCCACTGAGCGTAGTTTTCCGGAGTCTGACGTCGACCGGTTTTCCAGTCAATAATCCAGATTTTTCCAGTTTGCACCTCTTCAAACTGCGCATCTATCCGCAATGGAATCACGGCACCGCCGGCTTCCGCAACGTAGAGTTCACCATCAAATTCGACCTGTGGACCACGCAGTCGCCGCAGCAGTTCTAAATCTTCGTAACGCTGCTGCCACTTGTGCAGCAGTTCACGCTGTTCTGGCGTGAAGCCGTCTTCCGTTCCGGCGTCAAAAATGAAAGTATCTTCATTTTCTAGCTGGCTGGCAATCCAAGCGTGCATGTAGGTTCCCAAACGTGCCGCCACACTGGGCTGTTGGGGCAGGGGACGCAGACGCTGGAGCAAGTATCCCTCGCTATCTTGCGCCAAATGTGCCATCCCGGTAGCAGAAATTCGTCCCAACAAATCACCGGTGCCCAAACGTGTTTGTGGCTGATGCAGCAGTTGGCTCAAGCGGCGCTCAGTTTCTTCATCCGCGTCTTGACTGATTCCACCAGAGAATTTGCCACTATCCAAAGCAGCCTCAGTGACTTGCACCGCCTGAGCAAAGTCTGGGCGCGTCTGAGTGAGAGGTAGCGCCGGCCAAATGCCAGCGTCAAACCGGTCTTGATTCGGATTTTCAATTTTGTCAGGAATGGACGTAACTACGGTGTCAGGCCATTCCACGTCGGGAGTCTCAATCCCCAATCGGGCGACCTCCTGCGCAAATGTCTCCGCGTTAAACGGGGTCAACAGGTTTGCTACACCGACCGCACCCTCCTCCGAGGATTCCACCACCGGCACCGTAGACGGGTCGGGTTGGATAATGTCTGCCCCGCCCGATGACGCCAATGAATCAGCATCTGAAAAGATGTGCTGTTGCGGGTCTTGTTCTACCAGGAAAAATTGGCTGGGCGGACGACCTTTCTTGGTCTGTCGTTCGAACCAGCAGTGTCCCAACAGGAGCCGGGACTTGGCGCGAGTGAAAGCCACATATGCCAACCGTGATTCTTCCCGGAGTGCGTAATGCTCGGCATCTTCCTTAAACGTTTCGAGTAACCCTTTTTTCTTTGATACTCTTCCGGTCGCAGTCAGCAGGGTCTGGGTTTTCAGTTCCAGCTCAGGAAGATGATCCCGATCACTGCGCAGCGGATAGGGCAACACATCGCGTTGCGTTACCCAAATTTCACCTCTGACAGAAGGAAAAGTGCTCTTATTTAGGTTTGGGACCGCCACCCAATCCCATTCGAGCCCCTTCGCGGCGTGCATGGTGATAATCTGCACCGCCGCATTGTCCACCTCGAAGTCTAGGTCAGCAAAGCTGGCTTCTTCGTCTTCACCGGCGCTGAGCCAGTTAAGAAATCCGCTCAGCGTAGCTCCGGGAGTCCGTCCAAAATCACGAACCAGGTTTAAGAACTCCACATAGGCCCCAGCTTGGCAGGGGGAACCGGGTAACTGCTGTTCAATATCTAAATCGAGCAGTCGATGTGCTAACCGCGCCAACACCAGGGGGGTCGCAAATGGGGCATTATCCTTTAGCTCCGTCAGAATCCCGCGTAGTTTTTCCAGTCGAGTTTGAGCTTCAGTTGAAACTTGCGCCCCGCCCTCCATCACTATCTGGTAGGGGGTGAAACGGTGCCGATTCTGTCCCACTGCCTGTAAATCGCTCAATCCCAACCGATACCTATCGAGCAAAAGCAGCAGGCTGGCGCTTTTTTCGGGATTGTCGGTGATTTCCAGAGCGGCGCGCACCAAGCGCACTCCCGGATCTTCCAAAATTCCCTGCATACCCCTGGTCTGGTAAGGGATTCCGGCACGGCGCAGGGACTCAACCAAGCCAGGAATAGCATTTTTCGCACGGCACAGTACTGCGGCAGTAGGTAATTTTTCGGCAGGCACCCCTTCACTCTGCAGCTTCACCCGTTGGGCTTGCCACAATCGGAAAAAGTTCACCACCGCTTGACTTTGCTGTAAATCAGTCAACGTCTGGATTCCGTAAACGATGCCGGGATTTGCCCCCGGCCGGGCTTGCAGGGGTTTACTGATTGCCGGCTGGACGTCCTGGTTCCGGGGTATGTTCCTCTCCGCAGCCACCGCCGGCGCTCCTGCCAATTCGGCAGAAATTCGGTTCGAGACTGTGAGGATGACGGCATCGTTACGCCATGAAGTCGACAAGGTTCGGGTGAGTAACTGGTGGGGATCCGTGCAAAATATCGAGCCAAAGTCCTCCATTGAGGCTGCCGAAGCCCCCCGCCAACCGTAAATGGCTTGGTTCGGATCCCCCACTGCGGTAACCGCACAATCGCGGAAAATTCCTGCCAGGAAACGCATCTGCGCCACTGAGGTGTCTTGGAATTCGTCCAAGAACACCAGCTGGAATCGTTCCCGCTGGCTTTCCCCGACTGCCGACAGTTGTTCCACCAAACGAACCGTTTCCCGAGTTTGGTCAGAAAAGTCTGCCATCAGGAGTTCCCGTTTACGTTCGTTGAAAGCCTGGATGACGTTAGTAGCGTTACATCCGAATTCCATGGTGTCGATGATGGTATCCAAATTACGTAACGCCGTGCTGTTAAGGTCGGCGCCTTCGGCATCTTGCAAGCGTTTGGCAGCTGCGAGGTAGGAACGATAGGTCTGTTTCATCTCAGCCAAATCAACGAGATGAGAATTCGTGTCGTTAGCCAGAGACAGCAGAATGTTTACCAGGTTTTCAGCGTTTTCCCCCTCACGTTTTGTCCCTAACGCTCCGGTCCAGATTTGCACCACATCAGTCATGATTTGATACCTGGCGGCGTCAGTGATGGTGGTGAAACCGGATTCCCGCCCGACTAACGTGCCAAATTCTGTCAAGAGGGTTCCCGCGTAGGAATCATAGGTGGAGACACTGACCGGGTGACGCAGCATTTCCGAAGTCATTCCCCGTTGGACAAGAGTATCGAAACGCTGGCGCAGCTGATTTAGATCAAAGTCCGCAGCTTTTAACACCGCGTTAACCTCCGCGGTTTGCCGTCGTTCCTGCACCGACTCTAAAAGACTCGCGAAGCGATCCAAACGCAACGAAAAACGAGCTGCCATCTCTGCCGCGGCCTTGCGAGTGAAGGTCAGTCCCAAAATTGCTTCGGGGACAATACCGGCATTGACGACCCAATAAACCAGCCGGTTCGCAATGGTTTCTGTCTTGCCACTGCCTGCTCCGGCTACCACCAGGAGCTGTCCTCGTGGCGCCGTAATTACTGCGGATTGTTCCCGAGTTGGCGGATTAGCTCCCGTCAAAATAGCCAGTTCGGACGCGGTAAATATTTCTGTCACTGGTTTCGTCGTAGTCATCGTTGTCTCACTTCCACTCCGAGAGTATTACCGGCGCCCCAAGCTCCGAGGGATTCAATTTGCGCCAAATTCGGTCCGCTGAACGCCGCCACCGCTAAATTCACACGGTCTTGCAGATAGTCTCTCAACAGCATGGCTTCCGGATCGGGCGCGCCCGGAGTCTCGCTGCGCAGCCAAGCCAGGGGATCTCGGAGAATCTGACGTTGCTCCCCGGAGAACCGATTGGGGAGAGTAATCGCCTCCGTTCCCGATTCGAGAGATTGTTGCGCCCAGACTTTCGGTTCCCGAGGCTCCTCAATGCCCTGTGTGGAGTACAGTTTTTTCGAGTCTGGTGGAACCTGCAGTGCCACAATTTCTGCCATGTCACAAGGCTGCTTCTGCCCGTCCGGAGAGGCGTTATAGGCAGCCTGATATAACGCCAACTGCAGATTAGCCGCTACCTTAGCCGCACTGAAATTAGAAGGATTACCGGTCTTATAGTCCATGATGATGACGCGCCCATGCGCAAACATCACCCGGTCAATTCTGGCGTTGTAGACCAAGGCACCCTTCCCGGAGCTGGCCTCCAACCGGCAGGGATAACGCACTTCAAAACGTGAGGGGTATTGATGATTTACCAGAAAGGTCGCCAGGGGCACCAGACAGGTCTCAATGTGGCGACGGAAGTTAGATTCCACCCACGTATCACCGGACAAGGGACCAAGCAGACGCCGCACTTCTTGGCGCAGCTCAGTCAGGACTTGCTCAAACTCCAGGTCATCTCGCGGTCCGTGCCCCTCCCACCAGTACCTGCGTCCCAGGATTTCGGCAGCTTCATGAACAATGTTGCCAACTTTATTCGCCGCATACGGGTCATCTTCATCGTTGGAGTAACCGGACCAGCTCAGCACGTAATCCAGAGGATTTTCTAAGGCGCGTTCCAAACCGGAAGCGTAAATGTGAATTTCGGCAGATTCTGTCTCGTCTCCGCTGACTGGTAAAGCCCCCATCCAATTTTCCGGATGCGCCGAAGGGCAGTCCCCTGCTGCCAATTTTGCGAGCAGACCCGCGGCGGTGGGAGCATCTATAGTCGGAGTTCCCCAACTGGTTTCCCCGCCCAGACAAGCCGCGCGTAGATAGGCGACGAAATCACGCAGATTGGTGGGTAAACGACGATGCTGTTTCGGTTCGAGCTGCAAAGTCTGCACCAGGGAGGTGAGAAAGGTGGAACGCCCAACACCGTCCTGCGCGGTGGTCCCCAAAATGAGGCGTTGCGTGCAGCGGGTCAGGGCAGTAAAGAAGTGCCGGTATTCGTTTTGCCAATTCCACAGGTAACCAGCACTGCTGGAGTTTGTAGGGTCGCCGTAATTTTCCAGCTCAAACATGGAGGAACCCAAGATTGATCCCGGCCAACGCATCGCCGGCCAGTTTCCGTCAGTGAGACCCACCACTGCCACCAGGGGCCAGTGCTGGGAGACAGTGGCTGCGGCTGACACTACAGTGACTGCATCCTTCACCAGATGATGAGGAGCCACGGTGCCGGTGGGGAGGTCGCGAGCCAACATCCCCTGCGCGAAATCCGCCGCGGTTTTGCCCGGGTTACGAGCCTCAAACCAATCTGCAGCTTTGAACAAGTCCATCACCAAATCCAGGTCAATCTGTAGCGTAGACCGCACCGCGGGGACCAAACCGGGCTGCAAAGCCCGCGCCTGGAGGATTTCGCCACGCCCCAGACCGTCCCATAGTTTCCAGAGCAGCAGCTGTACTGATCCTGAATCGGCTTTCCATTGTTGCCATCCCGATCGGAGAGCCTGTGCCAAGTCGACCAGCTGTGCTGCGTCGGGTATTGCAGAGATAATCTCAGCTACTGAACGCCCGGAGAAATCATTCTGTCCAGAGATAACCTGGCGCAAGAACTGCTGAATGTAGGGTAAGTTTCCAACAATTTGGATTCCGCCCTCCTCATCATCGGCAGTGTCAGCGGAATCCATCACCCCAGTGGACCCCGCAGCGTTCTCTGAATCTGCCGGTGGCTGCAACCGCAGGTCGTACAGTGAGGAGTCCATTCGCCGCATTCGCCAGACGTCCCAGCCCACCAGAGCGGAAGAAAGCAATCCGGCTAAATCCAAATCCGATAGTTTCACTTGATCGCAATCTTCCACGCAAACCGCCTGCATCATCTTCAGCAGATAGCGTGTGAGTCGCCCTTCGTTGAGTTGACCGGTGGCTCCCGGAACTACCACCGGAATATCCATGTTTTCCAGCACTTCGGCGACCTGCCGGGCTTCTCGGGAAGAACGGGTCAGAACTGCCATCTGTGAATACTTCAGGGGTCGATCAGAGAAGATATGAGCGTCTTGCAGCAGAGTCCCGATTTCTTGATATTGGGCAGTGTCAGTGGACTTTTCCACCAAAATAATGCGGTCTCGACCGTCTGCATCACAGAGCGAGTCTGTCTCTGTCGAGGCCGGAGATGATTCCTGTATCGAGTTCCACAATCTAGCACTGATGCCGTGCACGCCCAGACGATTCACCGCTATCCGCCACGCTTGACGCAACGGTGCGGGAACGTGTTCTTGGGTAAGCAAAATTTCGATGGCGCCTTTGCCCGGAATTGTCTCTAACTGTTGCCAAAGCCTCTCGCTCAAGTGGGGGCTTGCACCACGGAAGGTATTCACGCAGGTTTCGGGCAAAGTACAGGCTACCAAGGTGGTTCCATGCGTCGCCCACAGAGAGAGGATGTCAATCATCAGTCCGTTGAAGTTTTGCAAATCATCGATGCCTACCAGTTCCGGAACCGGGGCTCCGGCTTTCACCGCCAAAAGATACTCTTCGAACAGAGAAGCCGTGTCCAAAGGCCAGGCAGATTGACGAGCCTGCGAGCGTTTTGCTTCCCGGTCGGCTTGCATCGCTTGAATCAGCCGGGTCACCAGCGGATGTACCGGGGACGCTGCGGAGTCTGACGAGACATCACCAGCAAAAGCCCGGACCCGAAAGATTCCATCCACCAAGTCACGCCGGAAGCCTTGGGTTTCCAGAGCCGCGCGCAGTTCTTCTTCCAGAGGCATTCCAGCCAGGAAATCCTGGATTTGGACCATGACCTCGGCATCGGTGGCCAATCTGACTTCTGGCAGACCTTCCGCTTTCCGCCATTGATTGAAGCGGGCAAAGACTTCCGCCACGAAACCCTTACTGACCCCCAGGAGACAACCCGGATCTTCCGATTGTGCCCGAATTTCCAAGGCTCGCTCACTCAATCGGCGGGCAGCACCCGCATTGGGACTCAATACCAGCATCCGGGGATTACCCACCAACAGCTGTGCTAAAAGCGTGGTTTTCCCACTCGCCGGAACCCCTGCCAAAAGTACGGATTCACCGACATCAAGCGATTGGCGAACCCGGTCCGCTAACTCATCGAAAATCTCCATAGTTTGAGAGTACCAGTAGCCCCAAAGACGAAAATTTGAAACTTTAAAACTCGTCGTCTCCTCGGACATAAAATTCCCCCTCATCGGGCAAAACCCCTAGAATGAGAGGACAGTCGGAAAGGAATGGTAATGGAAATCAAAATCGGAATGAAGTCCGTAGCTCGCGAACTCTCCCTGGACATCGACAAGTCCTTCGAGGAACTGCAAAAACTGCTCACGGACGCCGTCGCTGGTGGGGAAATCATTGATTTGGTGGACAAACGCGAGTCACACACCCTCATCAATGCCGGCAACATCGCCTACGTTGAATTCGCCCCTGAGCGTCAAAACCGGATTGGTTTCGCTATCTGATTTCCCTTAGAAAGCCAAACCCAGGTCTTCCATCCTGCGGGAATGCTGCTTTTGAATTTCTTCCACCGTGTCGTTGACCTCTACCCCAGCGGGCAGCAGCAGCGGATAAGCATCCAGGATGGCTCTGACCCCCGCCACGGCTTCTCCCGCAACGCGACGTCCCCACATGGACAGGCGCGACTCCACCGTCGGGTCAGCAGCAATACCGTCACGCAACCTGGCTCGCACCCACTGGGTCAGTCCTGCAGAGCCGGAAACTCCTAGAATCTCAATCATGTCAGCTCCGACAAACTGGGCTGCCAAGTCCTCCATATCTGCCAAAATTCCCACAAAAATATAGCTTTTCACCATGCGCTCCCACCAGTCACGAGGACGAGTGCGCAGTTCCATATCGTCAAAGAATCCCACATAAGGCTGGGTCAGATTAGCCAGATCTAAACCCCGCCGATTCGCAAACGCTTCCAAATCATCAATGGCAGTCACGAACGAAACCCCCATGCGCGCCAATGCCAGCTGATCCGCGAAATCAGTAGTCTGGGACACGTCCCGAGCCAGCCTAGCGTAAGCCGTAATCCTCGTGAATGCAACCAAACCCAGCATATGCGCCGTACGTTCTTCTGAAATTTCCATAGGTTCATTCTAAGCGCCACGTTGCGGTAGGGAATGTGAAACTCGAGACAGTGCCTGGAAAAGTTGCCAAAATGGAGAGATGCGGATTTCTTCTGTTCTGAATTTTAAACCAGCCGAGTCTCCCGTCCGTCACCCGCCTGTGTTTCGTTTTGCAGGCAAAAGCCGTCTGTGGCGACACGTGGGCGTGACTCTGGCAGCGCTGGGGTTGTCCGCAACCGGGCTGGTTGTTGGAGTACCCGGAGCGAACTCGGTATCGGTTCAGCCCGCCGGCACCCCGGTGACTCTGGGAAATAATGAGGCAACGGCACGAGCCGAGTTTGAAACCTTGTGGAACTCAACAGATCAGGTCACCCCATTTTCTTCCGGGACGGTTATCTCCTCGTGTACCCCCGGCACGGCACAGCCCGAAGCTGTCCAAGCGATGCTCTCTACCTGGAACTATTTGCGGTCTTTGAATCATCTCGCGCCGGTCAGCTTGCCTGCGGGCTATGCTCCGCAAGGTCCGGCACAAGCGGCAGCTCTCACCGCCGCGGCAGGACCGGTGGCTTCCCCCGTGCCCGACTCCGTTCCGGGCGTGGCGTGTCTCAACGAGGACGTGAAACTTGCCTCCCGTTCGGGGGTGATTGCCCGTTTGGATGGCATCGTTACTCCAGCCACGGAAATCTTGCGCTACATCACCGAAGCCTCAACCACAAACACAAATGACAACCTGGGACATCGGCTCCAGATGTTCTCACCCATTCAAGCGAACGCCGCTATCGGGGCGGTCTCAATCGGCACCTCCGGTCCTACGGCAACTTCCATCCAACTTTTTGACACGACTTACCAGGCTGCCGGCAGACCTGCCCACCCCAATTTTTGGAATCCTGCAATTCAGCAGCCCCCGAGCCTCGCGTGGCCGGCAGCGGGGTATTTTCCTTCCCGTATCCTGCCTACCGGAGCGGGCGAAAACGTGTCCCGTTGGTCTTATTCTGGTCGCTGCGCAGACCTGCGTAATGCGGAAGTTCGGGTGACCGGTCCGACGGGAGAGATTCCGCTACAGGTCATTCACCGTGCCGAACCCGGAATCGACCCTAACCAGACACCGTGGCAATACGGCGGGTATGACACGATTTTGTTTAAAGTCCCCCTGGATCAGTTGACCATTCCTAGCTTTTACAACGTAGCCCGCTATACCGTCAGTATTTCTAATATCAACACCGCTCCAAACTGTCAGCCGGTACCTGCCTCGACCAGCTATCAGATAAACTTATTCAACTCCGACTGGCCGGCTGACCCTGACGGAGATGCGGATCAAGACGGAGTCGTGAACTCCCTAGATTCTCGACCGCATATCCCCGACCTGCATACTGACCGGATTGCCGGGGCGGATCGATTCGAAACGTCTGCAGCTATCGCCAAGTCTGCAAGCTCACGCCCGGCAGTGGCATATCTGGCCCGATCCGATGTCTTTGCCGACGCTTTAGTAGGTGGGGTTCTCAAGGACGGTCCGGTCCTGCTGGTTCCTCCCGATTCGTCTCCGGTGCCCGCGGTGATTTCTGAAACTCTGCGCGCCCTGAAACCCAAACAGGTCGCGGCTTTGGGGGGAACAGGAGCAATTTCGGACGCCCGTCTCTATGAACTCGCCGGGGGGCGCGCCGCATTGCGGATTGGCGGGGCAAACCGGGTCGATACGTCTGTGATGGTCGCCCGGAGAGCCTTTACAAAAGCAAATTCTCTCTACATTGCCAATGCCTACGGACCGGGCGGCAGGGTCTCTCCGGATGCGCTAACCGGCGCTGCCTTGGGGGACGGACCTATCGTTCTGGTTGACTCATCCTCCCCCGCTATCGCCACCATTCGCCAACTAGCATCAGACCTGCAGGTGAAACGGGTAGTTGCCCTGGGCGGGCGATCCGCCGTGTCGGATGCAGTTCTCCGCAGCGTAGCTAATGGCAAAGCAGCAACCCGCTTGGGCGGTCGGGATCGCTACGAAACATCGCGGGAAATTGCTTTGGAATCCGCACGTCTGCAACCCTCAACCCACGCCTATCTGGCTCGCGGCGATGTGTTTGCTGACGCGGTTTCGGGAGGGCATCTGCGCAACGGACCAATTTTGCTGGTGCCGCGCGGGTGCGGGCGCCTGGACCAATCTACTCTGCGCACTTTGGCAAAACTCAATGCCTTCCAAGTGACCGCCCTGGGCGGATACGCCGCAATCTGTGAAGAATCCCTCCAGAGCGCTCTGGACTGGCCAGATTATGTCAATCACAACGTCACCGAGTTCTAGGCATAGGTTCGTGAACCGTTGAACCTGACAGGAACACTACATCCCCCAGCCAGCGCGGTTTACAATGAAAGATGTAGGTACACGACTTTTGAATACTGACAACGATAAGGAAGATACATATTGAGAAGCGAAAATACCATGGAAACCGCGGAAACTGATGAGGGAACCGCGGCGGACATCACCGGTATTAACGACTTGGAGGCGAACCAAGACAAGACTTTCGCCGATTTCGATGTGGAACCCGAAATCGTTGCGGCGCTGCGTGACCAGGGCATCATTCACCCCTTTCCAATTCAAGCTTTGACCTTGCCAGTCGCGCTGAATCGTCAGGACATTATCGGTCAGGCAAAGACCGGCACTGGCAAAACCCTCGGATTTGCCATTCCTATCTTGCATGACATCATCGGTCCCGGTGACGAAGGCTGGGATGAGATACCGGATTCCGGATTCCCGCAAGCCCTAGTGATTTTGCCGACACGCGAGCTGGCAAAACAAGTCGCGGCGGAAATCCGAGCCGCAGCGACTCATCGAGTGGCTCGCATCATCGAGATTTATGGTGGCGTTGGGTTTGATTCCCAAGTTGAGGCACTGCGCAAAGGTGTGGAAGTTGTTGTTGGCACTCCGGGACGACTGATTGACCTGATGAATCAAGGCACCTTGAAACTGGGACGAATCCGAACCCTGGTTATGGATGAGGCCGACGAGATGCTGGACATGGGCTTCCTACCTGACGTGGAAAAACTCATCTCCCAGATTCCCCCGCGCCGTCACACCATGCTGTTCTCGGCGACCATGCCCGGTCCGGTAGTAGCTCTCGCGCGTCGGTACATGTACCAACCCACTCATATCCGTGCCACCGATCCGACTGACTCCTCGCAGACCGTGCGACAGGTCAAACAGGTCGTGTACCGGGTACATTCCCTCAACAAGACGGAAGTTATCGCTCGCATTTTGCAAGCCAGAAATCGGGGCTTGACGATTATCTTTACCCGCACGAAACGAACCTGCCAACGGCTGTCCGACGAACTCGCCGAGCGGGGCTTTGCCACCGGCGCTATCCACGGTGATTTGGGTCAAAACGCACGAGAACGGGCTTTACGGGCTTTCCGTCACGGCAAGGTGGACGTGCTGGTCGCCACCGATGTGGCAGCGCGAGGCATCGACGTGGATGACGTGACCCACGTAATCAACTACGAATGCCCCGAGGATGATAAGACCTACATTCACCGAATTGGGCGCACTGCCCGTGCCGGCAACAAGGGCAGCGCCATTACGTTCATCGATTGGGAGGACCTGACGCGGTGGCGAGTCATTAACCGGACTCTCGACTTGGATTTTGCTGACCCGCAAGAGACCTATCACACCTCCCCGCATCTCTATTCCGACCTTGATATTCCCACGGATGCTACCGCAAACTTGCCACGATTCCGCAGGGTTCGCGCCGGATTGGAAGCCGAGGAGCTGGAGGATTTGGGTGGGCGCGACCCGGCACGTCCGGGGAAACGCCGCGCCGGGAAAGGCTCCGGTGCGGGGCGCCGCAAATCTGAGAAGGGTCGCGGACCACGCAAAAACACCAAGAAGAAACACGACTGTAAAGAACGCGAAAAAACCACTAAGCGCGGGGCAGCTGAAGAACCTGCTAAAAAGGAACGTCAACGCAAACGTACCCGCCGTCACAAGTCTGATAAGACTGGAAAAGGTAAGGGAGCCCACTAATGATTGATCACCTCACCCCTTACGAAGGCGTCGTTTTTGGCGCTTTAATCGCATTAGGTCTCCTCTCGATGCTCTCGGCTGAAGAAAATACCCAGATGGTCGGGGCTTGCCTGCTGGCTGCCGGATTTTGGGGCGGGGTCATCGCCTTGGTGCGCGCCCTGCTGCATCGCGAACCCGGCGGTTTGTACGTAATCTCTTTCGTTGCCGCGCTGATTGCTGGCTTGATGAAGTTCTTTGTGTTTTCTGACCTGGGCGAAGACGGCGGAAATCGGGTGATTTGGACTTTCGTTATCGGCATTGGGATAGCCGGGCTGGTTGGAACAGCTTTGAACGCTTTGATTCGACAACCCCCGGAGGATCCGGAGGCAGCTGCCAAGCAGGCTGCCCCGGATCTTGAAGATTCCGCAGGGGTTGCTCCTTTCCCTGAAATGGACGATGACGCGGGAAAGCCCGCCACCGAGACAGACGAAGCTACCCCTGAAGATTCCGCGCCGGACTTGCCCTAAACCTCATATTAGGTTGGTAAACCATTCCTTTCTCCGCGATTTCGGCAGAGACAGTTTCGTGCTGGAGGATAGGAAAATAGTCGCGAGTTGAGGTCGAGCGCGTAGACTTGAAGGCATGAGTGAACAAAAAGATACCCGCGGCAAGAACCGCTCACGTCAACCGCAGTCCAAAGAGTTTAAAAAGTTTATTGGCGAAAACTGGGGTCCCCGTCCTACTGATGGCTACGAACGCTCCGCTGCTGCACCCTACGCGCTGCGCCGTCGCGTGACCTTGGGGGAAAAGTTTAAGGGTGTGCGCCTCGTCATTCCTGCCGGCGCCCTGGTAGTGCGCAACAATGACTGCGACTACCGCTTCCGACCTCACTCTGCTTTTTCTCACTTGACCGGCTTAGGCACTGATCTAATTCCCGATGGCATGCTGGTTTTGAACCCGGTGCGGGACGGCGAAGTTGGTGAAGGCGAAGGAACACACATCGCCACCGTATTTTTCCGTCCTCGCGCGTCACGGGCATCTGAAGAGTTTTACGCCGATTCACGTTACGGCGAGCTGTGGGTCGGGGTGCGACCCTCGTTGGAAGAATTCGAGCGCATGTGTGGAATCCCTTGTGCCCACCTGGAGACACTGCCTGATGTCCTAGCGAAAGATGCTGGTCAAGTCCAGATTGCCATGATTTCTACCTCTGATTCACAAGCCACGGCACTGGTGAATCAGGTTCGGGAGCAAGCCGGGATCGACCCCGACGATGCCAAACAATTAGACGATACGCTAGAAGAAGCAACTTCGGAATTGCGTTTGATTAAGGACGATTGGGAAATCGAGGAGATGCGCAAAGCTGTCGCCGCCACCAAGGAAGGCTTTGAAGAAGCAATCCGGTCTTTCCCCAGGGCAGTGAAACATTTCCGCGGTGAACGTGTGGTGGAAGGGGCTTTCGGGGCGCGCGCTCGGGAAGTTGGTAACGGTCTGGGATATGACACCATTGCGGCATCCGGGGAACACGCCGCTACCCTGCACTGGATTAACAACGATGGCGTGGTGCGGGACGGTGACCTCATTTTAATTGATGCCGGAGTGGAGCTCGATTCGCTCTACACCGCGGACATCACCCGGACCCTGCCAATTAATGGTCGTTTCAACGAGGTACAGCGTCGGGTTTATCAAGCGGTCTTGGATGCCGCCGACGCGGCTTTTGACCAGGCTAATCAGCCGGGATGTATTTTCTCCGATGTCCATAGCGCCGCGATGCGCGTCATCGCACAGAGGCTCGACGAGTGGGGCTTACTGCCGGTTTCCTGGGAGAAATCGCTACAGGAGGACGGTCAGTATCACCGCCGGTGGATGGTGCATGGCACTTCCCACCACCTGGGCATTGACGTGCATGATTGCGCCCAGGCGCGCCGCGAGATGTACAACGGGGCCAGGCTGGAACCGGGCATGATTTTCACGATTGAGCCCGGACTGTACTTCCGGAAGGACGACTTGGCGGTTCCCCCGGAATACCGCGGCATTTCCGTGCGTATCGAGGACGACATTCTGGTGGGACCGGGCGGCAAATGCGAGCGTATCTCGCAGCATATCCCCCGCACTGTAGCTGACGTGGAAGCCTGGATTGCCCGCGTGCAGGCGGAATAGCGCCGTGGCTGTCCCGGTTTCGGGCAGCTCCGACTCCCCGCAGTAATCTCTGGCGACTCAGCGTCACTGCCGGGTCCGCCGGCGAATCGTTAGGATGTGGATATGGCCTTGAAAATAGACCCCCACGTGCATTCCGCGCTCTCCGACGGCACGGACTCGCCACGTGATTTGCTGGAAAAGGCTCGGGCTGCCGGTCTGGATGTAATCGGTGCGGTGGATCACGACACATTCGATCACTGGGAGCCGTTCCGTGTCGCCCACGCCGCGTTGATGTCCGCAGGGGTTAGACCCCCCGCGGCTATTTTGGGTACGGAAATTTCTACAAGTGTGGAGCTATGCCCTGTTCACCTGTTGAATTATCTGCCGGATCCTCGCCGCAGCAACGTCCGGGAAATCTTAAAAACCGCCCACCGTGACCGCCGGGAACGGATGCAGCGCATGGTCGCAAAGATTAGCCAGGACTATCCCCTGACGTGGTCAGACGTCGAGGCAGAAATTACTGGATTAACACCGGGGCGACCGCATATCGGCGATGCCTTGGTGCGGAAAGGCTATTTTCAGACCCGCTCTGAGGCGTTCGAAAAAGTGCTCAATCCCGGCTCTCCCTATTACGTGACGCGCCCAGTTGTGGACAGCTTTGCAGTCGTGGAGGCAATTTGCGCTGATGGCGGCGTTCCCGTGCTGGCTCATCCGTTTTCAGTGACCCGCAGCAAACGGAAGCTAGATCCCGGAGCAGTACGCAAGCTTGCGCAAATCGGACTGCGGGGTATTGAAGTCAATCATCGTGAGCACGATACCTCCGCTCGCCAGCTGGCTGCCGAATTGGCACAAGAACTCGATTTATTTGTCTCTGGCGCATCGGATTATCACGGAGCGGGCAAACCTAATCAGCTGGGGGAAAACACTATGCCCGCAGCGAGCTTGCGCCAGATACTCGCCATGGGCGCCAGCCCGCTTTTAGGTGAGCTGCCATTGGGCTAGGAATTGCTACCCGGTTTGGTGGCAAACTGCTGCAGTGCATCGCGGACGGTCGTGGCATAGATGTCCTGCCCAGCTGGTCCGGGGTGGACTTCGTCGCTAGCCAAGAGATCCACATGTCCGGCGATGGCACTGTCCCAGCTGGCGACTTTCACCCGATCAGGGTGGGCTCCAGCCAGGGCATACATGGTTTGGTTCGAGATTGTAATCCACTCCTGGGAGGCCCTGCCGTGACCGGTCACAAACACAAATTTTGTCTGCGGGAACTCGGCAAGCAGAGCTTCACCGTCTCTAACTCTGAACGTCGAATTCGTAGCCAAAGAAAAGACTACGTAGGGGCGCAGCGCGCCTTGTGCCTGGAGGGTGCGCATGATTCCCACGCCAGTCACGGAGCTGCGCGACACTGCCGCGTCTATATTGGCACCGGGCAGGGCTTCAGCGAGTTTCGGAGCTGCTGCGAGGGTCACTGAGTCCCCAATAATGTCTACCTGGTCCCCGGTGATTGGCACGATATTTTCAGAAGTTTTGGTTGACGCGGTTGACTTTTTCGGGGAGGCGTGTCCGGGTGATTGCGGGGTCGCACCAGCCTTGTGGGGAGAGCTGTCTACTTGCTTTCCCTTATGGATAAAGTGTTCCCCGGTGGCAACGAGTTGTTCGGCAGCGGTTTTTTCCGGGGCTATGGCGATAGAAATGACCAATGGTAGCACCGCTACCACGGCAGCCGTCCACACCAGGGAGCGCCGCCACCATGCCACCTGCGATTGAGAGGAATCTGCCGGATTCTCGCCCTGGGACAGACGTGGCGCAAACCAACGTTTCCAGGTGGCTAACAAACCATTGCGCCGCATGGGATTTTCCACATACTTATAGCTCAGAGATGCTGCCAAAATCGATACTGTGGCAATAACCACCAGTGCCGCCCACTGTGGCAATCCTCGCCACAGGCTGTTGACCAGCATAAACACCGGCCAATGCCACAGGTAGAGGGAATAGGATCGCACCCCCAACCATTGCAGCGGACGCCACGACAATAATTCGACCAGAATCTGACCCGGTCCGCTCACACCGGCGACTTCCTCCAAACACACCTGCATAATGCCGATGGTCAGCACACTTACCGCCAGCACACCCCACGGATAGGTGAAAGGGTCGTTGTCACGCAGCATCAAGAAACTTACGAACACACCTACCATGCCAATCCAAGCCGCCAAGCCGCGCAACTGGACTGTTGACCGATCTAAGTAATGCGGGGTATTTTCCAACGCTAGGGGGAACAGCAAAGCCAAAGTCGCCCCCAGCATCAACCCGAACGCGTGCGTGTCAGTGCCTTCATAGATGCGGGTCAGGTTTCCACCCCCGGCTTTTAACACCGCCATTTCACTGGCAGAAGCCAGCGCCAACAGTGCGGGCACCAACCACCGATGTCGGGTCGGAATCAGGAAAATCAGCAGTAAAATCAGTGGCCAAGCCAGGTAAAACTGCTGCTCCACCGCCAGGGTCCACATGTTCGAGAGGAACTGCGGGTTAGTTCGGTCAAAATAGGATCCCCCGAAAGCCACGTTGACCCAGTTATAGGTGTAGGTCAGGGCTCCCAGGACTTGATACCAGATTCCCACCAGGAAATCCCGGTTGACCACGGCTGCCAGCGGCACGGTCACCAATACGGTCAAAGTTACGGCAGGAACCAGCCGCCGGAAACGCCGCAGCCAAAAGGCAGTCAGATTGATACGCCCGGTGAGACGCTTTTCGCGCGTTAACAGCGCCGTAATCAGGAATCCTGACAGCACGAAGAACACGTCGACACCCAGAAATCCTCCTGGCAGCCAGTTTGGAGCCACGTGGTAAACCAACACTGCCAAAGCTGCCAAGGCTCGAATGCCGTCTAGACCGCGCAGCTGATAGCGAGGCATTTTCGTGTCTGGTAAAGAGGAATTTGACGAGGACTGCACGGTTGTCTCAGTCTGGCGAGATGCGGCGCTGGGCGGGGATAAGAGGGGTGTTTCTCCATTTTCCCCGGAGTCCGTAACACGAGTCTCAAGTGGTGATGCTGCCGACGCAGCCGGGCACGGTGATTGTGTTGGCAACGGGGGCACAGCAGACCGAGGATGTCCGTTCAACCGAGCCTTACCAAATCTGAAAGCCACCGTACTCCTTTATGACAGCCGCAAATATAACAAGTGTTAAGCCTAGCCCCCTAGTGTGAAAAAACCCAGCGCTAGCATTAGCATGAAGGTATGACATTACCCACTACAGATGAACTGATGAAAGCCCTGGAAAAGGTCATTGATCCCGAGATTCGCCGGTCAATCACCGATTTGGATATGGTCCAGGAACTGAAAATCGACGAATCGGGCCACGTTTTTGCCCGCATCGCCCTGACTATAGCGGGATGCCCCCTGCAGGCTCAGATTGAGCAAGACGCCAAAGCGCGCTTGGCGGAAGTTCCCGGCGTGACTTCCGTAGAAGTGGAAATGGGCGTCATGAGCCGCGAGGAACTCGACCGGGTGAAAGAAAAGCTACAGGGTGCCAGACCGGTCATTCCTTTCACTCAGCCAGACTCCCTGACCCGCGTTTATGCGATTACTTCTGGCAAAGGCGGGGTCGGCAAGTCTTCCGTCACGGCTAACCTGGCTGCCGCAATGGCAGATTCTGGGCTAAAGGTAGCCGTGTTGGACTGCGACATTTATGGGTTTTCGATTCCGCGGATGCTTGGCTTGGAAGACGTGGCTCCAACCCCGGTGGGAGACATGATGATGCCACCCACCGCGCACGGGGTAAAAGTTATTTCTATGGGGATGTTCGTCCCCGACGGGCAACCGGTGGTATGGCGCGGACCGATGCTGCACCGGGCTTTGGAACAGTTCTTGTCTGAAACGTTCTGGGGGGACTTGGACGTGTTACTGCTCGACCTGCCCCCCGGTACCGGTGACGTAGCGATTTCCGTGGCACAGCTGCTGCCGAACTCAGAAATCGTGGTGGTGACCACCCCGCAGCTCGCCGCTGCTGAAGTCGCCGAACGCGCCGGCTCGATTGCATCGGGCACAAATCAAAAAGTCGTCGGCGTCATCGAGAATATGAGCTACCTGACCGGTCCGGACGGTTCTCGTATCGAGGTCTTTGGGTCAGGCGGCGGTGAACAGGTAGCGTCTCGACTGTCCC
The DNA here is from genome assembly GCF_000185445.1 of Mobiluncus holmesii ATCC 35242. Taxonomy (NCBI): domain Bacteria; kingdom Bacillati; phylum Actinomycetota; class Actinomycetes; order Actinomycetales; family Actinomycetaceae; genus Mobiluncus; species Mobiluncus holmesii. The sequence goes on along the minus strand of NZ_GL622346.1, from coordinate 354,233 downwards.
AGATTTTGGGTTACGAAGTTCCCCTGCTGGCTCAAATTCCGCTGGAAGTCGCCTATCGGGAAGCCTCCGATAGCGGCGTCCCCCTGGCAATCAGCGAGGCAGCCAAGAACGGAGAATCCGTCGCTGGCACAGCTTTGCGTTCCGCTGCCACGACTTTGAGCCAACGAGCACGCAGCTTAAAAGGTCACCGTTTGAACGTCACTGTGAAATAGATCCCGAAATTAAGGCAGTGCAGGGGCGGCTGTCTGCAATCCGAGGCTTGCAGACAGCCGAAATGACCCTAACGATTCTTGATTGCGACCAGCAGCCCGTCGCCAACTGGCAGCAGGTTCTCCGTCCACTCTGGGGATTCCTGAATGTGGCGCAACACTTCGCGCATCGCCACGGTATCCGGTTCGCGGCGGGCAGGGTCTGCTACCGAATCGTTCCACATGGCGTGGACCAGGATTAACAGCCCTCCCGGGCGCAGTGCCGGGCTTAAAAGGTCAATATAGGCTTGGGTTTCGCCGGGATCTCCGTCCACCACTGCCATGTCGTAGGCTCCCCGACTGAGGCGCGTCAGGACTTGCAGGGCACGTCCCGTAATCATGCGTACTCGCGTGAGTGAGATGCCCGCCGCCGCGAGGATTTCCTTGGCGACCGCGTGGAGCTTTGAATCGAAATCAATGGTGGTCAAGACCCCATCCGCAGGCATTCCAGCCAGCGTCCACAGGGAGGACACCCCAGTTCCGGTGCCGATTTCCAGCACGGACCGAGCTCCGGAAGCCCCCGCCAGCATTCGCAGCGCTGCTCCCACTCCGGGGGATACTGGGACGGAACCGAGTTCTCTGCCCTGGTCTCTGGCAATCGCTATAATTTCAGACTCCGGCAAGAATTCTTCCGCATAGGACCAGCTCGAGGTCTTATCAATAGAAATTTTGGACTCGTTAAAACGCGGCACTATTTCAAAAACTTCTCTAGTTCCTTAGCTAAGGTAGCAACTTCCTCGTCGTTTAGTTCAATCACCAGACGACCGCCCCCATCTGCAGGAATACGCATCACGTTACAGCGCGGTTCTTTAGTGACTTCCAGGGGTCCGTCCCCGGTGCGGGGTTTCATGGCTGCCATTTGTCCCTCTTTTCAAAAACGGCTTTACCTGTCTATTATACGGGAAGTTGCGGTGGGCATAAGGAATTTTCTGATGCCGGGATGGGAAATACCCCTCCGAGTCGCGTCTGAAGTTACCGCGTTTTCGGCAGAGTATTCTCAATCGCGGCGAGAGCTTCCGCGGCCGTTTCTACCACCTGAATAATTTCGACCTCGTCGGGACTGACCATACCTTCCGCTACCAAGTGCTGACGCACCCATCCCAGGAGTCCATCCCAAAAATCGTGCCCGACCAGCACGATTGGGTATTGCTGAATCTTGCTGGTTTGACGCAGCGTAACGCATTCAAAAAGCTCGTCCAGGGTGCCGAAACCGCCCGGCAGAGCTACGAAGGCTTGGGCATATTTGACGAACATGGTCTTGCGCACAAAGAAGTACCGGAACTCAACCCCCAAATCAACGTACTGGTTGATACCTTGCTCGTGAGGCAGCTCTATACCCAAACCGATAGTAGACCCGTCGTGAGTGTGAGCCCCCTTGCTGACCGCTTCCATCAGACCCGGACCGCCGCCGGTGATTATGGAGAATCCGGCTTCGGCAAAAACTTTCCCGATTTCTTCACCCAGTTGATAGTACTCGGTACCCGGTTCGACACGAGCTGAGCCGAACACCGTGATGGCTTTCCCGACTTCTGCGAGAGATTCGAAACCGTCAACGAACTCTCCCATGATTCGCAACACTCGCCACGGATCTTCTTCAGTCCACTTCGGATCAACTTTCGAGCGCAACAGGGCTTGATCCGCTAGTTCCCGGTGCAATCTGCTCCGAGCACGCCGGCTATACGAAGTCTTCATAGTTTGTTCCTTATTTTGGTTTTTTCGCCCACGGCTTTGAGCCTTGGCTGTCCTGCTGATTTTGCCTTGACTTGGCAACCGTATCACCATTTATCAGCAGCATTGGAAGCAACTTTAACGTTTTGGGCAAATTCTTGGGTCGTTACCAGCAACTGACCTGCAGATTCCACTACCACCGCACCGGGGATACCGATAATTGCGACACCTTTGAGATTTTCTGCCCGCACGAGAGCGGCGGGGGCAGCATCGGTATAGACCGGTATCTGTGGGCTCAGGTTTGCCAGTTCAGAAGCGTTGCTGACGACGTGACGCACCGCCTCCCAGTCCCCCACATCGGACCATCCCAAGTCCGGGCGGGCCGGGACCACCGCAACCCGCCCCTCTTGTGCCAACGGTTCAGCCAAGACGGTATCAATCGGTGCCGCCACTACCCGCTCCCACAGTGCGGTTTTCGCGTCCGGGCTCAACGTTTCCCATGCTGCTGCCAGTTTTCGCACTGCCGTGCCAGATCCCGGTACCCGCGCTTCTAAGACATCGAGCAGCATGTCACTGCGCACCACAAACATCCCCGCATTCCACAGGTAGTTCCCGGTCGCTAACCAAGCGCTAGCAGTAGATTCATCCGGCTTTTCCGTAAATGATTGCGCCCGATGCACCCCGCTCAGAGCTCCATCCAGCGCGGGTCCCACTTCGATATAGCCAAAACCGGTCGCTGGTTCGGTCGGCGCAATCCCGATAGTCGTGAGCCATCCGGCAGCGGCAGCGGGAACAGCCTGGGCAAGTGCTTCCGAAAATGCAACGGTGTTTGTTATGAGATGATCTGCCGCAAAAGACCCGACCACGCAGGTTCCGTAGCGGTGCTCCAGCAGGGCTGCCCCCAAGGCGATAGCTGCCATTGAATCTCGCGGGCTGGGTTCCGCCACGCAACGCACTGGAACTGGCAAGCCCAAAGCAGTGACTTGCGCGACCAACGTCTCTCGGTGCGGGGCGCCGGTGACGAAAGTCAGAGACTGACAAATCGGCGCCAAACGCGTCGCGGTTTGCTGCACCAGACTTTGCGTTCCGTTGATGTTGAGCAGGAACTTTGGCTTCGCCGCTGTCGACCACGGCCACAGCCGCCGCCCATACCCCCCAGCAGGCACTATCGCATGAATTTCCACGTCGCAAATTCTACCGGAGGCAGGGAGATGAGTTTTTCCGTTGAACAGAGTAGGCTTTACCCTGTGTATTTACCTCCGCGTAAAGAAGGTCAGGTTTATCTGGGCATGATTATTCCCGTGCCCGAGCCCTATGCTGGTGAGCTGCAGAAAGTCACAAAGACTGATGGTGTTCCCCCGCATATCACCATCCTGGAACCGCGTGCGGTGGATCGCGAACAGGTCCCAGAAATTCAGGCTCAGGCTGCTGAAATTTGCCGAGCCTTTTCACCCTTTGTCATTAGTTTCGGCAACATTGGAGATTTCCGACCCGTGTCCCCAGTGGTTTATATCGAGGTGCAACGCGGGCACGAGGCCTGTAAGGAACTGGCGAAACGACTTCGTTTCGGACCTTTAGATACCGAATCACGCTTTCCCTACTATCCGCACATTACTTTGGGGACTAACGTCACCGATGAAGATTTGGATCGTGTAGCGACCCTGTCGAAACGTTCACACGGCTTTTTCATGGTTGATGGTATTGATTGTTCCCTGCTCGAACCCAACCATGTCGAACAGTTGGCTATCCTCCAACTAGGTTCAGGAGTACCTGAAAGCGTCACCGGAGAACTGCCCGAAATTTTCGCCCATCCTCAGTTACATCCCTGAAAGTGCTGAAATTCCGTGACGAAACCGCTTGATACCCCCGCAGCCGAGCCCACTACCCCGGTGGGCGTGGTGAAACGGACGAAAGCTGTCATGAAGTGGCTCAACACCACACGATTCATGCGGGCTTATCTGCGCTATCAGAATGCCTCCGCGAACCTTTTGGCAGGAGGTATTTCCTATACCGCACTGTTTTCGATGGCAGGGATAGTGACTCTGATTATCATGACCGCGCAAGTCATGATTTTTGCTTTTCCCCTGACCAGCGACACGATTTTTCGGGATGTAAATCAATGGATTCCCGGCGCGATTCAAGTTGATGGACAGCCGGGTCTGATTGACCCCGCCGCGATTGCATCTCCCAGTTTCACCTGGGGAACCCTGGTGGTTTTGGTTGTGTCTATCATGGCAGGAATTCGGGTGGTTGCAGCACTGCGCGTCAGTATCCAAACCGTTTTCGGACTGCCGCAACGTCCCGGCGCGGGGTGGAAAAATACCCTGCGAGATGTGTGTATGTTCCTGGTTTTGTTCCTCGGTGGAATTTTGGCATCAGTTTTAGGTACAGGTTCCGTAGTGGTGGTACAGACCCTGCAGCGTCGGCTGCCGTTGGCGCTGCCGGCTCCTTCCGAGCTGATTAATGCCGGAGCTTTCCTCCTGACCGGCGTCCTGACAACCTTGATTCTGGCTTTCACGCTGCGCTACCTAGCTTTGGTGCGCGCCCCGCGCCGTGATTTGTGGATAGGGACGGGAACGTTAGGATTTTTGTCCACGGCTCTGCAGATGTCAGGGGTTTACTTAGCGGCAAGTGTGCCCCCCGCCTATGCTCCGTTTACCCTAATTTTGACGATTGTCCTGTGGGTCAATGTCTTGTGCCGCTTGTTCCTGTATATGTCGTGCTGGATTGCGAACCCACCGGCGGCTCCCGCTCCGGAGAGGGACTTTCCGCAATTTTCCGAGCGCCCAAATTTCGTGACCGTTTCAGCTCCCACCAGCCTGTTTTGGCCTCACGATCCGCTCTCCGGTCGAATCTGGTCGCTTGCCCAGGAAGAAGCCGCTTGGCGTCTGTCTCAGCAGGTCATCTGGAGCCACCAGGACCAGCCTCATCGTTTTGCTACCGCTGCCGAGAAACACCACCTGTCGGGACGCCCTGTTGCCCCGAGCGTGATGTCTCAGAAACTGATTCGGAGGTAACCCATGAAAGTAACCACAGTTAATGTCAATGGTGTCCGGGCGGCTTTCCGTAAAGGATTTGGGGACTGGCTGGAAAATGACGATTCAGATTTGTTGTGCCTGCAAGAAGTACGCGCCACTCCCCAAGACACACAAGACTTGTTTGGTCCGGCTTGGGACGTGCACGTGTGGCCCTGCCGGGTGAAAGGTCGTGCCGGGGTGGCGCTGGGGGCACGACGTGATTCCGACTGGGAGATTGGTCAGCTTACCGAGGGTCTCCCCCCGGATTTGTATGCGGAGGTCGGTGGGGAACCGGATGTGGATTCCGGGCGCTGGTTGGAGGCTGCCATTCACGGACCTCAGGGAACAACATTTACCCTGGTAAGCGCCTATTTGCATTCCGGGGAGTTGCGCACGGAAAAGCAGGAACAAAAGATTGCATACCTGCATCGAGTTGGCGAACGGGTGCAGCAGCTGAGCGCGCGCGCTATGGCGGGAGCGGGCTCCGATACTCCGCAGGAAGCCCTGATTTGCGGGGATTTCAACATTGTGCGTACTGCCCGGGACATTAAAAACTGGAAACCTAATCACAATAAGACCTCCGGGGTCATGGATGAAGAGATTGCGTTCTTAGACGCATGGATGGCAGACACACTGTCCGGGAGTAAGAGACTGCCTTGCGTAGACGTAGGACGAGCCCTCGCCGGGGACACGGACGGACCCTATACCTGGTGGTCGTGGCGCGGTAAGGCTTATGACAATAACGCGGGCTGGCGTCTGGATTATCACATGGCTACCCCCGGTCTGGCAGGGCAAGCCCAATCGGCTGCGGTGTATCGCGCCCCGGCTTATGATGCCCGCTTCACGGATCATGCCCCCGTCACGGTAACTTACGACTTTCCGGCGTAATTCCCACGCATCCAGCCTGCATTCAGAAATATTCTCTGAATTTCTGAAAAATTTCTAATCTCGCGGGATAACCGACGATAGAATGTATGTAGGTGGTGTTAATCGCCTGGGAAATGCCTAAAGAGCTGCCCGGCGAATGAATTAGAAAGAGATGATTAAGATGAAAATTTTTCAATGTGATTCCCGGTTATTAACTCGTTTCAGTAACCGCGCTTTAGTGATTGGCTCCTCAGCCACTTTGACCCTAGGACTGGGCATGGTCGGTATTGCCCCAGCTGCTTTTGCAACCGAAACAACTATTCCCCCCACGGATGAAATTTCTTCCCAACAATCCGATGCGGCGCCCACTTCGGTTCCAGACCCGACACCCAGCGTCACTGCTACTCCCGTCGCTCCAACTACAGAAACTCCGGCAACGCCCGCTCCGGCAACGCCCGCTCCGGCAACGCCCGCTCCGGCAGAGCCAAGCGACCCTGACTTCACGGTCAAAGACGTTGCGGACAGTGAAATTCCACAGCTGGATTATGGCGACTTCGGATCTAAGAGCATGTATGGCGATGCCCTGGGGAAACTCTCTGTGGACAAAGACTACACGACCCAGCACGATGACACTCTAAAGGTAGACTCCGGGGACACCGTGGATATTAAAAGCAATCTGGATGTCACCGTGGGACTGCAAGCACTGGAAAACTGGCAGGAATAAAGTTAAGCGAGTTAAAGTCGAGAATCTGACATACGGTGAAGCCGATTCCAACTTTCAGACGATTATTTTGGTTCCGGAATACCTGGAAATGCCCAGCGACCCGCAGTCTTACAAACTGGAGCCTCAAGGCGGAGACAAACCGTTGTACCGGATTGTCAGCGTGTTACGTTCCGAAAAACGGCTGGCTATTACTTTGGCTTTGAATGAGTTTTATAAAACAGGAGATAGTAAAAAAGGCGCCTACTCGCGTCTGAAGGACGGCTTCAAGGTCTACGCAAATAAACCGCTGGGCTTGGTTATCTCTGGAGTCAAGGTTAAGGACCACGTTGCCTCCGAAAACCAGGCTACGTTGGAGTTCCGCACTACAGGATACCTGTCCATCGGCGGATTTAGCAGCACAAATCGACGTGAAAGAGCGAGGTATTTTGGTGGTTTCATGGGAGGACTGTCTAGGTCTTGGTATACCCTGCAAGGCCAGGAAGAGGGCAATCTCATCGGGAACGGCACCGATTCCACTCGCCCCCAGAGTCAGGGTATTTCCTTAACTATGGACATCAAGCCGAAGCCCGCTCCGCCAAACCCCGTGAATCCAAATTCACCGGTCACTCCGGATACGCCGAGTGTTGACCCAGATCCCATTCCGGGAGGGGCTGCAGTCCCTCCCAACGAGCCTGAGCCTCCGGTCGCAGGGGTTGTCACCACCCCGACTGAACCGCAGCCTCCAGTCGCGGGAGTTGTCGCTACCCCGACTGAACCGCAGCCTCCAGTCGCGGGAGTATTTACTCCGGCTGCGCCCCAACCCCCGGCAGTGCAGAGTCCCCATAAGGCTTTGGCGACTACCGGTTCGTCTGCCGAAACGCTGGCCGGCGGAGCCATGATTGTGTTCCTCACTGGCGGAGCCCTGATGGTCGCGTCTCGGCGCCGGGCACGCCGCTAACAGCTGACCTCATAAACAGTGTTCCCGGTCGGAAACCGACCGGGAACACTGTTTAAATTATGGGAATAACTACGCCAGTCCGGCTGCGCGTTCCGCCGCTTCGACCACGTTGACCAGCAATAGCGCCCGGGTCATGGGTCCAACCCCGCCGGGATTTGGCGTCAACCAGACCGCCACCCGATCCACCCCGTCAGCCACGTCACCATGCAGCCGGGATTTGCCGGTATCCGGGTCGAGAACCCGCGATACCCCCACATCAAACACGGCTGCGCCGGGTTTAACCATGTCCGCGGTGATAATGCCCGCGACTCCGGATGCTGCCACGATGACGTCCGCCTGGCGGCACTTTGTCGCCAAATCCTGAGTCCCGGTATGGCACGAAATGACAGTCGCGTTAACGTCTTTTCGCCCCAGTAGCAGCCCGATGGAACGACCCACCGTAGTGCCACGACCCACTACGCACACGTCCTTACCGTTGAAATCCAAACCGAAACGACGTCCCAGCTCGATGACTGCCCGAGGCGTGCAGGGCAAAGGCGAAGTAATCGGCTCTGACACCCGCAACACCAGGCGTCCCAGGTTCATGGGGTGCAGCCCATCAGCATCTTTTTCCGGGTCGATTGCTTCCAAAATCTGGTTCGTGTCCATGCCTTGAGGCAGCGGCAACTGCACAATGTATCCCGTACACGCTGGATCTTGATTCAACCGCTCCACCGCCGCCATGACTTCGTCTGGGCTGGCAGTGGCAGGTAAATCAATCCGAATGGACTCGATGCCGACCTCCGCGCAGTCCCGATGTTTGCCTGCAACATAGGTTACAGAACCGGGATCCTCACCAACCAGGATGGTGCCAAGTCCGGGAATGACACCGCGCTCACGCACCGCGGCGACACGAGTCTGCAACTCGGCTTTGATAGCGGCAGCGGTGGCTTTGCCATCCAGAACCTGCGCTGGTCCCTCCCAGGGCGCCCTCATTGCACCAATCCCGGATAGAGCGGGAAAGCTTCGGTCAGTTTCGACACCCGCGCCCGGTACTTGGACGCATCCACTGACTGAACACCATTCTCAGCGCCATCCACCAGCACAGAGGCGATAATGTCGGCGACCTCGCGGAACTCGACCTCGCCAAAACCGCGAGTAGCCAAAGCCGGGGTGCCGATACGCAGACCGGAAGTGACTGCCGGGGGACGCGGATCGAACGGCACCGCGTTGCGGTTTACGGTAATGCCCGCTGCGTGCAGCAGATTTTCAGCCTGCTGCCCGTCCAGGTTCGAGTTAACCAGGTCCACCAGTACCAAATGAACGTCGGTGCCGCCGGTCAACAGGTCGATGCCCGCCGCCTGACAATCAGGCGCCATCAGGCGTTCCGCCAAAATCTGCGCACCTTGGATGACGCGCTGCATCCGTTCTTTAAACTCAGGAGTGCCGGCAATCTTCAGCGCCACCGCCTTCGCCGCGACCACGTGCATCAGGGGACCACCCTGCTGACCGGGGAAAACGGAACTGTTAATCTTCTTGCCGAACTTTTCCCCATCACGGGACAGAATCAGACCCGAACGCGGCCCGCCAATGGTCTTGTGAATGGTCGTGGAGACCACGTCCGCGTAAGGAACCGGGGAGGGGTGCAGACCAGCGGCGACCAGACCCGCAAAATGTGCCATATCGGTCCACAAGTAGGCCCCGACCTCGTCCGCGATGGCACGGAAAGCCGCAAAATCCAGGTGCCGCGGATAGGCGGACCAGCCGGAAATAATCACGTCGGGACGCTCTGCCAACGCGAGTTCACGCACCCGATCCATGTCGATACGCTTGCTGTCCGGTTCCACTCCGTAGGCTGCGACCTGGTAAAGCCGACCACTAAAGTTAATCTTCATCCCGTGAGTGAGGTGACCGCCGTGTGCCAAGCTCAGACCCATAATCTTGGCTCCGGGCTTAATCAGCGCGGAAAGCACCGCCGCGTTCGCTTGGGCACCAGAGTGCGGCTGCACATTCGCAAAATCGGCGCCGAACAGCTTTTTTGCTCGCTCGATAGCTAAGTTTTCAGCTACGTCAACGTTTTCGCAGCCACCGTAATAGCGCTTGCCCGGATACCCCTCAGCGTATTTGTTGGTCAAGACGCTGCCCTGGCATTGCAATACCGCGCGGGGCACAAAGTTTTCCGATGCAATCATCTCCAGAGTGTCGCGCTGACGAATAAGTTCGGCATCCAGCACGGCCTGGATTTCGGGGTCAACCTCAGAAAGAGGCTGGTTCATGACTTCGGTCATAGTTCCTCCATAGTTTTGCGAGCACAACCCAGGCGTACGATTGTGTAAATGCGCTTCCCGGAGGGTTATTCCTCCTGTCTACCGACCCCGCAGAATAGTCCGGGGTTGGATAGGCATCGCCAGTCGCTGCCTGTACAGGTTATCAAAAAATTTATCTCCTCCCACGCCACGCTACTCCGAGGGTTTAAGCGGAAACCAGGGTTTCCGTGGCAAACCGGTCTCGCCGGCTCTGTCACGAGACAAAAGTTTGTTAAAATCCAGTCATGCGTACGTTGCCAGTGCCCGCTTGGGAAATGCTGCTGCCCGCTCAGGTCATTCCCCCAGACAAATGGTCCGCCATGCAAAACCTGGTCTATTGCCTGATTGTGGTGGGCACTATCGTCCTAACTTTGGGCGTCGTGTGGGTAATTCGCCATTTTCACGGTGACCCCGTCATTTCAGTCGCAGCCCCTCATCAAGATGAAATCAAACTAATTTACGAAGAAACGCTTTCGGCCGCAGACCGTGTCATCGTGCGGGATAACCAAGTCATCGAAGCGGTGCGCTACATCCCAAAGGATCCGAACTTGGTCACCCCTCTGCAACGGTGGCGCGACGCACGGCGAGAATGGGCTGGAGAGATGGCTTTCCTGGAATCCTTAGGGAAAAACCCCACTCCGGAAACGTTTACTGATGCCAGCAACGCGGAAACGTTGCGCCGCCTGCACGGTCTCGCGCAAGAGCTCGAAGCCTCTCAGCGTGGCCTGCTCCGCGCCATTCGCCAATCCATCGCCACCGGGACCGAAAATCTGCCCCTGGGTACGGACGCCAGTTCCTAAGACCGCGGCGACCTATTTTTCCAACAAAGCCTGCCCCCAATAGGTTTCCGTGCTGGTTCCCGGCACAATCCAATAAACTGCCGAACCGATATGCGAAATAAACTTGTTCAACAAATCGTGCATGTCCAGGCGCTTTTGAATGGCTGTGAACTGACGATCCGGGTTACGCTGGAAAGAAATCCACACCAGACCAGTGTTGGTCAGGTCAGATTGTCCGGGCTCGGGCGCATCATCGTAGGCAAAAGCCCGGCGACGGAGCTTATCGGAGCCGTCATCTTCATGTTCACGGGACAGCGCCAGGTGGGAGCGCCGATTAATCACGAAGTTTCCTGACTCATCCACCGCATCCATGTCCTCTTCATCAAACTCACCGCCGCCGCTCAACGGACCACCATCGGAAAGTTTACGTCCGATGACCCGCTCTCTGGCGGGGCGATCCAGCAATTCCCACGGATTGAGAAAGTTTTGAATCCGACGCAGCACCATGATGGTGGAACCATCCAGATAGGCTTGTTCTCCAGTGCCGTCCAACCACACCTGTTCGGAGAAATCCTCCGCGGTGGACGGGTTCACCGTGCCATCAACCTGACCGAATGGATTCCGCGGAGTGGTGCCGCGCGGGGCAGAACCGTAAGCATAGGTAAATCCCTTTTGCATCCACTGCAACGTGGCTTTCCCTTGGCACTTGACCAGGAGCAGGCGACCTGCTGCGAACAGGGTACCGGGATCGTCGCAGCAAATCTGGAACACCAAATCGGTCTGCCCCCAGCGTTCCTGCAGCTGGTCTAGTTTGAAAGCGGGAATGTCATGCAAGCCTTCGGGTTTCAGTTCTGGTTTGCCCAGGAAGTCAAAAATCCTCTCTCCAAAACCGCAGGTGATGGTCAGGTTGGCGGTAACCGCGACCATTTCTGGAGCCAAGAAGTTCGGAATCGGGTTGCCCTGGGTCAGCTCGCGAGCCGTAGCGGTCAGGTCCTTGAGCATCTCAATGAACGCCGCCTGGTCCAGGCTGGGCTCGAGGTTCATCCCCAGCATTTCAAGATGAGCCTGCGGGGGCTGTTCCACCCCGGACTGCACCCGACCGTCGAAAGGAATAGTAGCTTTTTGCAACGCGGTTTCAGACATTTTCCATAACTCCTCGGTAAAACTAAGCAATAACTCTCATCCTAGCCTGTTGCCACCTCACGATTGAGCCAAACCGGGAAACCCGCAACCCGCCCTTGTGCCCCCTCACGAAGCTAGACCATCTCTGTGCGCGACCCGTCGACCGCTTTAGGCAAGGCAAGACACCGGGCATTCCGCCAGGATCCAGATACCGTGAAGTGAGGCTTCAACCTGCCACGCTCACCTGAGGTTCGCCCGTTTCCAAGCCCAGTTCCTGACCTAAACGATTTGCTTCGGCTATCAGAGTCGGCACTATCTCAGCTTCTGGCACAGTTTTAATGACCTTGCCTTTGATAAAAATCTGACCTTTGCCGTTGCCGGACGCCACCCCCAAGTCAGCTTCCCGCGCTTCACCCGGACCGTTAACGATACAGCCCATCACCGCGACACGCAGGGGGTAAGTGATGTCCTTCAGACCGGCGGTGACCTCATTAGCCAACGTGCAAACATCGACTTGGGAACGCCCACAGGAGGGGCAGGACACAATCTCAAAGTTACGTTTCCGCAAGCCCATCGAGCGCAAAATCTCTAAGCCAACCTTCACTTCCTCCACTGGCGGCGCCGACAGCGAAACTCGAATCGTGTCACCAATCCCTTCGGACAGCAGCGCCCCGAAAGCGGTAGCGGATTTGATAGTGCCTTGGAAAGTCGGACCAGCCTCCGTCACCCCCAAATGCAGCGGCCAGTCACCGTGTTGAGCCAACAGGCGATATGCCCGAATCATCGTCACCGGGTTGTGGTGTTTCACCGAGATGGCAAAGTCATGGAAATCTACGTCCTCGAACAGCGACGCCTCCCACATGGCTGACTCGGCCAACGCTTCCGCGGTGGCTCCCCCGAATTTTTCGTACAGCCGCTTGTCCAGAGACCCCGCATTGACTCCAATCCGCAGCGCGGTGCCGTGGTCAGTGGCAGCACGGGCGATTTCGCGCACCTGGTCGTCAAAAGACCGGATGTTACCGGGGTTCACGCGCACCGCCCCGCAGCCAGCTTCGATAGCTTGGAACACGTACTTGGGCTGAAAGTGAATGTCTGCGACCACCGGAATGGTGGAACGCTTACAAATTTCCGGCAACGCCGCGGCATCGTCCGCGGAAGGACACGCTACCCGGATGATGTCGCAGCCCGCGGCGGTCAGCTCAGCAATCTGTTGCAGGGTCGCTGCTACGTCAGAAGTCAGGGTGGTGGTCATGGACTGGACGCTCACCGGAGCGTCTCCCCCCACGGCGACACTGCCAACCTGAATTTTACGAGTCTTGTGGCGAGGTGCCAAAGGTTCCGCGGCGGACAAAGACTTGGTGGGCATCCCCAGGTTTACTTCACTCACGTCCTCGATTATTCCACCTTTGCGTGACACTCGCACCAAGCGGTGCAACCGTGGCAGCGTCACCGGGGGTCAGTTTTCGGGTATCAACCCGCCCGGATTGTAGTTTCGCGTCGTTCCTCAGCGCTGGCAGCGCGGGCACCAATAGAGTTTTCGTCCCCCCGCAATCCGCAGCTTAACAGTGGCGGAACAGCGCAAGCAGGGTCGGTCTTGGCGCTGGTAGACGTAGTATCGGGAGTCAATAGCCTGGGGTTCACGTCCCGCTGCCAGCTCGCGTTCCACGAAAACAGCGTAATCGTCGGGGCTCGCGGTGGTAATTCGTCCCGATTCGACTCCGAGAGGCAGGTATTCTTCCAACCAATCCCAGATTCGGCGCAATTTGCGCGAGCTCACCTCGCGGGCGGGAGTAAACGGATTCAGACGTGCCGCGTACAGCACTTCGGCGCGATAAATATTGCCCACCCCGGCGATAACGGATTGGTCCAGGAGAGCCTCACCAATACCCTTCTGACGGGTGGCGCAACGTTTCACGAACTCTCCACAGTCACAGTCGGGACGGAGCGGGTCAGGACCAAGCCGGGCAAACACCGCAGCGACGCCCTCCACGTCCAGCAGTTCGCAGGTATTTGGTCCCGAGAGATCCGCTGCCCCGTGCGCGGTAACCAAGCGCAGACGCACCGTCCCGTAGGGTGGGGGCGCGGTGAAAGGGGCTGGGGTCCAAAACCAGCGATCCGCGAAATGTTCGTGGGGCGCAAAAGCGGAGTCATCATGTTCAGTATGCACCGGAATCTCTGCGATTTCCGCGGTTTGCTGTGTACTCTCAGGGAGGTTCAGGGCGATGCCGACATGCCGGGAGGTAAACTCGGAGTCCCCGTAAAAGCGCCAGGATCCGTAGATTCCTAAGTGAATATGCAGCCACGTCAGAGGCGATTTAGAGTCAGGAGTGGTCTGGGCAGTATCGACCTGGCGCGGAGCAAAACCGAGGAACAGGTGTTTCCCATAGGCCTGTACGTTAGTCAAACGCTGCCCGTTCAACACTGCAGCCCCCGCGGTGAAACGTCCCTGTGGAGAGGACGCCGCCACGACCTCACCGCTCATGACTTGGGCAAACTGGGCGACCAGACGGTGAATAGCATGACCTTCAGGCACGGCACGCAGCTTCCGTAATCTCGCCAGCAACGAGGGCACCGCGCAAGACCACTCCAGCGGGGCGCTCCAAAATGCTGAGGTCAGCGCGCGGGTCAGAGTCATACCACACCAGGTCAGCGGGCGCGCCCTCCCACAGAGAGGGAGCACCCAGGAAATCCCGCGCCTTCCAGGTAGCAAGGTCAATAATTTCTGGGGCTGAAATCCCCAGTTCCAACCACTGCCGTAGCTCTTGAGGCAGGGCATCATGACGCTGATAGCCACCGGCATCGGTACCCGGCAGCAGTTGAATCCCTGCCGCATACAACGCGGCTTGATGCGCCACTCGAGACTGATCCAGAGCGGTCATGGTAGCGGCATACACCGGATATTTCGTCCCTGCTTGGGCGGCGAAATCAGCAAACCGCGCGATTTGCAGCATGGTCGGAGTCACGCGGATGCCACGGCGTTGCGCTTCGAGGATTTCGTCCGAATCCATGCCGGTACCATGTTCGATACAGTCCACACCGGCATCTAACAGACCCTCTATCGTACGATGCGCGAAAGTGTGTACGGTCACTCGTGCCCCGTTCTGGTGCGCGGCTGCCACCGCATCTTGCAGCACCGCGGTCGACCACAGTGGCTGCAAATCCGAGTCTGCCCCATCAGAACGGTCAATCCAATCTCCCACGATTTTCACCCAGCCGTCACCACGCTTGGCTTGTTGGGCTACCGCCGCGGGCAAATCAGCTTCTCTTTCCAGCTCCAGCCCGTAGTAGCGCATATAGCGTTTCGGTCGTGCCAGGTGTTGACCGCAGCGGATAATCTTCGGCAGCTCAGCCACCTGGTCAATCCAGCGGGTATCGGAGGGCACCCCGCAATCCCGAATCAACAGCGTGCCTTTACGCAACGCCAGTTCAGCCTGTTCTCGCTGGATTTCTACGGACACGCTACCCGCGTGAGTCACCCCAACATGGCAATGCACGTCGACTAGTCCGGGAATCGCGTAGCCGCTGACCTTTCGGTAGGTCAACCCCGGTTTTGCCGTTCGGCTCACGATACCGTCGTGAATATACAGTTCGCCGTGTATCCACCGAGATTCACAAGATACTGTTGTCGCCTGACCGGTGTATTCCCCTTCCATGCTGGGGGTTTCCGACCACAGAAAATCCCCATTAAAGTGCAGGTTTTCCGAGTTTGTTGCCCCCGGCGGAGTCATCACAGACCGCCCAGCATCCGCTTGATGTCGTCAGGCAAATCGTCAGGAGTCAGAGCGGGCGTGGACGGCGCGGACTTCTGCGTCCCTCCGCCAAAACCACCTGTGCCGTTAAGACCGCCCAGACCGGCCGGCAGCGCGCCCGGCAGGTTGGGCATTGCGGGGGTCCCGCCCCTGGAACTGGCGGAAATACCTTCCAGGGCTTCCCGAGCCTGACGGGCTGCCTTCGCGGGATTGCCGGATTTTGCCTTGCGCTGGGCCTTAGTTTTCTTACCAGACTTTGCTGCCTGTTTCGCTTTTGAATGCTTCCCCATCCCGGGCATCCGACCGAATCCGGGCATCATTCCCATTCCGTCAGCACCGCCGCCCATACCGGGAATGCCGCCACTCATCATCTTTTGCGCCATCTGGAATCGGTCGACTAAACCGTTTACATCCGCGACCGTAGTGCCGGAACCGGCGGCAATCCGAGCGCGACGCGATCCGTTGAGAATCTTTACGTCCTGGCGTTCCGCGGGTGTCATTGAGCGGACGATAGCTTCAATCCGGTCGACTTCCCGCTCGTCAAATTGGTCCAGCTGTTCCCGGATTTTGCCTGCCCCCGGCATCATTCCCAGTAGCTTCTTCATCGAACCGAGTTTGCGAATCTGTTGCAATTGGTTGAGGAAATCTTCCAAAGTCAACTGACCCTGCTGAATCTTGCCAGCCAGTTTTTCGGCCTGCTCCATATCGAATGTTTCTTGAGCCTTTTCAATGAGGCTCAGCAGGTCACCCATATCCAAAATTCGCGAAGCCATCCGGTCAGCATGGAACCGCTCAAAGTCATCCAAGCCCTCCCCCGTGGAGGCAAACAGCACCGGAACCCCGGTCACCCCGCGAACCGATAGCGCCGCACCGCCGCGCGCATCGCCATCCAGCTTGGTCAGGACCGCCCCGGTGAAATCCACGCCCTCTTGGAAAGCTCGTGCAGTTCGCACTGCATCCTGACCAATCATCGCGTCCAGGACGAACAGTACCTCGTCGGGCTGCACCTCGTCCCGTATGGACCGGGCTTGTGCCATGAGTTCTTCGTCTACGCCCAATCGACCGGCGGTATCGACAATCATCACGTCATATCCTGAACCGGAGGCCAACGCCAGAGCGCGTCGCGCCACATCGACCGGGTCGCCCACCCCGTTACCGGGTTCGGGAGCGAAAACGGTGACGCCGGCCTGTTCACCCACAATTTGCAGCTGGTTGACCGCGTTGGGACGCTGCAAGTCAGCTGCTACCAGCAGGACTTTCCGGTTTTCTTTCGCCAGCCACTTGCCGAGTTTACCTGCCAGGGTGGTTTTACCGGCGCCCTGCAGACCCGCCAGCATAAACACGGTCGGACCTTTGCCGGGCTTGGAGAAATGCAGTTCCCGGTCCTCACCGCCCAGAATGTTAATCAACTCATCATTGACGATTTTCACAATCTGTTGGGCTGGGTTCAAAGCCTCAGAACGCGCCGCTCCATAGGCCTTTTCCTTTACAGTGGCGGTGAAATCCTTGACGACCTCCAAGGCCACATCAGCCTCAATCAAGGCGCGACGGATGTCACTGACGGTGGCATCGACGTCGGAGTCCTTCAGCTTGCCCTTCTTGCGAAGGTTCTTAAACGATTCTGTCAGACGGTCTTGCAGGTTACTAAACACACGTCGATTTTATAATGACGCAAAGTTTTCGGGCAAAAGTGGGGAGGACAGGGCGCGCCGCGCGGCAGGGCAAAGCGAGAAGTTGGCAGCAAACGCCGGAAACCCGCTACAGGTTCCGACTGCCACCAGGAAAAATTAGGCGTCCAGCAGGGCGTCGGCAAAATCGCCGGGCACAAAGGGGGCTAAATCGTCAGGTCCTTCGCCCAAACCAACGAGCTTCACCGGGATGCCGAGTTCCCGTTGCAGGGGCACAATGACCCCGCCTTTGGCAGAACCATCCAGCTTGGTCAAGACGATACCGGTCACGCCCACCGCTTCGGTAAAAATCTTTGCCTGACTCAAAGCATTCTGTCCGGTGGTAGCGTCGATAACCAGCAAGACCTCGGTAATGGGAACCTGTTTTTCAGCCACGCGCTTGATTTTACCCAGCTCGTCCATCAAACCGACTTTGTTTTGGAGGCGTCCGGCGGTATCAATCACTACGACATCGCTACCGGCTTCGCGCGCGGCTTTCGCCGCATCGAAAGCTACTGAAGCAGGGTCGGCCTGATCCTTTTCAGCACGTACCACGGGCACGCCGACGCGGTCGCCCCAAGTCTGCAATTGTTCCCCGGCTGCGGCGCGGAAGGTATCGGCTGCGCCCAACACTACGGTCTTGCGTTCAGCAACCAGCAGTCGTGCCAGCTTACCCACCGTGGTGGTCTTCCCGCCCCCGTTGACGCCAACCAACAGGATTCCGGCAGTCTGGGTGGGAGAGTCCTCGGGAACTTCCAGGTTGAGACGACGTTCGGCTTTCCGGTCGAGCATATCGGTGAGCATCCGCTTCGCCATACGCCGCACCTGCGTGGCATCCTTTTCGCCCGCTACTTTTTGTTTCACTTTCAGCTTGCCGATGAGTTCCACGGTCGGTTCTACACCCAAATCGGCAGCCAGCAATTCGTCCTCGATTGCTTCCCAATCAGATTCTTCCAAATCCGCGTTGGACAGTACGTTGAGAATGGCACGCCCGAATTTGCCCTTGCCGGCGAGACGTTCCTTGAGACGGCGCAGCCGGGAAGTCTTAGATTCCGGCTTTTCAATTTCCTCAACTTCAGGTTCGGCTTCCGGTTCTCGTGGCTCGGAATTGTCCGCAGCTGACGGCTCAACCTGCACGGCTGACTCGGGTTCCGTGCTTTCCTCTGGAGTCTCTACAGTTTCGAAGCTATCAGTCGCCTCTGGAGTGGCGGATTCCTCTGGGACCTCAGAGCTTTCAGGTTCCACGGAAACCGCTTCTGCCGGTTCTGCAGCTGTCTCCGTTTCGGCGACGCCGGCATCTTCAGCTGTATCCGCCGTTAGCGCCGCAGCTGCCGCTTCCATAGCTGCTCGTGCCGCGGCTCGGGCTTCCTCTACGCTCTGACCAGGAAGAGGTCGAAAGCACAGCCCATCCGGGTCACAATAGACCCCGTCAGGCTTGACTACGGCTTCTTCTTCATCGAAACTCTCGTCCTCTTCACCCCAATCTTCTGTCTCTGCCAGGTCGTCTTCGTCATCCAAATCGTCAGACGCGAGCTGGAGAGCATCCGGAGACACTTCGGGGACCTCAGTGTCCTCGTCAGAGTGTTCATCTTCGTCGGAACCGGTAGCATGGATGGTTTTTTCAATAATGTTTCTGAGTTCTTTTTCACCTTGCCGCAGCCGGAGTGGCGGAGCCTCGGCAGTGCTTTCTCCGTCCTCACTGCTGTCCTCACGAATCCGCTCTAAGGTGTCCAACAGACGATCCTCGCTGCGAATCTTGCGCTGCTTCGAGTCAATCTGGGAGGCGCTGGCAACGATAACAATAACTATGAAGGCGATAGCCAACGGAATCATAAAAATGAGCGGATCGGTGTAGCCTTCCAGACCCTGCGAATTATTTAGTGTCGTACTCAGGATATTCATTGATTCCATCCAAAACGTCTCTCGTAGCACCGCGCAAAAACGTCTCTTAGCCGCTTGAACATATGGTGTCACCCATCTTATCTCTAAGTTCCCCAGGTTTGCCTAATTTACGCCGGTGCTTTGCAGTATTGGTCCCTCCCCTTCGCTAGGGCTTTTCACCAGACGTTGTGAAATCACCGCCGTGGTGCCTTCTTTCATCGTTACCCCATACAGTGCATCTGCAATCTCCATGGTACGTTTGTGGTGAGTAATGATGATTAATTGCGAGTTTTCACGCAAAATTTCGAAAACCCCCAGCAGCCGAGACAGGTTAACGTCATCCAAAGCCGCCTCGACCTCGTCGAGGACATAGAACGGTGAGGGTCGGGCTTGGAAAATCGCGAACAGAAAAGCCAGTGCCGCCAGGGAACGTTCCCCACCGGAGAGCAGAGACATCCGTTTCACGTTCTTTCCTGCCGGACGCGCTTCAATTTCGATACCGGTATTCAACAGGTCTTTCGGATTACTCAGAGTCAGCTTGCCTTCCCCACCGGGGAACAGAACCTGGAAAATATCTTTGAAAGCGGCGCAGACGTCTGCGAACGCTTTACCGAATACTTCTTCAACTTGGCGATCCACTTCTGCCACCACGTTCATCAGGTCGTCACGAGACTTTTTCAGGTCAGCCAGCTGGTCAGCCAAGAATTTGTGGCGCGCCACCAAGGCTTCATGTTCCTGCAAAGCCAGGGGGTTCACTTTCCCAATCCGTTTCAGTTCCGTTTGCGCATGAGCTTTGCGCTCTACCTGTTCCTCCCGGACAAAAGGCACGTGTTCGATAGTTTCACCAGCCTCATCGAATACGGGCACCAGGTTGTGCGGACCGTACTGCGCCAACAGCGTGGTTTCGTCCAAACCGCATTCCTGCTGGGCTTGTTCCAGCAGCCGTGCCAACTTGGAATTGACCTCAGCCAAAGCAACTTCATCGCGCATCGAAGCATCTTTGAGATCAGTACGTTGCCGACTCAGGTCATCCACGGCAGCGCGCAGCGTCTCCATCTCAGTTTGCAACTGTTCCCGGCTGGCGGTACTGGCTTGACGCTGGGCTTGAGCGCGAGCAGCCGCGGCGTGAGCTAGCTGCTGAGCAGATTCAGCCTGTTCCATCACGTAGACAGACCGTTTCCGGCGTCGTTCCCGCACCAGCGCCCGGCTGGCTGCCGCTTGGGCGGCGGCTTTTTCTGCCGCAATGTTACGTTGCAGCGAGGCCGCACGCGATTCCAAGGATTCCAGTTCTTGACGAGCCACATGCGCGGCGATATGAGCATCTGATTTAGCGGTTTGAGCTGCGGACACAGCTTCGATAGCGGCTTGTAGCTCGGCGGAAAAGTCCGGTTCCTCGTCCCCGGTTTCGTCCTGGACTTTCAGACTGGCATCCAAAGTTTCCTGTGCCTGTTTGAGAGACTCTTGGCGCTTCTCCGTTTCCGCACGAGCCTGTTCCAAATGTTTCCCGGCTCGTTCAACTTCCGCCTGGGCCGCCCCGCGTTTCGCCTTCGCGGCGGCTACCGCCGCAGCCGCCGCGGCCGCCGCCGCATCTTGGGCTTTCAACTGTGCGGCTGCCGCGTCGTATTTTTCCTGAGCTGCAACTAGCTCAGTCTTTGCCTGAGCCAACTCACTGTCGGCTTGATCTGCCGCCGCGGCCGCTGCCTCAGACTGAGACACCGCCTCATCGTATTCTGTAGCACGCCGTAAAATTCCCGCCTCGGGATCCCCACCTCCGACAATCCGGGTTGCCGAGAGAAAATCCCCTACCTGAGTCACTGCCGCAGTAACTCCCCCGGTCAAAACCAAATCGCGAGCTTCTGACAAATCTTGGCACGCTACCACTCCAGCCAATAATGTCGCCACCACCGGGGGCAAAGACTGTCCTTTACGAGCATGAACCAGTTCCCTCGCCCAACGCGCCCCGGCGGGAAGTTCCGCTTTTTCCAGGCTCTCCGGTTTCTGGGCCCCCGCGAGAGTCCCCGCAGCGTCCGCGACCAGCAGGTGAACCTGACCTGCGGACTGCTGACGTACAAATCGCAGCGCGTCGGCAGCTGATTCCACCCCCGCGGTCAGCAACGCCTTGGACCACTGCCCAAACACTGCCCCAATGGCGTCTTCCCATCCGGATTCGACCAGGATAGTTTCCAAAAGTGCCGCATTAATGCCGCTTAGCTCCGCTTTCGCCACTGCCCCGGCAGCATCTTGGGGCTGCAGGGTTTTTGCCAAGACCTCGCGTTTCGCTTCCCAAATCGCGGCTTCTTCCCTGGCGTCGCCGAGTTCTTGTGCCAACTGGGCGACTTTCTCTTGAATTGTCGCCACGGCTGTAGCAAGCTCTTCCTCTCGCGCCGCCAAGGTTCCGTCTGCTACTCCGGGAGGAAGCTCCGCCTCGACCTTACTCAATTCCTCCGCACAGGCTGATTCTCGTTGCGTAGCGGCTTGGAGGGCTTCTTCCATCCGGTTGAGGTTAGTCACCGCGTCTTCTGCCAACGAAGCAGCGGTGGCTACTGCCCCCCGCAGCCGTTCCAGAGTTTCCCGCCGGTCCGCTTGGGCGCGCTGGAGCTTTTCAATCTGGGAACGCACCGCAAATTCGCGCTCTTTGGCTTGTACTTCCGCGGTTTGGGTCTGGGTCAGCGCTTCCTCAGCTTTCGCTACCGCAGCCTGCTTTTCGCTGATTTCCGCATGCGTCTTTTCGAGTCGTTTTTCCAGTTCGGTAGTGTCGGCAGTCCGGGTCAGTTCCGCGGTTTCTTTGAGGGCGTTGGCGCGTTCCCGAGCCTGGTTTGCCAAAGATTCCAAACGCTCCGCTAAAGTGCTCAGTTCAGCCCAAGTCTGGGTGAGCTTCTCCAGCTGAGGGCTAACCTCGTCAAAACTGGATTTCGTCCCGGTCAGTTTCGTGTTCAGTTCTTGCAGACGGGTTTCTAAATCGGCGAGCTGTGCTGAAATCTGTTCTTTGGAGGCGGTTTGGGAGCCGGCTTTTTCTTTGTTTTGTGCCACCGCATCCGCAATCAAGCGGGCGGTCGCGTCGGCGAGTTCGGCTTGGACCCGAGCGGCTTTACGGGCAGCCTCGGCCTGTTTTCCCAAGGGACCCAGCCGTTTCGCGACTTCATTAGTGAGGTCCTGAACACGTGAGAGGTTAACCGCCAAGTTTTCCAGCTTTTTCAACGCCCGGTCTTTACGCTGCCGGTGCTTCAGCACCCCGGCAGCTTCTTCGATGAAAGCGCGCCGTTCCAATTCGGAGGCACTCAGAATCCGATCGAGCTGACCTTGTCCGACGATGACGTGCATCTCCCGGCCCATTCCGGTATCGGAAAGCAGCTCTTGAATATCTAAGAGGCGTACGGAGGTTCCGTTGATGGCGTACTCGGAGCCACCCGCGCGAAACATGGTGCGCGAAATCGTCACTTCCGAGTACTCGATAGGCAACGCACCATCGGAGTTATCAATGGTCAACTGGACTTCCGCACGCCCCAGCGGAGCCTTTGTTTTGGTGCCCGCGAAAATGACATCCGACATCTGCGAGCCACGCAGATTCTTGGCACCTTGCTCGCCCATCACCCAAGCCAACGCATCGACCACGTTCGATTTCCCCGAACCGTTGGGACCAACGACACAGGTCACCCCCGGTTCAAGGCTCATGTGAACCGTGTTCGCGAAAGACTTAAAGCCTTTCAGGGTCAGGGATTTTAAATACACACACTTACCCTAGCGCAACCCCCCGAACCCTAAAAAACAGCCCTTCCGACATTGTCCAACGGAGAGACCCTTCGGGGGGAGCGCCACGATAACGACCTTTAGTCAATCATGTAGGGGAACCACAACGCGATTTCACGATCGGCGCTCTGTACCGAGTCCGAACCGTGAACAATGTTTTGAATCTGCGCGTCCGGACCCCAATCCCGAGCCAAATCCCCACGAATAGTCCCGGGCAGCGCCACTGCTGGGTTGGTATCTCCCATCATGTTACGGAAAGCCTGAATCACTCGAGAGCCTTCGATAACCATGAGCACAATGGGACCGCTCGTCATGTAGCTGACCAAGCTTTCAAAGAAGTGCTTATCTTTGTGCTCAAAATAGTGTTCTTCAAGCTCTTCCCTGGTTGCAGTCTTGGTTTGCAAGCCCACAATCTTAAATCCGCGACGTTCAATCCGGCTAATCACCTCGCCGATGAGTCCGCGCCGGTAGCCATCAGGCTTAATAATGACCAGAGTGTGTTCTTCCTTCGGATCATAAGGGATGTGGCAGTCAGCCATTGACTTTCCTTTCGTCAAAAGTTTCGTTCTACGTCGAGCGAAACATCAAGTTGTGTAAGTACCTGTGCATCCTACCGGATTTCATCAGGGTTTTTCCGAAAAGTGCTCAATGCGCGGCGGCTTTTGCCGCCTCTGCCAAAATGAGCGCACTAGAGGTGGCACCGGGATCCTTGTGACCGATGGAACGTTCCCCCAACAGTGACGCCCGCCCTTTTGCAGCGCTCATCGACACCGTATCTTCGGCACCCTTCGCGGCTGCGTCCGCAGCGACGCGCAAGACTTCCTCCAGGGTCGCGCCTTTCGCCACCGCGGCAGCAGCGTTCGTAGCAGCCGGGTACCACGCGTCCAGCATGGTTTTGTCCCCCGGCTGGGCTCCACCGCGTTCCGCAATCCCCTCCGCCGCCTTTACCAGCAGCATCGCCACAGCCTGAGAATCTAGGCTCTCCGTGCTTACCGAACGCGCCGCCCGCAAGAATGCCGTGCCGTACAAAGATCCCGAGGCTCCCCCCACTGCTGCCAACAAAGTATTTGCCGTCACCCGTAATGCTTGCTTCGGGCTCTCTACCACGATTCCAGATAAGCGCTGGTCAACGGCAGAAAACCCGCGTGAAATGTTCTCTCCGTGATCTCCATCTCCAATGACGTCATCTAAATCCCCCAGCATTTCGCGGTTTTGTTCCAGCACTCGAGCGCAGCCATCCATCCAGCGCAGCACCCACTGCTTGTCCAAACTCACAGCTGCTCCTTCCCGACTGCCTGAAATTTCCGCAACTGGCTCCGACCGAGATTCCGTCGATGGGAACCAATCGTGATTAGTTTAGTTTGTCTTTCCGCAACACGTCTTGTGCCATTCCGGCAAGCACGACAGAACCGAAAATCACCACTCCGGTGGAGCCGGGAACGCCACCTTGTAAATCGTCGATTTCTCCGGCTTTCGCAATCGCTTCGGGCAGGGAGTCGATAGCGTAGACCCGCTCGTCTCCAAACACGTCCGCCGCCAGGGTCTGCAAATCCTCCACTTTAGCGGCGCGCTCACCAGGCATCTGGGTCACGATTAACTCCGCGATGGTCGGTTCCATAATTCCCAATACAGTTTCAATGTCTTTGTCCGCCATGGCGGAATAAATCCCCACCGTGTGTTCAAAACGGAAATCATCTTCGATTGCCCGACGCAAGGCTTGAGCCGCACCCGGATTATGCCCCGCGTCAGCCACAATCATGGGGGTGGAATGCAGCACTTCCAGGCGTCCGGGAGACTTGACCGTCCCCAAAGCCCGCTCCACAGATTCCCCGTGCAACGGCATACCGCCCAGTTGCGCCTCTACTGCCGTGAGTGCCAGCGCCGCATTTTCCGCCTGGAATTCCCCATACAGGGGCAGGTAAATATCTTGGTAGACTGCCGCCGGGGTGCGAATGTCGAGGACTTGTCCCCCGACTGCCGGGACCCGGCGCAGCACTTCAAAATCTTCCCCTTCATAGCGCAGCACTACATCCTCGGCAGCGGCAGTGTCACGAATCACCGCGAGAGCCTCGTCGGGTTGTTTTGCCACCACTGCCACCCGCTGTGGTCGCATGATGCCCGCTTTTTCCCGCGCAATATTGGTCAGTCCCTTACCGAGCCACTGTTCGTGTTCCAAGCTGATTGGTCCGATGACAGCTGTATCTGCATCAATGACGTTCGTGGCGTCCCAGCGCCCGCCCATGCCGACCTCGACCACCGCCACGTCTACGGGCACGTCTGCGAACAGGGCGTATGCCATGACCGTCATGACTTCAAAGAAGGAAAGTCGGTGTCCGGGGTGCGCGTTTTCCCACAGCGCCAGCTGCGCCTCGATGTCTTCATAAGCCTGGACGAACTGTTCGGTGGTGACGGGGTCTTGGTCCACTGTGATGCGTTCGCGCACGTCTACCAGGTGCGGGGAGGTAAACCGGCCGGTCCGATACCCCAGTTCCACCAGCAGCGCCTCAATCATCCGGGCGATGGAAGTTTTACCATTCGTGCCGGTGATGTGGACGGAATGGAACAATTCTTGGGGATTGCCCAGGTAATCTAGCACTCCCCGCACCGGCTCCAAGCTGGGCTCAATCTGGTGTTCGGCACGGCGTGTCAACAACGTTTCGTAGATAGCACGAGCTTTCGGGTCGTCCATAGTGGAGGGTCCCAGTGTGGCCGCCGGACGTTGCCTGTCGTTCATTTCATCCACAAGCTCGCGCTGTTCGGGGCTCAACGGAGTGCCAAAGCGGTCGAGGGGACCTTTCCGGGGTGTGTCACCGTTTTCTGGGTCACAAGGTTCCCCGGTCGGGTTGTTATGGTCCTCCGGCTCGGCGGGGGTTCGAGCCGCGAACAGGTAGGGAATCAAATCTGGGTCAACTGACAAATCCTCGGGGGTAACCGCCGGGGAGTGATGCTCATGGGCGTGGTGATGGTGGTGCTGGTGCGCTTCTTCATGCTTGTTTTCCACTCCACCATGTTACCGACCTTGGCAAACTCGCGCCGATGAGAGTATCTGCCCCAATCGCCTGTTTTATCTGAATTCGGTAGTGACGCGACCTGTTGTTCCCCCAGACCGACAGAATGATTTTATTCAGCAGCCGGCAAAGACTACCCAGCAGGTACGAAACATGAAACAATTGGGATATGTCCAAGCTGTCCTTAGAAGCCCCGTCGACCGATGAGTTGACGGCAACAGAGCCAAAGTCAGAAATTAAGATTGCCTATCGTCCGATAACCCGCGATGACGTGGTGCAGATGTCGCAACTGCACGCGGTTGCCTATCGGGATGCCGGGTCGAGTGCTGCCAGCCAGCTGAATTTGTTTTGGGATGGCGCCTACGGTCCGCTGTTGACTGAAGCCACCCTCGGGGCCTGGCACGAGGACAAACTGGTCGGCGTGGTTATCGTCTTGCACCAGGCTCCTGATGAGTGGTGTACCGCCGACGGAAACAGCGACCAACCCTATATTGCTGATTTGTTTGTAGACCCTGAGTATCGTCGTCAGGGCATTGGTTCGGGGCTGGTGATTAATGCTTCCCGAGCTGTGGATGCGTTGGGGCTTGAAGCTCTGACGCTACAATTGGACATATCCGCCGCTCCCGAAGCGATGCAGCTGTATGACGCTCTAGGGTTCTCAACACGTTGAGTTCTGCGGGGATGTCGTCACCGATACGGTCGCAAAGTCACAAGTTTTGTCGGTGACGTTGCCGGGGTCGCTCGGAAAATTTTGGTGTGGCACGGTAGGGTTGAACCCATGACAAAGAACCCACTGTTGGGGATGCTTGACCCCGCTGATTTTGATGAAACCATCCGCCCCCAAGACGACCTTTACCGTTACGTAAACGGTAAATGGCTGGCGCGCACCGAGATTCCTGCTGACAAGGCGAGTTACGGTTCATTTCACCTCTTGGCTGAAGAAGCGGAAAAGCAGGTCCGTACCATCATTGAAGATTGTGTCGCGGGTCGTATCACCGGGGAACTGAGCGGTCTTGCTGCCAAAGTTGCCTCCCTTTATGGCTCTTTCATGGATGAAGCCACGGTGGAAGCAGACAGCACCGCGAGCTTGCAACAATTACAGGCTCCCCTAGACCACGCCACCACGAAAGCGGAACTGCGTGACTTGTGGGCACAGACTTTTGCGGAAGGCACCTACGAGGGATTCTTTGATACCGGCATCGACATTGATGTGAACGATCCCGAACGTTACGTCAACTATTTCGGGCAAGACGGTTTGGGTTTGCCCGAACGCGCCTACTACTTGGAAGAAAAACACGCCAGCCTGTTGAATCAGTATCGCCAGCACATTGCTCGCATGTTCACCCTGGCCGGATATGCTTCACAGTCCGCAGCTGCGGACGCGGCTGCTAGAATCGTCGACTTTGAGACGGAGATTGCGAAACTACATTGGGATAACGTGAAAACTCGCGACACGGACGCTACGAACAACCCAATGACCTGGGACGAACTGGCTGCCAAACTG
Source organism: Mobiluncus holmesii ATCC 35242 (assembly GCF_000185445.1). Taxonomy (NCBI): domain Bacteria; kingdom Bacillati; phylum Actinomycetota; class Actinomycetes; order Actinomycetales; family Actinomycetaceae; genus Mobiluncus; species Mobiluncus holmesii. The sequence continues at coordinate 327,030 of NZ_GL622346.1, read as the reverse complement.
CCGCGTTTTGACCTGGGAGCCTGGCGAAAGGCTTCGGGATTACCTGATAAAATGTTTACGGAAGTCAACGTGAGCGAACCGGATTTCCTCGAAAACATGGATCAACTCTGGGATTCTACCGACTTTGAGACGCTGAAATGGTGGATGCTGTGGCACGCTTTGAACGGGCATACCTCCCTGCTCTCCAGCGAAATAGTGAATGCGGACTTTGAATTTTACGGGCAAAAGCTGGCAGGCAAGGAGCAGCTGCGGGAACGCTGGAAGCGCGGAGTTTCCCTGGCGTCCTCCGTCATGGGCGAAGCTTTGGGCAAACTTTATGTGCAGCGCCACTTCCCTGCCGAAGCTAAGTCTGCTATGAGCCACCTGGTAGATAACCTCATTCAGGCTTATCAGGATTCCATTGCGGTTTTGGATTGGATGGGACCGGAGACGCGAGACAAGGCGCTACAGAAAATGCGTCAGTTTACCCCCAAAATCGGCTACCCCGACAAGTGGCGGAATTATGAGAAACTCCAGCTCGGCGACGGAACGCTAATGGATAAGGTTCACAATGCCAGCGTATTTGGGACGAATTTTTGGATTGACAAGCTGGGTGGTCCAGTCGATCACACGATTTGGCACATGACTCCGCAAACCGTCAACGCTTACTACAATCCGACCGAAAACGAAATCGTGTTCCCCGCCGCTATCCTGCAGCCCCCGTTCTTTGACAAGGATGCGGATGCAGCGGTGAACTACGGTTCTATCGGGGCAGTTATCGGACATGAAATCGGGCATGGTTTTGATGACCAGGGTGCGAAGTTCGACGGCACCGGCAAAGTCGAAAATTGGTGGACTGACCAGGACCTAGCCGAGTTTGAGAAACGCACCCATGCGCTAATCGACCAATACAACGCTTTCGTCCCCCAGGGGCTGCCTGCAGAATTCCATGTCAACGGCGCGCTGACTATCGGGGAAAACATTGGCGACCTGGGTGGACTCGACATCGCTTGGAAAGCCTACCTGTTAGAGCTCAAGCAGCAGGGCATTGCCGACCCGGCAGATGCTCCGGTTATCGAGGGGCTCAGCGCTGCCGAACGTTTCTTCCTATCCTGGGCACTGTCCTGGCAGACAAAGGTCCGCCCGGAAATGGCCAAACAACTCATTTCTGTTGATCCCCACTCCCCGGCAGAGTTCCGTTGCAACGGTGTGGTCGCGAACCTCGACCTATTCGCGGATACTTTCCAGACCAAGCCCGGAGACGCCCTGTGGCTGGAGCCGAATCAAAGAGTCAGGATTTGGTAGGTGCGGGGCTTGGTTTCGGCTTGGTGCCTTTCACCGGGTCGTTCCAAGTCCAGGTTTTCAGCACGGAATCAATAATCGGCTGATAGGTCTCCAGCGCGTAATCAGGGACGTCTTGTTTCAAGGCGTAAGCATGATTATTCCCGGAGACCAAGGTCATAAACGCGGTCATTTCGACCTCTTGATAGACGTAGCTCCACTTCATTTCCAGGACGTTCAGTCCCTCTACTTGGGTCGGGTTCAGTACCGTAAACTTCTTGTAATCCTTGTAGATGGGATCCTGTTTCAAGTTCTTTTGCACTTCATCAGGGTCGGAATTCGCTTTGGCGTGATCAATGACCATGACGGGAACGTAGCCGTTGAGGGCTTTGTCAGAAGCGAGCGACAGCACCACCTGTGCGTCGGGCAGCTTGGAACCGCTAATTGCATCGTAAGCATCCAGGTAGGATGACGGAATCTGCACCCGAAAAGCCCCGTCCTTACCGTTAATCCAGCCCTTTGGGGCCGGCGTGGTCACAATGGTGGAGTTCCATTGGGTAGAGGTCTCAGAGTCTTTCTTTGCGCAGGCACTCAATCCGGTCAAAGCCACTGCGCTTAAGAGAATTCCCACGAGGACACGCCGCCCCCCGCGGAGTTTCGAGGCTGAAATCTGGAAGTCAAAATCGCCCGCGGTTTTCCGTCTCAACGCAAATACCTCCCCTTGCTGTTCGCGCCCGGACCACAACCTAAGTCTAGTTTAACTGTAATCTGTACGCTGAAACTTCATCAAAAAGGGCTCAGACGTGGAAGAATATATACCGATTGCAAACTCAAAGGAGCGTAAATGCCTGGAACTAACCTAACCCGCGTCGAAGCCGAGCAGCGTTCGGAAATCGTCAGCGACGTTCACTACCGCGTACACCTTGATTTAACTCAAGGAGAGCAAATTTTTCATTCCGTGACCGAAGTTGACTTCGCTGCCCAGCCAGGGGCTTCGACTTTCATCGACCTCATTGCCGATTCCGTCACCGAAGTGATTTTGAACGGGACAGCATTAGACCTCTCGAATTACGCCGATTCCCGAATTTTCCTGCCAGATTTGCAGGAACGCAACAATCTGCGGGTGACGGCGAATTGCGTTTACATGCACACCGGTGAGGGGCTGCACCGTTTCACGGACCCCGAAGACGGCAAATCTTACGTGTACTCTCAGTTCGAGGTGCCGGATTCCCGTCGCGTATATGCAGTTTTTGAGCAACCCGACATCAAAGCAGACTTTACCTTTACTTTCGTGGTTCCCCCCGAGTGGAACGCATTCTCCAACTCGCCCACCCCGGAACCTGAAATCGCCGCTGACGGCGTACGCACGTACCGTTTCACCCCCACCGAAAAAATCTCGTCCTATCTGACCGCCGTTATTGCAGGTCCCTACGTGGGAGAAACTGGCGAAGTAACCTCGTGCGATGGCAGACGCATCCCCTTGGGAGTCTACTGTCGTGCCTCTATGGCGAAGCACTTGGATGCCACTGATGTTATGGACATCACCCGCGCTGGTTTTGAATTCTACGAAACCGCTTTTGAGCGCCCCTATCCGTTCCGTAAATATGACCAAATTTTTGTTCCCGAATATAACGCCGGGGCAATGGAGAACGTGGGCTGCGTGACATTCCGCGACGAGTACGTATTCCGGTCCCGCCCGCTACAGACCAGAGTGGAACGCCGGGTCGTGACCATTTTGCACGAACTGGCTCACATGTGGTTCGGTGACCTGGTCACGATGAAGTGGTGGAACGACTTGTGGCTCAACGAGTCTTTCGCTGAATTTGTCTCCACCAAGGCCACCGCGGAAGCAACTCAGTGGAAGGACATCTGGACGACCTTCTCGTGTTCAGAAAAGATTTGGGCATACCGTCAAGACCAGCTACCCTCCACCCACCCGGTTGTGGCGACCATCAACGACCTGGAAGATGTCCAGGTCAACTTTGACGGCATCACTTATGCAAAAGGTGCCTGTGTGCTGTCCCAGTTGGTGACGTACGTAGGTTGGGATAACTTCCGCCTGGGGATTAAGGAATACTTTGCCAAGCACGAGTGGTCCAATGCCACTCTGACAGACCTGCTGACCGAGCTGGAGGCCACCTCCGGTAAAGACTTGAAAGCCTGGTCGCGCAAGTGGCTGGAAGAAGCCGGTATGACGTGGCTGCGTCCCGAAATCCAGACGGACGACAGCGGAGAGATTACTTTCCTGCGCATTGTCCAAGAGCATTTCAATGCCGATGCCACCCCGCGTCCGCAGCATATGGCAGTATGTGCCTACAACTTGGAACAGCACGATGGCAAGACCGTGTTTGTTCCCGGTCATCGCGAGGAATTCGACATGGAGGCCGAGGAATACATTCTTCCCGGCTTCTATGGTCCGCGCCCCGACGTCATTCTGGTCAACGATGGGGACATGGCTTACGGCAAAGTTCGGTTAGATGAACAGTCTTTGCGTACGGCTTGTGAACATATTGACGCCTTCACTGACTCACTGACTCGATCCCAGATTTTGTCGATTCTGTGGGACATGGTGCGTGACGGTGAGGTCGGCGCTTCTCACTATGTTGATACTGCCTTGCAAGCCCTCATGGTAGAAACTCACCCCATGGTGGTTTCGGTCACCTTGCGTAATCTGGATACCTGCGTTGAAAGTTACCTTGCTGCGGAGAACCGCGAAGCTGTGGCTCGAAACGTCTCCTCGCGTCTGCGGATGCTGTCCCGCCTGGCCAAGGCTGATTCGGATACCCAACTGCAGCTGGTTCGGGCTGCCGCTCGTCGAGCACAGTCCCCCGAAGACGTCGCTGCCAGTGCCGCCCTTCTGGATGGCAGCGAGACCCTCACCGGGCTGTTGGTAGACACAGAGTTGCGTTGGAATCTGCTGACTTCTTTGGCAGCAGTGGGACACGTAGACCGTGGCGCTATCGAAGCTGAACTGAGCAATGATGACACCGTGAACGGGCGCGAACGTGTCCTGCAAGCCACGGCTTCTTTGCCCGATTCGGCGGTAAAGGCTGAGTTCTTTGACCGCGCTTACAGCGATACCACTCTCACGAACGACCAGTTGGCGTCCATCATCGCCGGTTTCAATCGGACACCCGACCCGGTGCTGTTGGCTCCTTTTGCTCAGCGTTACTTTGAGATGCTGCGGGAGACTTATGATGGTCGTACTCACGAGATTGGCGAACAGCTCATCGAGGGCATGTATCCAGCCGCGCTGGTGGGATTTGAATCCAGTGGCGTGGATGTCCTGGCACTCACCCAGGAATGGCTCTCGAACAATGCCGACGCGCCTGCGGCTCTGCTGCGGATGATGCGCGAGAACCAGTCCGGCGCCGAACGCATCGCGAAAGCTCAGCAGCGCGACCGCGAAGGGTAAAGTCTGGCGGGTAGCTCTCTGTGCCCGCAAAAGAGCGGAGAGCAAGTCCCCCGTGGACACCAGAATACTTAGGTCCCAGGAGCTATTGGCTCCTGGGACCGCGGGTTTTATTGAAATGCTTCCCGCTCCGCCGGGCAATCTTAACAATCCTGATATACATGCCTCAGGTTAATGCGAACGCGATTGGTGATTAGCCTTCGGGTGAGTCTCTGCCGGGGCGACCGGAACCCGCGGTGGGGGCTGGGGCGCGGAAAAGTTTTGCGCAGTCGGAGTGTTCTGCGGCATTGCCACGGAGTTGTAAGCGGTGGGATACGCGTAGCCGTTTCCTTGGTATCCATATAGTTGGGGATTGTATCCACCGTTGTACTCCGGTCCGTACTCGGGATAAGCCGGATACCCTTCGGGGTAGCTCGGCGCCTGGTATCCATAGGGATTCTGGGCATATCCCTGCTGGGTATAAGCGGGATTTGGCGTGGCAGCGACTTCAGAATAAGGCTCAGCCGAGGGTACCGCAGGCTGCGGAGACTGGGGCGCGGGTCTGATTGCTGGTTCAGTTCGCACCATCCGCGGTTCCCGGGTTGCTTCAGGTTGAGTGATAACGGGTTGAGCGGCAACAGGCTGCGTGGCGACAGGCTCAACGATACCTGGTTGGTTCGGAACCGGTTTTGTCGGAGCTACCTTTGCCGGTGTCGATTTTGTCGGTGTTGGCATTGCCACGACCGGCTTTGCGGGCGTCGGTTGAACCGCTGCCGGTTTTGCCGGAGTGACCTTTGCGGTGGTCGCTTTTGTCACCACTGGCTTTGCCGCAGTTGCCTTTGCAGGAGCTCGCTTTTCCGGAGCCGGAGAAACCGCGGAAGTATCTTCACTAACTGGGGTCGACGCGCCGGTCTGTGTGGAGTTCTTCACAGCTTCCGATTTCTGACTCACGAGGACCGGAGCGAACTTCGCGTCACCGGAATTGTTGGGGATACCCATAAACGGCTTCTTAATGTAGGACACACCAAATCCACCCAGGCGCAATCGTTTCCCTTTTGCCTTTACTGTGAAAATAGCAATCATGACGTAAATCGCAGCGTAAATCACTCCCAGGATGAGCAGCACTAAAATGCCTGCACCGGTTCCCATCCAGCGCAGCAAGTCCAGCATGCCGGGACCGCCTGCCCAGCCAATAGTTACGCCGAAAACCGCGGTGAGAGCGTAAGCAAACGCCGAGGCTCCCGCATGTACCAATAACAGACCAGGAGCCGCGAAAAACAACAGATATAGCGCTGGTTTGTCGGCACCTACCACGAACGTGCTGGCAATCAGGAACCAATACATGATGCGCCAGTATTGACGATTGCTGCCCTTCAGCTGCAGCCACAACACCAGGAACAGCGCTGCCAGCCCAAACGCTACGACCGGGTAGCCCCCGGCGAGGAACAGGGCCTGCTGCCCCTCCATCTGCGTACCTCCGTACACAAAGCAGCGGTAGGAACCGTTGAGGGTGTCGCCCTGGGTTGTTTGGCATCTGCCGTAGAGATTAAAGGGCGCAACGTTCAGCAGGGAGCTAAACCCGGCGACCTCCGCAAAAGGATGGAGCAGACCGTAGATTGCAGCTCCTAAAGGACCTGGAGTGGACACCATTGCCGTGCCAACTGCCACGGCAATGAGCAGATAAAGCAGTTGGTAACACACGCCGACCAGAATGCCGAGGACCACTCCCCCAGTCGCGGAAATCATCACCACCAGAGGAATCCCGCTGACCATTCGAGCCCAGGGAGCAATTTTGCGGAATCGGAACTCGCTCCAGCAACCAGCCACCAGGAATCCCACCAAGATTCCACCCATCAGCCCCAAGTCAACAGCGGAAACCTCCCCTTGTGAGGATGCCGCACTGTATCGAGACAAAGCCATTGTGGCACCCAGGTAACCAGCCCAACCGCCCAGCACCGCAAGTCCGATGGCGGCGTTAGCACGTTTAGCGGCCGCGAAAGCCAACAGAAATGCCACGACCAGAGGAAAATAGGACTCTACCGTGGTACCAACATAGTAAAAGATGTCCGCCACAGGCAATATCGCCGGAAACAGTTTGCCGAATCCCTGATCTCCAAGGATATGCCCCTGCCCTAGGCGTAAGGACATTTCAGATGCGCACAGCACCAATATCGCGACAAACAGATACTGCAGGAACCGTTCGTACCACCCTGGTGACAGGAACCTAGCGAAATGTTGCCGCTTACCCGCAGTCTCCGGGGCTTTGGCGTCTTTCGGACGTTTCGCTGATTTCTTTGCCGCAGCGGAATTTTGGGCTTTTTGCTTGGCTTTGCCTGTTCGGCTCTGAGCACCAGAAATGCGATCCGATTCCACATCGGATACCGCGTCGGCTGCTTTGCCTTTGCCCGCCACGCTGGCACTTCCTTTCCTCAGCATCTCCAGGTCAGACTGTAGTCACGGATACCGCAGCCAACAGCTCTCTCAATTTTGCCACAAATTCTGCCCGGAAAATGTCTTTCGACGTGCTATTAAAGGATTGCAAAGTGGCAACCCCAACGCGACGACTTCGCGACAGAGGCTAGGCTTTGAAAATATAATTCCTTTCAGAACATTAGTTTTCAGTGTTTTCCGTATGCTGCGGATTCACCAATTCGCGCATCGCTTCGCAGATTTCGCCTACTCCCACGTAGTATTCCAGCTCCTCCACTTTGACCGAACGTCCCAGAGAATCCGTTAGCGGAATCCGCCAGTTCGGGTATTCGTTATTCGTACCGGGCTGGTTTTGCATCCGCAGGTCTCCCACTGCGTCGACCAAGCTGACTACAGACAGCTTTGCCGGGGTCATGCCAATGAAACGGTGTAGCGCCAAAATGAGCTCGGACTCGGTCGGATATTCATTTTCCAGCAGCCCCATGTTCCGCAGCATTTCCACCAACTTCGAGATGTCGTCATACAGAGCGTCCTTGGCTTGTTCGAGGGGCTGTGGCAGAATCCCCAAACTGTCCTGTACTTCCAGGTGGACGGCACGGAGGAATCCCAAGGTCGGGGGCAAATCGTGAGTATTGACAGCTGCCATGCACATTTCGCGGTATTGATCCGGATATCTGAAATCACTACCGTTGCGTTCAAACCACAGCACCGAGGTGCCCAGAATACCGCGATCTTTCAGGTAATCACGGACCCAGTCCTCTACTGTTCCCAAGTCCTCCCCGACCACTACGGCGTTAGCTCTGGCGGCTTCCAACAGCATGATGCCCACGGTAGCTTCGTGGTTGTAACGAACGTAAGTACCCTCGTTGGGGTCAGTTCCTTGCGGAATCCACCACAGGCGAAGCAGCCCCATCACATGATCGATGCGCAAAGCCCCGCAATCGGCTAAGGCACGGTGAATAATCCCTCGCAAAGGTTCCCAATCGTGAGTCGCCATATAACGCGGGTTCATCGGTGGCTGGGACCAGTCTTGACCCAGCTGATTGTACATATCCGGTGGCGCACCCACGCTCATAGTACGCACGAAAGCGTCCGGGATGGACCACACGTCAGCACCGCACTTGTGCACCCCGACCGCAAGGTCGTTCATGATGCCAATCGTCATACCGGAGTTCTTGGCAGATTCTTGAGCCGCGTGAAGCTGCGTGGAGGCAATCCATTGCAGCCAGCAATAGAACTCGACTCGTTTGGCGAGTTCCTCCCGCAGCGCCGCCACACGAGGGCTGGAAACATCGGCAACGTCATCTTCCCAAGGTCCCGGGCCGAAACGGTCATACAGGGCGCACCACAAAGCAAAGTTTTGCAAGTCCTGACCTCGCACTGCCACAAAATCGCTGAACTCTGCTTCGCGGGAGGGGCTGCGTTTTACCTTAAAAATGACTTCCAGGGCTTCACGTTTAGCTTTCCACGAGCGATCCCGATCAATGTATTTCACCGCATCAACGGGGAAAATTTCATTGGAGGCTTGAGCGAAAGCGACTTTCACCAGAGATTCAGAAGTGGAATCTAACTGGCTATATTCCGCAATGTCATCAGGGCGGATGTATAGCGGGTTCAGGAAACGCCGCGACACCGGCAGGTAAGGAGAGGGCGTGAGAGGCACGTTGGGCTCGCCCGCATGCAACGGATTGGTCAGCACGAAGTCTGCGCCTTGGCGCCCGAAAATTTCAGCGATATGACCTAAATCGTGGAAGTCTCCCATCCCCCAGGAACCGCGAGAAGACACTGAATACAGTTGCGTCATCACGCCCCAAGAGCGGGAATGCTCCAGATTCCCCAAAGGCAGCCGATCCGGAACGACCGCAACCTGTTGGGAAAATTCGCCTTCCACGGTCTTGGCGTGCAGGGTATGGTAGCCCCATTCGGTGCCTTCAGGCAGGCGGAACGTGGCCTCGCCACGCCTGCCTTCGGGACCAAAGTCACGGGGCGGAACCCAAATATCTAGCTGTTCCAGCGGTCTGGTATCGCCGTTTTCAGTCTCCAGCCAAACTTCCAAACTGGTGCCATCAGGCACGTGAACCGGAATGTTCGCCCCGTGAGACTGCCGTACCACCAGCCCTTTCGGAAGCGTGGAAAACCAGTATTCTCGATCCAGCGACTCATAGGCACGCCCAATGTCATCACAGCTTTGCAGCGTAAAGCCGAGAGCATCAATGACTCGAACCAAAGTCGATTGCGACACCTCATGGTAGTTGCCCGCAAAATCCCAATAGTCCGTGTCCACCCCCAGTCGACGGGCTAAGTCCTGGACTTGGGGCAAATATCCTTCAAGATAGTGCGTTGTTTCGGCCACTGTATCGATTCCTCAAAAATCCGCTCGCTGATTGCCACACGTCGCAACCACTACCGGTACGACACTGGACGGTTTACATTAACTAATTCTAACCGTTCAAACCCGTTAGTGGGCAAGCACACGGGGTGCTATAACGTTTTCCAGTGACTTTTGGGTACGGTTACCCTCACCCGCGGGTCAGTTTCCGATAAACCACCCGATGCGGTCGGGCAGCTTCCGGTCCCAGACGCTGAATCTTATTGGCTTCGTAGCCCTCAAAGTTGCCTTCAAACCAGAACCATTTAGCCGGATCTTCCTCGGTACCCTCATAAGCCAAAATGTGCGTCGCCACTCGGTCCAGGAACCAGCGGTCGTGGGTGACGACCACAGCACAACCGGGGAACTGCAACAGGGCGTTTTCCAACGATCCCAAGGTTTCAACGTCCAAGTCGTTCGTTGGTTCGTCGAGCAGCAGCAGGTTTCCGCCTTCTTTCAAGGTCAGAGCCAGGTTCAGGCGGTTACGTTCCCCGCCGGACAAAACACCCGCAGGCTTCTGCTGGTCAGCTCCCTTGAACCCGAAAGCGGACACGTAAGCACGCGACGGCATCTGGACCTTACCCACCTCAATATAATCTGCCCCGTCGGAGACGACCTCCCACAGTGTCTTTTCCGGGTCAATGCCCGCGCGAGTCTGATCGACATAAGAGATTTTCACGGTTTCCCCGATTTTCAAGTCACCGCCGTCGAGGGGCTCCAGCCCGACGATGGTCTTAAACAGGGTCGTTTTCCCGACCCCGTTAGGTCCGATAACTCCCACGATGCCGTTTCGGGGCAAGCTGAAACTCAAACCATCAATCAGGGTGCGGTCACCAAAGCCTTTCTTAAGGTTAGTTGCCTCCAGCACCAAAGTGCCCAACCGCGGCCCCGGCGGAATCTGGATTTCTTCGAAATCAAGTTTCCGTGACTTCTCAGCCTCCGCTGCCATCGCTTCATATGCCTGCAAACGAGCCTTTGACTTGGCTTGACGCCCCTTAGCGGATTGGCGCACCCACTCCAACTCTTCTTTCAACCGTTTTTGGAGCTTGGCGTCTTTACGACCTTGGACTTCCAAACGCTCCTGTTTCTTTTCCAAGTAGGTGGAGTAGTTGCCCTCATAGGGGTACAGATGACCGCGGTCGACCTCCGCAATCCACCCCGCCACGTGATCCAGGAAATACCGGTCGTGGGTGACGGCAATAACCGCTCCCTTGTATTGGCTCAAATGCTGCTCTAGCCACAGCACCGACTCGGCGTCCAAGTGGTTGGTTGGCTCGTCAAGCAGCAGCAAATCAGGGGCTTCCAGCAGCAGCTTGCACAAGGCGACCCGGCGGCGTTCCCCTCCGGAGAGGGTTTTCACGTCCGCGTCTGCCGGCGGGCAGCGCAGCGCGTCCATCGCCTGTTCCAACTGGCTGTCGAGGTCCCAGGCATCAGCAGCATCAATAGCTTCTTGGAGCTGACCCATTTCTTCCATCAGGGCATCGAAATCTGCGTCCGGGTCTGCCATTTGGGCTGAAATCTCGTTGTATCGATCCAGCTTGGCTTTGATTTCCCCCACGCCTTCCTCGACGTTGCCCAGCACGTCCTTTTCCTCATTAAGCGGAGGTTCCTGCAAGAGGATACCTACCGTATATCCGGGACTGAGGATGGCTTCACCATTGCTGGGTTCATCCAAACCTGCCATGATTTTCAGGATGGTCGACTTACCGGCTCCGTTGGGACCTACCATGCCAATCTTGGCTCCAGGCAGGAATGCCATCGTTACGTCATCCAAAATGAGCTTATCGCCGACTTTCTTGCGGGCCTTTAACATCGAATAAATGTACTCTGACATACAACTTCCTTACAGTTTCGGTGAGCCGAGCAACATCTGGCCCGGAGGTCTATTGGGGGTGGGGTAAAAACCCGCACCCCCAATATGCTAACGGAAATCGCAAATCTTTTTCAGAATGGTACCGCGTCAGTCCCGACGCTGATTAAAGATTCCTCATCGGCAGCTTCCATTTCAACGTCTAATTCGTCAAGAATATCCACACTCTCCACGAGGTCTGACTCCGTCTGCGCAAATCCCGTATCCCTCACGGTGTTCAAAGAGTCCGCAGAAATATCGAACTTGCTCGATTTCGCGGAGTTTTCCTCGGCGCTGGTTTCCTTGGCATATTTGATGTTTATGGAAGGAGTACGTACCAGGTCTACCCCAATATGGGTCAGGTGCAGAGCCAATTCTGGACGTTTTTCGACGACGCCAGTCGTTTTATCGGCATGTTCGTAAGTCCCGGGCACTAAACGTCCCTGCGCAACCACCGGATCGCCCTTGTGCAGCGATTCCGCAATGTTGACGGCGAAAGTCCCCCAAGCTTTGCAGTTGAACCACGTGGTTTCCCCGCTGGTCCAGTTGCCGTTAACATCACGATAACTGGCGTTGCAGGCCAGAGAGAATCGGACCCAGTGCGTACCGGCGGAGGTCTTGCGCAAAAATGGAGTGTTTCCCAAATATCCGCTTACTGTTACTGTCATGGAGCTCATTTTGTTTTCCTTTCCCGAACGTCTCTGCGCTCGTTACTGTCGATAGCTGTCAAGCAAACAGCTCTCAGTTCGAGGGTTTCGCAAAGGTTTGTCATGTCCAACTAAATATTTTTTTGCCTGTGGATAACCCTTTTATGCACAGGGGAAAAAACCGCGGAAATAGGCTAAACTGGTCGAGTTAACAGATTTTGTTTAACCGGTAAGCCTTCGTAGCTCAATGGATAGAGCAACGGCCTTCTAATCCGTAGGTTGTGGGTTCGAGTCCCACCGAGGGCACCAACCCTCCCGAAATATACCGATACCGGTATTCAGTTTGTGGGGGGAGGCTGACCATTGATAGGGAAAAATCACTAAAATGGGGTTCGTGACTATGGAAAACCTTTTAGGCCCCGGCTCCCCCTCGTCTCTGCGCGTAGCGAACCAAAAGCGAGTTTTGTCTGCCATTATTGATGCCGGAGGGATTTCACAGGCCGAGATTAGCCGTCGCACCGGTCTGGCCCCCGCGACCGTTTCTAACATCGTTCGCGAGCTGACCGAAGCCGAAATTTTGCGTCTGGCGGAGGCCGCATCAGGTCGACGCGGCAACACGATTGCGTTCGCCCCCGAAATTGGTTACGCCATGGGTGTGTCTCTGGAACGTGAACAGGTACGAGTCGGGATTGTCACTCTGGATCACGATATTGTGGATACGCAAGTCATCCCCCTTCCTCCAGAGGCTAACGCAACCATTAATAAGGAAATGTCAGTTGCCCTGTTCGACTCGATGATGGCAGCCAAGGGGCTGGAAAACGCTCAGATTGTGGCTGGTTGCATCGTAGTTGCCGATGCGGTGCGTTCAGATGGTCGCATGTCCAACTACACTTCCATGATTCCAGGACTTAACGGAATCAACCTGGAAGACATCGCTCAAGAAGTTTCCCCTTTCCCAATTCTGACCGAAAACGACGCTAATGCCGGGGCTTTAGCTGAGCACATGTGGGGAGTCGCAAAGGACGTCGATGATTTCGTCTATGTTGAAGCCTCGTCCGGGATTGGCGCCGGCATTATGGCAGGTGGCAAAATCCTGTACGGAACCGGCGGGATTTCGGGAGAAATCGGACACTTCCCGATTCCGAGCCATCATGAGTTATGTAAATGTGGAGGCAGTGGCTGTCTGGAGATGATTGCCTCGGTCAGCGCGATTATGGCTTCGCTGCGCAGCTTGGAGATTCCAGTCCACACGTTGAGGGACCTCTATCGACTGATTGAAGAGGGCGACGTGCGGGTCACTCGGCGTATTCAAGAAGCCGGTCGTGCTATCGGTTACGTCTTGGCGCAAGTGTGCAACATTTTGAACCCAAAGATGATTGTTATCGGGGGCGAGCTGTCCTTTGCAGGCGAGAGTTTCTTAAACCAGATTCGGGAGACGATTAACCAATTCGCCCTGCCGGATTGCGCCGCCGACACAACGTTGCGTCTGAGCGCTTTAGGTTCGTCCGCTCCCCTGCGTGGCGCGATGGCGAAAGCAGTTTCGATGGTGGATCTTGACGTGATTTTGCAACGATTCCTGGCTGACGAAAGCAACTAAGCCTTTTGCTGGTAGGCGAAGATTTCGCCACCAGAAACAACTATTGAATGGGAGATGAGTACCGTATGGGAAACAAAAAAACGACCCGATGGTGTGGATTGATTGCGAGATGACCGGACTCGATTTGCATGTTGACGAGCTGATTGAGGTCGCTGTGATTGTCACCGATGCCGAACTGAACCCGCTGGATTCCGGTATCGATTTGCTGATTAAGCCCAGCGCGACCGCGATGAATCACATGGGAGAATTTGTCCGCGAAATGCACACTAAGTCAGGGCTGCTGGCGAAACTTGATACCGGTTTGAGCGTGGAGGAAGCCGGTCGTCAAGTTCTGGACTACGTGAAACGCCTGGTCCCTGAACCCGGAAAAGCCCAGCTGGCAGGCAATTCGGTACATTCTGATAAAGCGTTCTTGGCGAAACAGATGCCGGAGCTCATCAACTGGTTGCACTATCGGATTATTGACGTGTCTACTCTGAAAGAACTGGCGATGCGCTGGTATCCAAAGGTGTACGGTTTAGCTCCGGAAAAAACCGGCAATCATCGAGCTTTGGGCGACATCATTGATTCCCTCAACGAACTGCGCTATTACCGTTCGGTACTGCTGCCGGCAGGCGAGGGTCCCAGCACGGAAGAACTTCAGAGTGCAGCCGCCCACATTTTGCAGACTTCGCCTTTCAAGTAAACAGAGGTTTTTTGCACAAGTTCCCCCGGCAAGGCGGTAGGCAAACAACGGTTTCGCAGTAGGCGGGGCACGAGTTTCGCCTGAGCGGCAAAATCCGGTAAGATAGGGGGGTTGCTTTTCGCAAGCGATGGTGGCTGTAGTTCAGTGGTAGAGCACCTGATTGTGGTTCAGGATGTCGCGAGTTCGAATCTCGTCAGCCACCCGACTGAGAGAGCGTCTCAAGCCGAAAAAGCGAAGCTTTCGAGCTCGAGACGCGAACGAGGGAGGGTATGCAAGGCGAGCGGAGCGAGTCCTTGCTAATACCCAGACGCCGGTCAAGGCATGCGCCTTGACCGGTTTTTTCGTGCCTGCACAGCAGGCAGAGCCTCTCTCGACAAGCGCGTCGTAAGCTTGCTTACGTAAGCGGCTTGTTGGGAGAGGCGCGCGGCGGGCAACGCCCGCCACGAAAAAGCCGCAAGGCATTTGCCGCTTCGGCTAAGGGATGCGCAAGCCGACGTGAAAACGGCGGGTTGCGCACCCAGACCTAGTGACAAAACGAGGAAATGGTGCGCAAGCCGCGCAGCAGGTTGCGCACCCAAAGACCGAGAAATTTTCCACTACAAAAGCGAAGCTTTCGAGCTTGAGACGCGAACGACCAGTTTCACTTCTCCCGTACGGAATTCTCTATAGCCCGAATCATCCCTACCTGCATCTTTACCAAAGAGCGCATCGGCATGAACACAAATCCCACTTTGAAATCGGTCGTTCATGCACAGCGGGCATAGTTCTGCTGTACCCGAAATCCCCGATAACTCACGACGCATCATGACAGTGACCCGTTCGCCCTGCTGCACTGGCACCATCACCGAGGCAACGTGTTCGCTGTGCAAGATGACAGAAGTCCACGCCCTATCTCCTCCCTCTTGCATAAGACGAGGCATCGACTTACACAAAGACTGAAATATATACGAAGTGGATATGTATAAACACTGCCTATATGTGTCGCTAATGATTCTCGTTTATAATCTCAAATATAACTGTCTTTTTTGCAACTTATTAATTGTAAATTCTAATAGAAATGAGTTCATATAATCCTTGATATACTTAC
>NZ_GL622346.1:0-311666 GCF_000185445.1 Mobiluncus holmesii ATCC 35242 | reverse complement strand
ACATAGTGGGTGTTAGTATCGTCTCTAGCTGGGAATCAGTTCACATAATCCTTGATATACTTACTCAGCCTCGCGCTTAGCCGCCTCCTCGGCTGGGAATCAGTTCACATAATCCTTGATATACTTATAATCCACACCTGTGAATGCGGGATGGGCTGGGAATCAGTTCACATAATCCTTGATATACTTAGTCCCTGCCCAGGTATTCGACTTTCCCCGCTGGGAATCAGTTCACATAATCCTTGATATACTTACTTAGCCGTTTTACGTCCCGTACCACGCGCTGGGAATCAGTTCACATAATCCTTGATATACTTACCTACAAAGGTCTGGCTACGCAACACCCGCTGGGAATCAGTTCACATAATCCTTGATATACTTAAGGCTGGTTTCCGAAATCGCCGCCCTAAGCTGGGAATCAGTTCACATAATCCTTGATATACTTAGGCGCTGGAAGATTGTCATCACAAGATGGCTGGGAATCAGTTCACATAATCCTTGATATACTTATTCGCGCAGATAGGCCATTAGCGTCCATGCTGGGAATCAGTTCACATAATCCTTGATATACTTAGTAGAGGGCATTTTTCCCTGATATATCAAGGAAATACTGAGATTTAGCGACCTAAAAAAGCATCAGTTGCGTGGGCGCTTCTTCTTGTTTTACCTCCTTAGCGTTGGAAAATCTCAACGCAGTTGCCCACTGATGATCTGTTAGATGGTAGATTCTGACCTCTCCACCTGGAGGTAAATGGGCTTTAATACCTTTCAAAAGTCTGACGCTTAAGTGACCAGCGGGAGAGTACCAGGAATAAACGCTGAACTGCACCTGCGAAAACCCATTATCTAGCAGATAGCGCCGGAAACCTGTATATGCACGCCGCTGCTTCTTGGTTTTGGTTGGTAGGTCGAACATCACCATGCACCACACTGGTTCTCCCGGCATTGCTTAGAGCCCCAACTTACTGGGCGGCTTCCAAGATGGAACCCCGAACTTCCCAATGTCGCCCTCAATTAACTGCCCATAATGTTGAGCTAGCAGGGTCATCTCGGCTGGAATCGACTTTCGGGTGGCTGTGAAAACGTCACCGGCGGCGTTAACCAATCTTTTCCTAATTTCGCACCCTTCATCAACGCATTCAGACACCAGCAAATAAACAGAATAATCAATGGCAGGTCTAAAGGGCTCGATGAAATCGTCTGCCAAATTCCAGGGGTTTGAGCGTCCATGGTGAGCTACACCCAGCGAAGAAATCAAACCCGATGCCGCTACAGCTCGCATAGCGTGACCACGTAGAATTGTGTAGCCATAATCCAGCATGGCATTTATAGTAAAGTTATCGTCCCCTCCACCCGGTATACGGCGAAAATCCTGGTCATCCCATAGACTTTCCCAATAAATGCGTGCAGCTTGACCCTCAATATTTGAGGGGTCACCGGAACGGATATCTTTGACCAGTTCCTTAAGCCTTTTCCCGTTAGGTCGCCCAAAAAATTCAAGTACCTCAGCCTGGCCCAGAACTTTAGATTTAATCAGACGCGCCCACACAGACTTCCGAGCAGGACTACTGGCGTTTGCTTGGGCAATTTGACGGGCACCAACTCGGGTATGATCACCCCATGGATAGGCGTGTCCATAGGGAACACCTTTCCAGTCACAAAATATTACGGCAGTGTCATTTTTCAGGATGCGATGCACTGATCCCGCAGAGAACCGCGTATCTACACCAAACAGAACCACTGCCACGTCTGAAATCGGGACACGTCGTTCCTCGCCCTCCTCAGGCTTGACTACCAAGGCGCCTTGGATAGAACTCACAGAGCCTCGAAATCCGGTGAAATCAAGAATCTGCCACTTCTCTATCTCTATGCTTCCCATGAGAACGGCAATCCGTTATTGGAACTGGGGCGTTCGATTCCGAGAGAGTTTCGCCGCACAATGCGCGGTTTGCCCTTGGAAAACAGTACATTTATTGCTGGCCGCCAACCCTGACCTGACAGAATTTTTTTGATAGAGTCTTCGGCATCATCACGCAATCCCTCCCCGGCCAACAAAACAGGTTTTAGTCTTAATCTTGAATTAGATGGGAAACCCGTGAGTCTAAACGAATTGACAGGGAAATTCCTGAGCAAATCTCCAATTTGTCCGGTATGAAAAGCCTTATCAGACGTATCAACTATTATTTCGTCGCCCGGCACAAGCCAGCCCAGGTACTCCGCTGTACCATTAGAGAGTGCCCTCCGCAGAGAATCTTCGCAGGTACGTATAGATATAGCGCTAGGAGGCAATTTGACTGTAAACAAATCCTCAGCCTGGTGTTTTAGCAAATCAACAGCGAATACGCGTATCATGCTGTAAAAAATCTTTTTACCGTCATCAATCCTATAAATCCGGGCATGATGGATGGTGCTACCAATCTCCGCATACCCGTCACGAACGGCAATAGCCGCAACATTTGAGGGGAATACAGGAATGTTGTCTTCGCTTTCGTACTTCACTCCCTGAGCTCTGATAACCCGATTGGCATTCTCAGGTAAACCCTTAGTGGGATCAAAATCATCACACCTGGTAAGGGCAGTCCAAATCTGTGGCGTGGCAGCTCTGTCTATATCCGCCAAGCTCCAGACGCTACCGAGTTTCTTTGAGTCAAGTTTACCAATCCCGTCATCGTGAGCCTTACTGTCGGAAAGCCTAAGGCGCAGCGGCTGCACGACTGGAATAGCGTCATTTTCGAGCTTGTCATTGAACAAATCTGTGAGACGCTCCATATTCGACTTCCAAACAGCAAAATGCTCACGAGCCGTCTCTGTACGCCCACAGTAGTCTTTCCAAGTCTCGGATTGACCGGTAAATTTTTGAGCATCACGCAGATTGTTCTTTTCAGACAAAGTGGTTGAAATCCCAGGCGTCATGAGTGCAATGGTGGCAGCATCCATCGCATGATGACGTCTATCAAGGCGTGTCTTACCACCGCCGCCAATCATCTTCACCTTGTCTTCCAAACCAGAAGACTTACGCGCCTGGGCGGTGACGGCGCCACGATAAACGGATACCTGCGTTTGTGCGCCTTTAGATTGAAAATAATATTCAACCCTATGATGCAGCTCGCGAGCCATCCAGGCGACGGACTCCAGAGAACGAGAGTCTATCTCGGGGTCCTCGGTTGTTTTCAAAAGTCGTGAAATAACCTCGTTTTGGAACGCCCGAAATTCTCGGGCACCTTCATTTTGCGAGCGTTGCCATTGTTTCACACGTGAAACTGCGCCGTCGATGCTCACATCAAAATTACTGGTCTTGCCTGCCCAAACAGCAAAAGGCAGATTAGATTTATCCCGGTTACAACTACGGCATGCTGCCGCCAAGTTGACTCGAGAGTTCGTTGAGCCGACACCTTTTCGAGGGACAATATGGTCAAGTTCACAGTCACTAAAAGTTATGGGTGTGCCACAATACAGGCATTGACAATTCTGCCGTTTCACGGCGTAATAGCGGATTATATCATACTTTGAGACATGAGAATTTCCGCCTTTCTCAGTAAGGATTGCTTTGACAGCTTCCTCATTTTGAGCCCTGCGCCTCTCATTCTCCCGCTCAAACTCCCGTTGCATAAGTTCCGAACTAAAGCCCGAACGCACATGTTCTATGTTGATTTGCGTTGGAGCCCCCCATTCTCGCTCCGCAGCCATCAACAAACGATTAACAATTTTTAGTACACGATCGACTCCTGGATTGCCCACCGGGGCATAAATGGGGTCAGCAGGCGGTTTCCAATCATCGGATACACCGAACTCACGCTTACGGGCTTCAAACAAATCACAATCATCTTGCAACATTCTCTCGGTAAGGCGCTCGAGAGAATCTTCCGAATACGATGCCCTTCCTGCAGGAAGTCCGACTTTATCCAGGCTTTCGAGCTCTTTGTCATCCAAAGACTCCAAATAGGCAACCACTATGTCTGCTCCCGGACGTGCGTCCTCCAAAACAGAAGCGTTGGATAAGGCCTCTACGATTGCAGATTGCACATCTACATCTCCAGTTTTCCACAAGGCAACCAGGCTCTTTATTTTTGAATCCTTGATTTTGCTCCACGCCGAATTGACCGGAGGACGAGTGTAAGGACGCTCACCATCGGGACCTTCCTTTGCTGTTCCCTGAAGATTAGAACGCTTAACGTGAAGCAATTCGGCAACATCTGTCCAAGTGACATGGTCATCAGTAGTACTGGACATGAGATAACCAATAAGTTGTTCTTTTTCCTCCATAGATAGGGGGCGATTATCATCTCCAGAATCCTTTATACGCAGGTTGCAGATGACCGAGACTATGCGGAACTTTTGAAAAGACGGCATGGCTTTTAAAGCGCGAGGCTTTGAGCCTTGTCCCGGTAACGCATCCATCCCAACGCGCTCCGATGCCTTACCTTTTGGTGACCTACTGAAAAAGACTCTATCAATAATGCGATTCAGGGTTTCATCGTCAATCCCCTGAACGGAAGCAATTTTGCGCAGCTCATTGGCATTGTCGCTCTGACGCAGCTTTCCAGAGAGCATTCCATCAGCACCGCGAATCTTTTGCCTGCCCATCAAGTCCACCAAAACTTCAGCTGGTGTCGCGTCATCGCTGAAGACATCTCCGGTTTTCTCCATGACCCGCTTTTTAAGGGCGGAAAATTCTTCTGATATTTCTGCGTGTAGGTGGAGAGCTTCCACTCTTTGGTAAGGACTGCGCCAGCCCCGGTGACGTGCCATATGCCGGAGTGCAATAGACATCGCTTCGGGAAGTTCATCGGCAGGAAGTTTTATCGTAGCGAGGTCAGCACGAACTTTCCAAGGCTCGTAGGGGTCTGCAAAGTTTTCCAGATTCACCAGGGGATAACCAAGTTCGTTGGAAATGAAATCATCCAACTCGCGTAATCTTTGTCTACGCGTTCGATATAGTCGTCGCGTGCGCCTTGCTGTTCCCGCGGAAGCGAGACGAGTGATGGCGTACTTTTTTTGTTCGGGATCGACACCAGAATCGTGAATAACAACCATAGTGTTCAGAAACCTGATAGGAGAACCCGAATCGCCTACCTCCACGGCAGCAAAACCCACCGAGTTAGTTCCAACATCTATGCCCACATGATATTTGCGATTGTCCATGAAATCATTATTACCAAAAATGATACAGAAATGGGGTAAATCGGTTAAAAAAGTTGCGGGACCGAAGCCCCGCGGAGAATTCAGGTACACAAACATGGTGTCCCTTACTGAGAATCAGTTCATGCTCAATTTTACACCACTTCCAAAGAGCTGTCATCACGCAATTTACAAAATCAACTTGAACACTCCGCCGACGTGCGTGGAACTGGCTTCCCTCGCAGCAAATACTAATTTTGGAAAAATAGTACTTAAGTAGCATTTGGCGCATTACCGCAGGTAATTAGAGGTTTCTAAATACTACTCATGGTGATTCAAGTGACCCGGCTACGTCACGTTAGGTTTCGGCAAAGATTGTCTGCACCGAAGTATCGAATGCCCGCAAACCCGGTATAAATCGACCGAAAATGTGTGAGGATAGGAGCGTCCACCCGATACGTTACCCCACGAAAGGACGCGCAATGCTGCACGAAATTACTTTCCCCTCTTTTAACGAACGAGATACTGTTTACGGCTGGATTTACGTTCCGGCGGCGAAGCCGAAAGGTATCGTCCAACTTGTTCACGGTTTCGGCGAGCATTCCCGCCGCTATCTGCACCTCATCGTCAATCTGTTGGAGGCAGGCTACATCGTGGCAGCTGACGACCACGTTGGCCACGGTAAAACCGCTGTCGAGAACGACCGTTGGGGCGACTGGGGCGACAAGGGCCCACACACGATGATGGAGGACGAGCACCGCCTGTCCGTGCTTGTGAAAGAAAAATACCCAAACCTGCCACTGTTCTTTTTCGGTCACTCTATGGGCTCGATGATTGGACGAGACTACATGGTGAAATATGGCAACGAACTCGCGGGAATCACCCTGTGCGGCGTGACGGGGCGTTTCCCCGAAACGGACGCGGTGATAGCACGGCTGCAAGAGCTGGTGGCGGCTGGCGAGGGTGAAAACAGCGATCCCGGAATCATCCAGCAGTTCTTCGGATTCTCTTTTGCGCGCATTCCCGAGGGCGTAAAGATTGGCAACGAGTGGATTTGTGAGGACCCTTACGTGCAAAAGGATCACGCCGAGGACCCTTTTGATGCCTTCACCAAGCCGACGTCGAACCGTTCCATGCTCGATTTCGCCCAGATGCTGAAACAGGTCGAAGGTCCGCAGTGGGCCGAGGCGGTCCCCCAGGACCTGCCTGTTTACCTGATTGCCGGCTCTGAGGATCCCATCGGCATGTTCGGTACCGGGTTCATGGAGGTCGTGAACTGGCTGGAGGATACGGGACACCAGACCCAGGCGCAGCTCTATTTCGGATATCGCCACGAAATTCACAACTACACGGACATCAAAGACAAAGTGGCCTGGGGCATCATCGACTTCTTCGACGATATAGTCGCAGCCTAACTGCATTTAGGAAAAAAATTAATCATCTGGTGGCTAAGCGTCCAGATTGGTTAAACCAACGATTAAAGATATGTAGGCATAGGTTACTCTGAGCACTCACGACATTACACGCCGAAAATAGTGTATTTACACTTGAAATAACCCGCCGTAAAATAGGTATTATATTACTGGTGCGAACCAGAAGGGATATTTCAAATGTTTAACGTTCCGCGTCGCCTAATTACCCTGGTCGCAGCGTTTATCCTAGGGTGTTCACTGGGCACATCCAGCACTTTTGCAGATGGTTTCAAGGGTGAGACAGGGCTCACCACCGCCACAACAGCGAAAAATGTAACCTCCACCCAAAACTCCATAGTTTTGCTAAACAACAATGGAAAATACGAGGAGTTATAAACGTGAGCGAAATATTTATTGGATCCAACAATCCGTCGATATACACCCAGCAGATTTCTCACACCAGAATCGATTCTACTTCAGAGTCGAATCTAAGCAATTCTCGTTTACGGGCTATTCTGGGAGACGTTATAGATATTAACAGCGAAGCGCACTTTATCGCTGACGCTTTTAGTAATCTATCTAAAATTGATACTATTCTACACCGTTCAAAGGACTCACTAACTGAACTTGTCACAGATTACAATCATCGCCGGGATTTAATACTTAAAGCCTGCTCAGCAAATGAGGCCTATAAAGCTAACGAACATAAATTGTTAGAAGCTCTCGACTCTGAATTTAGGGAACGCATTTCTAGCTACGCCGACGATTGTGTCGGTCTCATCAACAACGTCGCCACCAAGGCGGCGTCTAGTGACGCCAGCTTGGTGGCTATGGATTGGATTTCCGGATATAAAGGTAGCGAAGGACTATTTCTGCGCGATTCAGAGGCTCACGGCATCAAAACCGATATCATCAGCTTCTTTACTCAGGCTCTCAGCGATTCAAAGGGGAACATCCCCACTGAAAACAACCAACGCTCTGATTATCATGGTCAATATCTCACTGCTGCAGACTTAACCGGATCGTCTTTTTTTCACAAGCTAGAAGTGTTCGCCCGCACAGTTTCATCCAAACAAATGCAGCAAGATAATCTCAGGATTAACGAAGCAAACGAACGTAAGAACCGTCCTCACAATGATGTACTTGCCGCTAAATATGCTTCATCCGATTGGCGCTGGGCTACACGCTTGGATATTAAAGTTTGGCAACATGATTACCAAATCGCCGCAGCACGCCTCGAAGATACTTCTCATTTAGACGGTTTTTCAGATGCGTTAAAACGTATTCTAGGTCGTTTTGACGCCTCCGCCAGTGTATATAACAAATATACCGGTCTTGATCCCGAAGAAGGTCCAAGCCTCGGTCTACAAATCGAAGATGCAGCGAACACCTTGGGTAAAACTACTCTCACGCAAGGTGCAGACACCTTTACAAAATACGTATCTCGCATCGATACAATTGCAAATTCATTGTCTTCAAATCAAAAAGCTCTGTTGGGTGTAATGTATGCAGATGCAGAGTCTATCGGTAACGATAAAGCATTTCTCAAAGTAGATGCTTTTGCTAAAGCATTAGCGACTCATAACTTCCACGGCTTTAAACTTGGCAATATAGGAACCGTCAAAGGAGTACATTTACTCAATCAACTCCGATGGTATCTCGATGATGAATCTAGCACCGGCATTCCTCGGCCCAACTTCTCCAATTCACTCACGCTTAATGAACAGATGGCTCTAATTACCAACAAATATTTACCTTGGATGGTGCAGTCAGAACCCACAAAAATGAAACTCGTTGACTCGGCACTACGGAAACTCCATAACCATTAGAGGAACCTATTAGGTACACCCACACCCACCGGCATACCGCGTCGTAGCGAGCATCATCAATCATTGACCGACCGACAAATGCTATTTTAATCAAATTCAAACCTCGTCTTTGGTTTGGTAACGCCATCTTTATCTCATATATTGATACAGCTATCCGCTATATGGACAAAACGACTATAGTCGGAGCATGACTACTCAAACTAATACTCGAACTGATAACCAATCCGTAGCGCCAAAAGCGCTTACCCCCGAAGATCGCAGCGCCCTAAAGGCCGTGACGATTTTCCCAGTTCTGATTATTGCGGCAGCCCTGTGGGGATTCTTTTCCCCCGCTACAGCTGGGATGCTTACTCCGCACGTCGCGATTCTTTTGGGTGTCATTATGTTCGGAATGGGTCTGACCCTAACGTTGCCGGATTTTCGTTTGGTATTCACCAGACCGTGGCCCATCCTGCTGGGTGTTGTCGCCCAATACGTCATCATGCCCGCACTAGCGGTATTAATCGTTACTGTGCTACGTCTCCCCGATGCCGTAGCTGTAGGTGTGATCCTGGTCGGATGCGCCCCCGGTGGCACCTCGTCGAACGTGATCTCTTACCTCGCGAAAGCTGACGTAGCTCTTTCCGTCACCATGACCGCGATTTCTACACTGCTCGCTCCCGTGATGACCCCGCTGCTGACGCAGTGGCTGGCTGGTAAATATATGCCGTTGGATGCCGGGGCGATGGCGGTGAGCATCGTGAAGATGGTGCTGGTTCCCGTTGTGGCTGGCTTGGTGCTACGACTGGCTTTCCCCAAGTTCATCAACCGAATCCTGCCGGCTCTCCCCTGGATCTCTACCCTGGGTATTTCCGCGGTTTTAGCAGGTGTGGTCAGCGCCTCCGTAGACGCCATCAAGGCAACCGGGCTGCTGGTTTTGGTCGCGGTCATCCTGCATAACATGCTGGGTTACGGCGTGGGATACGGCTTCTCGAAGTTGCTGCGGGCGGATAACCGGGTGTCACGCACGGTCTCGATTGAAGTCGGAATGCAAAACTCTGGCATGGCTGCCACTCTGGCAAAGACCCACTTTGCGATGACTCCCGAAGCTGCCCTGCCCGGCGCTATCTTTTCCATCTGGCACAACCTGTCTGGGGCATTGCTCTCGGTCATTTACCGTCGCATGGCTGAACGCGAAGCCGCTCGCAATGCCGAGACATCAACGAATAAATCCCCACAACCTGAGAAAGAGGTTACGACCGCGCCCGTAAGTGTGGGCTGAGCAACAACCATATAAACAAAATTCTGGATTCAGATAGGGTCGTTCACCCCCGAACGACCCTATCTGACTGTTAAGCCCACTCGCCAGACCCTTGTGACGTCCTCTCCCCACCGTTCACCGATGAGGTCGGTGAGATATCAACTCATGCCCGACTGCACAGCTGAGAGCCTTTTCCCGGGCGAAGGCGAGTATCCCTCAAGCACCGGGGATTCTTGCGGCGCGATTAGCTGCCAGCACCCCATCGGTGCGGGTCAAAGTCAGATGCGCCGTGCCCTTACTGGGAAGCTGCGGCGCAGCGGCAGGAACATTTGGGACATTATGATGCTTCTTTGCGGTCAACCGGTGTATCACCCGAGCCACCACCAGGGGATGACGAGCCTGTACCTTTGCTATCAACATAAGCATCCATTTAGGCAATGACATCGTAATTCCCCTTTTCGGCTATTTCGGCAATAATCTCCTGGACTTCCGCATCCACCCGAGAGGCATCGTCTTTCACCAGTCCCAACCTGGTACGACGCTGCAAAATATCCGCAACATTCATAGCTCCCTCGTGAGTCAACGCAAAGGCTACCTCGGCACGCGTCACATCGGTGCCATCCAAGTATTCCAAAGGTCGGGCAATCTCTGTCTGAGCCACCAGCGGCGCTTCCCTCCCAAACCGGCGCACCAGAGGCTTGGGTAAACCCACCAGGGCATCGCGCGAAACTCCCCGGAAGTCCGGGTGACGATGCGCCCCGATTATCGGCAAGTCCCTGGTACGGCAAGCTCCGGCGCGAATCCCGCTTGCAGCCAGCACTCGATCCAAGCACTGCTCAGCCATCAGGCGGTACTCCGTGTATTTCCCGCCCACTACAGAAAACGCGCCTTCACAGGAACGAATCAGGGCGTGCTTACGCGATACATCTGCCGTTGCCCCTCCCTCACCGTTATCAATAAGGGGTCTTAGCCCGGTAAACGTCCCGATTACATCATCGCGACTCAAGGGCTGTTCAAGAGCGAGGTTGATGTTACGCAGCAGAAAATCGATATCCGCATCCGGAGTCTCAGGCACGTCAGGAATCGGACCGGGATTATCTTCATCCGTCAATCCCAAGTACACCCGATGGTGCGGCGCCGGCAAAATGAACAGATAGCGAGAGATTGACCCCGGCAACGGTACCGTGAGGGAACCTCTAGGATTCCCCAGACGTTCGGCACTGAAAATCAAATGCGTGCCGCGAGAAGGACGGATATGAATATCCGTATCCAGTCCGGCAGCCCACACGCCCGTCGCATTAATGACCGCTCTAGCGGGAATGACCCCCGTCTGACAACGTACCGTGTCGCGGACCTGTACCTCGTGAGCAGCCATCCGCAACGCCTCCACGCGGGTCAGAATTTTCGCTCCGTAACCGGCAGCGGTCCGCGCGATGGCAGAAACAATACGGGCATCATCCACCATTTGACCATCGTAGTTAACCCAAGCGCCGCGCAATCTGTCTCGTGAAACCGCAGGACACAGCGACAATGTCTGTTTAGGTGACGCGTAGTGTGAGTGGGGCAAGACTCGATTCGAAGTCCCTGCCGAAATCCGCAGCAAATCCCCGGCGATGAAACCAAGCCGCATCGCGGACTTCTGAAATAAATTCGTATCCGCCCCCAAGGCCGTCACTTGCGGCAAAGAGTGAATCAGGTGTGGCGCCGTACGGGTCATCAAGATTCCTCGTTCCACCGCCGAATTGTGCGCAATCTGAAGATCCATCTTGGCCAGGTATCGCAAACCACCATGTGCCAGCTTGGACGACCAGCGCGACGTCCCGAATCCCAAATCATGTTTCTCAATTAGTACCGTGTTAAGCCCGCGGGTCACCGCGTCCAAAGCCGTACCTACCCCGGTGATTCCTCCCCCGATTATCACCAAATCCACCGGTTCGTTCGCATTCATCACCTCGTCAAGGTCGTTGCGACGCCTTGACGCATTGAGAGCAGCAGAAAATTTCATGGTAACAAATACTCCTTTAGCAGTACTTCTAGCTGTTTGGTCCACACGTCAGCGTCGTCTCTCACAGCTCGGAAAATATTTTGTTGTACGGCGGCGGTCTGCACTGACACCACCACAATCGCAGCGAGTACACGCGGGTCTTCATCGCGCAACTCAGTGTTACGGGACATCTGTTCCAAAATCTGTGCCAGCAAATCGATAAATCGGGTTTGTACCCGACCTAAGCGTTGGAATTGATAGGTTTGCAACAGTTGCGGATCGCGCTCAATCATGGCAGCGAGCAGCTCATTTTGCTGCAAATCATGAGCGGCTTGTACCAGGATTTTCACCAAATCTTCCACCGTCTGTGGTACCGTTTGCAGCCGCTGCGCCAATGGCAGTAATTCTCGTGTCAGGGTGTCAGCAGCGAGCTGCGTCACATTGTGATAGCGGGCATACACGGTGGGGCGCGATACCCCAGCTTCGCGGGCGACCTGAGCGATGGTGGTGCGCGAAAACCCATTGCGGATGAGGCTATCTCGAGCAGCCTTTTCAATAGCCTGGTCGATAGCCATTTCATCCGGCGTGTGTTCCCGCTGCGGGGATTTGGAGCTGAAACCTGGCGTCTTCATGAGCGTGGCACCAGGTAGTATCCGGCGTGGGGAACGGCTGTGCACTCGATGGCAGAATCAAAGTAGGCGTCTCCGTCCGCATAAGCGGTGACTGCGGGCATCTCGATGCGCATTACCTTGCCACGAGCGGTCTGTGCTTGGGGTAATCTCCACCAGGTGCCGTTACTATAGACACCCGCATGGCGCAACATTCCCAGTTTCGTCAGGTCTCCCAAAATGGAAAGTTCCAACAGTCCGTCTCGAGGATTGGCATGGGGGCACACCTTCAGACCTCCCCCGTATGACTTGGTATTCCCCAGTACGCAGGTGGTGATTGGACCGGAACAGACCTCCTGCCCATCGACATAAATGCGGGTATTGTGCGGGCGAAACCGTACCCATTCAATCAAAGCTGCCACAACGTAGCGTGTAGCTCCCCGCGGAAAAGAAATCGTGTTGGCACGAGCCGATGACAATGAATCAAACCCCATGCAGGCAATGGTCCCGAAATACTTCTCCCGCCCTTCCTCATCGCGCATCAGACCGAGGTCCGTGCGGGTGGCGTAACCGGAAGTAATGACCTTGACGGCGTGCCGGGGATCGAGCGGAATACGATACTCCCGAGCATGATCGTTTCCAGTTCCAGCTGGGATTATTCCCAACGGCACAGCGGTTTTCGCCTGCGCTTGCAAAGCCAGGCTGACCAGACCATCTCCCCCACACACCACCAGGGCATCCAGAGACCTATCGTCAATGCTGCGCCGAATCAGTTCATCGGACTCCTGGGGGGAGGCTCCCGCCAACACCGTTACTTTCACTCCCGCCTCCGCAAAAGCGCTGTGGGCGAGTTTTGCTGCGGCACTGCTTTTCCCTTTACCCGCAGCCGGATTCACCAGCAGGGCAATATGCCGAATCTCGTGACGATCAAACGTTTTTTCCATCACTACACCAGCTTCTCTGGGTTCAGTATCCCTACCGGATCAAGTTCGTGTTTAATCGCACGGATAAGCTCCACTGCGGGTGTGCCGATTTCGCCTTTCAGGAACGGACGGTGATCCGTGCCTACCCCGTGGTGGTGTGTAGTTGTCCCTCCCGCATCAATAATTGCCTGGGATGCCGCGTGTTTCACGGGCCACCACTGAGCTTGGGGGTCATCGCCCTTTTGCGCCGCCACCACCGTGAAGTAAAGGGAACAGCCTCCCGCATAGACGTGACTGATGTGGCACATAACCACCGAAATCGTGCCGGTTTTAGCAAGCTCCGTAGTTAGGGCTTCTGTCACGGCGGTCTTAAGCCTGGTGGTGTTTGACCAGTCAGTAGCGGTCTCCAGGGTTTCGCAGATAGCTCCGTTGTCAATCAATCCGTCACGCAGTACCGGAGCCCCAAAACGTCCCTGTTCCCATTCCCGCACCGGCATTTCGCCCAACGACGTGCCCCCGTGCGCCAGCAGCACTGCCCGCGTTTCTTCATGGCGGGACTTGGTGTGATTTTCGCTACCCTCAAACATGGTCAAGCACAAGCATCCGACTTTGCTGGTCGCAGCGGAACCCATCGAGTCGGTATTGGACAGGTTCAGTGAGGATTCAATCTCGTCAGAGAGGCGTATCACCGTTGGACCGCAGCCTTCCTGTACTACAGCGCGCACCGCAGCGGCGCCGGCTGCAAAATCTGGGAATCGAAAAGCCTCGTAACGTTTAGTCTGCGGAATCTTGTGCACCTGTAACCGCAGTTTAGTGATAATCCCGAAACTACCCTCGGAACCTAAAAATACGTGACGCAAATCGGGGCCGGCGGCTGACATAGGCGCTTTCCATCCGACTTCCATAATGCCCTTGGGGGTCACCACGGTCAGCGAACGCACCATCTCGTCAAAACGCCCATATCCAGCGGAGCTTTGTCCCGACGACCGCGTCGCCGCGAATCCACCCAGGGAGGCATAAGGAAAAGACTGCGGATAGTGACCAATCTGCAAACCATACTCGCCCAGCAGCAACTCGGCGTGCGGTCCGGAGAGCCCCGCCCCGAAGGTCGCTTCACAAGACACCGGATCCACGTCCTCAAGCTGGTCAAAGCGGCGCAGGTCAATGCTGATGACTGCCCGCATCCCGCCTTTCTTGGGACTGAGACCACCTACGACAGAGGATCCCCCTCCGAAAGGAACCACCGCAATCTTTTCGCGGCTGCAGAACTTGAGGACCTCCCAGACTTCCGTTTCTGTTCCCGGCGCGACAACCGCGTCGGGAGCTTCAATCACCCGGTTCATCCGCCAATCGACCAGGTCAGGGTAGGACTTGCCGCGGGCGCGACGGATGCGTTGCTCTTTGTCGGTGGTGACGTAGCCGGGTCCTACGATTTCCCCAAGTGCTGCAAGGTCAGCATCGCCCAGACGGATTGGGGACAGTTCCGTCTGTGCTGTGGTGCGACGATGCAGCGTCAGCTCCCCTACTCCCAGCAGTTTGTGCAGCAGTTTTTGCACCGAGACAGACAGCTCTTTGGATTCATCTGGTGTTCCCCACAGGTTGTGCTCCATCGGGGGCAGGGGAACCAAACACTCGGAATTCGTCGAGTCCAAATTAGAATTAAAAGAATCGAAAGAATCAGCGACGTTGCTCATAACCTCAGCTTATCACCTTTACACATTCCGTAAAGGTGATAAGCGATAGATTTTGGCGAGTCGCGACTCCGTACCTTTGGTCGCCGCTGAACCCTACTCGTGCAACTTTAGTGACCGAGTTTGCCTAGGATTTCTCGAATTATTTGTGGTAGTCCGGGTTGTGTTGTGGTTTTCTGCCCTTTTGGCATTTTGATGGTTAATTTACAAACGAGACAATGCCAATTGGTCCCCGTAAGGATAGCCCCCGACTACATGACCTTCGTTTTTCAATGGCTTTGGTCATATCGTGAATACGCCCGGCAATCGTATGCCGCAAAACCAGCCCGAGCACCAAGTTCGGAATCAGGAACACCAGGATTATCACCAAGTTATAAGCAAAGTCCCCCGCATAAATCCCGGCGATAGCTGAACGCATCAGGTTAATCGCATACGTGGCCGGCAGCCAGGGACTGATGTTTTGGAACCACTGCGGTAGCAGTTCCAGCGGATAGGCGCCGCCAGCGGCAGAAATCTGTAACACCAGCAACACCACGGCTAAGGCTTTGCCTGCATTGGAAAGCGCCACGACCAGCGTATAAACAATATTGGTAAAGACGGTGGAAATGATCCATCCCGCCAAAATCAGCAGGAAGGGATGCGCCGGTTCAATCTCCACGAACACAATCAGCCCAATCATCAGCAGTGTGGATTGAGCCATCCCAATTACCCAGAATAGGAAGTAACGTCCCAGGTACTCCTGAGCCCCGGTGAAGACAGGCTTTTTTACTGCGGCTTTCACGGCTGATTTCACAGCTGGAGTCGGTGCTGTTTCGCCAGGTTTCGTGCCTGGTTCAACTGACCGAGACGATTCCGCAGCGTCCGTATCCGCGCTAGCGGCTGTATCCGGATGTTTCCGGGCTGCAACGCTGTCCAGGTAGCGTTGGCCCACATTCGGAGAAACGTCAGTGCGCAGGAATACCCCCGCCAGGAGCGCCCCAACCCACAGGGCTATGACGGTGAAAAGCGGAGCCATGCCCACCCCGAAAGTGGCGACTGGGAACACAGCATTGCGTTGTACTGCTACGGGGGAAGAAATCAGGCGGGCAAAGCTTTTGGGGTCAGCCCCCAACGTCGTTGCGATTTGGTCCAAGTCCACTTCCCCCCGAGTGGACGTTATCTGTTCACGAGCCCGGTCTAGGCGGCTAGCCCCGTCACGCATCTTTTGCGCGGTATCGACCAGGGTCTTTTGGGAGCGGCGCATACTCGCCATCATCCCGCCTGAACTTTCCGACAGGTCGGTTTGCATCGCCTCTAGGTATGAACGGAAAACTTCCTCATTCTTGCCGGCAGAATCCAGGTTTTCGCGCAGGCTTTCAATCTTTGGCTGCAAGTTGTTCTCGTAGTTGGAACGGGCCGTGTCAATAGCCTGTTGCGCTTCCGCTATGGCATGGCGAGCCGACTCTCTCAGGTCAGAATCGAGAGGCACCCCCCGGTGCAGGTCAGCAGCGATAGTGCCCAGTTGCTTCGACAGGCTTTGTTGGCGAGCAATCGCCGCGTCCATCTCGGCCAGGAACCGGTCTACAGTCGGATCCTTCCCCAGCAAATCCGCCCCATCCGAGCCCAGTGACTGCTCGATTACGTCCCGAGTCTTTTGGAATCCACTGATTTGTTTATTCAACAAGGTCTGCAGCTCTTCGATTGCAGCAGCGGTGCTTTGGGTGGTGCTATTGGTCGAATCCAGCAAGTTGTCAAACTGATTTTGCAGGTTGGAAATATTGCCTGCGGCCAGGCTCACAGCATCATCGAGCCCAGAGGAAACAACCGCGAAGGGATTATCCGTCCCCCCGGTACTATTGACCCCGGAACCAACTGTGTCTCCAACAGCCTCATCGAAAGAGTCCTGCACCCCCGCAGCCAGCTGCTTAGCCCCTGTGGCCAGGGGCACCGCCGAACCTATCACGGTAGACAGAGAACTGACTGTATTCGCCCCGGAATTCAGTTGTGCACAGAGGGATTCGAGGCGGTTGCTCAGCCGATTCAAGGCCGCCTGAGTGTCGGCAGTGCCCAAGTAGGAGGACACGTCCTCGGCAATACCCACGGCGACTTCGGCCAAGGTTCGCGAAAAAGTCGTATTAATTTGCGCGGTGACACCCTGAGCGCCTTGCGTAGTGAGATTGGCGGACAGTGGGTTCTTCTTTTCGTTGGTGTACAGCGTGATATCCGCCGGGGCGGCCCCGCCGGCATAGAACGTGAACATGGACTGAGAAAAATCCTCCGGCAACACAATTGCCGCGTAATACTCCCCTGAGCGGGCACCTTCCAAAGCCTGATCTTTGCTGGTCAGAACCCAGTCGAACCGGTCATTCACGGCCAGTTCCTTGAGTACCGTATCCCCCACATTAACTTTGACGTTCAGGAGCTTGC
The DNA here is from genome assembly GCF_000185445.1 of Mobiluncus holmesii ATCC 35242. Taxonomy (NCBI): domain Bacteria; kingdom Bacillati; phylum Actinomycetota; class Actinomycetes; order Actinomycetales; family Actinomycetaceae; genus Mobiluncus; species Mobiluncus holmesii. Next base: position 294,455 of record NZ_GL622346.1, on the reverse strand, counting down.
TGGTGTAACCCTCATCGGTGCTGGCCACGGCAATCTGCAAACGTCCCGAATTCGAGAAAGGATCCCAGGTCGCCAGTACGTTGAACCAGGTGAAGAACAAGGGCACGGTAATCAACAGAACCATGAAAATCCGAACCATGACGCTGCTGCGAATCTGGCGGAAGTCGTCACGAATGATAAAAAGTACTTTGTTCATCGTGCTGCCTCCCCGGTTACTGAGGCATCGGTTTCGCCCGTCGGCTTCTCGGTACTTTGATCCGCTGCGTCGTTCCGGGCTAAATCCTGGGATTCGTCCGGGATTTCATCAGCAGATTGGTCCACGGTTTCGTTCTGAGTTTCCTCGGGGTTGTTCCCCGCGCTTTCGCCTCCGATTTCATCCAATGTTCCGACGGCGGTCCCCAGAACGGATTCCACCGCGTCGTCTTCCTGCTCCGACGCGGTAATCAGGTGGCGTTCACCGCGGCTCGAGTTATGTCCGCTGTTCAGGCTCTCCGACCGAGTAGTGGTTTTGGTAGCATTTGCATCTCGCTGGCGGGCGAGGCTCTCGAAAAGCTCATCTTCCGTCAGATGCGACAGCCTTTCGGCCCGTTCTATTGAGCTCTTTAGCGCGACCACGTTAACCAGCGACCCAATAATGACCAGTCCCCAAATCGCTACTATGCCCAGAAGCGCTGGCTTACTGGCGGAGGTGAGCCGGGAAATCAACCCCAGCACAACCAGTCCTAGAATCCCCACGCTGCTCAGTCCATTAATCAAAGCGGGATAACGAGCATTGAAATTTTCTTGACGTCGACTGATACAGGTGGAAAATTCTTTCCGGTTGCCCAGCAGCGCAATGATGTTACTCAACCGATAACCAGGGCTTTGCAGCTGCACGTTTTCATTCACGACCAGTTCAGTGCGAGCCAAATCGTCATAGAACAGCTGGGTGAAGTAACCCAAGCGACGCCTCCCCACAAACCCCAACAGGAACACCGTGACGCTCATAATCAATAAAACCGCCATAACATGCCAGAAACGCCCCTCATAGAACCCGCCGATAGTTTCTCGCATCGCGTTGATGCCATAGGAAAACGGGAGCATTGGGGAAAGCTGGCGGAAGAATCCGGGCATGAGCTCAATCGGATAGATGCCCGAGGCGCCGGGAATCTGCAACACCACCAGTAAGATTGCCAGGGCTCGACCAACGTGACTGAGAGCGGCCGCTAAAGCATAGATAATTGCCAAATAACACGGCCCAATCAGCATGGATGTAGCAATAAAAGCGGGAGCATTGACCGCTTGAACTCCCATTAGTAAACTGCCCACGCTGACAATCAACCCCTGTCCTATAGACAGCACACCAGAGAGCATAAATCGTCCCAGATAAGCCGAGCGCAAGCTCAACCAGCCAAAGCCCTCTTTATCGACTTCCACCCGGAAAATAATGACCAGGATAAGCGCACCAATCCACAGGGAAAGATTGATGAACATGGCCGCCATTCCCGAACCATAAGAGTTGATGGGGAAGAGCGTTTGTTGGTCGAATTCCACCGGTGAAGTCAGGTAGCGTCCGATATTGGTCGGGTCCAAACCAATGACTTTTTCCAAGGTTCCGGTCCGCAGCGCAGTGGCCAGAGTCGCCACATCGATTTGCGCCACGCGAGTCGTACTGGCCAGCCCATTCAGGTTGCCCTGCACCTGGTCAAGCACGTTTTGCATGTTCACAATCTGGTCATCAACTCCGTGGGCCAACGCAGAAATTTCCGTAAGGGAAATTCGCGCAACACCCACCGCGGATTTGATGGCTCCCAGCTGTGCCGACAGCTGCGTCACCCGGGCATTTAATGTGGATGCTGCCTGATTGGACTGTTCACGCAGACCAGTGGTAACTCTTTGCACATCGGTCTGAGCCTGATCAAAGGCTTTCATTAGCGCCTGCAAATCCTCGCTGGCATTTGCCGCATCTGATCCGGTTTTCCCGACCTTAGCGAGCAGATTCTGCATGTCGCTCAGCTGGGAATTCAACTTCGCAGCGAGCTTTTGTGTCTGCGGGTAACCTTGCAAAACCGCAATCTGCTCGCGCATTTTCGCTGTCGAAGCATTCGCCCGCTGAATACCGGATTGCAGCTGCGAGTTCATTTCGGTGAGTTTACTCGTCGCATTCGATACCGCCGAACCCGCGGCCGCCGAGGACTCATTGAGCGCTTTTTGGGCGTTAATGCTGGCTTGCCCCGCCGTGACCGCGAATTCGGAAGCATCGGAGACGATCGTTCCTAAAATGTCTTGGGAGTTGCCCAAAGCCGCAGAAACATCAGCCAATGCGGGGTCAGCTGCAGCCAGCGCAGCCCGGACTTTTTTCATAGTCTCTAAGGAACCCTTCAGAGACGTACTGGCTGAATCCAAGGCGACTTGCGCATCAGCTAAATCCCGGTTGATACCGCTTAAGGCATCTAAAGCACTACCCTGAGCACCGACAACATTTGCGTCAATCTCTAACCCACCATCGCGCAAAGACTGTGCAATGGCTTCGCCAACCTGGCCTCGGAAAGTAGACGTGATTTGAATATCAAGTTCATTTGCTCCGACATCGGTAATTTTTGGCGCAATAGCACCTTTCTTTTCATTCACATAGTATTCGATGGTCGGCTGGTGGCGTTGACCGCTGAAAATATCGACCAAATCTTTACTAAAGGTCTTGGGGATAACGAAAGTCGCATAGACTTCCCCGGCTCTGATCTTGTGGTTGGCCGTGTCCTGGTCCGTGAACTGCCATCCGAGCTGTTCATTCTCCGAGAGCTGATTGACTATGAGGTCGCCAACATTGAGCTGACCAGTCAGTGCAGATGCCGCCCCCGCATCGTTATTCACCACCGCTATAGGAAGGTTTTCCGTTGCCGTATAGGGGTTCCAAAAAGCCGCAATATTCAGCCAAGTGTAGAGGGCTGGGGTGACTAAGATGCCGATGATGATAATCAGGGACCGCGGAACCGCAATAATCCGCTTCACGTCACGGGTGAACACCCGCCAGCTATCTTTCACTCCCCAATCATAACCGTGTGTTGGAATTCTGGCAGTTCACGCGGTCTACCACGCGGCTTTACAGCCCTAAGAACTCTTTGACCTTTGGGAGTTCACGCTGCATCTGTTCGTATCCGGCCACAAAATTTTCCTCCAGTTTGGCGGGATCATCTTCGAAATTCGCCACCCCCATATGTTCGGGATAAAAGACGTAGGCCTTGCCCTCAGCCTCCAGGCACTCCAGCTCCGCCCGAGTCCGGTTGTAATTCGCGGGACGGTCTACCAAGGCCTGGGCCGCCCGTGGATAACGCGCCAGCAAAGACCGATAAATCCAATCGGGCAGACGGTTTTCCTTAACATAATCCCGCGGTCGTGTCAGGATGACCAGAAACTTTTCGTAACCATCTGCCTGCGCCACATCTAGAGGAATCCCACCGCTGGGACCTATAGCACCGTCCATGCAAGCCTCCCCGGCGATGTAGGTGACCGGGGTAGCAATCGGCATGGATCCCGAAGCCTTGCACACATGGGTCAGCTTTTGCTCCGTGTCCACCTGGTCTGCACAGAAATAGACATTTTCGCCACGCTTCGCGTTGTACACCCCTACACGCCACAGCGCTGGGTTAGCCGCAAACCGTTCATAATCCAGTTCCAGCATTCCCCCTGGTTCAGTCATGTCGTAGTACATGTGATGGGTATCAAAAATCCCTTTACCTTTAATGGCGGTCTTCCAGCCGCCAAAAGCAGGATCGGTAGAAACATCAACAAAACAGCGCCGGGAGCGTTGCGGCAACCGAGCCAGATAATTCACCAGGCAGGTTGCCCCCGCAGAAATCCCTGCCACGTAATCCACGTAAACTTCGGCCTCCAACAGGGCGTTTACTGCTCCCCCGCTGTAGCTGCCCCTCATAGCCCCGCCTTCAAACAGCAAAGCCGTGTCAAAGACATTGTTTTCAAACCGTTGCATTTCAAGTCACCTCTGAACCCATCGTAGGGCTTGACCTGGTAATCCGCATCGGGAGAGTCACACGTTTATTCCCACTTAATCGTTACAGAGCCCGTTTCCGCGTAGTCAGCAGGTTAGGTGAGCTGGGGATTTCTCCACTCTCCTATCTCTAAAACCGTTCAGTCACCATGTAGTACGCGGTGACTACATGGCTGCATACCTACAGTGCGGCAGTCAACCATTAGCAAGATATGCGGGCATTCGGATTCGCTGCATATTACCTACGTAGCGCCGTTTCGTTCATGTTTAATAAACCTAAGCGTTAAAATATTGTCCGCAGTTTATGCACAAACAGCTTTTATTGCGACAGACGGGCACAGCTATGAAATTCCCATTCTTCGGCAAGGACAACGGAGACTCCGAACCGGAAGAAGACCACGAAGGCGACATCATTATCCCGACGGAAAACACGGAAATCGTGCCCACCATCGACAACGACGGTGTCGACCTTGCTCTGTATGACCACGTCAAGCTTGACGCCAAGGCGATTGGTGGGGCTGCATTCGCAGACGCCCTCATACCTATGGCGGCAAAATCGGCAGACGCTATGGCCCAATGGGACCACGCAATCGTGCGCTTTCCCAAGGGAGCGGGTTGGAACGACCTGCTCAATCGAAAGACCCCCGGCTGGGAAGAGTGGAAACAGCTCGGCATCCTCAAGGATGGCAAGTTCCAGCCCCAAGCCGCCATCCGACAGGCAAAGCTTTCACCCGTCACCGTCGCCAACCTGGCCCTGCAGGGGGCGGCGATTGTCGTCGGGCAAGCATACATGACGGAGATAAGCAAGCAGCTCGAAAGCATCAAGTCCGGTATCGCGGCAATTCAACAGGAGATGAGACTCGAGCGCGAGGCTGACATCGAGGCGCGCTTCGAGAGGCTTTTCGAATATATCTCCCAGTACGAGGAAATCTCGACAAACCCAGAGAAGAAGCAGGCCGTACTCAACACCATAGAAGGAATCTGCGTTGAAACCCTCAAGGCTTGGAAGTTCCAGGTGAAAGCGATGAGGGAGTTCGGTGCGCACATAGAGAGCCCGAAACGAATGAAGGATGACGAGGTACGAGCCAAGCTCAACGAGTTCCAAGGCAGGGAGCGTGATGCCCTAGCGGCATTTCGCCTCTTCTTGGCTGCCGAACAGGCATCCATGCAATACGACGAAGATTTCAGTGCAGCGAGGATAGCACGGGAACGTGAAAAGGTAGAACGGTGCCTCACTGACTACGCTGAGGTGCGCGACAACGCGCAGACCCTTCTCACCGAACGGATCAATAACGTCCGCGGGGGTCTGCTTGCCGTGCCAGATGCGGAGAAAGACGACTACGAGCACCAGAACGTGTTATTCGACCTTGGGCATTTTGTCACCCATAATGCACCGCGTATCACCCCGGTTGCCATGCGTAAGGAAGCTCAGAAGCAGGCAGCCATCAATAAGGACTGCTATCGCCAGGCCGCTGGTGTTGCCGACCCGATTGCCCTTATAGGCGAAGAGCGTGAAAACGAACTGGCACGCATGAACTTCATCTACAACGAGGCAGATGCCATGCTCATCGATGGCGATGGCGTCTACTTCTTGAAGACACGCGCTGATAAAACGGAACTTAAAACGGGCGAATCCGAAGCTTCTGAAAACCAGAACGCGGACGAATAATCAGATGCCCGCCCATAGACGCGGCGGGGCGGGCGTCTTCCTTGTTCTATAAAAAATCGGTTTTACTCCCATTCGCACGTTACCGGATTCCAGGTCATACCATCTGCAAAACCGACATGCACAGGATTGAAGAGTCTGCTTGCGAGTTCGACTGCCGCTTCAATGCTCCGAAGCGAATGGGGCAGGCCGGTCTGGGAGCACAGCCTTTCGTACTGCCGCTCATGAGGCGCGCCCCATTCATCTGGGATGCAGAACGTCTCAGGCAGGGCGATGCCGCGCACGGCGCCTTCCTGCAGCACACGCTCCCGCAGCTTTTCTCCTTCTATGGAGCATGTCACCGCGTAGATTGCAATATCAACAAGATCCTTCACACGGGAGGAGGCTCTCCTGTCGTGCCTTTCAACCAGTGCACAGAGCTTATCCGCCAACGCGCTCTCGACGGGATAGACCAGATAGTCGCATACCGGCAGCCCTTCGACCTCAATCCTGTCCGCAGGGGTGATGAGCTCCGCACGTTCTATGGGAACCTCATCGACAACGAGGTCGATGGCAATGGGCTGCAGGCTCTTCGCGCCGAGCATGGGCTGGAAAACAACGCGCAATCCGCTCCGATATTTGTCCTCAACCTTTATCGGGTCAGCGGATGCAAACGTGAACCGCATGTAATCGCCAAGGTCCGCAGAGGCAAGCCTCTTCAGCTCTTCGAGGGCACGCTCCAGAGAACGCTCCTTGCAGAGCAGATCGATATCCTTCGTCGCACGCGCGTCCACGGTTCTGGCGAGCATACTCTGACCGCCTTTAAGCACGAAAGCGTGATGCGGGTCGCTGAAAATACGGCAAAGGAGCCTGTGGAAATAGAACCCGGTCATGGCTCGACCCGTGTCGAGCGCCGATTGTCTGGTTGCCGCCTTTGCAGCCATCTCGAGTGCCGCTGGAGTCTGGTATCTCATCTGGCGCACTCCTTTTCGAGGTGCCGTTCCATGAGTCCGCGAATCACCGATAGCGATTCCTGCACGCTCTTCCTCTCCGACTGGTCGGCGATTATCTTCACCAGGCGGTCGTAGTCGAGATTGCCCGCGGAGTTGAAGGAGTCTTCCACCAAAGACCATTCTTCGTTGTCCAGGCAAAGGTCGACGAGCGTTCTCTCGGGTCGCGTCACAGGCAGCCCCTTGATCCAGCTCACGTCGTCCGGGTCGACTCTTCTGATGGCGAAACTCGCTGATTTCATGCGGGAGTTAATTCTACGCGGTGCGTAAATGCGATACGGTGACAGATAAAAGTCGCCGAGGTTCTGCAGACATGCCGCAGTCGAACCGCCGATGGCGATTCCGTCCCAGGCGCCGACCTCTATGCGCTCGTGGGTGAATGCGGCTGGATTGGTCAGCTTCCAGACAGCCGCTAGCTCGTCTGTGAAATCGCCTTGTGATCCGGCAAGCCGGTATGCGCCGTGCGCTATTCGCTCGGCTCGGCCGGAGGTCACGGCTTGGGACAGGGCATTGCGCGTGATTCCGAGCCGTGCGGCTTGGGCCGTGGTGAAGACGCCCTCCGAGGCGGAAAGCTCGTTGAGGGCTGCTATGTGATTCGAATAGATCACGTTGCAATTGTACGCTTTTAGCCGACATGTGCAACCACATCAAAAATAAAAGCTTTTGCGATGCTGTCCAAAGGATGCGACTAATTGCTACTAGGTGTAATCAGAATACGCTGGATGGACCTATTCCCACTCGGCAAATTCAGATATAGTAGGGTGTATTTGAGGTGATTTCGCAGGAAAAACTTTCGCAAATATGTTAATATTCCACCTGCTATTTTCGGCTGTAAAGTTTATTAGTATCAAAATAGTATCACAAAAGGCTGGGAAATACAACAGAATTATGTGGAGCTCTACATAATTCCGGCACGGACGGACGCTGTCAGGCACAGCGGATAACAGCCTTGCAAGAGGCGTTGTACCTGCGCTGGATATATTCTTGATAGGCTTTCTGGTCTGTCATGGAAATTCCCCCTCTCTGAATAATAGTGCGGGGCGGCAGCACTCCTTGCTGTCGCTCCTTGACTGCCTAACTGCGAAACCGGGCGGGGCTGTCAACGGTGGGCGAAGCCCGTTCATCTTGACCGCCCGCTGGCTCGGCTGGCTTTGCTATTTACCCGACAAACTTGAATTTATTGTAAGGTATCACGTTTTACCTTCTTAAGCCTTACTATCATTACCATAGGAATTTCTTTGTTGGTTTTGAAACATTCTTCATAAAATCCATCAATGACAAATCCAGCTCTAAAACAAAGGTTAAAAATATCTTGTATGGAACGATGATAATAAATCTGCTCTTTCGGTTGCCCTTCAATCGCTATATCATAGTAACTGTGCGGTGTCATATATTTTTCAGTCAACGTGACAAAACAAGGGTGTTGCGTTGCAAAGACAAAAATTCCGCTTTCCTGCAACAGTTCATAAACAGCCATAAGAAGTGGTTCAATATCCGTAATATCCATAATTGCCATATTAGAAACTGCTTTCGTAAAGGCTCGATTTCTTTTTAATTCTAATATACTTTTTCTATTGGTCGCATCCGCCACACAAAATTCAATTTGTTTTGCATATTGTGATTGCCGTCTTTTAGCCAATTCTATCATTTTTTTGCTGTAATCAAAAGCGACAACCGAAGCGCCTCTTTGTGCAAGATACGAAGAATAATTTCCATTGCCACACGCAATATCCAAAATATAATCCGCAGGATTAGGAGATAGAAGTTCCGTTACTTTGGGACGCACTACCTCTCTGTGAAATTCATTAGATTCGTCACCCATTGCATTATCCCAAAATTGTGCGTTCTCCTCCCAGATTTTTTTACTTTCCTCTGTTCCCATGTTCTCTCCCACTCCCAAAATTTGCTTTTTTGCTTCCATTAAATCTTCCTTACGATATTCCATTGTTACCCTCCATAACTTCTGATTGTTGCCGTCTTGACGATTATGTATCTTTACATTACCTTCTGAAACATATGGCGCACCTTGTCCAGGCGGTTGTTTGGACGGCGGGGCTGGATGACCGGCTGGCCGACAGCGGCCTGATACCCTTTTAGCTCTGTAAGGCATACGCTCTGCCCGTTGGTGTAAAAGGCCAGATCAGTACGGTATGCCTGTATACAGCGGGCGGGAATCTCGCCAGTAAAGACAACTTCATCCTTTTTTACCTGGGCCGTTTCGATGGTGGCACAGTATTTCGGTGCATTATGATAAGCCCTGGAAAGGTATTCCTGGGGCGCATAGAGGGTGAAGGAGAGATAAGGTTCCAGCAGCTGCGTCCCCGATTCCTTCAATGCCTGTTCCAATACAATCGGGGCCAATGAGCGGAAGTCCGCCGGCGTGCTGACTGGACTGTAATAAAGCCCGTATTCAAAGCAAATCTTACAGTCCGTTACGTTCCAGCCGAACAAGCCCTGCTCCAGCCCGTAACGGATACCATCCCTGACAGCGTTTTGAAAACTCTGGTTCAAGTATCCCAGCGAAACCCGGCTCTCGTATTGTACGCCGGAGCCAAGCGGGAGTGGTGTAACAGACAGTCCGATAGATGCCCAAAACGGGTTGGGCGGCACCTCGATATGGATGGTGTGGCTGGCTGCTTTGAGCGGCCGCTCCATATAAATGACGGTGGGTTCCTTTACCACTGTTTCAATCTTGTATTTTTCCGACAGCAAAGCGGAAACGACCTCCAACTGCACCCGGCCCAAAAAAGAAAGAATGATCTCATGGGTGATGGAATCCACTTCGCAGCGCAAAAGCGGGTCAGTATCCGCAAGTTGCGTAAGAGCGTCCAGCAGCCGTTCTCTTTGCGCTGCCGTTTTCGGCGCAATCGTCGTCCGCAGCATGGGGAGGGGGGCCTCGCGCCACCTTTTACGAGGGAGCCGGGTTTGATCCCCTAATACATCGTTTAACCTCACGCTGTCGCTGGGAAGGATAACAATTTCGCCCGGATAAGCGGTGTCTGTCCGAACAATTTCCCCTTTGGATGGAATACGCATCTCTGTGATTTTCAGCTTTTCTCTCCCGGCCAGGGCCACCGTATCCCGCAGGCGCAGCGTTCCGCTGTATAGCCGCAGATAGACACGCCGCTGGCCGCAATCGGTGTACTCAACCTTGAAAACGCTGCCGCATAGGGTGGCGCTCCCCTGTTCCCCAATCGGTTGGAACAGTCCTGTCACCGCATCCATCAACGGTTGAATGCCAAGGCCCTTTTTGGCGCTGCCATGATAGACCGGAAACAGGGAGGCTTCTTGAACCCGCCGCTGTTCCTCCCGCGCAAGTTTTTCCTGGCTGATTGGTTCTCCTGCGATATACTTTTCCAATAATGCATCGTTATTTTCGATGACCGCATCCCATGCTTCTATGTCGGTATTTTCCTCCAGGACTATTTCCGGGGACAGCGACACCGTCTGCTTGATGATAATATCGGCGGAGAGCTTATCCCGAACAGACTGAACCACGCTCTGCAAATCAACGCCAGCCTGGTCGATCTTGTTGATAAAGATAACGGTGGGAATGTTCATTTTCCGCAGGGCATGGAACAGAATACGGGTCTGGGCCTGCACGCCATCTTTCGCGGAGATCACCAAGATGGCCCCATCTAAAACAGCCAAAGAGCGGTACACCTCCGCCAAAAAATCCATGTGGCCGGGCGTATCCACAATGTTAACTTTACATCTGTGCCACTGGAAGGAAGTGACTGCCGCTTGAATGGTAATCCCACGCTGCCGCTCCAAAAACAAGGTGTCCGTCCTCGTTGTCCCTTTTTCGACGCTCCCTGGTTCTGAAATGGCTCCACTGGCATATAGCAGACTCTCCGTCAAGGTCGTCTTTCCAGCGTCTACATGGGCAAGAATCCCGATATTGATAATGTTCATGTCTATCCTCCATACAAGGCCCGAATGGGCGCAAAAATCCCCAGCGGCTAATACTTTTACCGCTGGGGATCATGACTTCGGACACACAGAAACATACACGACTTACATAAGCCGCGGTCCGTCACGATATTTACTAAAAAGGCAAAAGTATTCTTAAAATTGGGTACAAAAACCAAGCCCCTGCAAGGGGCAATCATTTTTGCGCCCATTATCAAATTTTATTTAAGAATACCTTGCCGCATATTTGATAGACTCCTCAAATCAGGATAATAGCAGTATATCATAGTACGCTCTAAAAAACAAGAAATCATTTTACCGATTCCACAAATAAAATCGGAGGGTATTCACTGGAATACCCTCCGGTTTTGGTGATTATCGTGCGTCTATCCGAATTTTTGACTTTGCGGCCCGTTTCCGTTCCTTTTCGGCATGTTCCTGCTGGTAAGCTGCCTCTAATATTCTGTCCACTTGTTCTGGGCCAAAGGCCCTTTTGACCCGCTCATAGTCAGCGGAGACTTGCCGCATGGCCTTGTTTTCCAACTTGACCTCCTGCAATCGATCAGACAGGCGGATGTTGCTCTCCCTCACCCGGCCATAGTCCCCTTGCAGACGCTCAAATTTCCCCCGCAGCTCCACATAGGCCAGATACAGGGAGCGCAGCACCTTGACGATTTGGGCCAGCAGGGGCTTTGCCTTTTTCTCTCGGTAGGCCCGGCCTGTTTCCAGCGTTCCCGGCTCCGGCAAAATCTCCTCCGGATTGGCGGAGAAATCCGCTGCCAACCGCTCCATATTTTTCACCGCCGGGGCAAGTTCTTTGAGCCGCCGTTCCTGGCTCTCCACCTGGTTTTCTTTCTCCGCCTTGACCGTCTCCAGAACGGCGATCTCCTTTGCCCGCTGCTCTTTCTTGTAGTCCAGCACAGACAAGTGCTTGTCGTGGGTGCCTTTGTCCTCCCACTCAATCCCGTGGCGCTCCATGACCAGGGAAAGCTGCTCCTTTTCCGAGCGCACCCACTGGCTCCACTCTGTGTCCCCTCTGGTGCCGCCCTGGAAACCCTGGGCCGCTAACGCCTGTTTCAAAGATACCCTCGTGTCCAGCCCTCGCTTGCTCCCGGTGGTGAATGGTACAAAGTCAATGTGCAGATGGGGCGTAGCCTCGTCCATGTGGAGGTGGGCAGAGAACACCCGGAGTTGGGGGTTGCGCTCTTGAAAGCCCTTCATGTACTCGTCCAAAACCGCTGCCGCAAGCTGTCCCTCCTCGCTGTCGGCGCTCATATCATCTCGATTGCCCACTTGCAGGATGATTTCATGGAACGGCTTTTCCTGCTTGCCGGAGCGGATCTTCTCATAGTAATCCTCTATCCTTCTGTCGGCCCTGGTTTGTTTAGCGTTGTACCGTTCCAGAGCCTCGTCAAAGAGTTCATGGTACACCGCCTTGATATTCTCCTGGCAGTAGGTTATATTCAAGTGGGAGCGTTCCGGGTCAGTGTTCTTGGCGTGGAATTTTCTACTGTTATGGTTCACCGATCCTTGGCCCACCATGGCGCTGATTGTCCTTTTCAAATCAATCCCTCCTCCCTTTTCCGCCGCGCAAGCGGCGAGCCTTTGTTACTTTCTGCGAAAGTAACGCAAAAGCACTTTTGACAGCCTGACGGCCATCAAAAGCGCATTTGCGCCCTACGGGGTGGTGTGGGGGCTTTGCCCCCGGCAACTGCGGTTGCCTCCCCCAGCAGGGCCGCCCTTTGAAAAGGGCACCCTGCACCCCGCCTAAACTTTGTCACTCGCCGTTGGGCAGGGTGGAAAGGCCAGGGGCCTTTCCACCGCCCGGCAAGTGTTTTCCGTGGGCCGAAAGTCAAGGGGTACGGGTTGTATTGACTTGCGGCAATCTCCACCCGCAGGTATGCCCCCCTTGACTTTCGCCCCCGCTCCCCGTGACAGCCGTGACGACCGTGACGATGTTTTACACACCGCCTCCGCACTCCGAAAAGCTGTCACAGCTGTCACGGTCGTCACGCCTGGGGTTCCTCCAACGTGAGCTTGATACTCCGCCCGGCATGGGTTCGGGCGCTTTCATAGTGGATGTGGTACTCATAGGACAGCCGCCACGCCCGGACATTCAGCCGCATAGCCAGGGCATTGGGTTTCATATCCAGCCCCAGGGCGGCGACAAGTTCCGTGGCCGTCCCTCTCCACTCTGGCCGTTCCGCCGTTACCAGGGCGGCAACAGCCTCCAACACCGGGTCAGGCGGCTCCTGCCGCAGCTCCGTTTCCCGCCGCTCCAGCTCCCACACAAGCCGTTCCTCGTCCCGCTTGAGGTAGAGGCGCTGGTCTTGCTGATCCCGCCCAGAAATGTCCAGGGTGGCGGCGTTGTCTGCCCGCCGCTCCTTTTGGAGCAGAAAGGCCCCGTCTGCCGCACCCAATAAGCCGTTGGTGCCGGAGATCATATCAAACTTATCATCGGCCTGCTGCTTGCGGGTGTGATGTACAACCAGGAGGCAAACCCCGCTTATATCGGCAAACCGTTTCAGTTTGGTGATTACCTCATAGTCGTTGGCATAGCTGTACTTCTCTGCCCCGGCCTCCCGGATTTTTTGCAGGGTGTCGATGATAATAAGCCGGGTGTCCGTGTGTTCCCGGACAAAGCCCTTTAGCTGCTCCTCCAGGCCACCGCCGAGCTGCTTATCTCCGATGGCAAAGAACAGGTTTCCGGTACTCTCTACTCCAAACATCCGGTACAACCGCTCCTGTAAGCGACGGTGGTTGTCCTCCAGGGCCAGATAGAGGACTGTCCCCTGGCGCACCTCATACCCCCACAGGGAAAGGCCCATACTCACATGATAGGCAAGCTGGGCCATGAGAAAGGACTTGCCCACCTTGGGAGCGCCCACAAAGAGATATGTCCCCGCATAGAGCAGACCGTCTACCACAGGAGGTCTGCCGGGGTACACCTGTTCGTAGAGGTCATTCATAGACACGGTAGGCAGATAGGCCGGGTCATTGACCCGGCTTATCTGCCGCAGGATTTCCTCCAAATCTCTTTCCGGGGGCTTGTGTTCTGTCACGCCCTCTGCTATACTTTGGTTAGGTTTTTGTGAGAGCGACTGTCCCCCGTCTGCGCCAACAGGCGGATATGGGGCAGTCGTTTTCTCTTGCAATCTATCCATCTATCAATCCTCCCTCATGCCGTCCATGATGGCGGCGATCAGCCGGATGGTGTCCAGCAACTCCCCATCCACGCCATTCCCGGCCTCGATACGCTCCAGTTCTTCCAGAACGGCGGCCAGCTCGTTCCGCAGGGCCTTATACACCCTGGGGTTGCCCTGTACCACCACATCCCGGCACAGCAGCCGTCGGGTGATGTAGTCCTGTTTGGTAAGGCCGGAGAGCCGCACAGCGGTTTCAATTTCCCTGTCCTCATCCGGGGACACCCGGAAAGCCACAGTTTTGTTTCTCCAGCGGTTGTGTCGGTCAAGATTTTTCACTGACATGATTTAGGCCCCCTTTCGCTCCATGTCCAGTTTGTCCGCCATCTCCGCCTGCCGGGTGGGGAACAGGTGGGCGTAGCGGTAGGTAATATCAATGCTTTCATGTCCCACCCGGTCAGCGATTGCCAGGGCCGTAAAGCCCATGTCAATGAGCAGCGAAATGTGGGAGTGCCTCAGGTCGTGTATTCTGATCCGCTTTACCCCGGCCTCTTTCGCACCCCTGTCCATCTCCCGGTGGAGGTAGGATTTTGTCACCGTGAAAATGCGGTCGGTGGGCTTCACCCCATACAGGCTCTTGATATAGTCTCGCATTTCTTCACAGAGGAAAGCGGGCATTTGAATGACCCGGTTGCTCTTAGGGGTCTTGGGGTCGGTAATCACATCCTTGCCCTTAATCCGCTGGTAGGACTTGGAGATGGTGACGGTCTGTTTCTCAAAGTCGAAGTCGCCAGGAGTGAGGGCCAGCAGCTCCCCCTCCCGGACGCCGCACCAGTAGAGCATTTCAAAGGCGTAATAGGAAAGGGGCTTGTCCATCATGGCCTCGGCGAATTTCAGATACTCCGCCTTTGTCCAGAACAGCATTTCCCGTCCCTTTGGCTTTCCCATATTGCCCGCCTGGGCAGCGGGATTGACCTTTAGATTGTAGTGCCGTACCGCATGGTTGAACACGGCGCTCAACTGATTGTGCAGCGTTTTTAAGTACACCGGAGAGTAGGGCTTGCCGTTCTTGTCCCGGTAACCCAGCATTTCATTCTGCCAGGCGATGACCTCCTTGGAGTGAATGTCGCACATCTTCCGCTTGCCGAAGTACGGCACCAACTTCTTGTAGAGGATATGCTCTTTCGTCCCCCAGGTGTTTTCCTTGATACGGCCTTTCATGTCCGCCACATAGACAGCCACGAAGTTTTCAAAGGTCATTTCCAGGTCGGCGGTCTGTTGTTGCAGGAATGTCCGCTCCCACTCCAGAGCCTCCCGCTTGGTGGGAAAGCCCCGTTTCATTTTCTTTACTTTCTTGCCCGTCCAGTCCTCGTAGTAAAAGGACGCATACCATGTGCCCTTTGCCTTGTCTTTGTATGCCGGCATTGTGGTTCCCTCCTTATTGTCTGTCCCGCAGCCCATAGAATTTTTCCTCGAAGTAGCGCCTGCTTACCCGTCCGGGAATGGTGAGAAAGCCTTTTTTCTTCAGCTCCTCGTTCATCTCCCGCACCAGCTTGTAGGCGTAGGGCTTGGAAATGCCCAGCTCCCTGGCGACCTCCTCTGCTCTCACAAACAGCTCCTTTTCCATGGTCAGCACCTCCTTATTTTAGTTTCGCAAATATGTTAATGTCACCATCTTCATTATACATTAACATAAGTGTTAATGTCAAGAATTTATTTCGCATTTTTGTTAAAGATTATCTTGCATCTTTCGCTTTTTTGCGCTATACTATTGGCAAAGGCGGTGGGATATTATGACAGTCGGAGACAAGATAAAGAAAATCCGCACCTTTCGAGGCATGACACAAAAGGAATTGGGGCTTGCTATCGGCTTTGAGGAAAAGGGAGCGGACAACCGGATCGCCCAGTATGAGACGAATTACCGTGTTCCGAAACGGGAACTGCTGGACAAGATGGCCGAGGCGCTGCGGGTAGACCGCCAGAACTTCTACACCATCGCCCCCGGCTCTGCCGAGGACTTCATGCGGACATTCTTCTGGCTGGACGAGGACAGCCCTGGCGCTATCCGCCTGTTCCAACTTGTCCGCAATCCGGGCAGAGCAGGGGCCGCTGATGATACCGCTGTACGGTACAATGATAGCGATGACTGGCCCGCACACCCTCCCGTGGGTATGTACTTCCAGTATGGCCTTGTGGACGAGTTCATGCGGGAATGGCTTTTTCGTCAGCAGGAGTTACACGCCGGGGAGATCACCAGGGAAGAGTATTTTGAATGGAAACTCAACTGGCCCCATACCTGCGACGATGGCCTGGAAAGCGAATATTATATCCCTTGGCGGAAAAATAAATAAGACAAGCAAAAAAACCGCCCTGCTGAATTTGTCGTTCAGCAGGGCGGTTTTGCTTGTCCTTTTGGGATTTTTCTCTTGAGAATACCGGGCGGACACAAATAGTATCAATCCAGTATCAAGAGCAGTATGGACGGGCAAAAAAGCCTGTATTCATGCGGGTTTTCGCCGTTTCGAGCGTCATTCCCACTCGATGGTCCCCGGCGGCTTGGACGTGCAGTCCAGCACCACGCGGTTAATTTCGGGAACTTGGTTGGTGATTAGGTTAGAAATCCGCGCCACCAAGTCCCAATCCAAACGCGACCAGTCCGCGGTCATCGCGTCTTCTGAGGAAACCGGACGCAACACAATCGGGTGTCCGTAGGTGCGCCCGTCACCCTGCACCCCCACCGAACGCACGTCGGCGAGCAAAACCACGGGACACTGCCAAATCTCCGTGTCCAGCCCGGCCGCGCTCAGCTCCTTGCGCACAATCAAGTCCGCCGCCCGCAAAATCCGCAGGCGTTCCTCGTTGACCTCTCCGATAATACGAATGGCCAGGCCCGGACCGGGGAAGGGCTGGCGATTCACGATGACATCGGGCAGGCCCAACTGGCGCCCCAACTCGCGGACTTCGTCTTTAAACAGTTTGCGCAGCGGCTCGATGAGCTCGAACTTCAAATCCTCGGGCAATCCGCCCACATTGTGATGCGACTTGATATTAGCCGTGCCACTGCCTCCGCCCGATTCCACCACGTCAGGATACAAAGTGCCTTGGACCAGGAACTTCACTTCCCCACCACTGGCGCCAACCTCAGCCACGACCTCGCGCTGAGCCGCTTCAAAAGACCGGATAAACTCGCGTCCGATAATCTTGCGTTTCTTTTCTGGCTCGCTCACTCCCGCCAGTGCCCCCAAGAAGCGGGCGGACTCGTCTACGTATTTCACGCGAATCCCCATGTTGGCGGCATAGTCCCGCTCCACCTGCTCACGCTCCCCCGCACGCAGCAAACCGTGGTCAACGAAAATGCAGGTCAGCTGGTCGCCAATGGCCTTATGAACCAGGGCAGCCGCCACGGAAGAATCCACCCCGCCAGACAATCCGCAGATAACCTGGGCATCGCCCACGCGCTGGCGAATCTCCTCCACCTGTGTGTCGATGATAGATTGTGGCGTCCACACAGGATCCAGCCCGACTATGTCATGCAAAAAATGCTCCAGGAGCCGTTGACCGTAGGCGCTGTGACGAACTTCGGGATGCCACTGCACTCCATACAGCCCTCGTTCAGGATTCTCAAAGGCTGCTACCTTTGTATCATCCGTCGCTGCGGTAACTTGAAAATCGCTGGGAGCAGCCGAAACCGCATCCCCATGACTCATCCAAACCACCTGTTCAGAAGGGGTTCCTTCCAGCAGCCGGCTGTCCGGGGTCACTTCCAAGTTGGTTCGACCGTACTCGGAAGTTCCGGTAGGGCTAACAGTGCCCCCCAGGGCTTGTGCCATGACCTGAAACCCGTAGCAAATGCCCAGTACCGGCACATTTGCCTGAAAAACTGCCGGGTCAAAGGTCGGAGCCCCCGGAGCATAAACAGAGGACGGTCCACCTGAGAGAATGATGGCTGAAGGCTGTTTATCCAATATTTCCCGGGCGGTCAGGTTATGTCCCACAATTTCCGAGTAAACTTTCGCCTCGCGAACTCGGCGCGCAATAAGTTGGGCATATTGCGCACCAAAGTCGACAACTAAGACAGGTCCTACGGGTTTACCGTGTTGCAAGTTTTCAGCCATGGGTTAATCCTAAAACATTTCTTCGCTATAAATTGACTCCGAATTTCCCAGACTTTATTCAGGGATATTTCGTTGATATTTCAACGGTTTTCGCTAATGTATAGGCATTAATTGTCGATACAATAATATGTAGGGTCAAAGGATAGACCAATGACATAAGGGAAAGGAGACCCGCCATGAGTCAGGTACCAACTTACTTCGAAGCTGACGTTCGACTGGATCGCAACTCCCCAGTTCCGCTCTACCATCAGATAGCTCAGCCGATTGAAGAATTGATTCTTTCTGGTCAGCTTACCCCCGGTACGCGCTTGGAAGATGAGCTTTCCATGGCACGACGCCTCAATGTCTCTCGCCCTACTGCTCGTCGAGCCCTCCAGCAGCTGGGTGACCATGGACTGCTGGTGCGTCGCCGTGGTGTCGGCACTCAGGTAGCTCCGACCCGAGTGCATCGCCCCAATGCCCTCTCCACCATCTTTGACCAGATGAAGGCGGACGGGCACAAGCCGTCTACGGAAGTTTTGTCTTACGGCGCCTCCCCAGCTAACCAGGAAGTCAGTGCGAAACTGGAGGTGGCTCCAGGCACCAACGTAACCACTATCCGTCGCCTGCGCATGATTGATCGGCAGCCCGCGGGACTCATGTTTGACATGATTCGTTCCTCTATTGCTCCGGCTGCCACCGCCTTAGAACGTGATTCATTTGAAAGTGCCCTAGCCGAGCGTGGCGTTGTCGTGACAATGGCTCGTCAAGCGGTGTCTGCCCGTAAGGCCAGTGGTCCAGAGGCTCAGCTCCTGAGGATTCCTGCGAGTTCCACGGTGCTGAGCATCCAAAATGTCTCTTATGACGAATCCGGAAAGATTGCCGCCTATGGCGAATATCTGTTCCGGGCAGACCGCTTTGCCCTGAAGAACACACTCTTCGCACACTAGATTCTTCGAACCCCTTCTTCGCTCTGGCATCAAATGATGTCAGAGCTGGGTTTTTTATCGACTGTCGAGAGCGTTACTTTACGGAGGGTGAACGTGCCCTCGCCCTGTAGGCTGTCGAAGGGCCACTGTGCCACGCCTTCACAAGTGTGGGTTAGGATTTGACCGGTTAGGGCAGGTTTTATGCAAAAAACTTCATCAGTCTGGGATAGGTTTGGGTTATCTGTGAAAATTGCAGCGCTGATTATCCATTTTTGAGTGTTTCGGCTTTCAGCTTCATCCCATCCTGCAGGCCAACTCACGGACATGTCAGCTGGGGGCTCCAGCGACGGTCGCGCCCCGGCTTGGGTAACCACACCCAAATGCTTTTGCCCGTCTTTCAAGGTCAAGTTCTTTCCGCAAGCTGTATCCGCGAGGGTGCAATATCCGTCTGGCGTGTGCTGGACTCGCCAGGGCCCCTTTCCTACCGCGTCCAGTCCAGGTATCTCATACAGACCGGGAGACACGGTACTGTTCGCGATTGTGGGCACAGGTGGATAACTCATCCGGACGGCGCGCCAATCATGATTGCATTTGGTGCCGTCTTTACCCAGCTCCGCGACCAGCATCAAGGAATCTTGAATGGCTTCCCAAACCTCATGCTCGGTTTGCCGATAGGATTCATCAGGCCAGATTGAAACTCGCAAGCCTCGCTGCCTGCCTGCACCGTCCCGTGGTGGGTCGGAGAGGTATTGATTGCCGATAAAAGTGCGGGCATCCCAGTTGCTTTCCCACAGGGCGGGGGCGTCGACTCGATACGGGGGATGAGATCTGGACCAATATAGAACCTCGCTGTTATTAATGACCTCGTGTCCCCGCTGTCTAAAATCTGCGATCCGCAGACCTTCGTCTTTCCAGTATTCAATCAAAATATCGGTATCTAGATGCACCACGGAAGTTTCGTGTACTCCATCGTTCCAGGTTCGTAAACGCCTGCCCTGCCCTTTTACAAACTGGTTAACTTGATTAACAAAAGAGTTAAAAACATCGTATTCACTAGCATCGGGTCCGAAGGTCTGGTGGGCGTATTCCGCGAGGTACGGATAGTTAGCGAAGGAATCGTGAATCATGTATTCATCTGCGCCCATATGCCACCAACGACTGGGGAAAATACGCAGGTATTCAGCGACTATCCGGAGATAGAACTCAATTGCTTGCGGATTGGTAATATCTAATCTACCCTCCGGGTCTACACTTCCATCGGGTCGCCGCAGGGCATATTGCGGATAGTTTTCTAGCCAAATTCCCATATGCCCGGGCGCATTCACCTCGGGAATAACTTCAATCCCGAGGCGTTGCGCTAACGCTAATATCTGCGATACTTGCGATGATGTGTAATAATGCCAGGTATTCGCGCGTTCCCAACGCGGTGATTTCAGTTTCAGCTCCCAAATTAGCGTGTTTAGTTCGAGTTCGTGCATCCGCTCCAGCAGAGCCTCAATAAATTCTATCGAAATACCAACTTGTGAAGCACACAAAGTTACGCCACGCTCCGGGAAAGCAAAAGTCATGTTGTTCTCGCCACCTCTTGTGAAAGTTCTGAACCTTAGATAGTAGTCACCGCGGTAGGTAAGGAACGAAAATCAACCTTTGACCGAACCGGCAGCTAGCCCGGATTGCCAGTACTTTTGCAGACCTAAGAACAGGATAATCAGCGGGATTACCCCGAACAGAGCACCCATCATAACGGCGCCTTTTTCTGGGTTAAAGTAACTCATCATGCCGTACAGCCCTAAAGTGACCGGTTTCAGAGTATCGGTCGAAATCATCATCAAAGGCAGCAGAAAGTTGTTCCAGCAAGCCACAAAGATGAACAAGAAAATCGTGACCATAGCGGGGGCAAGGATGCGCAATACTATGGTAAAGAAAATGCGCGCTTCCGAAGCACCATCAATACGTGCAGCTTCGATTAGTTCGGTGGGAACCGAAGTTTGCGCGTAAACTCGTCCCAGGAAAACTCCGAACGGGGACACACAGCACGGCACGATAATGGATGCCATTGTGTTAGAAATCCCCAGATGTAAAAAGACGATATACATCGGAACCGTCAAAAGCGCGGCAGGCATTAACAATCCCGCCATGATGATACCCGTAGACAAGTTCTTTCCGGGGAAAGTGAACTTAGCCAAGGAATACCCCGCCATAACAGAAATCAGAGTTCCGATTGCGGCTGAGGCTGTGGAATAAAGCAAAGAGTTCACTACCCAGCGCCAGAAATTGCCTCGAGTCCAGCTCATTAACTTGTCGTAATTGACACCAATCGCCTCGATGAGACTTTTACTCTCAGTGTCCTCACCATGCGTCGCAAACCACAATCCAAACGTGTTAGCCAACTCTGCGTTAGTTTTTGTGGCTGAGATGATGACCCAATAGACCGGGAATATGAAATAAAGGAGTACCAGAATCAGCATAAAGGCGGTAATTCCGCGGGAAATCATGGAGGGAGCAATAGCCCGAGGCGGCATTCCTTCTCGAGACGGAATGTAGTCGAAGCCTTGCGGAGAATGCTCAGTCACCATATGTGAAAGTTTAGAATTACGATTCTTAATCATTTCCGCCCACCTTTCGATCGACAAAGAAGTATCCCACTGCCAACACACCGGCAATGAGCGCCATGACAATCGCCACCGCAGAGCCAGGTCCATCTCCGCTGGGAGTTAAAGTTCCCATAGTGGTGTTATATGCCATCATCATGGGCGTATAGGCTTTACCCATCCAAGTTTGGGTCGAGCTGATGACTGTTGGCTCGTTGAATAGCTGTATAGTACCCACGATAGAGAGCAAGACCGCCAACAGCGCCGCTGGTCGCAGCAGAGGCATCTTTATTCGAGTCATAATTTGCAGCCCGCTGGCGCCATCAATACGCGCCGCTTCAGAGAGTTCCTGCGGGATTGCCTGGAGCGCTGCCAAAAAAATCAGCATGTTATATCCGGTATAGGTCCAGGTCGTCATGTTTGCCATAGAAGCTAACACGACGTTCCGGCTCAGAAAATTGACGTTAATCCCTATTGCCGCTAAGCCCTTCACCAGGGGAGAAACCTCCGTGTTATACAGGTAGAGCCATATCATTGCCGCCACGACACCGGGGATGGCAAAAGGCAGAAAATAACCTAATCGATATATCGTCGCATGTCTCACTAAGAATGAATCCAGCACCAGCGCCAGAACCAAGGCAGCAATAATCATTACTGGAACTTGCAGACACGTATAGAGGATGACGCGACCAATTCCCATCCAAAAATCATGAGAGGTGATGACGTACTGATAGTTTTGCAGTCCTACAAATGTGTTAGCAGACTCGCCCCCACCGTACGCACCCCCACCGGTAGTCTTGAGCTGAAAAAAACTGGAGTATATCGATACCAGAATGGGAACCAGGAATACCAGAACAAATAAAATTACAAAAGGAGCTAAAAAAGCCCAACCCGCACGAATTTGGATTTTAGCCTGCGGTGATGTCTTTCGCCGTGTATTCCCCGCACTCCGAGACTCTCTAGACAGAGACGATTGTTTTTCCGGTCTCGTCAGCGGTGCTGATGTTGTTTCCTCAACTTGTTTTTCCATTCTGGTTCCCCATCAATTTGGTTCGAACAGAGTCATGGGTGTTCGCTGAAACTAACTGCTCAGTGAACACCCATGACTCAAAATTTTCGCTTTTGTTCCGTTGGGAACAAAACACGCTACTTTTCAGAAACCTTCAAATTCAGATTGCTCAACGTAGACTTGGCGGTATCCGCGTTCCAGCTGAAGATATCAGCCACTTTACCGGAACCATCCGCAGCCTTAGCAGCAACTTCAGCGTTTGCCTGTACTGCCGACCAACCCGGAATGTAGGTGAAGGGTTTCATCGCACTGTTAGCTTTGGCCAGCTCTGCGAACACATCCTGACCTCCGTAGAATGCGGAAACCTTTTCGGGGGTAGTCATGGTGCCCTTGGCGGCGACTACCAGACCTTGAGAAACCAGAGCATCAATCTGCGTGTTGAACCAAGCGTTGAACTTCATAGCTTCTGCTGGGGCAGCGCATCCCTTGACCACAGCCACACCGGAACCACCGTCAGGACCGGACGCAGCCTCATCCCCAAATTTCGGAAGTTGAGCTACTGCCCACTTGCCTTCGTTCGGAGTGCCAGCCATGTCGCCTGCCAGCAGCGGAGCTTCCCAAGCCGCTCCGATGGTGCCAATCAGGTTGTTGTTCAAAGCTGCCTTCCAGGATTCTTCATCCCAACGCTGCACGGTAGCCGTCGCTTTCGCGTCAAGGAGTTTCTGCCAGAAGTCAGCCACCTTCGAGGAGCCAGCTCCAGCAGTATCAATCTTCCACGCATCACCGTCGACCTTGAACCACTGATCGCCGGCAGCGGCGCTCAGCGCCGGAAGCATATTACCGGCCTCATCGGTCTGGAAGTCCACAATGAACTTGCCCTTTTCAGCAGCTTTCTTGGCAGTCTCCACGAACTCGTCGGCGGTAGTGGGGACAGTCAAACCTAGTTCATCAAAGGCTGCCTTGTTGTAGTAGTACACCAGCGGACCGGTGTCCTGAGGCAGTCCAAAATACTTTCCATCAATACTCATGGAATCCAGCGGACCAGCGGCAAATTTATCGCGGTACTTATCGATTTCTCCGGAAACATCCTCTACCAGCTGTTTCACATAAACTTCAGCTAAATCTGCATAACCGACCTGTGCCAGACACGGCGCCGTGCCTGCTTTCACGTCAGTCTCAAGTTTCTTAATCAGCTCTTGAGCTTTACCATCGAATTTAACAGCTTCGACCTGAATATCCGGGTTATCTTTATTCCATTGCGCGACTACCTCGTCGACTTTGGTCATGCCTTCCCCGTCAGGCAAACGGTGCAGGTATTTAATCGTCACCGGCTTACCGGAAGCACCCGTATCGCCCCCCTTGCCTCCATCAGAGCACGCAGTCAGGCCGGTCAAAGCTAGTGCCCCAACGCCCGCAAAAATCGCAGCAAAACGCAGTTTAGACGTTAATTGCATGTTTAATCTACCTTCCTCGGTTATTTATGAGCATGGTTTAAGGAAACCACACGTTAAATACAACCACAGTTTTTTCCACCTTGGGGAGGGTTTTCTAAATTATTTCAGACAGTTTCCCAACGGGATTCTCGTGCCCCTAAAGTTACTTGGAAAGGCTTCGGTCCTCTCACATTGACACTCTGTGCAGTGTCAGAGTTGTTATAGACAAAAGCCTTGTGAGCCTCCGGGTAGAAAGCCACCTCTACCTCTGGTCGATCCGCAAAATAGTTCTCCGTAAGGCGTTCCTCCGCGTGACCTGCCCAATAAATTGCACGATGCAATAACCGTGAGTTCACACTGTTGTAGGGGAGCCCCGCAAAGTAAACCGACCGACCTTTGCCATATTCGTGAACACTCAAGTCAACCGAACCGTCGATAAATTGCAATACCTGACCACCGGTAGGAATGATGCTCCCCACTCCGGGACCAATATCGAGCAGCGCTTGTTCCCGTCCGGGCTGGAGCTGCGACTCCACTTCAAGGACGTTAATCTCCTTTAATCCCCTACCCCGACTGCGTTGTTCCAGGGCGTCAAATCCCTCGATAATAAAGTGACTTTCGGCTACGTTAACGTACCTGTCCGTAGACAGCGTCCAACCAACTTCCTGATCCACCCCCAAAACGTCGCTCAACTGGAAGAACGCTCCACTCCCCTCAACGAAACAGGCACTGGGCTGACCGACTCCGATAAAACCGCCGCCACCAGCTACAAACTCACGAATTCGCGCCGAAATATCAGGTTTAGCCCAGTAATCTCCCCCAGAAAATGCTGTGTTTGCCTGACCGGCATTGATGAGCACATCAACATCCGCGAGGGCTCCGCGCGACACATCATCAAAGTTAATAAAACTCACCGTGAACGGCAGTCCTGCCAGTGATTCCAGCACACCTTCGTAGGCATAAGTTTGGAAATACGGCTTGGCATGAGCCACCATCGACGTCATCCAGGAGCGCTTTTTTCCCCAAGCATTTAATACCGCCACTTTAATCGTGGACACTGCCGGTCTCGCACCCCCGCTGACCTCGTGGAGAGAACGGAATTCATCGGTGATTTCTGAGACTCTCTGGACAAACTTAGGGAATTTCACGGGCAGGGACAGGTAGCCACCGTATCCCATGCGATCCAAAGGATTACGCACAATCGCGCGACGAGCTTGGGACCAACGCGCCTCTAGCTCGGGCACCGGGTCGGCTCCCTCGAAAAACACATCCGGGAAAAAATACGGCAGGAAACGCCCCTCGTGGTATTTCACCCCCGGAATATCAGAAATCATCCGACATGTCGCCGCTGACCCCACCGAGCCAACGACGGCGTCCAAACCTATGGAAGGGAATTCATCCCCGTAGGGTTCGGTTCCAATCCAGTGATCGCCCAGAAACATCATGGCTTCTTTACCAGACTGGTGAGCTTTGTCCACCATAATGCGCGCCCGCTCCGTGACGAATTCACCTAAAAACTCCATCCAATTGAGGAATGGCAAGCGAGGAAGCCGGAAAGGCGAGTTATAGTAACCCTCATCAACGAAATCCTCCGGAGTCAGCGCATACCCATATTTAGATTCAAATTCAGCCAGCGCTAACTTTGTTACGGAACCGAGATAGCCAAACCAGTCGACCATTTTTTCTTTTTCTCGATTGTTAAATACCAATGTGAATTGATAGAAAAAGGTCGTAAATCTCACCACGTCCACGTGCGGATGGTCCTTTAGCCATTTGTCCATGTGGGCTTGGGCATATTCCCAAGTTTCGGGATTACGGATGTCATAAGGTTGCTCGCGTATCCGCTGCGGATCGTCTTCCCAGTGATTCGTGATGTAGTTATACATTTGCACCGGATCCCAGTTTTGCCAAGCTAGGAAATCTACCGTATAGACGTGACCTGCTGCGGGCTTTGCGATACACACCTGGGTGTCCGCTCCCTTTCCTGTCAGACTCCACTTTTCAGAAGGGAGGGTTTCCCCGGTGGTGCGATCGATTACTTGCCAGTAGCGCTGGAGGTCAGCTTGAATATCCGGCTCGACCTGTTTATCCAGGTAACCGTCCATGACAGAGATACGCAGCGGTTCCTCACCCAGGGCCGGGCAACGCTGACTCATCAGGAAAATTTGTGGCCTGTCCTGGGGATGAGCAGCAGCCCAATCATTATCTCCGCGCCCCACGAAATAGGTTTCATATACTTTCGCCCCCAATTCAGAAGTGATGGGGGGCAACTTGGTTCCGTCCGAGTTGCGTACCGCATCAGCCCCCCAAAGCCTGGCTATCTGACGGATTTCATCGTCCATTCCATTTTCAATGGGCAGAGTAACGCGACCGGACATACGGATTCCTTTCTGAAATTGTCATCCCGCTGAGCAAAATTTTTACTAAGGCTACACCCCAAGACCGCAAACCGGTCAGGTTTTCAACGGATTACCAATACCGGATTTAAATCTGTCTGGGAAAACGTTAGTAGGATTATCTCTAGACTTAGTCTAATCCCACCGGTGGTTTCCAAACCCTGACTAAAGAATTGGAGCTGGACGTGAGCGACTTCAAAACCTTATTCCTCAACGGCTTGACTAAAAAAGCTGCGGGCAGTCGAAAACGCATCGTGTTACCGGAATCAGACGATGATCGCGTGCTGCAAGCTGGCGCTCGAGTCTTGCAAACCGGCGCCGCGGACATTGTGTTCCTAGGAGAAACGGAACAAATCGCACAATCTGCCAAACGACTGCACCTAGACCTGGACGCGGCTGAAATAGTTAGTCTCCACGATGACGAAAAGCTGGCACGATACACCGCCAAGCTGGTGGAACTGCGCTCGCATAAGGGTATGGACGAAGCCACTGCGCGGGAGACTCTAAAAGATGTTTCTTTCTTTGGCACCATGATGATTGTCTGCGGGGATGCCGATGGCATGGTTTCAGGAGCGGCTCACACTACCGCCCACACCATTCGTCCCGCGCTGCAACTCATTAAGACCCAGCCCGGCGTGAAACTGGTTTCGGGGGCGTTCCTCATGGTTTTTGACGATCATTTTGACCTATATGCAGATTGTGCAGTGACGATTTCACCGGATGCCGCCCAGCTGGCAGACATTGCGGTGGTTTCCGCAAAGACTGCGGCCCAGTTTGGCTTGGAACCGAAAGTTGCCATGCTGTCCTATTCCACGCTTGACTCCGGTTCAGGTCCGCTGGTTGACCTGGTCCGGGAGGCGACGGCAAAAGCCCGTGCGGTAGCCCCCGAGTTGTCCATCGACGGTCCGCTCCAGTTTGATGCCGCAGTAGTCGGGTCCGTGGCTGCCCAGAAAGCTCCGCACTCCCCCGTTGCCGGACAAGCAAACACGTTTATCTTCCCCGATTTGAACTCCGGAAACATCACCTACAAAGCAGTGCAGCGCACCAGTGGCGCGCTGGCGGTGGGACCTATCTTGCAAGGACTAAACGCCCCGGTCAACGACTTGTCACGCGGAGCCACCGTGGATGACATCAGCAACACCATCGTCATTACTGCTATCCAAGCCCAAGGTTAGGCTCCCGCGGGAAGAAACCCCACGAACGCCCTTGTGAAGAGAAAAAGGAACAATCATTATGCGCCACCAAACCATTTTTGTGATTAACTCCGGCTCGTCCTCCCTGAAGTACCAGCTAATCGAACCCGTCAGCGGTGACGTGCTGGCCAAAGGTCAAGCGGAACGCATCGGCACCGATCGAGGGGAAGTTACCCACGAAGTCCATGCCAGCAAGTTCAGCGCGGCACTGCCCCTTCCGAGTCACAAGGAAGCCTTGACCCAGATTATCGAGATGTTCGCATCCCACGGGCCTGACTTGCAACACGTAGATTTATCCGGTTTTGGTCACCGTATCGTACAAGGTGGCTGGCATTTCAAAGGACCGGCTATCGTGAACGATGATGTCCGCGCCAAGATTGAGGAACTGTGCGACTTGGCGCCTTTGCACAATCCCGCCCACCTCATCGGCATCGACACCGCTATGGAACTGTGGTCCGACCTGCCCCACGTAGCTGTTTTTGATACCGCATACTTTGCCGGTCTGCCTGAAAAATCCCGCAGCTACGCCCTCAACAAGCAGGTGGCGCATGACTACCGTATCCGTCGCTATGGCGCTCACGGTACCTCCCATGAATTTGTAGCCAACAAAGTCTGTGACTACCTGGGCGACGACACAGTCAAACAAATCACCCTGCATCTGGGAAATGGTGCGTCCGCTTGCGCAGAACTGGGGCGCCTGCCCATGGACACTTCTATGGGTTTGACGCCACTGGAGGGTCTGGTCATGGGCAGCCGTACCGGCGATATTGACCCCGCTGTGGTGTTCCACCTGCTGCGCAAAGGAATGAGCGTGGATGAAGTCGACACCCTGTTTAACAAGCAATCCGGTATGAAAGGTATGTGCGGCGATAATGATATGCGCGATGTCTGGAAACGCCGTGATGAGGGCGATTCCGATGCCCTGCTGGCTTTGCAGACCTATCAGCAGCGCTTGTTGAAGTACATCGGTGCCTACACTTTTGAGTTAGGCGGCTTGGACGTGCTGACTTTCACCGCCGGCATTGGTGAAAACGATGACCGCATCCGGCGGCGCTTGTGTGAAAAACTCGAGTTCATCGGGGTCAAGATTGACCGCGAACGCAACGAAAACCGTGACCGTTCCAAGGCAATTTGGCGCATCTCTACCGATGACTCAAAAGTGCTGGTGCTGGTGGTACCCACCAACGAGGAGCTCGCCATCGCACGTCAGGTGGTTCGCTTGATTTAAATGGAGTGAGCCCTGGATATGCCGGGGTTCATTCTGTTTTAGAAAACCTGACATCGACTCGGGATCTGGCAGCCGCGGAAAACTGCCCAGTTTAGTTAAAATCACTTAACTGTCAATATACTTAACATCATGAGTGAGGTTGCTAAAGTCGATAAGGAGCGCTCGGCGCTGAGTGAACAGTTGGTTTACGAGTTTCACCGCCTGGTGTTCTCCGCTAACAATTTGATTGCCAATATCTCAGCCGACTTAGGAATGCACGGTAAGGATGGCGATGGTCTGCTGATGATTTGGCGTTCCGAGATTGCCGGAAACCCCCTCTCGCCCTCGGAACTCGCCGATGGGTTGCACATTACTCGCGCTGCCGCCAGCTATCTGGTGGATCGTTTGGTCAATCTGGGATACATCAGCAGGCAAACAGATCCAGAAGATCGCCGCCGGGCAGTGCTGCGGATTGCGGAATCTGGAGACAAGCTGGGTCACAACTTTGTCGGTTCCGTAAATGTGGACCTGAATGGCGTGTTCGCCGACCGTTCTAACCAGGAAATCAAACAGTTCACGGAGATGCTGTCAGAATTCACCGACCAGATTGGCGAGTCCCACCACACGAAGTCTTCTCCTAAACCCCACAAAAACCAGTAACCTCTGAGGAAAACCTGCCTTTCCCCACAGTTCCGCGAGAGCTTTCTATTAATTTGATTAAGTTTCTTAACTATCAATATACTTAATCACATGACCGTGATTACTACCATTGATGAACCCGCAGCTGCCCCGGCACACAGTGAGGCAGGAACGCAAAATGACCACGAAAACCCCACAGGTTTAGCTTCACTGGAACACACTGTGCCGAATCATTGGGGATTGATTCTGGCGCTGTACCTGGCAGGAATTTTCATGGGTGCTTTGGATATGGGCATTGTGAATCCGGCGCGTACCGTCATCCAAAACAGTTTAGGAGTCGATGACCAGGCTGGCGTCTGGGTCTTTACGATTTACACCCTGGCGTATGCCATTGCTATCCCCGTCATCGGTAAACTGGCAGACGTGTTAGGGCGCAAACCGGTATATGTGCTGGCTATCGCCCTGTTCGGGATTGGTTCACTAGGGTGTGGACTCGCCCAAGACTTTCAATCTTTCGGTTTGCTGCTAGCCTCCCGCGTGGTGCAAGCCGTGGGTGGCGGTGGCATGATGCCCGTCGCTACCGCCGCTGCTGGGGTCATCGCTCCTCCCGCAAAGCGCGGTATGGCTCTGGGGCTGGTCGGCATGGTTTACGGCGTGGCTTCAGTCATTGGCGGCTCTGCAGGCTCTCTCATCATGGACATCGCTGGCACCGATAACTGGCAGTGGATTTTTTACATTAACGTGCCAATTGCCCTGGCAGTGGTAGTTCTGGGAGCAATGTTCTTGGACCGCGAGCGCGCCGAAGCAGGTCGCCACTTGGATATTCCGGGCACCGTCTTAATCGTCGTTGCTATCACTGCCCTGTTGTGGATGTTTCAGCACCTGGATTTCACCGACCTCGGTTACTCTTTCCAGGATTCCAATGTCCGGGTTTCCCTGCTGATTTTCGCGATTGCGGGGGTGGTGTTCTGGGTTACCGAGCATCGTGTCCATGATCCTTTAATCAACTTTGATTATTTCGCGAGCATTCCGGTCGGGGTGACTTTGCTGCTCGGGATGGTGGCAGGCGCCCTCATGATGACCGTGATGTTCATCCCTCAGTTCGCCGAGAACTCCATGCGCCTGCCTACGGGTGATGGCGGCTACCCCACGATTATCATCGGGGTTGCCTCCGGTATCGCGGCACCGATTTCCGGACGACTCACCGATAAACTCGGTCCTCGCTTTGTGCTGGGACTAGGGATGCTGATTTCCGCCATCTCAGGTCTGTTGCTAATCTTCTGGACTTCCCCGTATCCCGGTTTCCTGTCAACCAGCGTATCCATCTTTGTGATGGGCTTCGGACTGGGGTTCTTGATGGGAGCTCCCCTGACCTACCTGATTTTGCACCTGGTTCCCAGCCGTGACGCGAATACCGGTCAGGCGACGCTGTCCTTAACACGATCGCTGGCTACCACTCTCGCCCCAGCTATCATGGTGGGTCTGCTCGCCACCGCTATGGGTGGCCTGTCCGAAAAGGTTATGGATGTCCTGCCGAAGCCGGATATGTCTGCCCTGTCCAGCACTATGGCAGCGGCTCCTGATGGAATGCCGGGGGTCGGCAATCAATCGGGTCAGGGGCAAATGCCCACCTCAGCAGGGCAAGACTCCGGCAGGAACCAAACGCCAACCGGTAACCCCCGCGGTGAAACGCAATCCTCTGTCCCCCCTCAAAACAAAATCGACCCCAATTTTTCCATGTCCAACGTGCCTGATAAGTTGCTCAATCGCCTCCAGAGCGCGGACGTCACCAACATTGTGTCGCGTTCCAAGGAGCTGGCGAATTACACGTTCGCCAGCCAAAGCAACGCCATGAAGAAACAGCTGGGGTTCGTCCCACCAGCTTTAGAACAAGCTCGCCAGGATTATCTCCAGGACATCGACGCTCACGCAGACACTATCGAATCGACGTTCCAACTGGAGCTCAATCGGGGATTTATCCGCTTGTTCTGGTTCTATACCCTCGTGTCGCTGTTCGGGGTGCTGTTGCTTTTTGGGGTTCCCTCCAAGGAAACTCTCGACGCGCACATTATGAAGACCGCACAATCCGCGTCGGAGAACTCAATCTAGGGCTACAAACCAGCCGGGCGCCCCGAATGTACGGTGCGCCCGGTTTTTGTCCCGTAATTTTCGCCAAATCAGTCTGAAAGTCAGGGACTAATACAGCTCAATCGCCGGCGGCGCCCCAATTGTGTCCAGTCGTGCTGCCAAGGTTTCTTTGGCGTCTCCTGGGAAAATCAGCACTCGTTCCGGTTCGGTTTCTGCCCGAGCATACAACGGATTTTCCACTCCGGCATAGCCCGGTTTCAAGTCGAAGTTAAAGATGGCCACGTGAGCGCAATCCCCTACATTCAGCACAGGCATCCCGTAGATTGGAGTGCCTTCAGCGGTGTTTGCCGCCGGGTTCATCACGTCGTTAGCCCCGATGACCACGGTCAAATCCGCACTCGCGAAATCATCGTTGATGTCTTTCATCTCCCGCAGCTTTTCGTAATCCACATCGACCTCAGCCAGCAGCACGTTCATATGTCCGGGCATCCGCCCCGCCACTGGATGAATCGCGAAGTCCACGGTCTTTCCGGCCTTTTCCAGATAGTCCAACAGGCGTTTGACCTGGGCTTGAGCTTGAGACAGGGCCATTCCGTAGCCGGGCACCAGGATGACGCGCTGAGCATTTTCTACCCAGTCAGCAAACGTAGTTTCCGGATCCGCGACAGGCGCTGCGAGTGTCGGTCGGTCCCCAGGTGTGGTTTCGCTGGTGTCAGCCTCGCCTGCACAAGCCGAGTCGTCTGGTTTTTCCGATTCAGTTTCAGTTGGCATTGCGGCAGCAGCGCTTACGGAAGTCTTGCCCAACAAAATATCCATGAGGTGGCGGTTCATCGCCCGGCACATGATTTGGGTCAGCAGCAAGCCAGAAGCTCCCACAATAGCCCCGATGGCCACCAGCAGCAGGTCAGAAATCGCCAAGCCGGCGATGGCTCCTGCCACCCCGGACAGGGAGTTCAACAGGGAAATCGTGATGGGCATATCGGCTCCGCCCACCCGCACCGCCAGCAGGTAACCAAACAGATTGGCAGCCACAATCTGGACGATGAGCAACACGGTTTGTGCCCCACCCGGACTGCCGAACGGTGGAAAAACGTAAGCTAGAGCGGCACCCAGGCTAACAACCAAGCTCAGACCCACCCACACGAAGTGCGCGGGGAGCACTTTCGGGCGCTGATTCAGGATTTGGTGCAGTTTGCCTGCCGCAATGAGGGAACCAAAGAAGGTCGCACCACCGATAGCAACCGCCAAACCGGCAGTGAACTGAGCAAAAGCATTGTTATCCGCATGTCCGGTTAGGGCCAGCGCCCCGGCAAGCATCGAGGCCAGACCGCCCAAACCATTGAGCAGAGCCACGGTTTGTGGCATCCGAATCATCTGAGTTTTACGCCAGATAATGACCCCGAATAGCGATCCGACCAGCATCGCGGCATAGAGCTCAACAGCGCTGAGAATCCCGAAGTTCCACAGTGTCGCCACGATAGCCAAAGCCATTGCCAAAGCGCCCAAAAGATTACCGCGCACTGCCGTCTGCACTCTCGACAGCATGTTTAATCCCACCAGCACCAGTATCACCAGCACTGCCGAGACGGCATAGTAGAGCAGGCTGTTCGGGGCTGGTGCTCCCACCAGAGTCAAAGCGTTATTCATAGTCACTCACCCTCTCCCGACTGAGCGCCTCCATCAGCAACGGACTTGGGTTTCTTGTCGAACATCCGCAGCATCCGGTCAGTAACCCCAAACCCGCCGACAATGTTCACCATCGCCAGTGCGACTGCCAGCAAGCCCAGCGCTTTTGATCCCAGACTCACCGCTAATGCGGCTGCACTGAGACAGCCCAGCACGGTTACCCCAGAAAAAGCATTCATCCCGCTCATCAGCGGGGTGTGTAACAGACTGGGAACTTGACTGATGATTTTATAGCCGACCAGGGTAAACACCACCAGTACGACCAATAACACACCTTGGAATGGAGTCATCGGTTTCTCCTTGAGTTACGGTTTTGTCAGGAATGTATTGAATTTGACCCAACGGTGGTGGCGGGACGAATCTGTCATCACATCCCGTGGTACCGATTAGGGCGACCTCACCGTGGACCGGTCGGTCGCCCTAATCGGTACGATCTCGAGTCAGGCTATGCCAGCCCCATCGCCTCGCGGGCGCCGACGTGAACAATTTCGCCGTCGATAGTCGTGAGAGTCTTGGCAATAATTTCATCGCTACGATCCAGGACGATTTGACCGTCCTTCACCAGGAAGTCCACGAAGTTGGCAATGTTCTTGGCAAACATGAAAGTCGAGCTCTTCGGCAGCATACCGGGGATGTTCTTAATCCCCACCAGGGTGACATGGTGCTTGACTTCCACCTTTCCCGGAGGCGTAATTTCACAGTTACCGCCTTGGTCAATAGAAATATCCACGATAACTGAACCGGGCTTCATAGTTTTCACCATGTCCTCGGTAATCAGCCGTGGTGCTAAATGACCCGGCACCAGCGCCGACGCGAAGATAATGTCCATATCCGGAATGACCTGAGCCAGAGCGGCACGCTCCTTGACCAGTTCATCTTCCGGCAGAGCCTGGGCATAGCCGCCTTCACCGATAGCCTTCTCAGAATCCACCCCGAGTTCAACCGGCTTGGCGCCCAGAGAAGTGGCCTGTTCGGATGCCATCGGGCGAATATCCGCCGCGTACACCACCGCACCTAAACGCTTCGCGGTAGCCAGGGCTTGCAAACCGCCCACGCCTACCCCGACGACCAGCACCTTCAGCGGATCAATCCGCCCGATAGCACTGTGAATCAGGGGCATGAAGGACGGCTGATAGTTCGCCGCCAACAGGATACCTTTGTACCCGGCGCAGGTACTCATCGAGGTCAGAGCGTCCAAGTTTTGCGCCCGAGAAATACGCGGCACACCATCCAAAGTCAGCGAAATGACACCCTGCGCCGCCATCTCCTTGACCATCTCGTGATTGGGTGGAGCCGCCGGGTGAATAAAGGTAATCAAGTATTGACCTTTATGCATCATCGAGACTTCGGAACGCCCTTTAGCCTCGTTAAACAGCGGTTCCTTAACTTTCAAAATCAGGTCTGCTCGCTGGTAGATTTCCTCCGGGTCACTAACCATCTCCGCGCCTGCTGAGACATACTCCGGGTCATGGAAGAAGGACCCTTCCCCGGCACCTGTTTCGACCAAAACGGTTAAGCCTTTGCCGACCATATCCGCCACTGTTTCGGGGGTGGCAGCCACACGGTCTTCACCGTTCATAATTTCCTTGGGTACACCAATAATCATCTTAAAGCCCTCCGCGAATACCTCGTTGTACACACAGCTCATGGGTTCATGAGTTGGACGATACAAAGCGTACCGCATGGAAGTTGTTTTTATCAGTGTATTTAGCCCCGGATTTTCTTGCGAGGCGCATTCAGGTGTTGGGTGTATTGTTCAGCACCAGTCTGTTCCGTAAACCAATTCCACCAACAGCTATAGGGCGCGGGCATCTCGAAGAGAACTCCCTTCGAGATGCCC
Source organism: Mobiluncus holmesii ATCC 35242 (assembly GCF_000185445.1). Taxonomy (NCBI): domain Bacteria; kingdom Bacillati; phylum Actinomycetota; class Actinomycetes; order Actinomycetales; family Actinomycetaceae; genus Mobiluncus; species Mobiluncus holmesii. The sequence goes on along the minus strand of NZ_GL622346.1, from coordinate 259,655 downwards.
GCCCGGAAACAAATCTCTAATGACTACTTCTTTGGCGGCACCTTTAAGGTGAGCACGACCTTGTCCAAGCCCTCAAAAAAATTGTTGCCCTTATCGTCCACTACGATGAAAGCCGGGAAATCCTCGACGTCAATCTTCCACACGGCCTCCATCCCCAGCTCGGGGTATTCCAACACCTCGACCTTCTTAATGGAATGAGCTGCCAGCTCCGCGGCGGGACCGCCGATAGAACCAAGGTAAAAACCACCGTGTTTGCGACAAGCATCGGTGACGACCTGACCACGATTGCCCTTGGCCAGCATAATCATCGAGCCACCGTGAGCTTGGAACAAGTCCACGTAGGGATCCATACGTGAAGCCGTGGTCGGACCGAACGATCCGGAGGGCATTCCCTCGGGAGTTTTCGCCGGTCCTGCGTAATATACCGGGTGGTCTTTGAAGTACTGAGGCAAGCCCCCTTCCTTTTCCAGACGATCGCGGAGTTTCGCGTGGGCGATGTCACGAGCCACAATGAGAGTTCCAGTCAGGGAAAGCCGAGTCTTGATGGGGTATTTGGTGAGTTCGGCGAGGACGTCCTTCATCGGACGGTTCAAGTCAATCTTCACCGCTTCGTCCCCGCCGAGTTCCGCGGCTGTGGGGTCGGGCATAAAGCGTCCCGGATCAGTATCCAGAGCTTCGATGAACACTCCATCCTTGTTAATCTTTGCCACGCACTGCCGGTCCGCCGAGCAAGAGACTGCGATTGCTACCGGCAGGGAGGCACCGTGACGCGGCAGACGCACCACCCGCACGTCATGGCAGAAGTACTTGCCGCCGAACTGAGCACCGATACCCATGTGGCGGGTCATATCCAGGACTTGTTCCTCCATCTCGAGGTCGCGGAAACCTTGTGCCTGTTCGCCGCCGTGAGTGGGCAAGCCGTCCAGGTAGTGCGCCGAAGCGTACTTCGCGGTCTTGAGCGTGTATTCCGCGGAAGTGCCACCAATGACGATTGCCAAGTGATAGGGCGGGCAAGCTGCGGTGCCGAGGGAACGAATCTTTTCCTCCAGGAACTGCATCATATGTTCGGGGTCAAGAATCGCCTTGGTCATCTGGTAGAGGTAGGACTTGTTGGCAGAGCCGCCACCTTTGGCCATGAACAGGAAACGGTACTCCGCTTCGTGTCCTGGGGCGGTCTCAGCATATAACTCCACCTGCGCCGGGAGGTTGCACCCGGTGTTCTTTTCCTCGTACATGGACAGCGGGCTGTTTTGGGAATAGCGCAGGTTCAGTTTCGTGTAGGCGTTGTAAACCCCGCGAGACAGCGCTTCTTCATCCGGACCGGGTGTCAGCACGTGTTGACCGCGTTCTCCCTTGATGATGGCGGTACCCGTGTCCTGGCACATGGGCAGGACCCCCGCTGCCGCGATGTTGGCATTGCGCAGCAGATCCATCGCTACGAACTTATCGTTTCCCGACGCCTCCGGGTCATCGAGAATCTTGCGCAGCTGTTGCAGATGAGCGGTGCGCAGGTAGTGGGAAATGTCGTGGAAAGCTGTCTCAGACAGGAGGGTCAGCGCCTCGGGTGCAACTTTCAAAAACTTAGTGCCATCCGGCCCCTCAACTTCACTAACCCCCTCGGATGTCAGCTTGCGGTAGGTGTAGGTGTCTTCGCCGTGCGGCAAGATGTCAGCATAGAAAAAATCGGTCACTGTTGCCCCCTTGCTCTGGTGCTTTTGTGCGATTTGATTCTAACGCCCCGGCTACAGCGACTTTTTTATAAGGCTTTAAACCGGAGAATTCCGGGTCTGCAGACCGTTGTGATATGTTTTGATTTTCGCAAGTCTGACTAAAGAAAAAACGTTCCCGCCCTTCGAGCAGCGTAGCGAAAGGCTAAAGTAGAATCATGTCTGATTTATTTGCGGATTGGCGTCGCCCCACGTTTATTACCTCGGTGAATCCGGGGATGCTGGGCTATGACCGGCTCATCCGCGATATGCATCCACGAGTCGAACTGGTCGAGATTCGTCTGGATGGGGTGTGGCTGTCCCGTGGATCTTTTCAAGGTACGAAACGTGACTTTGCCGAAATCGAAAATCTCTTGCGGCAAGCTCGCGAACAGGTAAAACGCCCGATTTTAGCGACTTTCCGGACCGAAGGCGGGCACGTCTCGATTACTGCGGAAGTCTATGAAAGCCTCGTGGCACAAGCCACGAGGTGCGCTGACTGGGTGGATGTCGAGTCAAACTATCCCTACCTAGGCATGACCGCGGAACAAGCCGCCGCCGCGGCCGAGAATCCCCACGTACAAGAGGACAATGAGAAACGTTTGACCGGTTTGTTGCGCAACGTACACGCCAACGGTACGGGCGTTATTTTGTCCCGTCACTGTTGGGAGCCTTCCCCGAACAGCGAAAAAGAAGTCAGCGACCTGCTCATTTATCAACTCAATTTGGGAGCAGATGTGTCTAAAGCAGCTTTTTCGCCGCAAACCCCACAACAGCTAGCAAACCTTCAAAAGGGCGGGAAGACCACTTTCCTACTCACTCACCGACCCACGATTTTGATTGGGATGGGCGCGTTAGGTCAGCCTACTCGCCTAGCAGGTCCGCAACTGGGTAACTGGGGTACTTTCGTCACCGTAGGAGGTCCACAGTCCGCACCGGGACAACTGCCGTTGGCACAGCTGGAACTGCGCTATCCGGCGTCGGGTTTTTAGGTTGTCTCCCAGATTTTTCCCTAACCTTGAGATATTTCGGCTCGTGGCGAAACGTTATGTGAAGGCGCAAATTTTTCTAACCCGACCGTACAGAGACATAACAGTTCAGAATTCGGGGTTCAGTTCGCGCATCCGATTTTCCAGATTGATGAGTTTGCCAAATACTTCCGCCTTTTCCGGGGAGTTGGAATCGAGACGTCGCAACTGAGCTTTCAGACTGGCAATTTGAGCGTTCAGACCCTTGCGTTCCATGGATTCTACGGCGTTTTGCACCCAAGATTCCGCCGCGATGCGAGTTTCTTCCGCGGACTGATTCGCTTCATAGAGAGGAGCCGGACGAGTCGCCAGGTTTGTCAACGCTCCCACTAAAACGGATCCAGCCTGGGCTTTCACTGCCGCCGCCCACCGGTTTAGAGCCACGTTTCCCGGATGGGGTTCTCCCGCTGCTTGCGCGACCTCCGCGAGACGTCGATATTCCCCCGCACCGCCCACCGCCGCGATGACTTCAAAAATGGCTCGCAATGTGGGTTGGGTGAAGCTCTGCGGATCCAGGGTGTCGAAAGCGGTCTGGGCTGCGAAACCCGGAAACTGTAAAGCTGCTATCAGCACGTCACGTTCGACTCGCCACACCGGGTCAGTGTTTACCGCCGGGTCCAGCCGAGTTTGCGGAATCACCTGTGGGCTGCTGGACGCGTCTGACCCGGTCAGATTTCCCAGGTTGGCGCTTTTTTCAGAACCACCCGCGGCATTGCCGGGTCCCCCGAGTCCCCCTGGCTGAGAACTGTTAGCGCTGCTGGCGCGCTGTTGGGAGCGGATTCTTCGCCACACTTCATTCACTGTGTACCAAGTGTCTCTGACGTTAACCCCCAGCCAACCGCTGACCTGTTTCACATATTCAGTTCGCAATGCCTTGTCACGAATTTCTGCCAGCACCGGAGCGGTGGCACGCATAGCCTCGATGCGAGCCGCGGGGCTATCTAAGTCGTATTTCGAGATGATGGTTTTCAACACGAAATCGAACAGTGGTTTGCGACCCTCAATCAGGTCCCGTACGGCTCCCGGTCCGCGCTGCATCCGTAAATCACAGGGATCTAAGCCATCGTCAGCCACCGCCACAAAAGCCTGAGAGGCAAAGTCCTGGTCAGTACGGAAAGCTTTGAGGGCTGCGGCTTGTCCGGCAGCGTCACCGTCAAAAGTGAAGATGACCTCACCGCCGCGCGGGGGCAGACCTCCCGGGAGTTTCAAAGACGAAGCGCTATCCGCAGAAGTCCCGATAAACCGACGAATCTGTTTGGCATGTTCGTCCGTAAATGCCGTACCGCAGGTCGCGACCGCGGTGGTGATTCCGGACAAATGCGCCGCCATCACGTCGGTATAGCCCTCGACGATGACACAGCGCCGCTCTTTCCCGATGTTCGGTCGCGCCAAATCCAGTCCGTAGAGCACGGAAGATTTGTGATAAATCGGGGATTCTGGGGTATTGATGTATTTCGGGACTTGCGGATCTGAATCATCCAAACGCCGTCCGCCAAAGCCTAAAACTGCCCCGGTTACATCTTTGATAGGCCACATGACGCGGTCGCGAAACACGTCATAAATCCCGCGCTGTCCCGGTTTGCCAAGACCGACCGTCACAATTTCCTGGTCAGTAAAGCCTTTCGAACGTAAGTAATCGGTGAGGTTGTTCCAGCCCGGCGGCGCGTAGCCCATCCCAAAATGGGCGGCATCCTGGGACGTGAAAGCTCGTCCCTCGACGAAATCCCGCGCTCGCTGTGCCTCCGGAGACACGAGTTGAGACACAAAAAAATCCTGGGCGACCCGATTGCATTCCAGCAACCGCTGCCGAGTTCCCGGCTCCACGCGCTCTTTCGTAATAGCCGCGCCTTCCACGTAATGCATCGTGATGCCGGCTCTCGCGGCTAAAAATTCGACAGCTTCGGGAAACGTCAACCCTTCGATGAGCTGCACAAAATCAATGGTGTCCCCACCTTGAGAGCAGCCGAAACAATGCCACATGTTTCGTACCGGCGTGACACTAAAAGACGCCGTTTTTTCGTCATGGAATGGGCACAAGCCCAGCAGTGAACTGCCTTTGCGCTGCAGGCTCACATAGTCGCTGACCACCGACTCTATGGGAATATCACGGACCTTTTGCAGGTCCTCGGGGTCGAACTTGGAAACCATGCAATCATACTAGCCTAAGTTTTAGGTCAGACAGGTTGCGTAATCATCCCCACCAAACGCGCATGCCAAGCGCCTGCCGACAGGTCAGTCAAGCTCGCTACCTGGTCTATTACCGCCCGGAGACGACCCGCATCTCGACCCAAATGATGTTCTTCCGCGCGCAGCCACTCGGCGCGGTAAGGCTCTTGCAAGACACGCTGCCCCGTAGCTTCCTGTTCCAATAGTGCCCACACCAGGTCGGAGAGAATTTGTTTCTGACTGAGGTGGTCATGAGTCGTTTCGCGCGGAGCCATGACATAGTACACGGCAATGCCTTTCAACAGGAGTATTTCTGCTTGAGTTTCAGGAGGCACGATTACGTCCGCGTCGTAACGCACCAGGGGACGGTCTCCGTATCGTTGGCGGGTAGCGTCATGACAGGCTAGCGCAAAGCGCCCGATGAGCTGTGACGTCATATCTTTCAGAGTGGCTTGGGAACGGTAATCCGACACTGGCTCGGTGAGCCAGAAAGGCATTTGCCGCAGCCTTTCATGAGCTGCCGCTAAGTCGTCTGCGCTGAACTTGCCCGGACCGAACGACCCCGCGTACCAACGCCTCGTTATGTCAACCACGTCAACAAAGGTTTCTTCATTTTCCAAATCACCCAAGTTGGCTGATCCTAGGGCAACAGCATCCTCGACATCATGGACTGAGTAACCAATATCATCAGCGAGGTCCATTACTTGAGCCTCTATACAGCGATGATTATCGGGAGCGCCAAGCCGCAGCCATTGAAAGACCTCCCGGTCTTCGGCATAGACCCCAAACTTGGGGGAATCCGCACCGTGCGGTCCCTCCCCCCGCAGCCAGGGATATTTCGCGATGGCATCGAGAGTGGCACGAGTCAGGTTCAACCCCACCCACTGCCCTTGTGAACCGATAACTTTCGGCTCTAGGCGGGTAACCAAGCGCAACGTCTGAGCATTGCCTTCAAACCCGCCAATATCTTTAGCCAAGTCATTGAGCACCCGTTCTCCGGAATGCCCAAAAGGTGGATGCCCCAAGTCGTGCGCCAGGCAAGCGGCATCGACCACGTCCGGGTCACAGCCCAGTCCCTTACCGAGTTCGCGCCCTACCTGGGCAACTTCTAGGGAATGTGTCAGGCGCGTCCGTGAAAAATCATTGGCAATCGGTCCCAAAACCTGAGTTTTTTCACCCAGGCGGCGCAGCGCCGAGGAATGCAAGATTCGCGCCCGATCACGCTCAAAGTCCGTGCGGTTACCCCGCTTGTGGGTCTCCGTAACAAAACGTTCGTGTACCTCCCGGGGATATGCTCCAATTTCACTCACTTATCAAGCCTAACCGCTGGGTACGGTTCCGCTTCTGATTTGGCGTAAGGGTCATCGAAATCGTCTGCTGCCAGGTGCAGGGCTTTGGTCGCCGCCGCGTCGATTTCGCGGGTGTCGAGCCAGCCTTCGGGTAGTTTGACATGACGCTGAGCGCGCGAACGTCCGTGTTTCCCCTGCGCCGCCTCGGGGTAAGGGGTGTTGGGGTCGAGCGTTTGCAAAAGGTCGTACAGACGTCTCTCCAGGTCATCCAACGTCTCGACGCGAGTGAGTTCCGCGCGAGTATCCCCGCCCAGGTGGAAACCTCGCAGGTACCATCCCACATGTTTACGCATATCCCGCAGCGCCGCTTTTTCATTACCGAAATGTTCCACTAAGCCACAGGCGTGAGCGCGAATGACCTCGACGATTTCCCCCAAAGTCGGACCCGCGGGAATCGGCTGACCCCACAGAGCTGCCGTGATTTCACGAAAAATCCAGGGACGACCTTGCACAGCCCGACCAATCTCGATACCTGCGCACCCCGTTTGCGCAAACATTTCCAGTGCGTCTGAGGCAGAAAACACGTCGCCGTTGCCCAACACCGGAATATCCAGCGTGTTGACCAGCTGACCTATCCGCGACCAATCAGAGTGCCCGGAATAATACTGATTCGTGGTGCGGGCGTGCAGCGTGAGCGCGGCTGCTCCCGCGTCCTGTGCTGCCCGTCCCGCGTCCAACATTGTTTCATGACTTTCGTCAATTCCGACCCGGATTTTTACGGTTACCGGCACCTCGACCTCGCGTCGGGCTGCCTGCGATGACTCCTGCGCCGCCTGAACCACCTGACCGATGAGGTCGCCAAAATACGCGGTCTTCCACGGCAGAGCGGCTCCCCCACCCTTGCGGGTGACCTTGGGGACCGGGCAACCAAAATTCAAATCAATGACATCCACCAGGTCCCGAGCAATTAGTTCACGAGCCGCCCAGGCCAAATCAGCTCCCACTACTCCGTAAAGCTGCAGCACTCGAACAGTTTGCCCCGGACCGGATTGCGCCATGACCCACGAGCGAGTCGAGTTCATCATGAGCGCTTTCGCGGTAATCATTTCGTTGACGAACATGCCCTCAACGCTGCGAAACGCCCCCGTTTCGCCGTCACGACGAAGCGAGCTATCAGACTCAGACGGCAAACCTTGGCGGGAAAATGCCGCGCATAAATCACGAAACGGTGCATTCGTCACCCCTGCCATTGGCGCTAGCGCAATGGGGGTCACAAACTCCACCCCACCAATTCGCAGGGGCGGATATTTACACTGTGGATACTGTGGAGCCAAAAACGCCTCCGACCGGTATTTCTGTCGTGGAAGAGACTCGCCGCAACACTAGCAAGTCGGCAGACGATCACGCAGATACGCGAGCAGATTATCCCGCCCAATGCGTTCCTGGGTCATGGTGTCTCGTTCACGCACCGTCACGGCTTGGTCCTCCAGAGAATCAAAATCCACCGTGACGCAGTAGGGCGTACCAATTTCGTCTTGGCGACGGTAGCGGCGCCCCACCGCACCCGCATCGTCATATTCCACATTCCAGTGCTTACGCAGCTCAGCAGCGATATTGTGGGCGATTTCGGGCAGTTCGTCCTTACGCGACAGCGGCAGCACCGCCACTTTCACCGGGCTCAAGCGCGGATCGAGACGCAGCACGGTCCGTTTGTCTACCCCACCCTTGGTGTTCGGGGCTTCGTCCTCGGTGTAGGCCTCGATTAGGAAAGCCATCAGGGAGCGGGTCAGACCGGCAGAAGGCTCAATAACGTAGGGAACCCAACGCTTATCGTTGGCCTGGTCATAATAATCAAGTTTCTGACCACTAGCCTTCATATGTACGCCCAGGTCATAGTCAGTACGGTTGGCGATACCCTCCAGCTCACCCCACTTGGAGTTTTCAAAGCCGAAGGCGTACTCGATGTCTACCGTACGCTTGGAATAGTGCGAGAGCTTCTCTTTCGGGTGCTCATACAACCGCAGGTTTTCCGGCTTAATACCCAGGTCGGTGTACCACTCAAAGCGGTGATCAATCCAGTATTGATGCCATTCTTCGTCGGTACCGGGTTCCACAAAGAACTCCAGCTCCATTTGTTCAAACTCACGAGTGCGGAAGATAAAGTTGCCCGGAGTGATTTCGTTGCGGAAAGACTTACCAATCTGACCGATACCGAAGGGTGGACGCTTGCGGGCAGTCGTCATCACATTGGCAAAGTTGATAAAGATGCCCTGAGCCGTTTCCGGGCGTAGGAAGTGCAAACCAGATTCGTCGTCCACCGGTCCCAGATAGGTCTTAAGCAGTCCCGAGAACGCCCGAGGCTCCGTCCATTTACCTTTTACGCCACAGTTCGGGCAGGGGACGTCATCCATACTGACATCGTCTGGGTTCTCAACGCCGTGTTTCTCGGCGTACTCTTCTTGCAAGTCGTCCTCACGCAGACGCTTGTGACAGCTGAGACATTCAATGAGGGGATCAGTAAAAGCCTTGAGGTGACCGGAAGCGTCCCACACTTTCGGGGGCAAAATCACCGAGGAGTCCAGACCCACCACATCTTCGCGGGAACGTACCATATAGTTCCACCAGGCCTTTTTGATGTTTTCCTTTAGCTCCACACCAAGGGGACCGTAATCCCACGCCGCGCGCGTCCCGCCATAAATGTCACCACAGGGGTAAACAAAACCGCGGCGTTTCGCCAAAGATATTACTGAATCCATCGTTGATGCCACTTGTGCTCCTTATTGGTGTTGCTTTTCGTAATCCCACGTTTCCTCATGTTTCCAGCGGGAGGGTACGCGCCCATTTTAGCCGGCAACTCTCCGGGAACGAATTCGGTATCTCCGCCGGACCTCCCGGTATCAAAAATAAGGGAGCAGTTTGGGTTAAATAACGAAAAACACTCGGGAAAACCGCTGCACAAATAACAGGTTCCACACTATAATTGCATTTGCCAAGTAAACACAAAACACACGACGAGGTGGGTTTATGAATCAAACTGCTATGGCTGCCGTCAATCTTAGGGCAGTTTTGCGTACACTCGAGAAGCTCCCAGAGCTCGATCCCAAGTCGAAACAGCTCTTGGAACATGTCCCGCTGACCTTACAATTCAAGGCAGCGAACGTCGGTTCAGTCCGGCTCAAACTGGGCGACGGCAAAATTGAGTTCTTCACCGGTGGCGGACCGGCTGATATCAGCTTGGGTTTCCCCGTGCCGAGCATGGTCAACAAAATGTTCGACGGCAAAGGGATTCCGGTACCACTCAAGGGCTTCACCAAACTGAAGTATCTAACAGGTACGTTCACCGAGATTACGGACCGGCTTTCCTATTACTTGCGGCCGACCCCCCAACTGCTGCAGGACCCCGAGTTCGCCAGAATCAACTCCCTGCTGACCCTGCACGTCGCGGTCTATGCGATGGCGGAGATTGCCAACCAGGACCCCAAGGGTATCCAGGTCGCCAAAGGAATGCGCGACGGCACCATCGGACTAAAGATTGCCAACGGTCCCGCTTTGACCATGGTTATCAATGACCATCACGCGCGCATCGTCGACGGCGATGCGCCCAAGGCCGCAGGCCCCAACGGACGTCACGCCTTTATGGTCTTTTCTGATTTGGATACCACCGGTCAGGTCCTGCGCGGCGAGCTCGCGTCCTATCCCGCTATCGGTCGTGAGCTGATTAAGTTGGGCGGATATGTTCCCCTGTTGGACAACATGAACAAGATCCTCGGCATGGTGCCGTTCTACTTGAGCTAGAAAACGCGCGTGAGGAAGGACTATACAAAATGATGAAAACTTACGAACACACCAAGAGCCACGAATGGTACGAGCGCGCAGTTGAGGTCATTCCCGGTGGCGTCTACGGGCACTTGGGACCGGCGGAAGGCTGTTTCATGCCTATCAGCGCTTACCCCCTATTCGCCTCGAAAGCACAAGGTGCCTACTTCTGGGATGTGGACGGCAACAAATACGTTGACCTGATGTGCGCTTACGGTCCGATGGTTCTGGGCTACAACGACCCCGACGTGGACAAGGCCGCTGCGGAACAGGCAAAGATTCTAAACTGTGCAGTGCAGCCCGGCACTCTCATGGTCGATCTGGCAGAACTGATGGTGGACACAGTAGATATGGCAGACTGGGCGTTCTTTGCCAAGAACGGTGGAGACGCCACAAACTACGCCCTGATGGTGGCGCGCGCCGCCACCGGACGGGATAAGTTCATCGCTGTCAATGGCGGCTACCACGGCGTGATTGGATGGACCCAAGGCTGGGGCGCCCCCGGCGTAGGCAAGAAAGAAGTCGAGGACAAACTGCTGGTGGATTGGGGCGACACCGCCGCGGTGGAACGTCTCGCGGCTGAATACAAGGGCGAGATTGCCGCCTTTATCGCCACCCCGTACCACCATCCGGTCTTTGAGGACAGCATCTTGCCACCGGCTGGCTACTGGAACAAGATTCGTTCTATCTGCGATCGCGAAGGCATCGTGCTCATCGTTGACGATGTGCGCTGCGGGTGGCGCCTGGATATGAAGGGTTCCGACTACCACTACGATTTCAAAGCCGATTTGGAGTGCTTCTGCAAGGCTATCGCCAACGGACACAATATCTCGGCAGTGACCGGTATCGAGTCCCTCAAGGACGCTGCCGCCTCCGTGATGTGTACCGGTTCATACTGGATGAGTGCCCCGCCGATGGCAGCGGCTATCGCCTGTATCACCAAGATGCGTGAAATCGATGCGCCAAAGATTTGCCACGACCACGGCGTGAAAATCATTGAGCGCCTGACCGAGATTGCCAAGCATCACGGCTTTGATTACCGCTTCAGTGGCGAACCTGCCCTGTTCTTCCACCAAATCAGAGGTCTCGAAGACAAAGCAGACCCCAACCTGCTGCTGCACCAGGCCTTCGTGGGTGAATGCGTGAAGCGTGGCGTGTTCATGACGAACCACCACAACCACTTCACGAACACGGCTCTCACCGACAAGGACATCGACTTCATCGCAGACGTGGCTGACGAAGCGATGGGCGTAGTGAAAAACAAGTCACGTGAGATTCTGGCTCAAGCCTAAGCAAAGGAGGAAAGATGGCTTTATCGGCTAAAGAACACAAGGAACTCGAAGAAACCGCTAATCGGCTGCGTCTGCTCACCCTCGATACGGTGAATTGGGCAGGTGGCGGTCACATTGGCGGTGCCATGAGCTCCATGGATGTACTGACGGTTCTGTATCATCACGAGATGAACTTCAGCGCCGACAAGATGGACGACCCTGATCGCGACCGTTTCGTGCTCTCCAAGGGGCACATCGGTGTGGGGATGGGACCGGTCCTCGCCGACTTGGGGTGTTTCCCCAAGGATTGGCTGCCGACCTATTCGCATATCCTCTCGCACCTGGGCATTCACTTGGATGCGGGCAAGGTTCCCGGTCTGGAAGTTTCTACAGGTTCGCTGGGTCACGGTCTGTCTCTGGCTGTGGGCATGGCACTCGGGGCACGTCAGCTTGGCAAAGAATGGCGTACTTATTGCCTGATGGGAGACGGTGAATGCAACGAGGGCTCCATCTGGGAGGCCGCTATGAGCGCCGGTCAGTTTAAGGTAGACAACCTGGTAGGCATCGTAGATGTCAACCACGCCATGATTGACGGCATGACTGCCGATGTCATGGGTCTGGAGCCTTTCGCGGACAAATGGCGCGCTTTCAACTGGGAAGTCATTGAGGTCAAAGGTAACTCGATACCCGATTTGGTCGACGCTTTTGATCGGGCGCGCACTATCAAGGGTAAGCCCACCATGCTGCTGATGGACACGGTGAAGGGCGAAGGCATCGACTACATGGAAGGCGACTACACCTGGCACTACGGCGCTGTTGATGACGAAAAGTATGCCAAGGCGGTCGAATCTCTCAAGCGACACCTGCAGAAACGACTCGAGCTAGTGAAGGGAGCCTAAACATGGCTGGAGGATTAACTTACACTTCGATTGACGCGGTTAATCTGACCACCGCGGAGGTATACGGTCAGACTTTGGTGCAACTGGGCAAAGAAGACTCCACCATCGTGGGGCTTTCGGCAGACTTGGCAAAATCCACCAAGATTTCCGTGTTTGCCAAAGAGTTCCCCGAGCGTTTCTATAACGTAGGTATCGCGGAACAAAATATGTTCGGTATCGCTGCCGGGTTGGCAAAAGCGGGGCTGCTACCGTTCGTGTCTACGTTCGGGGCGTTCGCAGCCCTGCGCGCTTGCGAACAAATCCGCACCGACATCTGCTACCAGAATCTCAATGTAAAGATTATTGGTACGCACTCAGGATTGTCTTTCGGGGCTGCCGGTACGACCCACCATGTCACCGAAGACATCGCTATTCTGCGTAGTTTCGCGAACCTGGTGGTCATGTGTCCGGCTGATGGTCTGGAGGCTGCGTACTGCGTACAGGCTGCTTATGAGCACCAGGGTCCGGTCTATATCCGTCTGAACCGCGGATTTGACCAGATTGTCTACCGTGACGAGATTCCTACTTTCGAGTTTGGCAAGGCAAATACTTTGCGAGAAGGCACGGACCTCACGTTTATCGCGACCGGATCTGGCGTGTGGCGCGCCCTGCAAGCTGCTGACATCCTCGCCAAAGAGGACGGTCTGAGCGTGCGCGTGCTGGACATTCACACCCTGAAGCCGATTGATGAAGATGCCATCGCCAAGGCGATTACCGAAACTCGGCGTATCATCACCGTTGAGGATCACAACATCATCAACGGTCTGGGAACCGCGGTCGCTGATGTTGGCGCTACCACCCGCAAGGGCTTCGTGTTAAAGAAGCTCGGTATCCCTGACGAATTCTCGGTCATCGGTCAGCCTGAGGACCTGTACTCCCACTACGGCTGGGACGAAAACGGTTGTGTGGTCGCCGCTCGTGAAGTCATGCATATGGACTTCGAGGAGGACGACGACTGGGAAGACGAGTTCTAAGGTAGAGCGCCATGACTAAAGAAACGAAACAAAGCTCCGCCCCGCCTCAGGCAGCTCAGAGCGACAAGGCGTGCGGAGAATCTTGTGAAAAGAAAACGAAAGCCAAGCCGTTCTCGATGGGGCCCAATCCCAGCATTGACGACGAAGTTCGGTACGCCAACGTGGTGTTTCTCAACGCGGTCATTCCGCTGTTGAAACCAATTGTCGCCGAAAAGCCGGAGTTGGCGGCAGCCTTTAAAGGCAAGGAAGGCGTGGTCCAGATTTCTTGTCTGACCCCGGCGGGCACGTCGATAGACGGACGTCCGGAACGTTACGCCACGCACCTGATTATTCACGGTGCGAGCATTACGCCGAAGCTGGGCGCACACCCGCTGCCGAACGTGGAAATCGAGTTCCCTTCCCCCGAGAAGCTCAACGACTTCTTTAAAGGAAAGGTGAACCTGCCCAAGATTCGCGGAGGGCTGAGCAATCCAGGACTTTTGGTCGCTACCGTGAAGGCTCTGTTGGCGATGTCCAGTCTGCTGGGCGCAACGGCGGCACCCAAGATTGAGGATGACCGGAAACTGCTGACGAAGTGCATGTTCTACCTGCTGACCACCGGCATGAGCCAGCTGAATAAGGCGGGGCACCCCGGTGTGCATGCGTGGACGGATCCTTCGCCGGATCGCGTTTACGCCTATGTCGTGGATGGACATCCCGAACTGGGTGCATACATCCGCATCAAAGCCGGGAAGTCAAAGGCATTTCGCGGGGAATACACGCGCAGCGCCGCGTTCTTTACGATGCGCTTCGACTCGGTAACCTCTGCATTAGGGACCTTACTGCAGACAGATGACCTTCTGGATGCCCAGGCATCGGGTCGCATGTCGATGGAAGGTTCGCCCGAATACGGTGCCGAACTCGGCGCGCTGATGATGGCGGTGGGTGACTATGCGAAGTAAAGCAGCCAAAACAGTCAGTTGCAAGCGACGTTTTATGAAGACAACCTGCCGGAAAGCGACCAAACTCGGCGCGTTGGTGCTGCTGGGTTACGGCGTAAAGCTGGCTGTGGACAACGCACTAGAGCTGAAAAAGCTGGGCAAGGAAGAATTCCTGGAACGCAAGCAGCGGGAATGTCGCAACAAAATGAACAGCATCGGTATCAACTGGGGTCTGGGTCATGTTGGCGTCACCGTGGCGAACTTCGAGCGCGCCGTCCAATGGTATGACCGGGTGTTCGGGCTGAAACTGATGAACTATCTGGAAATCACTGGCGATGATTTGAAGCCTGTCGAGCGGTTGTATCACGTGGAGGGCATTAAGCGAGTTCGCCTGGGCTTCATGTGTTCCCGTTCCGGCAACATCCTGGAATTGTTCGAGTTCGATCCGCCCGTGGTGACGGACGAACGCGAGACTTGGAATCGACCCGGATACTCCCACATCGCCTTCCATGTCTCCAACGTGCCCGGTTGGGTGAACCGCCTGCGTCGGGAAGGCGCGGAGTTCATGAATGAACCGGTGCATTCTTCCGGTGCTGATTGGGCATTCTTCCGCGACCCGGACGGGAACCTCGTCGAGCTCATCGATCTCCACGCGGCTCGTCTCGGTTTGGGGCGCCTCGGCGTGCTCATTGGTACCGTGATGAAGCACACCGCACTCAAGGGGTTCTACCGCAAGGTTTGAACGCCGCGCTCTGTGACTAAAATTCAACCGTGTGGGCTGGGGTTTTCCTTAGCCCACACGGTTTTTATCTGACAAAGGCACGGGTTTGAGGCTCGGTCGCGACAATGGTTCCCGAAAAACTTCTCCCATATATCATCGAGAAGACCAATGTCACCTACCCTGCCCTGCTGAAGTGGGTGAAAACTCGCCTTCAGATGGTTTCGGGTCCACGGGGTGGCCAGGGGAATACACGATTTACGCGAGCTGCGTACCTGGCGTACTGAGCACCGAATTTCTCCTGCAACCAGAGTTCTTCGGTGTATTTCAGCAAAATACTTAACGCCAGCCAATAACCAAACGGTAAGACCATCAACCACCAGTTTGCTTGCAAAATCAGAAAACCGGTGTTGAGCAGGAAGAAAGCTGTGTAGACAGGATGGCGCACCCACGCGTAAATTCCAGCGGTCATCAATTGACCGGTTTTGACGCTTTCTACCATGCGTGAACCGAACACGGCTAAACACCACACGATTACAGACTCCACCATCAGGGCAATGCCTACCAGAATCAAAAGGATTCGAATCCATGAGTTATCAATCGTCCCGATTCTCAGCCATCCCAGATATCTGAAAATGGTTGCGGAGATCGTGACGATGAAAATACCAGAAACGTAGAATGGTCCTACCCCAAGCACGGGCAGGTGGGAGAGGGATGCCTTACTCACGCATCCATTTTTGCATACCTCAGCCCGACAAATGAATTTGTAACAGCAGGTCAGAAACCAGGCAGACAAATAAAAATCCCGTGACTCACACCGATCACCCAATAAACCCGGTAAAATAAAGCTGCAAAAAATTTACAGTTTAAAACCAAATATAATTAACTGCTGCCAACAACTATATATAAGCAGTAAGAATACCGACTAAATCCAGCCCAGGGAGAATCTTATGAACTATTTGCGCAGCGAGTATCCTCGCCCCCAATTCGAGAGAGAAAATTGGCAGAATCTGAATGGGGCATGGGACTTCCGCTTTGACGATGACGATAAGGGTCTGCGGGAGCGTTGGTATATGCCAGACTCTCCTTTCCCTATGCAGATTAATGTTCCCTTTGTGTACGAGTGTGAGCTGAGTGGTATTAATACTCGGGAGCAACATGACATTATCTGGTACAAACGCAACTTTAATGCTCCAAGTTTAACCCCGCAACAGCATTTATTACTGCATTTTGGGGCAGTTGATTATCAAACACAAGTTTTTTTAAACGGGCAAATGGTAAAAGAGCACACCGGCGGTGAAACTCCGTTTTCCGTCGACATCACACCTTTCCTTACCGAAGGAACCACTCAAAACCTTTGTTTACGCGTTTATGACCCGCTGACTAACCAAGAAATACCGCGCGGGAAACAGTTCTGGGAATCCAAACCCAAAGGAATCTGGTACACGCGGAGCAGTGGAATCTGGCAAACAGTTTGGACGGAAGTCGTCAACGAACAACGCATTGAGTCTTTAGCCATTAAGCCAGACCTGGACAGCGGATCCGTTGAGTTCACAGTGCATACGAAAACCATCTCCCCAAATACCTGGCTAAAAGTACAGATTCATTACCAAGATAAATTATTGGTCGAGACACAAATCAAATGTGTCGACCCCACGCTGAAGTTTTCTGTGGATATTTTCGGGTCAGATATTTTTCGTACCGGATTTCATGGTGCCGATGAATACGTATGGAGTCCAGAATACCCCAATCTATTTACAGTAGAGCTAACCTTATCGGATATTACTCTCGAGCTAGATTCCGTCAGCAGCTATTTTGGAATGAGAAAAATCCATACCGAGAATGGAATTATTTATTTAAATAATAACCCCTACTATCAAAAGCTAGTTCTTGACCAAGGCTATTGGCCACGAAGCCTACTCACCGCACCTACCGATGATGACTACCGACTGGATATTTCGCTTGCGAAAGAGATGGGATTCAACGGTTGCCGCAAGCATCAAAAACTTGAAGATCCCCGTTTTCTCTATTGGGCAGACCAACTCGGGTTTCTAGTCTGGGAAGAATGTTCTTCTACCCCGCTATTCACCACAGAGTCGCAAATAGCCATTTTTGATTCTTGGAAAGCTGTTTATCAACGCGACCGTAATCATCCGTGTATCGTGGCATGGGTGCCTTTGAATGAAAGCTGGGGAGTCCCACAAATTCATTCGAACCAGCGACAGCAACATTGGGCACAAGCCCTGTACCACCTCTTGCGGTCACTAGACGACACTCGTCTGGTAAGTTCCAACGATGGCTGGGATCAAACAATCACCGATATCTGCGCCATCCACAATTACAAGCTAGGTAAGAATGCAGACGATTCCGAATTCACCCAGTTTTGTGAAACTTTAACTTCCAAGGAAGCGTTAGTGTCCCAATTTGTCAGCGGTCATCCCGTGTATGCTGCGGGGTTTGGCTACCGCGGAGAGCCCATCTTGATTACTGAATGCGGAGGTATCGGATTTGCCAACAATCAGAATTCAGATTGGAGTTACCTCGGTGTATCTTCAGCGGCAGAATTTTTAGCCACTTATAGTCGCCTAATTTCAACCTTACGTTCTTCGCAATACGTGCAAGGATTCTGTTACACCCAGCTCACGGATGTCGAGCAAGAGGTCAACGGACTGCTGACCTACGAACGAACACCTAAATTCGATTTAAAGGAACTCCGACAGATTAACGCGATTAACGATTTACCTAGTCAGAATTTAACCTAACTCGCGCAACCTAAGCGTCTCAACGATTACCAAGCAAACTGCGAAACCCTACAAGACCTAACAGATTATGAGCAAATTGAGTCGGTCAGGCAGCAGGTAAGAGTCGGGCGCCCCTACCGCAACAGCGATAGGGGCGCCCAAAAATGAAATCTTCCTTTTACATCACCTAACGCTTCCCCCGATTTGCGCTCATCAACGCATTAACCCGTCGGTTCGCTTCTGTCAGGCTTGATGGTTCGCTTTCAAACGACATCACACTGGCCATTGCCGGTTTCATGAGGGCATCGACCTGTGCCCAACGATCAACCACCAGCGAGGGGACGGTAGTTTTGTCTTCCAGATGAACTGAGAAGGCGCGAGCGTCATATCCCATATCTTCGAAAGTTTTAATTGCCTTATCGGTCGACGTAGTAATGGCGGGGAATACGGTCCCCTGCTCAGCAATCACATCCTGGCATTTTGCTGACCCCAGATATTTAACCCAGCGCCAAGATTCTTGAGGATGCTTAGTTCCCACCCAAATTGAATCTGCCAGACCATTAGTAACTGAAGCGCGATGTCCATCAGGTCCAATCGGGGTCGGAGCGACTTGAATCGGTAAATCAGTTGCGTTATCAATGGTAGAAATATTCCAGGAACCTTCTAACAAGGTCGCGTATGATCCCGACCCCAATGACTCTACTGTCCCCACTCCTGAAGTAGCAACTGACAACGGCGGCATATAGCCTTTCTTGATTAAGGAAATCCACCATCCGATAGTTTCTTGGAATTTCGGATCATCGTAGTTAAAGTGCATTCCCCAAGGGTTTTTCTCGGTCCATCTCCATTCTCCATTGGACAGGGCATAAGGTGACCATTGAATCTGACCGAGACCGCCACCAGTGTCGTTGTAACCGGTTCCATAAACTTTCACATGTTTCTTATCAAAGCCAGGTTCATCGCCGTGAACACCATTCACGTCAACGGTCAGACGAGCCAAAAACTTCTCAAAACTGCCTCCGTCCTGAGGATTCCACTCGAGTTTCCATAAATCGTCTTTGGTGTAACCAGCTGCCTTAACCATGTCTTCGTTGTAGAAAATAGCCTCGGTGTCCCAGTCTTTGGGAAGACCATATCGATGTTTTCCATCTGCTGATTTCCACTGATCGACCAGACCTGCCGCATAATGACTCAAGTCGTAGTTATCCCGCTTAACGTAAGGGTCGATATCTAGAAGCTGTCCCAAAGCAGAGTACTTACCGAACTGAGAAGTATGGTCAGTAAATACATCGGGCGCATTTTCAGCCACCATCGAGGCGGTAATTTGCGTCCAATAATCGTCCCATCCGAACTGTTCAATTTGGATATGCACATCGGGATTTTCTTTTTCAAAATCCGCCGCGCATTGCCGGTATCCGGGGAGTTGCCCGGAATCCCACAGCCAATACCGCAGGGTGGTTTGCCCTAGTTTACCGCTGACTTGAGAGCTACACGAAGTTAATCCGACCGTTAAGATGCCAGCCAGTACAACGGCAAGAGCTGCGACCATAAACCGTCGCCCGGATACAGCAATCACAGAATTTTTCATGTCGAGCCTCACTTAATTCCTGAGAATCCAACAGAGCTCACAATCCGCTTTCCGAGGATGGTGAACAAAATGATAATGGGAAGCGCGGATACCAGAGCCGCCGCCATCAGTGCGGTCCAGTCTGGTGAACCTTGAGGCTTTTGCGCCCGGAAAATTCCCAGGGCAACCGTCAATACCCGGACCCGATCAGATTGTCCCACTAGCAGAGGCCACATGTAATCGTTCCAAGCATTGATAAAGGTAAGAACCGCTAGAGTGATAATCGGGGCAGAAGTCATAGGGCAGATAACCCGGAAGAACACCTTGAAGGGACCTGCCCCATCAATCATGGCAGCCTCGTCAATCTCTCGCGGGATTCCCAGGAAAAATTGCCGGAGGAAGAATATAGAGAAAGGGGTCATAAAGAAAGTGGGAAGCACAATGCCGGCAAAAGTATTTAGCAGTCCCAGCTGTTTAATCAAGACAAAGTTCGGGATAGCAGTAAAAATTGCCGGAACCATCAACGCTGACAGGAAAATCGCGAATACTACTTCCCGACCTCTCCACCTTAATCGTGAAAAAGCATAGGCCGCCATAGCTGAGAACAAGGTTTGTCCCACCATTACTGTAGAGGCCACTATGCAAGAGTTACGCAGATATAACCAGAAGTTTATAGAGGCACCAGCTCCCCCCTGGGCCAGAGATTCTTCCGGAGTGGTCATACCGAATACTCGCCGATAGGCATCAAAAGTCGGATTCTTTGGCCAGATAGTTCCAGGATGTGCCAACAGTTCAGTGTTGGTCATGAGAGAAGATCGCAACATCCAAAGGAAGGGGAACACCGTAATAATCAACAGAATAATCAAGCAGCCCCAGGCGCAATAAAATCCCAGCCCATGATGTTTCTTTGAGCCAATTTTTCCGGTGTGCCCCATATGGGGGTGTTTATCCGTTTGTTTGGTAGCAGTTTTCAAAGTTGTGGTAGTCATTTTTAGTTCCTCACAGTTCATCTGATTCGCCGGCACGCATCAGCCGCAGCTGAATGAGTGAGATTCCAAATAACAGAACGAACAGCACCATGGCAATAGCAGAGGCGTATCCAAAGTCAAGTTGCCCAAATGCCAAATCCCAAATGTAGTAATAAATGACGCGAGTAGCATTAATCGGACCACCTTTGGTGGTAATCGCAACAGTATCGAAGATTTGGAATGATCCGGTGATGGTAACGACCATGACCATTGCTAGCACCGGTCGCAATAGAGGCAAAGTGATGGAGAAGAATTTGCGTATCTCTCCAGCTCCATCAATATCAGCAGCCTCCCACACCGTTCGATTGATGGTTTGCAAACCCGCAAAAATCAGCAGTGCCGTGTAACCCATGTGGCGCCACACGTTCACAAAAGCAACCGTGGGAATCGCCCAGGCAGATTCTCCAAAGAAAGCCACTCGGTCGAGACCAATCCAGTTAAGCATTTCATTGACAATACCGATTTGGTAGTCCATCATGAAGTACCAAACCAAAGCTACCACTACGTTCGCTATGAAATAGGGAAGCAAAGCCATCCCTCGAATTAGCGTTGAATTTGTCAATCTCTGTAGCAACACTGCCAGCCCAATAGCAATAATGGTTTGGAAACCGATGTTTAGCACCACATAGTAAACCGTCACTTTTACGGCATTCCAAAACAGAGGATCAAAAATCAGACGCTGATAGTTTGCCAGCCCTGTCCACCTGGCCGGGGTTAGCACCGCATAGTCCGTGAATGAAAAATAGAATCCACGCACTGCGGGTAAAAGGTAAAAGAAAAATAAACCAATTCCGGCAGGAATCAGAAATATCAACGCGTATCGCGCTTGACGTGAAATAATCACGGGACGTTGTTTCCTCGTCGAAACAACATCTGAGGATGTTTCCATCCTGGTCTCCTTTCTTAACATGAAAAAATTGGATAAAAAATGGATTATCTAGCAGATACTTCTAATAACACTGTTTGCAGGGGATTTAAATCCGGGAAACGAATTCCAGAGTGTTCAAGGACACTCCCCGGCAGCTCTAAGCCTGTTCCCCACCAAGGGACGGAACCCTGTCCGTTACCGATTTCTGATTCGACACCTTGTGGGAGCATTTCACGTACTCGATAAGTAGTTGTGGCTTCCAGACCCGGCAGGCATAGTGCCGGCGAAGGGCGTTGGGGAGAGCTATGTAAACGGGTCACCGCATAGACTGCACGCGTTTGATCAACGGATACTACCCCATGCACCCAATATCCCCGGTCAGGGTGATCTAGATGAACGACTCGTCCGGAGTGCAACATTGGGCGCAGCTCCTTGTGAAGCGCTACCCAGCTGGCGAGTTCTTTAAGCTCTGACGCACTAGCCGTTGTCAAGTCCCATTCAATTCCCATGTGAGAGAACAATGCGTTAGATGCGCGCAACGACAAATTTAAGGTTCGACCGGTCTGGTGCGACACGGGGGAAGCCACGTGGGAGCCAATTAGCTCTGGGGGAAGCAGCAAACAGGTACCCGCTTCTATCTGCTTACGCTCAATCGGATCTGTACAGTCAGATCCCCAAATTCGCACCGCATATTCCATTATCCCTAAATCGATGCGTCCTCCCCCTCCTGCACAAGACTCAATTTCGAGATGCGGATGGGCTTCTTTAATATCTCGCAGTAAGCGATAGGTCGCTAGTGTTTGCTGATGGTACACCGGACAACCGGTAGTGGGAGAAACCGCTTCGTAGAGGTCACGATTGAAGTCCCACTTAATATATTCAATCTGCGTTGAATCCAATACTTCCAGCATTTGCCCCTTAACATGCTCAAAGGCTTTGGGATTGGTCAGGTCCATGACCTGCTGATAGCGCGCTTCTTGCGGACGGTGGGTACGTGGAGAAAGCATCCAATCTGGATGTTCGCGCGCCACTTGGGAGTTAGGATTCACCATTTCGGGTTCAAACCACAAGCCGAATTGCATCCCTTTACTGTGGACCGCGTCAGCCAGCGGAGAAAGACCGTCAGGCCACACTTCTGCGGACACAGTCCAATCCCCCAAACTTGAGGTATCGTCACGGCGTCCCGAGAACCATCCGTCATCGAGTACAAAACGTTCTGCCCCGGCTTCGGCTGCCAAATCTACCAATTTCAGCAAACGCGGCAAGGACTGGTCAAAGTAGACCGCTTCCCAAGCGTTGAGAGTAACGGGGCGTTCGGTAGCAGGATGGGCAGTCCGACTGCGAACAAAACTATGCATCCGAGCTGCTGCCTCATCGAGACCGTGTCCCCAGGTTCCCACAATCCAGGGTGAGCAGTACTCTTCACCACGTTTGAGTACCACCTCGCCAGGGAACAGCAATTCTCCCGCCAATATGCCCTGATAACCCTGCGTGTCTTTTTCTGCGATAGTGCGAGTATTGCCCGACCACGCCACATGCACATAGTGAACGAGTCCGTCCTGCCAAGAGGTATTCGGCTGGCAGGTGCCATGAATGCTGGAAATAGTATGTCCGCGAGCAACATTAATTTCTCGCTGGTGGGAGCCAATAGTGAACTCATGCTTTTGAATATCACGTTCTCGCAGATGGTGCCCCGTTTGGTCCAATACATAGGTTTCACTTGCCGGAGTGGGCAGCCCCAGCAGTAGCGATTGAACCTCGTAGCCGTCAGCTCCGGTATTAATCACTTTCGCTTGCCCGCGGATGACCCCAGAGGGGGTGACTTCTACCGCAATGGTTAAATTAATATCGGCTTCTTCGTCATAGAGAGTTACCGTTACTTCCGAGGGCGCTCCATTGGTTCCCTGACCATCGGTTTGGACATCAATCGGAATGAAAGCAGAAAAGAGTGCCCCTGACTGCCGAGATCCAATCAGACCAGGAGTTCCAATCCACCCCTCACTTTGTTGCGGAACTAAAGAAAAGAGCGGCGGAATATCTGAAGTTCCCGAGACCACCGCAGAATACTGCGACTTTGAGATTTCTTCACACTGCGCCGAACTGAGATACCCGAGATCGGTTCCCCAATAAATAACCTGAGGAACTCCCCGTTCTGTAATGCGTAAACAGAGCGATGTTCCCCCATTGCGTAAAT
This sequence comes from Mobiluncus holmesii ATCC 35242, assembly GCF_000185445.1. NCBI lineage: Bacteria > Bacillati > Actinomycetota > Actinomycetes > Actinomycetales > Actinomycetaceae > Mobiluncus > Mobiluncus holmesii. Next base: position 236,431 of record NZ_GL622346.1, on the reverse strand, counting down.
GAATTAAACGTGAAAAATTCGCCATTGAACCCTCCCAGGATTTTTAGCCGCCGCCACCTCGCGCCGACATATTTTCACTACTAAAGATAGTAGCGCATATGTAAACTGGGAACAAGGAGTTTTGAAGCACTTTCCACATATTTTGTTCCGGTTCAGTGTAAAGACCGCTGCTACCCAGAGGGAAAAGGAAACTATGACGCGACTTTTTGACGACTCGTCACTAGCTACTGCTGCCCACATTCTGGCGCACGGTCCCCTTTCTCGTGCCGACACCGCCCGAGACCTAGAACTATCTCCCGCTACGCTGACGCGTTTAGTACGTCCGTTGATGAAGAGCGGGATGATTACCGAAGTGCGTTCTGGAGTCTCAAAAACCGGCATGGGGCGCCCCACCCAACTATTAGCGGTGCCCCCAGATCAACATGCTTTCATCGGGGTTAATCTGACGGGAACGATGATTCATTGTGTGCGTACGGACGCCAACGCACGGATTTTGTCGCGGGAAGCAGTGCCGGTAGAAAGCCACGCCCCCGAAGATTGCTTACACCAGCTCTGCGCTGTCATTCGTAGACAAATCGGAAATCAAGATGATTCCCAGTTGGAGGGAATTGGGATTTCCTTAGGGGGAAAAATAGATTCCTCTAGGATTAAAGAAAATCGGTTTTTAGGCTGGCAAAACGTTGATTTACATAGCATAACCCACGAAATAAATTCATCGTCACACCCGGATATTGAGTTCGTTAACGATGTCACCGGCTTGACCATGTTAGAGCAATGGTTCGGACTCGGTCGCAAATGTGAAGACTTTGTGGTTGCCACTATTGGGGCTGGCATCGGGAACGGCATGGTACACAATTTAAGAGCGGTGCGTTCTCCTCTCAGCGGACTGGGAACCACTTCTCACATCCCTTTGGCAGGAGCTCACGGGGTCTGCCAATACGGGCACGTGGGTTGTGCTAATGGCGCTTTAACTTTGCCAGCAGTTTTATCGCGCGCACAGGCCGGTAGAGCAATCACCAACAGCGATTCTGCCCCCACTTCCGCTGAAGAACTCATCAATCTGGCAGATTATGGCGATAAATCATGCCGCCGCGCAATTATAGAATTCACTGAGAATCTAGCTATTTATGTGCAAACGGTAGCCTCAGCGGCGTTAGTACTTGACGTAGTTTTAGACGGAGAGGGCGTGTGCCTCCTGGAATCACGATGGGCTGATAACTTTGACAAACATTTGAAATCATATGGTCGCCCTAACGATCCCCGGATCAGAGTTCATCGGCGCTCAGGTAGCTTCGACCGCTGGGCACAGGGTGCCGCAGTAGCGGCGATTGTAAAATGGCTAATCCGCACGACCGGCAGCACGAAATGGTGATACACGCAGAGCAACCCCGCTTCTGGGCACAATGATTCCGTCCAATTGCAGCTAGCACCACCCATTGTTGGTTTCGGTAGGTAAAGTGTGCTGATTTTTCTCCCGCGTATGCGAGCTGTAAGGATGACGGTTCTGCCGGAAAATTTAATCATCTCTGGATACTTCGGAGCCTGGTCTGCACACGATAGAAACTGTGGCTAATACCGTGCCCGCGTAAATTGCAACGAACTTTACAGCACGTAAAAGCGGTTAAACAGGGTTTGGAGTTTTGCCACAACTCGTTGGCGCAAGCTGGCAAGGTCTTCGGCTGCAGCACCAAACAGAAGTCCGTTTGGCAACATTGGGATTATCCCCGCGAGTGCGGGGACCACGCTTAGCGAACAGCTGGTTCACTGGGTATTTAACCAGTGTACAGCCCGGATTACCCCTTCACGGAACCAGCCATCATGCCGCCGACGAAGTACTTGCCCAGCGCGATGTAGACCAGGAGCGTCGGGACGGAGGCAATCAGGGCGCCCGCCATGGAACCGCCGTAGTCAGCCATAATCGAACCGTGCGCCAACTCATTCAAGGACAGCGTGACCGGACCGCGCTGGGAACCGCCGCCAAAGAACAGGGCAAACAGGAAGTCGTTCCACGCGGAAGTAAACTGCCAAATCAGCACCACTACGAAAGACGGAATGGAAATCGGCAGCACCACGTTAAAGTACGTGCGCAGCATTCCTGCCCCGTCGATACGCGCAGCCTCGATGAGGTCTCGCGGGACGCTCTCGTAATAGTTACGGAAAATCAGGGTTGTAATCGGGATGCCATAGATGATGTGCATCAAAATCAGGGTGTGAATCCCGAAACCAATCTGGGACGCCACCACCATGCGCATCATGGGAATCATCACGGCTTGGTAGGGGATGAACATGCCGAACAAAATCAGGGTGAACACCACGTTCGCTCCGGGGAAACGCCAGCGCGACAGGACGAAACCGTTAGCGGAACCGAGCATTGCCGAAATAATCGAGGACGGAATCACCAGCATCAGGGAGCGCAACAGCCCGCCCTGCAACTGGTCCCAGGCTCGCGCCCAGTTATCGGTGTTCCATTCCGCAGGCAGATACCAAGTCCGGGAAGGGTCGGCCTCCCCCGCCCCTTTGAAAGATGTAATCAACAGCACGTACACCGGCATGAGGACCATGGCGAGGAAGAAAATCAAAAGCACGTAGCGAATAACTTTGCCGACATTCACCCCGCCTCGTTTCTTTCCTACCGAACCGTTAACGTTGACCTTTTTTGTCGTAATCGCGGCAGCACCCGCGTCGATTACAGTGGCGGAACTCATCGGCTGGACTCCTTCGCATCGTGAATCAAGTAGGGCACGACCAGTAGCGCCACAATCACCAACAGCACCGTGCCGACCGCGGCCGCGTTCGAGTAATCAGAAACAGTCATGAAGTTATACATATCAATGGCAGGGACCTTGGTCTGATAGAAGGTCTGATCCGCCACTGCCATAATCAAGTCAAAAGATTTCAGTGACATATGCCCGATGATAATGACGGCGCTGAGCGCTACGGGTGCGAGCTGCGGAAATATAATGTAGCGGTATAGTTGCCATTCATTAGCACCGTCCACGCGCCCGGCTTCCCTCAGGTCATCAGGAATTCCCCGGAATCCTGCCAAGAACAGGGCCATGACATAGCCCGAGAGCTGCCACGCGGCGGGAATCCCCACCGCCAGCACCCCAAAGGTGGGGTTCGAAATCCAGTCGTTTTGCAGCCCACCCAGACCAATCATCTGGAGCAAACGGTTCAAACCGGAAGCGTTCTCACCTTGCGCGGAGTTCAGCATCCAGCGCCACACCACGCCGGAGGCGATGAACGATACCGCCATCGGGAACAGGAATACGGAACGGAAGATTCCCTCCCCTTTAATCGGTTTATCCAACAGCCAAGCCCAGATGAAACCGAAGAATAACGTACCCACCAGGAACATTACCGTGAACATCAACAGGTTAATCAGGGAGTGTTGAAAATCCTTGTCCGCAAATAACGCCACGAAGTTTGCAAACCCCACAAAGTTAACCGGCTGCACTCCCGAGACTTGTGGTGCAGAGTGGTTATCTTGCAGGGATGTGAACAAGTTAGAGCCCAACAAGCCGTAGACAAAAACTGCCACGAGGATGATAGATGGTGACACCAGTAACAGTCCGGGTCCCCACTGCTTAATACCGTTTGAACTGCGCGTCCGTTGACGCTTCTGTGGTGTTCGAGCCTTTTCAGGTGTCTTAACGGCGACGTTGCCTGACATTTTGTCCCCTAATTAGTGGTCGATGTGATTGAAATTTGCGGGGTTCACCTCGGTGTGCGCAAGGTTCTTCACTCGCCTCTACCGACTGCACAAGGTCGGTGGGTGCTCCCCAGTTCAGTCTTACGCCGGCGGGTTTTTACGGTTATGAAAACCCGCCGGCGTAGAGACATTTGCCTGTTTACGGACTACTTTGCAGCAGCCGCAGCAGCCAGCTCACTCTGGAGGGCCGCAACATCCTTGCTGGAGTTGAACTTGCCCAGAGCGCTCTTCATCTTTTCGGTGGCTGCCAGAGGCAGGGCCGCACCGTGAGCGATAGAGGAAACGATGGTGTCCTTACCGAAGGATTCCATCGCGGAACGCTGGTAGTCCGAGAACTTAGACAGTTCATCGTCGGTCAGGTCGGAACGAGCCGGGATGGAACCCTTGACCGAGTTGAAGGCAATCTGACCTTCCTTGGAGGAAATGGTGTTCAGCCACGCCTTCGTACCGTCGGGATGCTTCGCACCTACCGGCAGGGTGAAGGAGTCAGCCAGGAAGTCGAAGACGCCTTCATTACCCGGAACGGGGAAGGTCACGTAGTCCTTGCCCCAGGTCATCTTGGCGTTCTCCCAAGCCGGCGGCGCCCAGTCGCCCATCACGTTGTAGGCAGATTTACCTTCAATGACCGGTTTCATAGCAGGCTCCCAGTCCTCTGAGAGCAGGGACGGATCAGCGTAGGTCAGAATCTTGGCGTAGTCCTCCAGGGCAGCCTTGACTTCCGCACCCTTCCAGTCAGTCTTGCCATTCATCAAGCCGTTGTAAGCATCGGTACCCAAGTCCGAAATCAGCACGGTTTCGAGCAGTTCCAGCTGGGTCCAGGTGGCGCCGACGGTAATCGGGTACTTCACACCGGCGGCCTTAAGCTTCTCCATATCGGCAATCCAGCCCTTGATGTCTTTCGGCGGAGCCTTGGGATCCAAGCCAGCCTTTTGCATGACCTCAACATTGGCCCACACTACGTTAGCGCGGTGAATGTTGGAGGGGATGGAGTAAATCTTGCCGTCCACGGTGAGCAAATCAATCAGGTCAGCCGGGAAAGCATCGCGCAGCTTGAACTCATCGTAGAGAGCAGACACATCCTCAAGGTACCCAGCGGCAATATCCGAGGATAGCTCGGCGCCAGCGTGTGCCTGGTAGGTGTCTGGCGGATTCTTTGCCGCCAAATCAGCAGCCAACTTCTGCTTTGCATTGGAGCCGCCACCACCGGACTCGGACTGCTTAACCAGTTCCACATCGGGGTGCTGTTCCGCAAAGACTTTCTTCAAGGCATCGAAGCCCTCTTTCTCAGAGCCTTGCTCCCACCAGGTCACCACTCCAACTTGAGAGGCACTGCCGGCAGCGTCGCCACCGTCTTTGCCGGCGTCAGAGGCCTGAGAGCAGGCTGTCATAGTTAGGCCGAGCGCCAGCGCGCCCGCAGCCGCAATGAGCTTTCGCATTGAAACTCCAATCAGTTAACTTCATTGTCATTATTTCCCGGAGGGCGTCATTACCCGTCAGGGACAATTAACATTCTCTCATACATTCCTGCGGGTCTTAATGAAAAAGAGCTGGAACATTACGTTTTTCCTGTCAGGACTCATCAGCACCGGGATTTGAGAAATGTTTGTCAGGTCAAAGCCTGTCTCCCGACCAGTCATGGCTAGCCAGCAATCCACACCGACCTAAACCAGCAGAGTCCCCCAAGCTGCCCCGAGCATGAGCAGCAGCGGATAGACCGCGTAGCAAAACCATCGAGTATTGCTATTTCGGTAGCCCAAGGTCTCATTACGGTAGTGCAGAAAAGCCACTCCAATCGCCGGTGTCACCAGGCTCACAGCCCCCAGCAAGCCAGCCGTCATCATCATGGTGTTTTCCCGCAACCTCAACAGATAGAAAATCAGCGCGAAGCCAATCAGCAAGCATCCAATATTGATGACACCTTGACGAGTTCCCAAATGCAACAGCAACGCCCAGAGCGCTCCGGCACCAGCCACCGCCAACGCGCCCATCCAGGCTTGTGCACCCGACCACCGGCGGCGAATGAAATCGATGAGAATCAGCACCAGCAACGCCAGAGCCAGACCGAACACCGGGTTCTGCGAAGCCCAATCCACGGGTCGGTGGAAAGTCACCAGGTCGTAGGGAACTTCACAGACCAGAGCCAGAATCACCAAGCGCCACAAATAGTGCCAGCGGTTAGCGGTCCACGTGAACCCCTCCGCGAGAAGCCACGCATAAATCGGCACGGCACACCACGAAACCACTTCGCTGAGCACCACCGCGGTGAGCGCCCCGAAGTTATTTTTCAAATCCGTTCCGAAAAAATACGGAATCACCGTAGTGGACGCCACCTGGAAGGACAGAAAGACTCCGGCGATGACCTTGAGACGAAAGTTGCTCAGACCACGCAACCGCCCCGGTCCTGTTTCCGGCACACCGCTGGTAGACGACGCCATCTAGCCCTTCACCGAACCGGACATGGACTCCTGATAGAAGCGCTGCATGACGATGAACAGGATGGCAATCGGCACCGAAACCAGCACTGCCCCCGCTGCGAAACGCGCAAACCAGGTATGGATGTATTCCTTTTCCAGCATCAGCCACAAGCCCAATGCCACGGTGTAGTCAGATTGGGTGCGGGCGATGACTTTCGCCATCACGAAGTCCAACCACGGTCCCAAGAAGCTCACAATGGCCTGGTAGACAATCATGGGTTTACAGATAGGCAGGATAATCTTCCAAAATACTTGTGAGCGAGTGCAGCCGTCCAGAATCGCCGCTTCGTCCAAAGAGTTCGGGATGGTATCCATGTACCCTTTCATGACATAGAATCCCGCGCCGGAACCAGCGGAATACACCAGAATCAAAGCGAGAATTGTCATCCCACCACCGGTCAATCCCACCGCCTTTAAGATGAAGTAAATCGCGGAAACAGCCATAATGCCGGGGAACATACCCAGGATTAGCACCACACTCATGAAAGTGCGACGCAGACGGAACCGCATCCGGCTCATGACGTAAGCCACCATCAGCACGAAGAACACGGAAATCACGCAGGTGAAGCAGGCAATGATAAAGGTGTTCAGATACATCCGGGGAAAGTCCATGACGGAACGATCCGTGAAAATCTTAATGTAGTTATCCAGCGAGAATTCTTTGGGAAAGAACGTCTTGGTGTAAGGGGCGGGATCCTTGTTAAAAGACTCCGCAACTACCCACACAATCGGCAGCATCCAAATGACTGCCATAATAGCCAGGAACGTGTGCACCACGATGTCCCCAACCATGCGGCGTTTGCTGAGACTGCCCATGATAGAAGTCTTGGACCCGGCACGAGGGGTGACCTCAACTGCTGTGCTTGGAGCGGATGTGTTCATCGGAAGGCCTCCTCATTCTTAAAGGAACCGGATCTCCGGTAGGTAATCAGCGACACCGCCGCTAGTACGATGAAGGTCATGATACCGATGACCGCACCGAGGTTGTAGTCGTTCTTATCAACTGTGAGTTTGTACAGCCAGGTAATCAAAAGGTCGGTTTTGCCGGCAGAATCCCCGACTGGCACGGGCGCGCCCCGCGAAAGCAGGTAGATAACGTTGAAGTTATTGACGTTACCCGTGAAAGTCGTAATCAGGTAGGGGGTGAGCACGAAGATGATGTAGGGCATGGTAATCTTGCGGAAAATCACCCATGAGTTAGCGCCGTCAATCCTGGCAGCTTCATATTGGTCGGCGGGAATGTTTTGCAAAATGCCCGTAATCTGCATAATCGTGAAGGGAATACCGACCCAGAGGTTCACCACGATGACCGTGACACGTGCCCAGGTGGCATCTGTGAAGAAGGGCAACGCTTGGTCAATCCATCCCCAGTCCAGCAGCAGCCGGTTAATGGCACCCTGGGGCTGCAGCATCAGGTTGATGACCAGCAGGGACACGAACTGCGGCACCGCGATGGACATAGAGAAACACGCTCGCCAAAAATTCTTAAAGCGAGTGGTCTTGCGGTTGATGAGCATAGCCATAAACATGCCCAGGAAGAAATTTAAGAAGGTCGCGAAAATCGCCCATATCAGGGTCCAAATCAGCACGGAGCTAAAGATTCGCAGGTTCACGTCTCCGGAAGAGTTTGCAAAAATCGCCCCAAAATTTTTCAATCCAACCCAGTCAAAGAGCACCAGATGCTTATGGTCGTAGCTGGTGAAAGCCATGGAAATCATGAATATCAACGGCAGAACGCTGAAAGTGAGGATACCCAGAGTCGGCAGGAACAAGAAGCCGACATGGGAACGATTGTCCAGTAAGTCCGCGATGTCTTCACGTATTGAGGGCGCCCGACCGGATTTTGCGGTCAGTACTTGGGCCTTGTATGCCGAGCGGACCGAGAGATTCCACACGCCGATAAACGCCAGAATAATGAGTATCGTGGCTACACCGTAGAGCAGGATAATGACCGAGTTATCCCCGGCGCTGTACTCCCAATAGCCGTTGACCAGCACTTTACCTTGTTCCTGGTCACCAAGTCCGGGAAGTTTCGCGAGGAATCCTAAACCGTTAGTAAACAGGAAGGCAAAGAACGCTATCTCTAGGAGTAAGAAAATCACGCCCTTCACAATTTGGCGGTGCGTCAGGTTACCCAGTCCGAAGATGAGGGCGGACGCTTTGGTGATTGCGTCGCCTTCCCGGAAGGCAACTTTTAAGCTATAGGGCGAGGGCGAAACGTAGTCTTTTCCAAGTTTCTTACGTAACCTTGCCTCGCGGTTTGACGTTTGCGTTGCGTCCATTTAGGTTTCCCTCTCAATGAAAAGGTCGACAGTAAAAGCCCCGACCGGGCTGCGGGGCCACTGGAAGAAAGCGCCTCTTTCCAGTGGCCCGACAGCTTCGAGATGTAGTTATTTAGCCAACCATCTTGGCCAACTGCTCAGACCACTTCTGGGTTTGAGCTTCCGCAGTAGCCTCGGTGATTTCCTTGTTCAGGATACCCTTGCCGAAAGCCTTGGCCGGATCCCACCAAGAGCCCATCGCAGAAATGGTCGGCTGCAGGATGGAAGCCTCGGAAATAACTTCCAGCTGAGCCTTGGCGGCAAAGTCATCATCCGTAATGGAGTCCGACAGAGACTTGTCCGTCGGGACAATACCACGCATCTCGTAGTGAGCCTTTTGAGCTTCAGTGGAGCCCAGGAATGCTGCGAACTGAGCGGCAGCCTTGGCGTTCTTGGCGTGCGGGTTGTAAGCCACAGCCTTGGAGCCAGCAAAAGCCTCCATCTGGACATCTTTGCCGTCCAGCTTGTAGGTCGGCAGCTTGGCGGCTGCGTAACCATCACCCAAGGCCTCCTTCACACTGGCGGCGTCCCAAGTCCCGGAGAACACCACATCGGTGTCGCCAGCCTTCAGCGCGCCCAGACCGGAGCCTTCTGCATCATCCATAAAGTTCGGGTTATTGGCCAAGCCAACCAGATACTTCGTCACCGCGGTAGCGGCGGCATCACCGTCAGCAAAGGTGATACCCTTGGCGGCATCGTTGCCCTTATCACCAAAGAACGTCAGTCCTGCACCCTTGGTGTAGAAAGACTGGATGAACCAAGAGTTGTCGAGCGGGAAGGACACCTTGCCTTTCTCGAGCATCGTGTCCAAAGACTTCACATCATCAGCTGAGAACTTCTTTGAGTTGTAGTACATGAACCAGGTGTTTGAAGTAAAAGGAACACCGTAAATCTTGCCATCAGTGCCGGTGACTGAGTCCACCATGGAGGCTTCGTTTTGTTCCTTAACCTGCTTGGCTTCGTTCTCACCCAACTCACCGATAGCCTCAGCGTCGAGCAGACCGCCCAGCTGATCATTGGCGAACATGTAAACATCAGCGGCAGCGGTCGGATCGGTTTCTACCTTAGTCTTGGCATCGCCCTCAGAGACGACGTCATTCTTCCAGGTAATCTTGTATTCCGGATGAGCTTTCTCGAAGGATTCCTCCATCTTTGCCAGCCAGCTGTTACCGTCCGCTTGATCCTCTTGGGGAGCCCACACAGACAGCGACACATCTTCAGTCTTACCGCTAGCGCTGTTCCCGCCGGCACTACCGCCACAGGCACTCATGGACAGGGCTACCGCAGAGGCGGCAATCAGACCAAAAGCTTTCTTCCACGTCATGGACATTAATTTTCCTTTCGACAGGCGAGGAGGATTTCTCCCCGGCTCGGAAAGCTCCGCAAAATGACGGGCAAAATACCCTCCGCTTTTCGAAGCAAACATTAATCTAGATGCTAGCATTTTCTTCCCTGCGGCTTTGGGGAAATCTCAATATTTTTTTAATATTTTTTCCCCGTCACCAGGTCACTAATTTACAGGGTGTTTACATCATCTTTGGTGCGCCAGATTCACCCCAACCACGAGAGCGTTCTGTAAGATATTTTGAGGTCTTTGTGACCTATCTATTACCGCATCCCAAGGAAAGGATTTTTGTGAGCACCTCATACCCCCGTCCCAAATGGCTGAATAACGCGGTTTTCTATGAGATTTATCCCCAGAGTTTTCAGGACTCTAACGGAGATGGCATCGGGGATGTTCCCGGCATCATCTCCCGCTTGGACTACCTCCAAGAGCTAGGAATTAACGCGCTGTGGCTCAATCCCCTGTTCGATTCACCTTTCAAGGACGCGGGCTACGACGTGCGTGACTACAAGTTGGTGGCTCCCCGCTACGGCACTAACGAGGATTTGGTACGTTTGTTCGAGCAAGCGCACGCCAGGGGGATTCACGTGTTGCTGGATTTGGTACCGGGGCACACCTCCGAGGAACACGCCTGGTTCCAATCCAGCTCCCGTCCCGAGCCCAACGAGTTCTCGGATCGCTATGTGTGGACCGACTCCTGGATTGCAGGAGGCGACGGCTATCCCTTTATCGGTGGAGAAACTGAACGCGATGGGACATATATCCTCAATTTCTTCAAATGCCAGCCTGCGCTGAACTACGGTTGGGCGCACCCGAAGTATCCCTGGCAAGACGAGGCTTTAGGTGAAGCTGCCCGGAAGACCTGTGACGCGATGGTGGACGTCATGCGCTTCTGGCTCTCTGCCGGCGCCGATGGGTTCCGGGTAGACATGGCAAACTCCCTGGTGAAACATGATGACGAGGGTAAGCCGTACACCATCAAGACCTGGCATTACATGTTTGACCAGATTCGCCCCGAATTCCCCGAAGCCGCGTTTGTCGCCGAATGGGGGGTGCCCCACGAAGCGGTGCAAGCCGGGTTTGACATGGACTTTTATCTAGATTGGCGATGGGACAATCACCCGAACGGCTACAACATCTTGCTGCGCAACACGAACACCCCGTATGTGCGGGAAAACGACCTGAGCTACTTCAACGCGGACGCCCCCACCGACATCTGTGGTTTCTTGGAGCAGTACGAGCCACAACTGCGTGACTCTGAGAAAGCCGAAGCATTTTTTAGCCTCATCACCTGCAATCATGACACCTGGCGGGCTGCGCCTCGGCTGAGCGAACGCGAACTCAGTCTGGCGTGGGCGACAATACTGACCCTGCCGGGAGTGCCATTTATTTATTACGGAGACGAAATTGGTTTGCGTCACCAGCTGCTCCCCACCAAAGAGGGCGGTTACGTGCGTACCGGAGCCCGCACCCCGATGCAGTGGGATAGTACTGACAACCTGGGATTTTCCACTGCTCCAGCAACGGATCTCTATCTGCCGGTCGATGCTAGCGCGGATGCTCCCACCGTGGCGGCACAGCGCGCCCAGCCGGATTCTTTGTGGCACACGGTGACGCGCGTACTGGAATGCAAACGAGAACTCCCGGCTTTGGCAGCCGACAGTGGCTTCGACGTACTCTCTGCGGAACCAAATCAACGTCTGTTCGTTTTCAAACGGGAAAATGCCGCGCAAAGCCTGATTGTGGCGGTCAATCCCGCACACACTGACGCGGAATACGATTTGTCACAAGAGCGTTCGGTGCGTTTCAGTATCGGCTCCGCCCAGGTGACGGGAACCACGCTACGGATGGGACCCCAGAGTTTCGCGATTTTGTAAAGCAATCCTGCCCCCGGATGGCAGGCTAACCGCATCCGCAATGGTGTTAAATCGGTGTGGGAGCCAGATTCTGGCTCCCACACCGAGAAGTTTTATCGGAGATTTACATAATGCCCAGGGACTTTACGGTGTCGATTTCCGCAGCCGCTTTGTCCGCATTGAACTTAATCTTGGACTGAGTCTTTTCTGAAATTTCCAGACCTTCCACAACCTTCCATTCCTTGCCGTCGGAGGTCACGGGGAAACCGTAGGAAAGACCCTCGGGAACGCCGTACTGACCAGCTGAAGGAATGGCGGCGGTGACCCAGTCGCCCGCGGGGGTACCGCAAGCCCAAGAATGCATGTGATCGATTGCCGCAGCAGCCGCTGAAGCCGCGGAGGACTTGCCCCGGGCCTCAATAATGGCAGCTCCGCGCTTTGCCACGGTCGGGACGAAATAATCATCCAGCCAAGCTTCGTCAACCAAGCCACATGCCGGCTTGCCGTCAACCTCACAGAAAGAAATATCCGGGTACTGGTCAGCTGAGTGGTTGCCCCAGACAATCATCTTTTTGACACTGGACACCGGCACGTTGAGCTTTTCTGCCAGCTGGCTCAGAGCGCGGTTGTGATCCAGGCGCATCATGGCGTTAAAGCGAGAAGCGGGAACATCCGGAGCGGAGGCCGCAGCAATGACCGCGTTGGTGTTCGCCGGGTTACCCACCACCAAAATACGTACGTCATCAGCGGCGTTATCGTTGATGGCTTTACCTTGCGGACCAAAAATACCGCCGTTGGCGCTAATCAAATCTGCGCGTTCCATGCCCTGCTTACGCGGCATCGAACCTACCAACAGACCAAAGTTGCAGCCTGAGAACGCCACATTCGGGTCATCGGTAATATCGATACCATCCAACAGAGGGAAAGCGCAGTCATTCAGTTCCATGGCAGTGCCCTCGGCAGCCTTCAAAGCCGGAGTGATTTCCAACATTTTGATTCGAACCGGCTGATCCGGACCAAGCATTTCACCGGAGGCGATACGGAATACCAGCGAGTACCCAATATTGCCAGCAGCACCGGTGACGGTAACATTTACAGGACTTTTAGCCATTGATTTAACTCCTTTGCATTGTGTTAAACGCTTCCACTCTGAGCGTCAGCATTCATTACTTTAGCGCAAAAAGCCACGCTGAGGGTAAACCAAAGCCCTTGAAAAAAAGCAGAATTTCACCGGCTTACTTGTGTGCGAAATAGTATTCCAGCAGCTCTCGGGTCGACGCATCCGCCTGTGCCAATGCCTCGGCATCCCCGCTAATGGCTGGTCCCAGATTAATCGCCATCGCTTTGCCCAGTTCCACGCCCCACTGGTCGAAAGAGTCAATACCCCAGACTGCGCCTTGAACCAGCGTAATCATCTCGTACAGGGCGATAAGCTCCCCCAGCACTTTCGGAGTGAGGGCAGGTGCCATGATGGAAGTAGACGGACGGTCTCCGGGGAAAGTTCGGTGCGCTACCAATTCTTCCGGTGTACCTTCCGCCCGCACCTCGTCGGGAGTCTTCCCAAAAGCCAACGCCGCACTCTGGGCAAAGAAATTACCCAAGAACAGCTCGTGCTGACGTTTCCCCGTCTCGCTGTCAGTGAGATCCCAAGTCGGACGGGCAAACGCAATAAAGTCCACCGGAATCAGCCGAGTTCCCTGGTGGATCAGCTGATAAAAGGCGTGCTGACCGTTCGTGCCGGGTTCTCCCCAGAACACTTCGCCGGTATCGTAGCTGACCAGAGTGCCATCTCGACGCACCCGTTTCCCGTTGGATTCCATCGTGAGCTGCTGCAGATAGGCGGGGAAACGGTGCAGATATTGGGAATACGGCAACACCGCATGAGTTTGGGCATGCAGGAAGTTGGAGTACCACACGTTAAGCAAGCCCATCAGCAACGGCACGTTCGACGCTGGCGGGGTGTTGCGGAAATGCTCATCGATAGCACGGAAACCAGCCAAAAATTCTTCGAATCCTTCCCGGCCGATAGCTACCGCAAGCGACGTTCCCACCGCGGAATCCACGGAATAACGTCCCCCCACCCAGTTCCAAAAACCAAAAGCATTGCGGGGGTCAATACCAAAGTCTGCGACCTTTTCCAGAGCGGTGGACACCGCCACGAAATGCTTGGAGATGGCGTCTTTTGCGGCGGCATCAGTTTCATCAATAACACCGCGTTCCTGCAGACCACGCAGCAGCCAGGTGCGGGCGGCTTTCGCGTTGGTGATGGTTTCCAAGGTGGTAAAGGTCTTGGAAGCGATGATGAACAGGGTCGTCTCCGGATCCAGGTCGCGGATTTTTTCCATAATGTCCGTGGGGTCAATGTTGGACACAAAACGGCATTCCAGACCGGGCTTCACAAAAGGTCGCAACGCCTCATAAGCCATGTACGGACCCAAATCAGACCCGCCGATACCAATATTAACTACGGTCTGGATGCGTTTGGAGCTAACCCCGACCCAAGACCCGTCACGCACCGAGTCAGCAAAATCATAAATCCGGCTCAAGACCTCGTGTACTTCAGCGATGACATCCTTGCCGGCTACCATCAACTGAGTCCCCGCGGGAGCCCGCAACGCGGTGTGCAGCACAGCCCGGTTTTCCGTGTTATTGATGTGTTCACCATTAAACATGGCTTCGCTCAAGTCACGCACCCCGGCTTGGGCAGAAAGCTCTAAAAGCTTTTCAAAAACTGCCCCGGTAATCAGGTTCTTTGACAAGTCCACGTGCAAATCTGCCGCCGCAAAAGACAGGTTCTCTGCCCTGGCGGGGTCTGCGGCAAAGGCTTTCCGCAAATCCAGGTGGAATCCCGCAGCCATCGTGGTGAGGTCTTTCCATGCTGCCAGAGTGGTCGGGTCTTTCGTTTCCATTAAGGTTTCCCTTCTGTTCAATAGTCTGCCTGGGGTTGTTCCCCGGGGGTTATGTTCCTGTTTTTACGGTTTGTGTTGCGATTCTGTGCAAAACACTAAAGTTACGACCTCGGTCCGCTCATGTCGATGACCGGCAGGGGGAAGTCTTTGATTGGCGGATTCGAACTGGCCATCACTTCAATCAGCGGTCGCAACCCCATCCACCATTGATTGATAGGGCGACGTTTCTCTGGATTGACTTGTTTCTCCATTTGAGAAATGTCGTGGTATGACATCTGACCATTTTCTTCGCCGATATATTCAATGGCGCACTGTCCAGAATCTAGGGCAACATCAATGTGACGCATAGTCTCCCACATCAGACGTACCGCGAGAAGCCGGTCAAAAGGCGAGGGCGCCCCGCCTTGCTGCAGATACCCCACCGAATCTATACGAACGTCGAAGTGTCCCAGGGATTCCTGCTTGAACACGTTGGCCATAAACTTCAGGTCATAATGTCCCCCAGCCAGTTCGTTGCGAACCACCAGGGCGAGGCGACGACCTTTTGCAAAAGCTTCACGCATTTCAGTGGCGTGTTTGCCCAGCGTCTCTAGGCTGATGTTTTCTTCTTCCAGGTAAACCCGCTCTGCCCCGGCAGCAATGCCACTCATCAGGGCCAGATAGCCACAGTGGCGACCCATAGTTTCAGTGATGAAACAACGCTTTGAAGCGGCTGCTGATTCTTTCATCAAATCCATGGACCATACTGCGTTGTTTAGCGCGGTGTCAGCCCCGATAGAAATTTCGGCTCCCGGAAGGTTGTTATCAATGGAGGCCGGGACGATGACCATAGGTATTTGTAGAGCTGGATAATGTTTCAGTTCCTCGCTGATGGCTTGGGCAGACAGGTACGCGTTATATCCCCCGATCAGCACCAGCGCATCAATATGGTGGTTTTCAATCGAGCGACCGATAGCATAGAACTGTTCTACCGTGGGCACTTCCCGTTTGGTTCCCAGCTCGGCTCCGCCTCGGAAGTCCCAGCCCTCTACATCTTTCCACCGCAGTTTGTGGACTTTGCCGTCGATGAGTCCCTGCCAGGAACCCTCTATCCCTAAGACTTCCAAGCCGCGCTGCAGTCCGAATCGAACTGCGGCTCGAGCCGCCATGTTCATCCCCGGAGCCAAGCCACCAACGTGCATCACCGCAACTTTTTTCGCCTTGCGAGGCAGAGGTTTCAGCAGTGAGGGCGGGGTGGACAGAACCCGGAAAATCTCTACCATATCGGTAAAGGAAGTCCCCCGTGAGGCGATAGCTTGGTCGTATTCTCCGGACTTAATCAGTTCGTGAACATTTGAGGTCGCCGCCACGGTCTGAGTCAGGTCGAGTCGGGCAATTCGGTTGTAACGCACCCCCATGACTTTGGCAGGATCTCCCGGTTGTGCCTCGATGACGTCCTGTACCGCAGCGTACCCCAGCAGGGTGGGCATCCACCGGTCGTAAACCGAGGGCGTCCCGCCCCGCTGAATGTGTCCCAAAATGGTAACTCGCGCGGACTCTCCAGTGCGCTGCTCTATGGCCTCAGCAACATAGTGCGCAGTGATGGGCTGACCATCCCGGTCTTTTGCCCCTTCCGCCACGACCACGATGGAGTCGCGCCGCCCGTGCTTGCGACCTTCGCTGAGTACCGTACACATGTCTTCCTCCCAGCCGGGAGCCGGAGGATTTTCGGGAAACAAGACATAGTCAGAACCACCCGCTACAGCGCTCATCAAAGCTAAATAACCGCAGTTTCGTCCCATGACTTCCACCACGAAGGTGCGTTGATGCGAAGCGGCAGTGGACGAGAGTTGATCCAGCGCTGCCAAGATTCGGTTCAAGGCAGAATCAGTGCCGATAGTCATATCTGTGCCCGCCATGTCATTGTCAATAGACCCGACTAAGCCGACAATTCGCAAGGACGAGTGAGCTTTGGCTTCCTCAGGGCTGAGACGTTTTTCCTCTACCAACTGTGCCAAGAGCTTGGGCCAGTCTTGGCGCAGTTCCTCCGTCCCCCGCAACGACCCGTCACCGCCGATAGAAACGAGCCGGTCAATGCCGTTTTTAACCAGGTTTTCGCAGGCTTTCAGCCGCCCTTCCCAGTCCCGGAACTCCGGGCAACGAGCCGTACCGATGATGGTACCGCCCTTGGAAATCGTATTGGAGACATCCCCCCAACTCAGTTCGTGAATGCAGGCGCCACCTTGGACTGCACCCATCCAGCCTTCGCGTATCGCGAACGGCTTGGCTCCCAAAACTATGGCGGAACGCACCGCGGAACGTACCGCTGCGTTCATGCCCTGTGCGTCCCCTCCCGAAGTGAGAATGCCGATGCGTTTTTCCTGACCCGACTGCGTCAATTTCGGTTTCGCGCCAGATTTTCCAGTTTTTGTCGTCTTTGCGGACCCGCCCATCTGTATTTCTCCCCTCGGTTCTGTGCCGGTAGCCCGACCCGGTTTTATTCTCTCGAATTATTCACCCTTTTGGGTGTTAAACGTGAACTTTCCCGCCCTTAAGCTAAAAAACAACCTACAATAATTAGCCCCTGCCTGGTTGGAGTCCCCGTTTTTACTCGACCGATAAAAAAGGGGCGAGTTTTGCCCCCTCGCCTGCTATTTTTGGGAATAATGGAATCATGAGTTTCGTACGTAAGCCGGCAGTAGCAGGATCTTTTTACCCCCAGGATCCTGGTGAGCTGCAAAGAACGGTAGACGAACTGCTGAAAAAAGCCACTGCCCTCATCACCAACGATGTTTCGCGAGACTCACAAGGCAGACCTCTCCGTCAGCTAATGGGGGTACAGGTTCCTCATGCCGGATACATCTATTCCGGTCTCATCGCCGCGGTCGGGTTCCAGCTCGTCTCAACTTTACGTCCCCGACGCGTCATCATCGCCGGTCCCACTCACCGTGTTGGATGTCACGGTATCGCGCTGAGCGAAGCTACTGCTTTTGCCACTCCCTTGGGGGAAGTTCCGGTGGATCAAGTCGCCCAGCAATACCTGGTGGAACATAGTTCCGTCGCGAAGTTTTTCGAACCCTCCCACGTGGATGAACATGCCTTGGAAGTTCAGTTGCCTTTCCTGCAGACCGTTTTCCGAGACATAGATTTTGCCATCGTCCCCTTGGCAGTTGGAGATTGCACCCCCGAAGATGTTTGTGACAGTTTACAAACGCTACTTTCGATTCCGGGGGAAAATCCTGACGATACCTTGATTATCGTATCCTCGGATTTGTCCCACTACCTGGCCTACGATGAGGCACGCAAGCTCGATACCGCAACTTTGTCTCAAGTCATGTCGTTGGAGTACCCCCTCGACCCGCGCCAAGCCTGCGGGGCTTACGCCTGGTCCGGGCTGATTCGTTTGGCACGTCGGGTGCAGTGGCATCCCCAACTGTTGATGAATGCCAATTCAGGAGACACCGCCGGGGATAAATCACGGGTCGTTGGCTATTCCTCCGTGGCTTTTTGGAAATACAACCCACCGGAGGAAGAATCCGGAATTCCGGATCATTACGGCGCATTGCTGCCCCAGATAGCCCGCGAGATTTTGACCGACGCTTTCCAGGACGATAATCAGATTGGTTCAATCAACGCCATCAGTAAAGTTAGCGCGTCAGATCGCGCGTTGCAGCTGCTGTTGCGCTCCATTGGCGCCTCGTTCGTAACCCTGACAAATCACGGGCAACTGCGCGGATGCATTGGTTCACTCGCCCCGCACCGAATGCTCGGAGAGGACATCGCCGCAAATACTCTGGCTGCCGCTTTTGAAGACCCGCGTTTTCCGCCTTTGCAGGCCTCGGAACTCGACCAGATTCAGATTGAGGTTTCTGTCCTCACCGAGCCCAAGCCGCTTGAACGTTTCGAAGGGGAAAGCAATGAATCTTACTTGTCCCGGCTGCGTCCCGGTATAGACGGGGTCATTTTGCGTCGCGATTTTCACCGGGCGACTTTCCTGCCCCAAGTCTGGAGCGAGCTACCCGATGTGCATGACTTTATCTCGCAGCTAATGTATAAAGCCGGACTGGGTGGCGCAGAATTCGGACCGGAAATCAAGCTCGAGACTTATCAGGTGCAAGCCTGGGGCGAAGCCAAGGCTTGAAGGCACGCGGACAGCGCGGGACAGGAACACAAGAAACAGCGGAGCTTTTCCACAACATCTTTCGGAAACACGCCCCCCTCAGAGACCACTTCAACAGCCAAACCGTCGATAGTAGAGATTACGACATTAGGCGAACATGAACAGTCGGCGGCTTTTAAAATATCCGCGACATATTCATCAAACCGAGCACGTCCCTCGCGATTCTTTTCCACAATTACCTGATGCTCAGCCAAAACTAGTGCGTGCAGAAAGTAGGTACGGATGTACTGAGTGTCAGTAGTCTGCGGAAGTACCGCGGCTACTAAAACCTCAGGCAACTTGTCACGCAATTCTGCTGAGGAGAGCTGCACCGCGTCGTCACGGATTTTGCGCGCCCGATTCACCCAGACCTCCACGTTCAGGCTCGCTGCTTCCATCAACAAGTCATCGCGCGTGGGGAAATGATATTCAATAGTGGAATGGGGCAATCCGGCTTGTTTCCCCAGAGCGCGATAGGTCAGTGCGCTAGGAGAGGACTGGCGCAGCATCTGCGAAGCTGCTTTCAAGATTCTGGTCCTGGTATCTGGTTTTTTAGAATCGTTGACAGTACTCAAGCGCTCGATGTCCTCCCCTAGTCTGCTAGTGAAATAAATTTTCCGGTCGTTTAGTCAGGTCGGTCTATTTTCGTCCCAATTTTTCAATTCTTTCAAGCAATTGCGAGACCTCCGCAGATTCAGTCTCCAGCGGATTCAGCAGGTCAATCTGCGGGCTGGGCGGGTCGTCCAACCGGACGTGAGACCATCCAATCGACGCTGTCCTACCTGCTAGGTCACAAGCTTCTACCACCTTTCCACGCAAAAATGCGCGCGTATTGGCAGGAGGAATTGTCTTAGCGCGGTTAATGCTACTCTCATTTACCAGTAACTTCACATTTCCCGATTTCAAGAGTTTCTCACGCAGCCCGTATTGCCTCGATAAATCGTGGAATACTAAATCGGCGCGCCGGGCTCTGACCCCACCAAAATTCATCTCGTCAGCGGACACGTGGGAAAGTAACTGATATTTCAGTGACCAATCAAGCTCACTGCTCAGAGCCGCGAAATCGCCTTCACTCAGGGCTGCTAAGCCACGGGTAGCCACATCCCGCAAACCGAATTCGTCGTCTTCCTCCGGTAATAACTCTATGCTTTCTCGCAAAAGGTCTGGGCAGCTCACCTCGACTGCGCTGTCCCCACGGTGTGCCGACATCCGCACATTTGGGTCGTAATTCCAGGTTTTCACCGCTGTCACGGGATCGTCGAGGACGATAAATTCCTCCTCTTTTCCGCTCTCCAAAAGGCTCAAAAATCGATCCGCCAAAAAAGCTCGCAGGGCAACCGTCACCGGCAGCATGGCTGAATCCACGCAGGTCACATGCAAACGACGCCAGCGGGAAGCATCCGCGTGCGGTTCCTCTTTCGTGTTGATGAAAGCCTTGTGATGCGTAGGGTCAGCCGAAGTCGCCTCGGTAATGTATTGCGCTCGCGCGCTAAAGCAGTATTTCCCTTCCTCGTCTATGCAGCCACTTCCGCACAGAATCTGTCGAGCCGCCAGGAATGACACGAAAGCCGGCAGAGAAATCGGGGTGTGCGCCCCATATTGATAGTTTTCGTGGCAGCCAAAGCTGTTTCCCCAAGAGTCGGCATTCGTTTTTAAGACGTGAATCCGGATACCGCGATTCCGCAAATTATTATTGGCAATATCGACTAAATCTTGGATAATCGCGTCACCCGCCAGGTCTTGAGCCACGACGTCTTCGAGATCAAGGCATTCGGGACCGGCATATTCGGGGTGCTCTCCAATATCGACATAGAGCCTCGCCCCGTTGGAGAGAAACCCGTGAGGAACCCGCACAGATCGTTCCGTACTGGCAAAAATCTCTCTCACTGCTTCTTCTACACCGAGGGGCGATTCCTCTGTGTTGGAGTCATCAGAAACATAGACGCTGGTAACGCCATATTCAGTTTCGAGTCCACAGACCCTTCCGAGACGTGTCATTGTCCGCCCTGCTGTTTGAAGTTTTGGACAAAGCTCAAGGCGTTGACGTTTAAGACATCTTCGATGTCTTCGATTAACGCGTCTAGTTTGTCTTCTGAGATTTTATTCTGAGGAGCCAGTTCGACTTCTTCGACCGATTCGTTCTCGCTGGTGGAGTGGCTCTCTTGAATCTGTTTCGCCATCTCATTTCCCTTTCTCAAATTGTTCTTTAAAACTTTCGCTGGCGTAGTAGCCCTCGTCCCAAGAGTAATATTTCAAATCCGCGGGCAATTCTACCCCCAGTGCTTGCAGGACTTCCGTAACGAGTTTCTCCCGATTCTCGCTTTCGGAGCCCAGCTTGGCTTCGCACATTTCCACGGCTTTCTGGACTTCATGGCGGGTGGGATGGTGCGGATCGGGGAATTGCACCCGCACCAACTGTGGTTTCCCGATGTCAACCAAAATCGCCATCCAAGAAGCCGCCCAGAGCTGGTCAGGGAACCGCCGGAGCAGCTCAGCGCGACCTCCAGCACGGGTTTCTGCCGGGGCTTCCCGAGATGCCTGCTGAATCTCATCAAGGGCAAACAGAGACTCGAAGCCGCCTTTTTCCAGAGCACGAGCCAGAGACATGCCCTCATCGACCATAGAAAATCTCAGATTCAACAAGGCTAATCTGGGGTCGTCCCAGCCGCAATCGAGTTGATTCCGCTTACGGTCCAAGAGCGCGAGTTTCGCACACCACTCCACGAGGGCAGTGGCTTCATGCCAGCCTGCCTTGAGAGATTTCAAGACCCGTTCCCAGTTCTCGATAACCCACTTGGTTTCGCTGTCTGCCTGCTGGTATCCTCCTGTGCCTGCCTCGAACCCAACTTCACGAATGAACTCCAGATATTCTTGCTGAATTTCTAACGCGGTGGCAGCTCCCCCTGCCTTCAGAGGACAAGTTTGTTGCAACGTAACATCGCGTGAAAAAGCCTTGATTGCCGCCACTGAATCCGCTAGCGCCCATCTGTCGGCGAGTTCACGAGCCTGTTCGGGGAAGTTTTCTGCCAGGCTCAACAGCAGCGCGGCAGTCCCGGTGCGTAACGCCGTGGAATAGGGGAACATCGAGGAATCCGCGGTGATGACGTGGAACCTCCGATACCGGCGGGTCGCGTGGGGTTCATCACGGGTATTGACGATAGGACGTTCCCGTGTCGTCATGAGGGAAACTTCGGTTTCGATGAAATCCGCACGTTGGAAAATCTGGAATCCCGCGGTTTCGCTGTTTTGCCCCAGCCCGAGACGTCCCGTGCCGCAAAAAATCGGGCGAGACACCAAGAACGGCATAAAGAGGTCGACCAGCAGTTGCCACTCCACGCTGCGTTCTACCAGGTAATTTTCGTGTGCGCCCCAAGCCGAACCGTGCGCATCGGCGTTGTTTTTTAAGATTAAAGCCCTCGCCCCGGCCTCGTCAGGGGAAGTATTGTCACGTAGGGCCTGAGCGGCACGAACCATAATCTCATCTCCAGCGCGGTCGTAAAGCGCGGTTTGGAGAGGTCCGAGACATTCCGGGGCAGAATACTCGGGGTGACCGTGGTCGACGTAAAGCCTCGCTCCGTTGGGTGCAATAGTGGAATTGCCGCGGTAGTAGTGTTGACCAAACGCATCGACTTTCGTAATCCAGCGCGTTTTCACACCGGTCAGGACGGCACCGAGTTCCTCGTTCGTCCTTGCTTCAGGAGGTAAGTTCCGGTGTTCTTTGCCTTCGGCATCGAGTTCCGGATGTTCTCCTGAATAGTCGAAACGGGTACCGGCTCCGGGTAGCATCCGCCATGAGACAGCAGCACCTGCCGGGTCGGGTACGTGATTAGTCACCGGCACTCCCGGTGTTTTCGCTTCTTCCAGTGCCCAAGAACGCAACAAACGTTGTGCCAAAACTTCGGCTTGCTCTGCCGCTTGGGTCTCAGCAGCTGCCGGTGCTTCACTGCCGGGAAAATCGCTCAAGGCATATTCAGTTTCTATCGACATGATGCGTTTTACACTCAGCATGTGTCTCCTCCTTTGTGCGGTCTCCCGCAGTGCTCTTAGTCCTGTTGAATCGGGGTGATGTCTACAATGGGGTCTAACCGTTTCGAACGCCCCACAATCCGGGCCCATTCTTCGGGGTCTGAAACTCCCGGCAGGTCTTGGTGAGCTGCAGTTTCATCCCGTATTGCCGCCACCAGGTGTTCGAGGCGAATCCCCGACTCGCCCCGAAGTGCTTGTTGAACCGCCCGTGCCTTAGCTTTTTCAACTATCGAAGCCAACATTGCTCCGGAGACTAAATCAGAGAGATACCAGGTCTCTTCCTTACCGGATCTGCGTGTCACTCGCAGGATGGCAGTGGTGTCATCGCGAGTAAAGACTCTGTCGATGACCTCATCCCGCAGGGCAGCAGGCTGAGCTCCGAATGCATATGGCAAATCTTCGCGCAGATATTTTCCGAGAATTTCGGCGCAAGCTTCTTTATTGGGGCGCGGGATGCGAATATGCATATCCAGCCGTCCGGGGCGAACAATTGCCGGATCAATGAGGTCTTCACGGTTGGAAGCGCCAATTATCACCACATTGCGCAGCTCTTCCACCCCGTCAATCTCGGCGAGAAGTTGCGGAACGACAGTCGTCTCGACGTCACTTGAGACGCCTGTGCCACGAGTCCGGAACAGAGCCTCCATCTCATCAAAGAACACTATAACCGGAACCCCGTTTGCGGATTTGTCCCGCGCCCGGGAAAACACGGCACGGACTCGGCGCTCGGTTTCCCCCACGTATTTATCAAGCAGCTCCGGACCCTTAATGTTGAGGAAGTGGGCTTTTTTGCCCAGCATCTCGCTCAGAGAGGTGGCGATTGCTTTAGCAATCATGGTTTTCCCGACGCCCGGTGGACCGTAAAGCAAAATGCCCTTGGGCGGACGCAGCTGATAGCTTTCGTAAAGCTCGGGGTGGGTCATCGGCAGTTCGATAGTCTCCCGAATGAGTGTCAAGACGGATTCCAATCCGCCAATTTGATTCCAGTTCACACCTGGATCGTCGTCAAGTTCCAGTCCCTCAATCTCGGGGCGTGCCAGATATTCTTGAGCAAATCCCGATTGGAGATCCACTAACAGGGTGTCGCCGGGACGAATCCTCGTGCCACGGAGCTGGTCGCTCAGTCGCAGCAAACGAACACTATCGTTATTGACCGTAACCAGGATGCGGTCTTTGTCCACGTGTTCGAGGACGACTGCGCTCACTCCGGTGTCGGCAGCAGTTTCTCTTCCGATGCCGACCATTTTGTCGTTCAACAGAATGGTGTCTCCGAGTTGGAGTCTCCCCCAAGTAATCGTGTTGCCCAGAGTGACGCGAAAGCGCCGTCCCATGACGGAAACATCCACGAGTCGCTGGGCAGAATCGACGAGTTTAACGACAGTTCCGTGAGTGAGAGGCGGTTCTTGTAACCGCTGAATCTCTTTCCGCAGGTTCTTCAGCTCACCTTGAGCCTGCGTCAGCGCAGAAGCCAGCAAGGTGTTCTGGTTTTCCAAGCGCTGTGGCTCACTGGTCTGACCGCCAGGGTTGCTCGAAGCATGGCTACTCGACATGATTACCTCCTAGCTGAATCAGAGAGCAATGGCGAGACATCCGCTGTGTCCCAAAAAAATTTCGGCTTTGTCCCATCATCGAGTTGATGATGGGACAAAGCCGAAATAATGTTACGCGTCACTTCAGTTCTTTATCCTTGTATTCCTTGGCGAAAATCATACAGATGAGAGCGAAGATTGCGATAACACACATATAGTATGCTGGCGAGATAGAATTTCCGGTGGTTTTTATCAGCAGGGTGGAGATGAAACCAACCGTGCCGCCGAAAATCGTGTTAGCCAGGTTGAACGAAATGGCAAAACCGCTGTATCTCACTTCCGTAGGGAGAGTCTCCGAAAGGAAGGATGAGAGAGTTCCGTCATTAAGCGTGAGGCAATATGCCAAAATCAGCTCAATAATCAGAATAACAACAGCTTGACCTGTATTGAGAATATGGAAAGCCGGCACGGTAAGCAGTATGAAAGATACCGATGCCGCAATCATCAGTTTCTTTCGTCCAAATTTGTCCGATAGCTTTCCTGATGAAAATATCATCAACACGTAGGCAATCAACGTGATGTTGGTGATGATATTACTTTCAACTGTGCCGAGCTTCACTTCAGTTTCAATGTAGACCGGCAGGTACGTGAACACCATGTAGAAGCCGATGGCATTGAGGGATGAAACCCCGAAACAAATCAGAGTTTCCTTCAGGTGCTTAGTGAACAGCAGCCGCAGCGGTGAAGACATCTTTTTGCCGGATTCCTTGAGATTATCAAGCATCCGCAAATACACCTCGGAGTCCTCCAGGCGGAGCCGGAGAGTCAGTACCACTACCCCGAGTGGGAAAGCCAGCAAGAACGGTATTCGCCACCCTATTGACTGCATCATCGAGTCCGACATGGTCAACGTGAGAATCGTTGCCAGGAATGAACCGCACATGAGTCCGACAGCAGTAGATGCCGGAACCATGGAACAATAGAAGCCTCGACGATTAACCGGTGCATATTCTGCGATAAAGATGGCCGCTCCGGCGTACTCACCAGATGCGGAGAACCCTTGGGTAAGCCGCAACAACAGCAGCAGTAGTGGAGCGGCTATCCCAATGGTTGCGTAGCTTGGAATCAAACCGATGAGACTGGTAGAACCCGTCATCACCAAGATTGAAGCCGTCAGGGACCACTTGCGCCCCTTCTTATCACCCATGTAACCCCAGAAGAATGCCCCTATGGGGCGTGCCAAGAAGGAGAGCGCAAAAACAGCGTAAGTCGCTAGGAGTTTGACGCTAGCATCCCCATCTGGAAAGAATACTACAGCGATTACAGTAGCAAGATACGAATAGGAACCGTAATCCATCCATTCCGCAAAGTTTCCCAGGAACGATGACGATAGTACTCGACGTACTATCGTATCGTCTGTTTCCATTTTTTCGGTTTGGTTAATATCTGACATATCAATCCCGAACTGGTTATTGGATTAAATCCGAATCCCAAGGTCAGGATACGGTCGTGTCCACAACCTCTGTTGGTTGATCCGCGCCCGATAAACGACTCTGTTTGCGGTTCTTTCGGCTCTGGCGCAGCATACTGATGCTCGGGTACATTCCTCCTCCTACTACCAGTATAAAGCCTAGAACCGTGTTAATAGTCAGGGCTTCGCCAAATATCAGCAAACCAATGAACAAAGCCACAGGCACTTCCCAGTAGGCAATAATGCCGTAATCTGCAGCCGGCAGGTTTCGTCCTGCCACCAAAAGGAACCCTAATGCGATAGGTCCGCAGATAATCCACAGCAGAACCGTTCCTATCCAGTTAAAGGGGGTCAAATGGAGGTCGAGCGCCCAACCGGGAACGTGACCGATAGTGCCGACGAGGTGCAGTATCAGCGCCAAGCTACCGGACGCTACCGTGGCAGCAATGAAGTTCCACACACCGCGGGCCGCTGTGTCTGCATCTTTGCGGTAGCCATTAAAGAACATCGATGCGCCATAGAAAATACCAGACAAGAAACCAAAAATGTTGCCCAAACCAGCAAGCGGAAATTCAGGAGTGGAGGCTGCCAAGTTGAAATCGACGAAGAATCCTTTGTCACCAAAGCCAATCAGCTGGTTACCGAACAACATACCGGTGAACACCGCCACTAGACAAACGTATTGAACCACGCCCATGGGCTCTTTACGGAATATCCGAGCCAACACAATACAGACGACCGGTCCGATATAGATGAGCAGCACGGCGTTAGCCACAGTGGTCAGCAAAGTCGAGGTTACATAGCAGCCCAAGGACAGACCAATCATCACGCCACCCATGATGATGGCAGGGGAAACTTTTAGTTCTTTCCAGACTTGAACCTTTTTTGTTAACAGGACTATGCACACGAAAAAGATAATGCCCATAGTCATACGGCCGGCTGCCATGAGGGCACCGACACTGTTCCCGGCGTTTAAGCCTTTAGTTCCGTCAAACATATCTGTACGCGTAGCCCACCGGCTAAACAGTGGTACCAACCCCATGCCTGTTGCGGAAATCAGCATGGTAATGACACCCAATTTTGTGTTCATTACATAGTTATTTTCAGTGCTCATTGTCATCACGACCTTTGCGAATTATCAACTCGTCCTCCTCTTCTTTGAGGAGCTCACAATATGTGGATTTAGTAGAAAAGAATAATCAGCGCTACTTCACGCTTATATCACATTGGGGCTGCGAAAAATCTTTCCGCAGCCCCAACATGAACTGTCATCGTGTTAATTCTAGATTGAATCTAACTCGAGTTAGACGAGAGTCGGATCAGCAACCTGGTTCGGGAAGTAATCCTCGCAGGTGCCCTCGCGGTAAACGTCCGCGGTGGAGCAGTGCAGACCGCCGCCGAACGGGTAAGCGTCGCGGAACGCAACCGGAATCACGTTCATGCCCAGCTTGTCCATCTGCTCGAGCTGGTTGGTCTCGGAAGCCTCGACGATAACCGTCTTGTGATCCAGAACCAAGCAGTTCATGGACAACCACACGGAGGAGTAGCACAGAGGCGGCGGGGTGGTGTGAGACGGCTGAGCCGCATCCACAATCTGCCAATCGTTCGCTTCGAAGATCTTGCGCTGTTCTTCGGGCAGACGACGGTGCGGGTTGTTGATGATGAGACCCGGACGCAGCGGCACGAAGGTCGCGTCAATGTGAATCGGGTAGGGGTCGCCGGGGAAGTTCACGGCGTGAACGCGCAATTCGGGGTAGTAGCGCTTGAACCATTCCATAGCCTTGCGGTTGGTGGTCAAACCATGCTGAATGAACAGGTCCTTGCCCAGACGCATCACGTCAGCAGCATCCCACAAGGGCTCAACTTCGGTGGTCACGAAGTCTTTAGCGGCGGTGCGCTCCAAGCGCTCCTCCAGCGTAATCTTCTCATCGTAGTAGTTGTGCTTGTAGGACTTGTCAGTCAAACGAGGACGAGGAGCCTGGGTCCACTTGAACTCAGGATCTTCCTCGAAGTACTGGTTCATCAAGGGCCAGTAAGCCAAGTACTCGAAGTAGCGGCAACGGAAGGAGTTCGCAGCCGACATGATTTCGTTACCAATGGTGAGCAAGATGTCGCGAGGAGGCATGCAGGTCATCATGGAGTCGTTGCGGAAATCCGGAGTGCCGATGGCCTGGTTCCACTGCAACGGGGTGGGACGGTCAACGATAACGCCGTGATCTTCCAGAATCTTTGCCAAGTTGTCGAGCTGAGCATTAGCCTTTTCCACGGTCTCGAGCGGGCGCATACCCCACATACCGCGCATCTCGGAATCGACAGGAACCTTCTCGGAGGTCGCCGGTTCCTCCGGGGGAATCATGGAGTTGTCGGCACGACCGACAATCACGCGCTTCAAAGGATCAAAATCGTTCCAAGAACTAACGATTTTCGCCATATCTGTCTCCTTTTGCTACGATGCGCTGCCTCGCGCATCTGCTTTGTTGTTGTTCAATATTTCGCTGGAAGTTGACCATCTTCGGCTTGCTCCCGGCGTTCATTCCGTGCAAAATTCACGAAATGCAAAGTTGGATTGCCAACTTTGGTATTTATCCCCATTGGAACCCAATGAGGGGCTCTGTAGCGGTGCCAAGGCATCTCTCCATCACCTGATGGTACAAGTGTACAGTCTTTCACTCAGAATGTACAGAGATATTTTTAAAAAAATCCTAATTGCTTAATTTGCCCGTGAAAACGCGATTCTAAGCCAAATGTGGCGCCCCAGAATCCGGGGCGCCACATTTCTCGATTACTTCACCGCGCTGGTTTTATCTGCCTTTTAAGAAGGCCTTGCCCAGCTGACGGTTCAAGAAACTAATGCAATCCAAGGGAATCTGCTTCGGACACGCCGCCGCACACTCGCCGATATTCTGGCAAGCGCCGAAGCCTTCTGCATCGTGCTGGTTCAACATCGCCACCACACGCTCGTAATTCTCCACCTTGCCTTGCGGGAGCAACCCCAGATGAGTGACCTTGGCGGAAGTGAACAGCATAGCCGAGCCATTCGGGCAAGCCGCCACACACGAGCCACAGCCGATACAGACCGCAGCTTCAAATGCTCGATCCGCATCGGGCTTCGGCACCGGCACCGAGTGAGCTTCAGGGGCAGAACCCGTATTGACCGAGATATAACCGCCGGCTTGGATGATGCGATCCAGCGCGGCACGGCTCACCACCAAGTCGCGCAGAATCGGGAAAGCCCGCGAGCGGTAAGGCTCTACCGTAATCGTGTCGCCATCCTTGAAGGTACGCATGTGCAGCTGGCAAGTCGTGGTGCGGTTCTTGTGCGGACCGTGAGGCACGCCGTTGATGACAATACCGCACATCCCGCAGATGCCTTCGCGGCAGTCCGAATCGAAAGCCACCGGTTCCTCACCTTGAGCGAACAGCTGCTCGTTGAGAATATCCAGCATTTCCAAGAAGGAAGCATCCTCGGATATGTCAGTGAGATGATACTCATGGAGCGCGCCCTTGTCGGACGGACCCTTTTGACGCCAAACTCGTAATGTAATGTTCACTTGTAACTCCGTTGCTTCAGCTGAATATCTTTGTAAATGAGGTCCTCTTTGTGCAGGATAGGCGCAGCCTCATCAGACCCGCCGTATTCCCAAGCCGCCACATAAAGGAACTCGTCATCGTGACGCAGCGCTTCGCCTTCCTCCGTTTGAGATTCAGCGCGGAAGTGACCACCACAGGATTCCTTGCGGTGCAGGGCATCAATACACATGAGCTCACCGAGTTCCAGGAAGTCTGCCAGGCGGCAGGCCTTTTCTAAGGACTGGTTTAGCTCGTCGGCACGTCCAGGGATGCGCAGGTCCTTCCAGAACTCCTCGCGCAGCTCGCGAATCTCGGTAATAGCTTCACGCAAGCCCGCATCGGTACGTTCCATGCCACACTTTTCCCACATAATTTGACCCAAACGCTTATGGAAAGAATCAACCGACTGGGTGCCTTGAATGGACATCAACCGTTCTACCTTGCTGGTGACATGCTCCCGAGCTTCCTGAACGACCGGGTCATCCTGGTTCAACTTCGGCATCGCGCCGTGAGACAGGTAGTCCGAAATCGTCGCCGGCAACACGAAGTAACCGTCAGACAAACCTTGCATCAAAGCAGAGGCGCCCAAACGGTTCGCGCCGTGATCCGAGAAGTTCGCTTCCCCAGCCACGTACAGACCTTCGATGTTGCTCATCAGGTCGTAATCGACCCACAAGCCACCCATCGTGTAGTGCACTGCGGGGTAGATACGCATCGGTACTTCGTAAGGATTGTCTCCGGTAATACGCTGGTACATGTCGAAAAGGTTTCCGTACTTTTCCGAAACCTTATCCCGCCCCATGCGCTCGATGGCCTCGCTGAAGTCCAAATAGACACCGCGAGCTACCCCGTTAATCTTGGGTCCGACACCACGACCTTCATCACACATGTTTTTGGCTTGCCGAGACGCAATGTCGCGAGGCACCAGGTTTCCGAAGGAGGGGTAGATACGTTCCAGGTAATAGTCACGATCTTCCTCGGGGATTTCACGAGGATCCTTGGAACAATCCTCCGCTTTCTTTGGCACCCAGATACGTCCATCGTTACGCAGTGACTCACTCATCAGCGTCAGCTTGGACTGGAAGTTGCCATGCTGTGGGATGCAAGTCGGGTGGATTTGGGTGTAGCACGGGTTTGCCATGTAAGCGCCATGTTTATATGCCATCCACGCGGCAGAAACGTTGCAACCCATCGCGTTGGTAGACAGGAAGAACACGTTGCCATAGCCGCCGCTGGCCAGCACCACCGCGTCAGCAATCCACGTCTCGACCTGTCCGTTGGTCATGTCACGGGTCACGATGCCGCGGGCTTTACCGTCCTTGATGATGAGGTCCATCATTTCGTGACGTTCGTGCGCGATGACCGTGCCGGCTTTAACCTGGCGGCTCAATGCCTGGTAGGCGCCAATCAGCAGCTGCTGACCGGTCTGGCCACGCGCATAGAACGTCCGCGCGACCTGCACGCCACCGAAAGAACGGTTGTCAAGCAAGCCGCCGTATTCGCGAGCGAAAGGCACACCCTGGGCGACACATTGGTCAATGATGTCGGCAGAGACTTCCGCCAAACGGTAAACGTTATTTTCCCGGCTACGATAGTCACCGCCCTTTACCGTATCATAGAACAGTCGAAAGACCGAGTCGTTGTCGTTGCGATAGCCCTTAGCAGCGTTGATACCGCCCTGAGCGGCAATCGAGTGAGCCCGTCGCGCCGAATCTTGATAGAAAAATGCGTCCACGTGGTAGCCAAGTTCACCCAAGGAAGCAGCTGCGGCGCCGCCTGCCAGACCAGTACCGACCACAATAATGTGCAGCTTACGCCGGTTTGTGGGGTTCACCAGACCGCCACGGAACTTGCGGGTGGACCAGCGCTCGGAGATAGGAACGTCCATCGGTGCCCGAGTATCGGCGATTTTATCGCCTTCGGTGTAGTAACCGTCAATCAGTTCAGTCATTGTCTTTCCTTACCTTCCTCACGCCAGCATCGGCATTCCGGCGAGAATAGCCACCGGCGGAGCCAGGAACATTGCGAACACCAGCAGACCAATCAAGCCTGAAATAATCTGAACCGTGTACTGGGTGTTGCGACGCAACCAGCCCATAGATTGCAACGCGGACCAAACGCCGTGAGCGATGTGCAAGCACAGCGCGCCTACCGCGATGGCGTAAACCAACACCATCCACCAATTCGAGAAGGTTGTGTACATCATGGCGTAGGGATTGCCTTCCATCACGGAGATAATCCCCGGTCCGGCAGCATCAACGACATTTCCCATCGGATCCAGGAATACCTGGTGCGATGCGTAGGCTGCCGCGTCGCCAACCTTGGCAAACTTCATGGTGAAGTGCGCCAAATGAAAAATTAAGAACAGTAACAGGATGATGCCACCCCATCTGACGGTGCGTCCCGCGTAAGCAGTCGCCAACGACTTTTTAACCATGTAGCGAGAACCGCGCGCGAGTCTGGCGCGACGCCACAGGACAATAGCGGAAATAACGTGCACCAGGGCGCAAACTACCAGCAAGCCCCGGAGAATCCACAGCAACCCTTCATAGGGCAGTATGGGCATGAGAAATGTGCGCAAATGCAGCGCATAATCGTTATACACGGTCGCCCCGAAGAACACTTTGAGATTCCCGTAGGCATGCAAAATCACGAACCCCACAAAAAACGCGCCAGTAATCGCCATGGCTTGTTTGATGATAACGGTGGTCTTGATTGCTTTGTTATCTGTAGTTAATGTTGTATTGGCCACGATGTCGAGCCTATAAGATTTTCTGAGGGCGGCTTGGCTGAATCAGGTCAAAAGTTTCGTTTTACAACCCTTAAAATGGTCTTGAACTGCAAATTTACCTGTACGCTCAGGTCGAAAGTCCCTATTTATCCAGTTGCGCATGTCAGCACGTAAGCAACGGGGATAAAATTTTTTCGAAACATTTGAGTTTAGAAAAACATTTTCACCATGATGAGACCGTTCTCTGCCGGGTTTTGAAACCAGAACGGCAACTGCGCTCGCACCTGGAATCCTTGACTTGTATAGAGACTCTGAGCTGCCTTGTTGCCGGATCGAACCTCTAACACCGCTCCGACGTATCCCCGGTCTCGCCCCCGGCGCAAACCATCTGTTAACAGCTGCGTAGCGTAGCCTTTTCGTTGCCAATTCGGGCGGGTCGCCAATGATAAGACTCGTATCAATCTGTCTCCACGAGCTTCAGTTGGAATCGCCTGATTGCGGTCAGCAGGAGGGAGGTCCCGTAGCGGAACGCTCATCTCTCCCAGACCCCACACCGCCCACGCTGCCAAATCCCCAGACTCGCTAAAACTCAACCTAACACTGACATCCGGATGCACCAGCAGGGACGCCACCGCCTCCCGTTCCCAGGCGTCAGCCCCGAAGCACTCCTGTTCGGCTCCCTCCAGGCATACTGCATCTGCAATTACCCCGTCACGAAGCATGTCTCACCAGTGATTTTGGCTTCGGCTATGACTTTTGTTGAATGTCCGGGCGGCGCAGGTACTGCGGCTCGGTGCTCTGCAAAGCCAGTTCCTGTGGGGCTTCGGTATCCCCTGCTGCCCCATTCACAAGGGAGGTTGCCGCTCGAGCCAGGTCTGCAAACCTTACGTCTACGGTCTGCCCCGTGATTTGGGTGGCAGCGTTGCCGACCAAGAACACTCCCCCGTCAGCAAACCCCGTAAAGTCACGGTCCCACCCTTGGGCAATATCCTTGAGAAGTCCCGCCGAACCAACCCAGTCGGTCCCGCATTGCGACACCGGTCCGCCCGCCGGATTCGGTCTGAACAGCCCAGCATAGACTTCGTGTCGGCGGGCATCCATTAGGGAAACTATCCAGCGTGGAGTCTCCCCCCGTGCCCGAGAGGGGCAATCAGCGCCGGACAGCACGCCAGCGGCTGCCTGAGCCTGCAGCAAAAGCTCATCCACCCCCAAGACCGGGACGTCCCAAGCAAAGCCCAAGGTACGAGCTGTAACCAGACCGACCCGCAACCCGGTAAACGGAGCAGGTCCGCGCGAAACCACAATTTTTTCCGGTCTGCCCCCCTCCTGGACTACGTCAGCAACCAGCGATGAAAGGGCTTCTACCTGAGCTTTTCCATCAGGATTAACTTTCACCAGCGTCTCGCTGGGGTCTTCGGGATTCACCAGGGCAACCCCCGCCCCGGCACAGGTATCGATAAACAGGTAACTCACAGAGACAATCCTAATGCGCTTCTCCCGCAGAACCATTCACAGCTAAAGTCGGGACGGCGGAAGTAGGTGGAGACATCGGCACCAAAATCAGTTCCGGATCCGGCAGAGAGAGCACCTCTGCCGACTCCTCGGTGCGGGATTGCCACCGAAAAGTCAACCACACCACCAACAATGCGATACCCACAATGGCGACCGCCAAGACTACCACCCACACCAGAGTATTACTGCTGGTCGGCAAGGCTTCCGTTGTTGGCGTGGGAGTGGGGTTGACAGTCCCCCACCAAGATTGCACGGCTTCTTGGACCTGCGCCAAAGTCACGGCACCGACCACGCGGGCACGCGCTGCGTTAGAAATCGGCAACAAACGTTCCTCATCTAACATGAACCAACCGTGAATGATTGGGTCATACACAGGACGATTGTGATGAGCAGCATCCGGCGCTGTGGTCAATAGTTCATGCGCCAACTCAGGCAGCGCATAGCTGGCACCCGGCTCGTCAAGCCGGACAGGAAGATGAGAATTTTTTGGTTCCAAAACAACCCCGCTCATAACCTGCGGATTATTTTCACGTGAACTCAATGTCGGTTCCGGAACCCCGGCAGTGGTTTTGGGAGCCAAAGCGTCAGCGCGTGATGGTAGCCGCAAGGGATACAGGTCTTTTTCTTCCTCCGTATAGACCACCACCCCAAGTTCGCGGTTCTCGATGCTCACCGGGGCGACCCACATATCAATCGGGGTTACCGCGCTTTCCGAATTGTAGGTGCCCCGCAGCAATCGAGCAGACCAGGTCGCCACTTGGGTCGGAATTCCCACTTCAATCTGAGCATTTGGAGAAACTTTCGCGTTATCCGGGAGGTATCCCCGCAAGGATTGCCCTAGAGTAGCGGCCTTGCTGTTAAACCAAACCCGGACATCATCAGGGAGGTCGCTCCGAAAGTCCCGCGACGCCAGCCCCTCCAGAATCTCACCGTCCGGAGTTGCCCTCACAGTTGCACTACCGACCGAAAACCTGGGCGCGGTATCAGCTACTGCCTGCCCGGTACCTGGCGCAGCAAAACTCATCACCACCGCGCTCAGCAACACGATGATCCCGACCAGTACGGACTTATGCCCGCGACGCACCGGAAGAACGCTTAGCATAGAATTCCTATCAGGCTTTTTACGATTCCACCTCAGCATGGCAAACTTCAGCGGACGCACCTGGTTCGAGACTCGCGTTTTCCTGTGCTCGCAGAGCCTCCCACTTTTGCACCAAACCTGACAGGTCCCAAGTTCCCTCCAGACCGTGAAAAACAACTCGACAAGTCGTATCTTCGGGCAAATCCACGATGGTTCCCGTAATGGGACCTTCGGCGGTTTCAGGACGGCTCAGGGAGAGTTTCAGAGTGTGCGCACTCAAGTCCTCCACCTTACCGGTCCCCCATTCCACCACCACCACCGCGGTTTCAAGTGCCGATTCCAAATCCAGAGTTTCTACATCGTCGCTACCGGCTAAACGATAGGCATCCACGTGAACCAAGTTCGGTCCCGGCGCGTCGGGGGACTTGGTGTGATTGCGAGCCAGGATGAAGGTCGGGGAGGTGACCCGCTGGTTGACCTGCAATCCCACACCAAGACCTTGGGTCAAAGTGGTTTTTCCAGCTCCTAAATCCCCTTCCAGAATCACCAAATCGCCAGCTTGCAGAAATGGTGCCAGCGCTTGCCCCAACAGACGGGTGTCAGCTGCGGACCTCGTTTCGACTTCCAGCAACAGGTTTCCCTCGTGACTCATCGTTCCTCCTCAGTAATTCAACAGCCCCGGCGTCAGCTCTCTGTATTCAGCGCTCCGGTTCGTCTTTAACATAAACCCGCGGCACATTGGGGGAAATGCTGGTAATGACTTCATAGTTGATGGTATCCGTCCATTTCGCCCAGTCATCGGCAGTTGGAAGCGTGGGAACTCCCGGAATTCCCCCCAGCAGGCGATCCTTCGGGTCGCCAAAAATAATCGCCAACTCGCCGGGTTCAACCGGACACGGCACGGAAGTCCCCGTATCGTCCACCGCCGGACCCAGGTCAACCACGATTTGATCCATAGGAATCCGTCCCACAATCGGGGCGCGCCGACCTCTAATCCAGGTTTCGCCGCGATTCTTTGCCAGGCGGTGCAAACCATCGGCATATCCGACCGGCAACAGCCCTAACCAGCGCGGTCCCGGCGCCACCCATTCCCCGCCGTAGGAAACTGCGGCGCCCTTTTCAACCCTTTTCACCTGAACCACGTTCGTTTCCAGTCGCATCACCGGACGCACCCCCAGCTGCCACGATGACGCGATTTCAGGATTCGGGCTCAAACCGTATCCCGAAATCCCCACCCTGACCAGGTCATAGTGACTCTCGGGATACCAAATAATCCCGGCAGTGGCGGCGATGTGACGCAGCTGGGGGCGCAAACCCGCCTCTTGGGCGACCTCCCAAGCCTCATCAAAAGCCTTCAATTGCGACTTGGTGAAAGCCTCAGCGGCAGCGGTGTCTTCATCCGCGCGCGCCAAATGCGACCAGACCGCACTAACTTCAACGAGCCCGGCGCGTTCTCGTGCCCGCGCCAACTTGCACAGCACCGGGAAATCTTCATCCGTGGCTCCCGCGCGACACAGTCCGGTATCGACTTTCAGGTGTAACCGCGCACGTTTTCCTGCCGCATCACACGCTCGCGACACCTGGTCGAGCTGATCCAAAGTGGAAACAGAGATGTCGATTTCTGATTTCACCACCGGTAGCAAATCCGTATGCGGGGCATACAACCAGGTCAGAATGCGGGGGCGGGTAGCTGAAGGCAGACCCATCGCTGCGGTTTGATATAGGCGCGAACGCATCATCGCGGAAGTGGGAGTGTCGACCAGATGGTCACGCGGCACCCCGTGCTTATCGAGGTATTTGCGCAGCCGAAAAGCCTCACTAGCCTTAGCCACGCCCAACCATTCCGTGCCGGCACCGAGCGCAGCCAGAGCCATCCGCTCAATACCGTGTCCGTAAGCATTAGCTTTGACGATTGCCATTTGTTGACTGTGCGGGGCAAAACGCCGCATTTGGGCAAGATTTTCCTGGTATGCACTCAGATTTACCACGGCGCGCACCGGCCACTGGGAAACATCCACGTTGGTCATAATCTTCCTTTACAAAAATTGTTTTCGCACTTCTTAGTTTGTCACGTTTAGCTACACCGAGATAGTTTATAGCCCCGCTAAAGCCTGGGGAATTGCCTTCACGATTGCGGTAGCGCGAGGGGTGGGGGCAGCTAAACGACCCGCTTCGGCATGTAGCCAGGCTCCCACTGCCGCCATTTTTCCCACATCCAAACTTTCTCCGCGAGCTTCGGCACGGGCAGTTGCCGCGGCGAAAACATAACCCAAAATTCCTGCCAGGACATCCCCTGAACCAGCCGTCGCCAAATCTCGGGTGCCGTGAGTCAAGGAATAGACCGTTCCCCCCGGATTGGCGATAGTGGTGGTGGGTCCTTTCAAAAGGACGGTGGCGTGCGTGTCCGCGGCGAGGTGCGATGCCCAGGCATAAGGATTGCTCTCGATAGTCTCTCGGGTAGTTTCCCGACCAAGCTGGGCAGCCAGGGCAGCCGCTTCCCCAGCGTGGGGGGTCAACAGGCAGTTCGCATCCGGTTGGATTTCTGTTCCGATAAGTCCCAGCGCGCCGGCATCGAGAATCACCAATTCTCCGGGATTACGACGGCGCCAAGCGTCAAGCATTTGTTCGCGATGCTGCGGTGAACCTGCCACCAAACCGGGACCAATAATGCGGGCTTGGCACCGACCTTCTCCCAGTACGACTTCTGGACATGCCTGTAACACCACTGGTTGCACCGCAGGTTCGCCCAGGTAACGCAAGAAAGACTCCCCCGCATTCAAGGCGGCACTGGTGACCAAGACACCCGCTCCAGGATAGCGCGATGACCCTGCCATTACACCCAAAACTCCGCGGGAATACTTGTGATCAGCAAAATCCGGACAAGGCCACAAATCGCGAACGTCAGCGCGTTCTACCAAACCAACGCTGGGCTGCATCACCGGCTCGGGCAGCCCAATACCTTGAATTTGCAGGCTACCTACCGTAAGCGCACCGGGACCGACCAGCATCCCGGTTTTTGCCGCCCCCATCGTCACGGTCAGGTCGGCTGGCAGCAATCCCGGTTCTGCCCCCGACTCAGCGCCCTGGTACAGATCCAGACCGGAGGGATGATCGCACGCCACCACCAGAGGTCCTGCCCCGTCCGGCAATCGGCTGCGCCACTCCCTTATGCCCCGGACCAGGGATAACGCCGGCTCGCGCAGCGGTGGCAGAGCTCCGATACCGATAATCGCGTCGATAATGGCAACGGGTTTCCATGCCTGTACCAGGTCTAGAGTCGCCGCAACCGTCTCGGGTAACACACGGGGCCAAAACTCTACCCCAGCTTGCCGAGCCGCGGCCGCACCACGTTCGTGAATATGGTTCGAGGTCGGCAAGACCACCACCGGATACCCGCGCCGTCGCAGATATGCTGCTCCATACAAGCCATCGCCGCCGTTATTGCCTGCCCCGACCAAAACCAGGACACGTCTCCGTCCTCGCGGAGCCGGCGTTACGGTGACGTCCGCGTAGTCTCCAGACAGGGTCCGGTGCGTATGGTGGGCCAGCGCGTAGGCAGCTCGCCGCATCAGCGCATCCGCGCCCTGCTCACAGTCAGCTTGCGCAACCAGAGGTTTTTCCATTTGTGCAATCAAATCCGGCGCATATCCCCAAATCACGATTTCAGCCTAGACGAAAATCGGCACCGAGTCAGAAACTTAGAGGCGCTTGCGGTTTTCAACCGACAGGAAAACTGGGTAATCTTAAAGCTAGGAAATCCCGATGACTATGCAGCGGGGTCACTGTGTTCACGAAAGGTAGCCATGTCAAAAAAGGACAGCCTGCAACTGTGGCTTCTTTCCACTCCAAAACGCCTGGTGGCAGGGTTGTTCCTGCTGGCTGCAGCAGGCATTTTACTGGTGTTGGTGACGCTATTCATAGTTGCACCACAAATCGCCGCCATGCCGAATCAGACCCCCTCTGAATCGAATCACTCTCGGTCCACCACAAAACTATCGTCCCCGCTTTTGGTGGAAGTCACCGGCTCTAACTTCCGCACCAACTCCACTCTTAAGATGACTCCCGCGAAGTCGGCTCCCGAAGATACTCCCGAGCCACCCCCGGCGTCACTCAACCTCGAAGGTCTGCAAGACCTCACGTACCCTGAATCTTTCAGCAATGTTTCCGAGGTTTCGACGCGCCCCAGCCCCAGCCAGACTGCACGGCGGATGCCGACTCCCACTCGTTCTGCGGAAACCAGCTTGAAGAAAGAATCCATTGAGTCGGGCGACCCGGTCCAGTTCACCGGAATGCAGGCTTTCTTTAAGGACTTACAGACCGGAAATTTTGGCGCTATGCAGCGCAGCTGTTGGCTGATTACCCCGGAAGTGTTTACCGACCGCTACACGACTCCGCCCGCTCAAAAGGTCCTGTTGCACGCCTTGTCGCAGACTCCGAAAGCTACCGATGACGGGGTGTCTTGGAGCGACTCTAACGTGGAGGTGCGCGCCAGCTGGAGCGAGTTAGCGGATCGATATTCCTGCCCGACGGCGATTTATGACGGCAAGATGGATTCGGTCACTCCCGAGGACGTGTCTTACCTGATAGCGAGGATTATGGCGCGTTCTAGCTACCCGTTCAACGGTGCGGACGCGGAGGAAAACTATCCGACCTTGTGCGAAAAGTGGAGCCCTCCACCGGGTATCACGAAATACACCCCGGAGGCTGCCCAAAAACTGCATTACACCGAACGGGGACTCCTCGACGATGACACGTTTAAGACTTTGCAGGAGCTACGTTCCGAGTCCATCCACCTTTACACGGTGAAAAACACCTACCCCATGTATATCCGCGCAGCACACTCGCAGTTGGAAGAACCTTCCGCCTATTTCTTCCGTGACAAGGACGGCAGCCTGTGCTTGGGGTCGGTGGTCAAAAAGTCATGAGGGATAATTTCGGCGCTCCCACCACCGAGTTGATGGAGGATTTCCTGACGGATCCGCGCGGCACTCAAGAAAGGCTGCGCGATTATCAATACGGTTCGGCGATGCGCGAGATTATGGCAGCTCGTCCACATCAGGCACCCTCGGGGCTGGAGGAAACCGCCTCACCTTTTGTTATGTTCACAAGGGAACAGTGGTCGGCTCTCTCGGATCAGACCCCTCTACCCTTGGCGCAGGCTGATGTGGAGCGTTTGCGCGCTTTGGGCGACCCTATCGATTTGGCTGAGGTTGACGCGATTTATCGCCCTTTGACCGCCCTGCTACAGATTTATGCCGCCGGAACTATCAAGATTCGTTCCCGACGCGCTGATTTTTTAGGTGAATCCGCGGTCCAGCACACTCCCTTTGTGATTGGAGTGGCAGGTTCGGTGGCGGTGGGAAAGTCCTCTCTGGCACGGCTGTTGCGCGAGTTGATGAGCCGCTGGCCGGGCACTCCACGGGTCGATTTGGTCACTACGGACGGTTTTTTGTACCCCAATGCGGAGCTGGTAGCACGCGGGATTATGAACCGCAAAGGCTTTCCTGAATCTTATGACCGGCGTGGTCTGTTGCGTTTTCTGGCAGCAGTGAAATCCGGGGCACCAGAAGTGGCAGCCCCGGTATATTCGCACGTCACTTACGATATTGTGCCGGGTAAGTCCCAGCTGGTTTGCGCCCCGGATGTCCTCATCCTGGAGGGGTTGAATGTGTTGGCCCCGCCTCTGATTGCCGACGGGGGTAATAATTCCCTAACAGTATCGGATTTCTTTGATTTTTCTATCTATCTGCACGCACGCCCCGCAGATATTGAACAGTGGTATCTGTCGCGTTTCCACCAGTTGCGCGCCACTGCTTTCAAACAACCCGACTCTTTCTTCCGAGAGATTGCCACCTGGACCGACGCGCAGGCAGACTCTCATGCTCGCCAGATTTGGCGGGAAGTCAACCTGAAAAATCTGCAGGAAAACGTGGCTCCGACCCGTTCTCGTGCCACCCTCATCCTGGAGAAAGATACCGACCACCGCGTACACCGTCTGCACCTGCGCAAGATTTAGGACCTGCCCTCAACCGACCCCGTCAATCCATTCATTCAGCCGGAGTGCTATCACCCGATTCTGGTGTCGAGTCCAGATGCCCCCACTGAAACCGTCGTTGCAGCCAGTCGACTAAACGATCCAGCAGCAGACTGAGGATTACTCCTCCGGTCATCCCCACCACCGTCGCTAACAACGGATTGACCGGCCCCAGGATGCTCCCGGACGTAAAACCTATGCACATTCCGTACGCCACCCAGCAGATTACGGCAGCCAGGTCGGTGCGCAAGAATCGACTGTAGGGAAAACCAGTCGCCCCGGCACACATGTTGACCGCTACTCGCCCACCGGGGACGAAACGTGCCGCAAATATGAAGGACGTACCGCGCTTGTGCAAAAGTTTCGTGGTTCGCGCGAAAGCCCGTTCGCCCTTCCCCTCTCGCCACGATTTGATGCGCTGCACGTGGATGCGAGTGCCCAGGAAGAAAGCGAAAGAATCACCCAAGGTCGCTCCGATGACGGCACAGAAAAATATGCCGGGCAGGGGAACCACATTGCCGGGGGCAGCGAAATACCACGAAGTTAATCCGATGACGATTGATTCGGCGGGCACCGGCGGGAAGAAAGCGTCCGTAAAGCACAGACCCGATAGAAACAACAAAGCCAGTGGGGAACCGGCAAAGCTGTGAATCCATTCCGTGATAGTTTGCGAAATCGGCATCCAACCACCGTTCCCGCCCGCGGTGAGCAGCAGGACCGGGATGAGAGTCACGTTCGGAAGCGCTGGGGTCAGCATGTTACCCGCGCGCCCCTATTCCACCGTGACTGATTTAGCCAGGTTACGCGGCTGATCCACGTCATATCCCAGATGCGCCGCCATCCGCAAAGCTAACAGCTGCAACGGAATCACATCGACCAGGGGACGCATCAACGTGGGCGTGGGTGGCACCCGCCACACTACGTCCGCAAACTCGTTGACGGAATCGTCCCCGTCCTCTGCCACAACCAAGGTCACGGCCCCGCGTGCTCGGACTTCTTCGATATTGGACACAACTTTACGATGTAACTCGGGTCGCCGCGGGGTAGGAACAATAATGACGACCGGCTGCCCAGACTCTACCAGGGCAATAGGACCGTGCTTCAGTTCCCCTGCCGCGAAACCTTCAGCGTGCAGATAGGCAATCTCTTTCAGTTTGAGTGCCCCTTCCAGCGCCACGGGGAATCCGACGTGACGCCCCAGGAAGATGACTGACTTAATGTCGTCAAGGTTCGCGCCCAAGTCCAGCGAGCTGGCGTAACGATCCAAAACGGTCTGCATCCGTGCCGGCATCTGACCGAGCTTTTCCAGGTAATCTTCGATTTCATCAGCATACTTGTTGCCGCGTACCTGAGCCAGGTACAGACCTAACAGGTAACATGCCGCAATCTGGGCGGTAAACGCCTTGGTAGAGGCCACTGCGATTTCGGGTCCGGCATGAGTCAGCAATACCGCATCGGCTTCGCGAGAAATCGTAGAGCCAGGCGTGTTCACAATTGCCAAGACTCGTGCCCCCTGTTCGCGGGCATGACGAATTGCCATAATCGTGTCCATGGTTTCCCCGGACTGAGAAATCGCCACCACCAGGGTGCGCCGGCTCACCACCGGGTCCCGATAGCGAAACTCGTGTGCCAGCTCCACCTCGCACGGAATCCGACACCAGTGCTCGATAGCGTAGCGCGCCACCTGACCGGCATAGGAGGCGGTGCCGCACGCCACAATAATCACCGAGGTGATGGAACGAAACACTTCGGATTCAATCCGCAGCTCATCCAAGGTCAGTGCCTCGGCAGCATCCAGGCGTCCCGCGACGGTGTCACCCACCGCCCGTGGCTGTTCCCGGATTTCCTTTTCCATAAAGGTATCGAAGCCTTCTTTGGTGACTCGGTCGGTCGCGAAATCGACTTCATAAGCCCGTTTGCGCTGGGCGGGATCCTGAGCGATAACGTCCAGACCTTGGGTGTGCAGAATCTCACTCCCCTGCTGGTCCATGACCAGTACTCCGGCGGGAGCCACGACCACGACTTCATCCTGACCAATTTCCAAGGCTTGTTTCGTACGGGCAGCGAAAGCCAACACATCAGAACCGAGGAAGTTCATCCCTTGTGACAACCCGAGCACCAGCGGAGAGGACCGACGTGCTGCCACAATGACCCCCGGCGCATCCGCATGTTCTACCAACAGGGTAAACGAACCTTCCAAATCCCTGGTGACCTTTAGCATTGCCCGCGCTAACCGAGTTGCTGCTGCCGCACAACCCAGGTTGG
Organism: Mobiluncus holmesii ATCC 35242; assembly: GCF_000185445.1. NCBI lineage: Bacteria > Bacillati > Actinomycetota > Actinomycetes > Actinomycetales > Actinomycetaceae > Mobiluncus > Mobiluncus holmesii. Next base: position 193,457 of record NZ_GL622346.1, on the reverse strand, counting down.
GGTCGAGATTACACAGCGGGATAGTACCGGGAGCAATCGGCTGTTCCCCAGCATTTTCGGCGTTCCCGCCCGGTTCGGCCAGGTAGGCACGTTCCAGCAGGTGAGCGACCACCTCGGTGTCGGTTTCGCTGACGCATTTGATGCCCAGGGTCTCCAGATGAGCGCGGTAAGGTTCCGCATTTTCGATAATGCCGTTGTGTATCAACGCCAATTTTCCGTCATAAGACAGGTGGGGGTGGGCGTTTTCACGAGTGACGCCCCCGTGGGTCGCCCAGCGGGTATGCCCGATTGCGGTGGTCGCGTTGGGCAAGGGACGCTTCTCTAAAGTCTTACGCAGTTCAGAGAGTTTTCCGACTTCCTTTTCGACCGTAATTTCGGGGCTCGCGCTGGTTGCGTCGACCACCGCGATTCCGGCTGAATCATAGCCACGATATTCCAGACGAGACAGCCCTTCCAGGACCGTTTCCTCAGCTACCTTGGTGCTCTCACTTCCGACGGCACCGACAATTCCACACACATTTCCTCGCTTTCGCGGCGCAAATTACAGCGCTAATAGTTCCTGCACCCGGTTGGCGAGTGTTTGGGCCTCTGCGTCAGCCTGTTCCTGAGTCGCGGCTTCTACCATCACCCGCACCAGGGGCTCTGTACCGGATGAACGCAACAGAACCCGACCGGTATCCCCGAGGCGGGCTTCTGACTGTGCGATGTCCTCAGCCAACCGTGGGTCATTCACACGAGTCTTGTCCACTCCGGGAACATTAATCAGGGTTTGGGGCAGCTTTTGGATGGGCGACACAAGCTCGGTCAGCGGAGCTTGGTGAGTAGCCACCGTTGCTGCGATTTGCAGAGCGGTGAGAATACCATCACCGGTCGTAGCGTAGCGGGCATTGATCACATGACCGGACTGTTCGCCACCCAAAATATAGCCGTGAGCGCGCATTTCTTCCAGCACGTAACGATCCCCTACCGCGGTAGTGGGGGTCTTAATTCCCACCTGTTGCATCGCTAAACGCAGCCCGAGATTACTCATCACGGTCAGCACCAGAGTGTCATGAGTCAGCATTCCTGACCGGTGCAAATCCAAAGCCAACATCCCCATGATTTGATCACCATCAACCAGGTTGCCGACACCATCCACTGCTAGGCAACGGTCAGCGTCCCCATCGAACGCCACCCCGAAGTCCGCCCCAGCGGCTACCACCATGGATTGCAGCTGCTTGGGATGAGTTGAACCGCAATTCAGGTTGATGTTGCGCCCGTCAGGAGAGGCGTTAATCACGATGACGTCCGCACCGGCTTCTCGCAGCGCCCGCGGACCGATCTCCGAAGCTGCCCCGTTGGCGCAATCCACCACGATTTTCAACCCATGCAAAGATACCGGAACCGTATCGACCAGGTGATTGACGTAGGCATCGTCAGCAGCTTTGCCGTTAGCTACCACATCGCCGACCCCGGATCCGAGGGGTCGTTCCCAATTCTGTCCCAGCATGGCTTGGACTCGGTCCTCCATCTCGTCAGGGAGTTTATAGCCGCCACGGGCAAAGAACTTGATACCGTTGTCTTGCATCGGGTTGTGCGACGCGCTGATGACCACACCAAGTTCAATGTCCTGCGATTCCGTGAGATATGCCACGCCCGGAGTGGGGATGACGCCGACCCGAGTGACATCCATCCCGGCGCTGGACAGTCCCGCCGCCAGGGCATGATCCAAGAATTGTCCCGAGACTCGCGTATCGCGACCGATAATCGCGCGTGGCTTGGCAGGTTCTTCCGGAATCAGGCGGGGTCGTTTAATCCCCGTGCGGGATTCCGCCATAGCCGACTCACGTTGCTCTTTCAACAAGTCTTTCACGATGGGCATCTGACCGGTGGCCATAATCTTTTCTTCTACCACCAGGCGAGCCGCTGCTACCCCTAAGTTCAGAGCCAGTTCCGCGGTGATGTCTTCATTGGCCAGCCCGCGAACCCCGTCAGTACCGAAAAGTCTTTGCGACATAGTTTTGCCTTTCTCGTGTTCTAACCTCACCATTATTCCACGGTTAGCAAATAGGAAATAACTCAAAGTCCTAAAATTAGCGGATTATCAACCTTTTGTGGGAAGTTAGGAAATGCCGCGGGCAAAAAACTGGTGGGGTCCTCACCGGAGAACCCCACCAGCATAAGTCTCGATTGTTTTTAGCGCTTCGAGTACTGTGGTGCCTTGCGAGCCTTCTTAAGACCAGCCTTCTTGCGCTCCACGGCGCGAGCGTCGCGGGTCAGGAAACCGGCTTTCTTAAGCGCGGGACGGTTGGCGTCACGATCGATTTCGTTCAGAGCGCGGGACACGCCGAGGCGCAGCGCACCAGCTTGACCGGAAATGCCGCCGCCATCAATACGAGCCTTGACGTCGAAACGACCCTGCAAGTCCAACAGCACGAAAGGTGCCATCACCAATTGCTGGTGCAACTTGTTCGGGAAGTAATCTTCCAGGCTGCGACCGTTGATAGTCCAATTGCCGTTACCCGGAACCAAACGCACACGGGCTACGGCTTCTTTGCGACGCCCTAACCCCGTGCCCTTGTCGATGCGAGAATTCCCACGACCCGGTTCATCCTGAGCCGTCGGAGTCTCGGTGGTGTATTCGCTGGGGACTTCCTCCAGCTCTTCGATTTCTGCAGTGGTCTTCGCCACGATACTCCTTGAGGTTTTGCGAACCGCGTTTATTGCGCGATTTGCGTGAGTTCAAAAACTTCCGGGTTCTGGCCGGCGTGCGGATGTTCCGGTCCGGCGTAAACCTTCAGCTTCGTCAATTGCTGTTTCGAGAGACGGTTACGGGGCATCATTCCCTTAACTGCCTTTTCGATAATTTTTTCGGGTTGCTTGTCCCGCAGTTCCTGGTAAGAGGTTGCCTTCAAGCCACCGGGAAAACCCGAGTGGTGGTAGGCAGTCTTTTCAGTCCATTTGTTGCCGGTCAACACGACCTTTTCCGCGTTGATAACGATGACATAGTCTCCGTTATCAAAGTTGGGAGCGAAGGTCGGCTTATGCTTGCCGCGCAGCAAGGTAGCCACCTGGGAAGCCAGACGTCCCAGTACGATGCCGTCGGCATCAACTACATGCCACTTCGCGTCAACGTCACCAGCCTTGGGTGAATAAGTACGCACTTCTTTAGCCTTCAATTCTTAATCGTCGGTCTCATCACTTTTGTGATGATGAAAGTTTGCGTGTGCCCTGGGATGACAGCGGTATGAGTGGGAATAGTCACCAACTCAAGGGCATACAACCGTTTAATCTTAACGATTCCGCGCGCCTGGGTCAAAATCACGGCGTAATTCACGTATTTTGAGCGCGAAAATAAATCGTTCGTATGACACGCCCACTCGCCGAACGACATAGTAAAGCGTCAATTCAGTTCATCAACTGCCCAGTCTGCCTAGCTTCTAGCCTGCTTAGGCTCAAGTTTGGGTTCAAAAAACCGGGGATAAACGTCATGGGAGCGGGCAATGCTCCCCTACCTCAGCTGGGATTAGAATCCCGATTTTCCAATCTAGCGGTGGACACTCTAATAGACGGTTATTCCCCGGGCACGAAAAATCGACCGTATCTGTTCGATGGATTTTTCGTCGGGAGGTTGGACCGTCTCTAGTTTGTAGTCTAGATTCAGTTCTTCCCACTTGTCCCGACCCATTTGGTGGAACGGCAGCACTTCCAGCCGTTCCACGTTACTCCAGCTAGCCACAATATCAGCCACGCGTTTCACGTTGTCCGCGTCATCGGTCCAGCCCGGAACCGCTACGAAACGAATCCAGGCGGGAATCCCCGCTTGAGCCAAACGATTCCCAAAGTCAATAGTGGGTTGCAGAGGTCTGCCGGTGACTTTTTGATAGGTGTCGGGATTGCCGGATTTTACGTCCAGCATCACTAAATCCAACAGTTCAAGTTCTTGGTCGCTAAAGCTGAATCCTAAAGATCCAGAAGTATCAATATTGGTGTGAATGCCCTCGGCTTTGGTATCGCGCAGCAGTTTTTTTAGAAATCGTGGCTGCATCATTGGTTCCCCTCCGGAAAAGGTGACCCCGCCGCCAGTAGCTTTATAAACCGCCTTGTATCGAACAATCTTGTCCAACAGGTCTTTGGCTAAAATCGGAGTGCCTTCGCGCATTTGCCAAGTATCAGGATTGTGGCAGTACACACAGCGCAGAGGACAGCCGGCCAGAAAAATTGTCAGCCTAGTGCCCGGACCGTCCACTGCGGTTACCAATTCCCAAGAATGCACCGAGCCTAGTTCTCCGGCGTTAACCAGCTTTAAATGTGTGCTCCGATCCATCTCCGGGGCGGTAGCAATACCGTCCAGCCCCTTACCACGAACCCGTGGAACTTCGATTTCAGAGGGTTCGGGTCGATACTCCCCGGTGGAACCTTCGGTTCCAAAGATGGTATCGACCCGAACCCGTTCTAAAGTGAGGTTCACTGCTGCCAGACTATTTCTTGTTGTGGAACGTACGAGAAATAATGTCTAGCTGCTGTTCATGCGTCAAACGCACGAAATTCACGGCATACCCGGAAACTCGCACGGTCAATTGGGGGTATTTTTCCGGGTGTTCCATGGCGTCTTCCAAGGTGTCCCGGTTTAGCACGTTAATATTCGCGTGGTACAGACCTTTCACACCTCCGCTGGCGCAACGATTTGCTTTCATGTCTTTGAGTCGCTCATCGAAAGTTTTAACTGCCATAATTCTTTTCCCTTCAGTTATTAGTTATCAGTTTTAGAGTTAAAGATTAGCCTTTGCGGACAAATCCGGCATCCATAATGCCGACCAGGCTGGTGACTTGTTCGTCAAGGTTACGTCCCAATGAAGAGGGAACAATCGTGTTGGTCAGCGAGATACCGTCCAGGGCGTCGTCGTAGTCCAGTTTGCCCACAGAAAGCATGGATGCCAGCATTCCGTGAGTGTCGACACCATTTTCCGGGTTAGCGCCAGGGGCAAATGGAGTCCCCTTCATGTGACCTGAGGGGAATGAACCGGTGAACTTGCCGTAAACCACATTGGAAGTGATGGTTAATACCGATTGAGTGGCAATCGCTCCGCGGTACATGGGAATGGCTTTAATCTTGCTCATAATGGTGTGAACCACAGTAGCGGCAATATCGTCAGCACGGTCATCATCGTTGCCATAAGTTGGGAAGTCCCCTTCGGTGCGGTAATCAACGATTAGACCAGTCTCATCCCGAACCGGATAAACTTTAGCATACTTAATGGCTGCGAGTGAGTCGGCAACGATGGACAGTCCCGCAATCCCACAACCCATGGTGCGCACAATGTCAGAATCATGCAAAGCCATTTCGATAGCCTCATAAGCGTAACGGTCGTGGCAGTAGTGGATAATGTTCAATGCTTCTACATAGGTTTCGATTACCCAATCAAGCATTGCCTCGTATTTGACCCAGACATCGTCAAAGTCAAGCGCTTCATCGCCCGAGATACTTTCATATCCGGGAGCCACTAGCTTACCGGTCATTTCGTCGCGACCTCCGTTAATGGCATAAAGCAATGCCTTGGCCGCATTCACGCGCGCTCCGAAAAATTGCATCTGTTTGCCAATACGCATGGGAGATACACAGCACGCGATGGCAGCATCGTCTCCCCAGTGGTCACGAATTTGCTTGTCTGCCTCGTATTGAATAGAGGAAGTTTCGATGGAAATTTTAGCGCAGAATTTCTTGTACCCTTCCGGCAGGTTTTCGTTCCAGAAGACCGTGATGTTCGGTTCCGGCGCTGGTCCCAGGTTGACCAGGGTTTGAAGCAACCGGAAGGAGGTCTTGGTGACCAGGGTACGACCGTCCTCCCCGAAACCGGCATCTGACCAAGTTGCCCAGTAGGGATCGCCGGAGAAAATTTCGTCATAGGCTTTGGTGCGCAGGAAACGTACAATGCGTAGTTTCATTACCAGGGCATCGATGATTTCCTGGGCTTCTGGTTCGGTGAGGATGCCTTTTTTGAAATCTCGTTCAAAATAGATGTCAAAAAACCCGGAGAGGCGTCCGATAGACATAGCTGCCCCGTCTTGTGATTTGACGGAGGCGAGATAGCCGAAATAAGTCCATTGGACGGCTTCTTTGGCGGTTTTAGCCGGACCGGAAATGTCGAATCCATATGACTGTGCCATGGTCTTAAGCTTGTCAAGGGCTTTGATTTGTTCAGCGTGTTCTTCACGGTAACGTGCCCAGTGTTCAGAGAAGGGTTCATTGACTACTCTGTCTTTGGCTTTGAGTTTTTCTTCGATGAGTTTATCCACACCGTACAAGGCAACCCGGCGATAGTCTCCGATGATGCGTCCGCGTCCGTACGCATCGGGGAGTCCGGTGATAATGTGGCTGGAACGCGCCGCCCGAATCCTGGGGGTGTAAATATCGAAAACCGCGTCATTGTGGGTCTTTCGATAGTGGGTAAAAATACGCTTGATTTCAGGATTCGCTTCTTTACCGGCTTCTTTGATGGCAGTTTCCACCATGCGCCAGCCACCGTTTGGCATCATGGCTCGTTTCAGCGGAACATCGGTCTGTAAGCCGACGATTACGTCATCGTCGTCACTGATGTAGCCCGGACCAAAGGCGTCGACATCGGCGGGAGTATCTAAGTCAACATCGTAAACACGCTGTTTACGTTCCACTGACAAGTAGTTTTGATCCAGGTGGTTCCACAGACGTTTAATTTTTTCCGTGGGCTCAGCCAAGAAGGAGTCATCTCCTTCATAGGGGGTGTAATTTTTCTGGATAAAATCGCGAACGTCGATTTCCTCGCACCAGTTGCCGGGAACAAATCCTTCCCAGGCTGGCGGTTTCTCTGCTTTATTCTCAGTTGCAGTAGGTATTTGCGACATCGACAACAGCACTCCTTTTGCCTTTACTTTACTGATTCTTGGTTTTTACAACCTGTCAGACAATTCGTCCCAGGTAAACGACGTATATTGTATCTTGTGGTAATGGAGCTTTTCAACTGCTCTGCCCCCATACCTCCCTCCGAATCGTAAGGTAAGACTTTGCAGGTCAGGTGACAAAAAGCCCACTAAGGACACTGCTCTTTAGCCCTTACTAACAGCATTAAAGAAAGGGGTTACTGATAGAATTCATGGCTTTCTCGCCACTTTTGACACTTTTTGGAAATGGTGCTGGGCGCCGGTCGGAACGTAATTATCTTCGGTTCGCTATGTTTTTTGGGAAAAAAGCGGGAGTGAAGCGTACTGTGTAGGCTCAAGTGTGGGGACAAACGCTCCGTGGTGCCTCATATCAATGCGAGCGGGTAAATAAATTGTTGGCATGAATGTTGGAGTGGTTTCAATAGGTTCCCTCGGCTACAATCCCCGCCTGGTTACGCGACCAGAGGGGACTTTTGAAAGAAAAAGACCCCGCTGAATCAGCTGGTGCTGACCGGCGGGGTCTGTTGCAGGGCAAGCGTTACTTATCCTTGAGCTTGGAGTACTTCAGCTTATAAACCCCGCGCATAATCGTCCCATCCATCATGCGGATGGGCTTTGCGCCCGTTGTCTCTGCCACCAAAGCTGCCAACGCATTCTTCTGCGCGACCGAGAACACTGCCTCCGCCTCGTCAAGGTCCGCGCCCAGGAAATACGTCGCCTTGCGCCCGTAAATCATGTTCTTGCCAAATGTTTTGCCGACTTTCAAGCCCACCAGCTGACTGAAATCGTCCAGGTATGCCTTCAATCCGGTCTCGCGGAACTTCAAGAACAGCTGATCGTCCGTGGCGACCACTGCCCCGGCGTCATCGCGGCGCATAAAAATATGAATAACCTGAGGCGGCAATCCAATACCGTCACGTTCAAATCGACGCACTCGCACGGTCTCGTCCGCCCTGCTCCACCCGGTCATGAGCTCAAACTGAATCTGGCAGGCGGATTCCACAGCCTGCGCCAAATCCACCAATTCATCCGCGTCCCGACCGAACAACACCGCCCCATGCCCCTGCATCAAGATAGCCCTGGCAGCGGTGTCACGTAGCGTGGTCAACACGGACTTATGCAGTTTCCCCGTGGAGGGCAACCCGTAATCCGCAATCGGCAAAGTCTCTGAACCGATGCGTTCTGCCAGCTCAGTTGGGATTTCTACCGGCTCGCCACCCACGCTCAGAGCCGAGGCATAAGGCTGGTGGGTGTGGATGATGAACTGCACCTGGGGCAGCTCTCGATAGATTTCCGTGTGCAGTCCGCGTTCACCGCTCGGTTTCAACTCCCCGGACCACTTGCCCTCAAAATCCACCTCTACCAGGTGATCTGGAGTCATTGTCTCGTAATCTCGCCCTGATGGCGTAATCAGATACCGGTCATGACCGCTGCGTTGAGACAAATTTCCCCAAGTCCGAGCCACTAGCCCTTCCCGCAACAAGACACGCGCGGTGTCTATGATCGCATTTCCGGTTTCATCGTCTCGCCCAGCATTCCCGGTCATTTTTATAGTCCTTTCCTCGCCACTGCGACGACCTGCGACTGGCTATTTCTTAGTTACCGGCTTCATCTCAACCTTTTGAAACACCCGCTCGAAACGGTTTAGCGCCTCGTCAATTAGCTCCGGGGTATAAGCCGCGGAAGTGTATAGGCGCGAACCTGCCAAAGTAATCAGCCCTTCAGCAGTATAAGCCGCTCCCATGTATTCCATTTCTTTCTTACGTTTCGAGGTTTCACTCAACACGTGCGGGATGGTCCACGGTTTGCTCCAATCGATGGAGAAATGCATGGTTCCAACCGTCTCTAAGTGGCATACGCTGCCTTCGTTCCAGCATACGAACGGCAGATTGTATTTCTTAACCAGGGCTTGCAGACCATCAGTCAAGCGGTTGCCCATCTCTCCGGCATATTCACAAGCATTGGTCTCAACGATGCGCTTAATCGTGTGGTATCCCGCCACGCAGCTAATCGGGGTCGCTGCCATCGTGCCCCCAATCAATGCTTTCTTAACCTTGTCTCCGGTCTGGATTCCCGCCGCGAGGTACTTCATGTATTCCTTTTTGCCCCCTAAACCGCCGGCGCCGGGATACCCTCCGGCGATGACCTTGCCAAATACCGTCAAATCAGAGTCAATCCCAAACAGACCCGAAGCCCCGCGGTCAGAAATCCGGAAAGCAGTAACAACCTCGTCAAAAATCAGCAGCGCCCCGTAACGACGGCACAGCCGTTCCACCCCTTTCAGGAAAGCCTGATCGATTGGCCACGTTCCCGACTCCGGTCCGATAGGTTCAATCATGACCGCGGCCGTACCGCCGTGGAGCTTCTTCAGGCGCAGTTTGCGTTCCAGGTCACCCAAATCGCCAGGCATGAATTCGTCTACGTAACGGAACATGGTCCAAGGCACCCCGTGGGCTTGGGTGAACTTGGATCCGGGAATCCGGATGCCGTAGCCCAGCTGGTCAGACCAGCCATGATAGGCTCCGCCCATCTTGAGGACGTGCTTCTTTTTAGTCGCGAGGCGGGCGACCCGGATTGCTGCCATGCATGCCTCCGTGCCCGAACCCAGCATTCGGAACATATCTACTGTCGGCACGCGCGAGGCAATGAGGTCTGCCAGCTTGTATTCGTATTCGTGGAACAGCCCGGTAGACGGTCCCCCATCGTGCAAAAGTTTAATGACTTCCTCACGGACTTCGGGAGGGTTAGAGCCCAGCACGGTCGGACCGCCTGCCTGTAGAAAATCGAAGTACACGTTGCCGTCGATGTCCGTCAGTTCGTGTCCACTAGCTTTCGTGATGACCAGGGGGAAAGGATGGTTAAACGCCAGATTGTGCTGTACGCCACCGGGAATGCGGTCCTTGGCGGCTTCAATCATAGATTTCGAACCTGAGCACTTGGCTTCAAAGTAATCACGCTCGTAATCGCGCAAAGCTCCGGCACTAATGGAGTAAATTGGTTTTTTGATAAGGTCATCCAGTTGCTTGTTAATGGCGCGAGTGCTGGGTTGGTTGATCCGCATTTGATTTTCTCCTCACCGAGCCGAAATCATTGCCCCCAATCTTACAACTCTTGAACGAAAGAATTTAGTATGTTAATACTTGCTTACGATGTCGGAACGTCAGGAGTAAAGACTTGTCTGTATCGTGCGGGGTCAGAGCTAAATCTGGTGAATTCTCGGTTGGGCACCTATGACCTGACAATTTTCCCTAATGGAGGCGCGGAGCAAGACCCGGACCAGTGGTGGGACGCCATCGTAGAGACCACTCGTGAGCTCACGCGGGAAAATCCGCGAGAAATGTCAGCAGTGCAAGCTATCAGTTTTTGCTCCCAGATGCAGGCTTTGGTCCTGGTAGATGAATCGGGGCACCACCTGCGTCCGGCAATGAGCTACATGGACCAGCGCGCTGCCGAGCAAAAGCGCCGCGGGCTGGAAACCGGCGTGAAAATTGCGGGAATGAACGCGAAAAAGTTATTGACCAGCCTGTACCGGACCTCCGCGGTTTCCGCTTCCGTCAAGGACCCAATGTGGAAGTACCTGTGGGTACGTGACAACGAACCGGAGATTTATGCCAAAGTCCACAAGTGGCTTGACGTCAAGGAATACCTCATTGCCCGTCTGACGGGGCGTTTCGTCATGTCCGTAGACTCGGCGTTTGCCACGTTACTCTTAGACGTGCGCGCCAGCCGTCCCGCGTGGGCATCGCGGTTAGCTCAATCTTTCGGGGTGAATCCGCGACATTTGGCGCCTATCGTCACGTCTGCGACCGCGGTCGGGACGTTACTTCCGGAAGTTGCACAAGAGCTCGGACTGCCACAAACTGCTACGGTTTATGCTGGCGGTGGGGATGCGTCACTCATTGGGGTAGGTGCTGGAGCTTGCGCGGTCAGTGACACCCATATTTACTGGGGAACCTCGGGATGGGTTTCTACCGTCACCGCTAAGCGCGTGGTGGATGTCAACTCCATGATTGCCACCGTCGATGGTGCCGATCCTGGCAAGTACAACTATTTCGCCGAATTGGAAACGGCTGGAAAATGCTTCGAATGGGTCCGCAAGCATTTGGCAGAAGATGAGATAAATGTCTATCTGTCTCATAGGGATCAAGCTGCGGACATGGAGACAAAATACACCTCCCTTTACGAGTACCTCTCGGAGGTCATCGAGAGGTCCCCCGCGGGCAGCGGTGGGGTGATTTTCGCCCCGTGGCTACACGGAAACCGCTGCCCATTTGAGGACGCGAATGCCCGTGCCATGTTTTTCAACATCTCCCTGGAGACCGGCAAGACCGAAATGCTGCGTTCCGTCATCGAAGGCGTGTGTTTCCATCTGCGCTGGTTTTTAGAAACTGAAGGTAAAAAAATTCACACCTCCGACACGGTCCGTTTCGTCGGTGGCGGAGCCCTCTCGCCGGTCACTTCCCAAATTCTGGCTGATGTGCTGGGGCGAGCGGTAGAGACGGTACAGGACCCGCAAAACGTGGGGTCGGTCGGTGCTGCCCTGGTCGCCCTGGTAGGGGCAAAAGAAGTCGACAACCTGGTTCATGCCACTCAGAGACTCGTGAAAGTTCAGCACCGGTACGTGCCTAACCGGGAAAATCGCGCTGTCTATGACCGGCAATACGAAGTATTCAAAGGTTTGTACCGAGCTAACCGCAAAGCCTTCAATCTGCTCAACAATCACAACCGACCGCAATAACGAAGGGTTACCACCATGACACAGACGGATTCTCCCACCTCGCCGGAGCCGCAACCCGAACAGCCCGGTAATTCCCCCGCTACACCTTCGGAATCCAACCCCTCTCGTGCTGACGATTCAGCCCCGGCTCTTGACTCGCCCAACCCCGACGCGGTAGTTGTCGGCCAGGCTTCCAAGGGCAAAGCCGCCCTGATTCAAGCTATCAAGTTTACCTTGCTGTCCATCACCGCCGCCGGCGTTGAGGTCGCCAGCTTTGCCTTGATGGCGTGGATTCACTCTCTGACGGGATGGTTCCCGTTCTGGATGTCTCAATCGGTTTCTATCGCTCTGTCGGTAATCTATAACTTCACGGTAAACCGCCACTTCACGTTCAAGTCAGCAAATAACGTTCCAATCGCAATGCTCAAGGTCGCCTTGTTCTATGTGTTCTTTATCCCCCTAACGTCCTGGGGTGGACAGGTTCTCTCTGATTTGGGTTGGGCAGACTGGCTGTTGAAGGGCATAAGTTTGTTGCTGAACTTTGTTGGTGAGTTCGCCTGGTGGAAGTTTGTGGTGTTTCGGGGTTCAGAAAATACGAATGCTCTGGCAATCAAGCAGGCTGAAATGAGCCAGCAGCATAGCGCTACAGCAGCGGAGTGAACCAGTAGCAACCGTTATATCCTGCGCTGGGGAAAGGGCTGTTCAACGGCGTTCTGGGCACCCGCAGTCTCGCCGGGCTCTCGTGGTTTGTTGGCGAGTCAGCAGTTCCGTCTCGGTTTGTGGATAGTCAACCTGAGTCAGTGTCAGTCCCAAGGCAGGGGCAACGGGAATCTCTGGGATACGTGCCTTGGCGGCAAGCGCGTCTGCCAGCCAGGCTGTGTCACGTTTAGCGCGCCCCACTTCAGTCAGCGCACCGACCAAGGAACGCACCATAGAGTGGCAAAAGGCATCGGCACGCACCCGGATCTCCATCATTCCCGGTGCCGTGCGCAGGGTTTCTAGCTGTTGCAGGGTTCGAATTGTGGTGGCGCCCTCGCGGGGTTTACAAAAGGCAGCGAAGTCGTGTTCCCCCAACAGCACCGCGGCGCTTGTGTTCATGGCAGCTGCGTCCAACTGGGTGGGATACCACCAACAGTAGTTACGGGATAACGGGTTACGCGCTGCCAAATCATCCACGATACGGTACACATAATGGCGCGCCAGAGCGGAAAACCTCGCGTCGAAGGTCTCGGGTACCACCGTGGCTGCGGTGACCACCAAGGCATCTATGGCGTTCGGAGGGTAGGCGGCAGGTGAATCAGGGAGCGGGCTAGCCAGATTCCCACTCAGCACCGCTCGTAATACCGCCCCCAGCCGAGGCGCTAAAGTGTCGGGGGAAACGATGCGGTCCCCCACCTCGGGCACGGTGAAATGAGCAACTTGTCCGCTAGCGTGAACCCCAGCATCGGTACGTCCCGCCACCGTAAGCTCAACTGTTTGACGGTAAATCACTGTCAAAGCAGACTCCAAAGCGCCTTGCACCGTAGGTAATCCGGGTTGGGCGGCCCACCCGTGAAACGGCGTCCCGTCATAGCGAATATCCAGGCGTATGCGCATTACTCCCCTCCTGAGCCCCTCTGCACTGAACGGGTGACGGTGTCCTGCGGACGCACCGCATCCATACTCGGGCTGCTGGAAATAATATCCGTCCTGCTGGTGCAGTGGCGAATTTATGGTGCAGCGCTCAAAAAACCGGAGGGTCGGGTTCAAATGAACCCGACCCTCCCAGAAATTTGAGTTGGCTTACTCAGCCTTTTCTTCCGGAGTTTCCTCAGTCTTGGCTTCTGCCGGTTCCTCGGCAGGAGCTGCGGGCGCGTCCGCAGCGGCTTCCTTCGTATCGGATTCCGCCTCAGTTACCTCCGGCTTGGCAGCGTCCTTCTTCGGCGCAGCCGGCTTAGCCTTCTTCTTCTTTTCGACGCCTTCAAGCACCAGAGAGATTTCCGCCAGAGGTGCATTGTCGCCCTTGCGATATCCCATCTTTACGATGCGAGTGCAGCCACCTTCGCGCTCTTTATCGATGGCGGGAGCGATTTCCTCGAACAACTTGGCGACTACAGCCTTGTTACGCAGCTTGGCCAGCACCTGGCGACGAGCGTGCAAATCACCGCGGCGAGCCTTGGTGATGAGCTTCTCAGCCAGCGGCTGCAGGCGCTTAGCGCGTGCTTCGGTGGTGGTTACAGATTCATTCTCAAACAGGGCGCAAGCCAGGTTCGCGAGCATAATCCGCTCATGAGACGGGCTGCCACCCAAACGGGGGCCTTTCGTGGGCTTAGGCATGATTCTTAATTCTCCTTATATCGTGTCTCAAAAGTTAGTTTTCATCACTGAACTGGGGAATGTCTGCGCCTTCGACAGCAGGCATCGGGGTGTCTTTCAAAGACATTCCCATTCCAGCCAGTTTTTCCTTGATCTCGTCAATGGATTTTTGACCAAAGTTGCGAATATCCAGCAAGTCTGCCTGAGAACGAGCCACCAGGTCCCCTACGGTATTGATGCCTTCACGAGTCAGGCAGTTCAACGCGCGGGAGGTCAGATCCAGGTCCTCCACCGACATAGCCAAATCTTCAGCGAGAGCTGCGTCGTTACCGGACGGTCCCAATTCGATACCTTCGGCATCGTGGTTCAAGTCACGAGCCAGCCCGAACAGCTCTACGAGGGTCTTACCCGCGGAAGCCATCGCGTCACGTGGCAGGATGGCTTTCTTGGTTTCCACGTCAACAACCAAACGATCGAAGTCGGTACGCTGTTCCACACGAGTGGCCTCCACTCGGTAGGAAACTTTCAGCACCGGGGAATAGATAGAGTCCACTGGAATGCGAGAAATCTCCGCTTCTGGGTCTTTGTTCTGAGACGCAGAGACGTATCCGCGACCGCGTTCCACTGTCAGCTCGATTTCCAACTTGCCGTCTTTGTTCAAAGTGGCAATGTGATGCTCCGGGTTGTGAATCACCACGCCCGCGGGAGGCATAATGTCACCCACGGTGACCTCGCCTTCCCCAGTCTTGCGCAGGTACATCACCACGGGCTCATCGTTATCCGAAGACAAGACGATTTCCTTGATGTTCAAAACAATCTGGGTCACGTCCTCTTTCACGCCCGGCAGGGTCGTGAATTCATGCAGAGCTCCCTCAATCTTGATGGAGGTCACTGCCGAGCCAGGAATCGAGGACAGCAGGGTGCGACGCAGGGAATTACCCAGAGTGTACCCGAAACCTGGTTCCAAGGGCTCAATCGTGAAACGAGAGCGCTGGTCATTAATAACTTCTTCAGTCAGCTTCGGTTGCGCTTGAATAAGCACTGTTGATTTCCTTTCCGGCATCCGCCACCACACCGGTTCAGGCTCCAAATCCTTGGCGAGGGGATTTGAGTATTTTGGGTTGAAAGTTTATTTGCCGAATCCCGGTCAGCCGTCGTACGTTCCTGGTGAGGACCGCCAACGGCTCAACCGGGTCGGACACAAGCGCAATCAGACGCGGCGACGCTTCGGAGGGCGGCAGCCGTTGTGAGCCTGCGGAGTTACATCCTGGATGGAACCAACTTCCAGACCGGTAGCAGTCAGGGTACGAATCGCAGTTTCGCGACCGGAACCCGGACCCTTAACAAACACGTCCACCTTCTTCAGACCGAATTCCTGTGCGCGACGAGCCGCGGCTTCGGCAGCCAGCTGGGCTGCGAACGGCGTCGACTTACGCGAACCCTTGAAACCGACCTGACCGGAAGACGACCAAGCGAGAACGGCACCGGACGGATCTGTAATAGACACGATGGTGTTGTTGAACGTGGACTTGATATAAGCGTTGCCCTCGGTAACGTTCCGACGTTCCTTACGGCGCGACTTAGTGGCTTGAGACTTACCTGCCATGATTTATCCCCCTTACTTCGCTTTCTTCTTACCAGCAACGGTGCGCTTGGGTCCCTTGCGAGAACGCGCATTAGTCTTGGTGCGCTGACCGTGAACCGGCAAGCCCGCGCGGTGACGACGCCCTTGATAGCAGTTGATTTCAATCTTGCGGCGAATGTCGGCAGCAACTTCACGACGCAAATCACCCTCGACCTTGTAGTTGGCCTGAATGAAATCGCGCAGGGCAATCAATTCGTCTTCGGTAAGATCCTTGACTCGCGTATCCGGACTCACACCGGTCGCTGCCAAGGTTTCCGTCGCACGGGTACGTCCAATCCCGTAAATATATGTTAAAGCGATTTCCATGCGCTTCTCGCGCGGCAAATCCACACCTACCAGGCGTGCCATGTATTTCTCCTGTATTCTTGTCAGAGGCCGTCACCCGACCTTCCACGCTTTCAGTAGCGTAGCCTCGGCCCCTGATACCGAGGGTTACGGCGCTCGTTACACCTGAAACAACAGGTACACGACCAGCCGCTGGCGGGTGCTTGACCCAAATCGGGTCATGCGTCGAGAGCAACGCGTCGGGACTTAGCCCTGACGCTGCTTGTGACGCGGGTTTTCGCAAATCACCATCACGCGACCGTGCCGGCGAATTACCTTGCACTTATCACAGATGGGCTTAACGCTGGGGTTAACCTTCATTTTTTCCTCCGAGTTAGGCCATTTTACTTGTAGCGATACACGATACGGCCTCGAGTGAGGTCGTAAGGACTCAACTCGACTACCACGCGATCCTCAGGCAGGATACGGATGTAATGCTGGCGCATTTTTCCTGAAATATGCGCCAAAACCACGTGTTCGTTGGCCAGTTGCACCCGGAACATCGCGTTGGGCAAGGCCTCAACTACCGTACCTTCAACCTCGATGACTCCGTCTTTTTTCCCCATAGGGCTAACCAATCCTCCGCAAAATGTCTTTTGGATCATCAGACTCTATCCTCAGACAGGTATTCCTGCCATCAGACAGTCCAAAAGTTGATTCTAAACCTTTTATTCAAAGAACACCAAATTTGAAAGTCTCTCCGTAACGGCAGGACATTGCCGCGCGCGGAGAAACCGTGGACGCCTCTGGGGCAGGCTACTTAAGACTTTGTCGGCGCAACCGCTGGCGTGTGGTCTCCAAGTTCCCGGCTAGGGCGGCAGTCCGCAGTCGCGCTGCGCGTGCCTGACGCTGCGGGTCGCGGGCATTAATCATAGACGTACCGATTTGCCATCCGGCATAAATCAGCAGCAACTGGGCGACAAAAATCAGCATGTATGAAACCGCCGGAGGTGGAAGCAACGGGGTTACGGTACCGCAGAATGGCACCTTGTAACGCAACGTCCCCCGCACCATATCCAGTGTCACAGTTCCATCACTAGATTCCGCCTGAGGATTATCAAACTTCACCCCAAACTGCATGTCTTTACCGGTCCCCATGACTTCGCTGATTCGCGCAATCTTATATTTCACCGCTTCGGTGGGCTGGTAAGCGATGATGTCATTGGGGTTGAGCTTTTGCGCGCCCTCCTGGCGTATCTTTTGGAACAGCAGCAAATCTGACCGGGATAACGTCGGACTCATAGAGTCGTCGGGAACCACGGTGGCGACATAACCTTGAGTCCGCGGAATCACTGTGGTCACGATAAAGACCACGCCCACCAAGATGAGGATGACCCAGCCAATCATGAAAATAATTGCATTGCGCAGAGGGTGCTGCGACTGCTTGTTTAGCAGCGAAACAATGCGGTTAGACTGCATGGTCATATACTGGGCTCACCTCCCTGAGCGTACTGGTATTTTACCTGTTATTAGCTTCTGCGTATGGTCCTTCAACCGGCGTTCTTTGACTTCTTGGAAAAAAGTCTCGAAAAGAACCCTTGTTTGACGGGCTGTGTCTCGTATTCTCCCGCTTCGTACTCTGCCGCAAACAATTCTTCATCGGCTCCGGGCATTTCTTCAGCGTCAGCGGCCGGGTCCCATTCGGGGTATCCCTCTTGCATCGCTTCGGGAATGTCGCCCTGCACCTGAGGAATATCGAAAGGTACCTGTTCTTCGGAATAAACCGGCTCGGTTTGATCGACTTGGGTCAGCATTTCCTCGGCGTTTTCCCCCCAGTAAGGCTGGTCCGCAGCGTCAACCGCAGTTTCTGCATATCCCTCAGCGACATCGCTCTCAGTCAGCTCATCTGAGGAAGCAACGGGCAGCTCTGTCGGAACTTCGGAGTCTGTATCAGCAAAATCCCCCAGGTCAATTTCATCCTGGTCTACCAACTCTGGATCTGAGGCAAAGTCTGCCGCAGGCTCCTCCATCCCAATGGCCTCGCTGCCAGGCAAAGCCGTTTCTGCGGAGGCTTCGGTATCTTCAAGCTGTTCAGTTGGGAGTTCTTCCTCTGATTCAGCGGTATCCGCCGGCCCATCAGCAACAGATTCCTCAACCTGTTCGGGATGACCGGATTCTGGCATAGTCTGCATGTCAACCGGCTCAATCTCGGAGGCTAAATCATCCAAATCACCAAAATCTAAATCCCCCAAGTCAACGTCAGTCTCTACGAAGGCATCTTCCGTCTCGGTGATTGGAGCCGCCATCTCGGAAAGTTCTTCTGGAAGTCCCTCGGGAAGTTCCGCAGAGAGTTCCTCGGAGGGTTCCACGGTGGAATCAGTTTCCGCGGCAGCAGGCTGTTCTGCCTCTGCAGCGGGAGGTTCTTCGGCAACCTCAAGTTCCTCTTCCGCCACAGGCGCGGTGGAGACGGCATCCTGCTGAGTCAGTTCTGTCTCCAACAGTGGCTCATTAATTTCCGTTTCTTCCAGCAGTGCGGCGGGAGGTAGTTCCTCAGCAACTTGCGAATCTGGGGACGCTGCGGTTTGCTCAGAATTGGTCACAAGGTCGGTTGCGGATGGCTCTTCTGTCGCCACAACTTCATCAGTAGTCACGGTTTCATCTGTCGTTGTGGCTGGTTCCTCCGCTGCCATCGAGACTTCTTCAGGTTCTTCAGGATTGACGACCCAATGTGCCATCTCACCTTCCACGTCACCTACGAAGCGTTCATCGTCATTTCCTTCCGCTTCGAGCACGTTATCGTCGTAGACACGTTCACTGACCAGGTCTTCTGCGGCAGAAAGCTCTGCGGAGAGAGTCTCGTCCGCGATTTCAGTTTCTGTTTCTGCAACGGGAAGCTCCTCGGGCACCACCTCAACAGGCTGTTCCTCTGTAAGTTCCGCGGACGGATGTTCCACAGCATCCTCGGGACTCTGTACATCGGGGTTCTGTGCAGACGATTCCTCAGTTACCTCAACCGCTTCAGCGTCGCTGACGGCAACTTCTGCAGGCTTTGGAACAGAGCTGGGTGCAGCCTGTTCGACGACCGGGACCTCGGTAACGGGCGACTCGTGGTCAAGCGTAGGCTGAGCCGTTTCCGGGGCAGGTTCCACGCCAGCCACCGATTCTTCGGGCGAAGGTACGGATTCTTCTGGCATCGGGGTCTCAGCCACCGTTGTCTGCGGGGCAGGCGCTACCGGTGTCTCGTCTTCGGGAATCGAAGGTTCGGTCACGTCTGCTGGAGTATCTGTCGGAGTTGTGGATGATTCCGGTTCGGGTGCCTCGCTAGACTGCTGGTCAGATTCGCTGGCAGAAGTTTCTGTGGGTAAAGTCTCCGATTCGGGCTCAGCAGGTGGCTGCGAAGCTGGAGTTGTAGGGGACGCTGCCCGCGCTGCCGCAATGATATTCAGACCGGGAATCTCTGCTGCGGACGGATCGTTAGCCAGTGGCAGCGGTCGGCGTGAACCCGTTTCGAGAGCCTCGATAGCGCAATCCGCGATAGCCTTCCAGTCAAAACCTGCCTTGGCAAGTTCGGAGGTTTCAACCTCGGGCAAGGGCGTATTTGGAATTCCATGGTCGCTGCGGGCAGAACGCACGTGGCTGGCGAGTTCGTCCAACAATTCCGGCACGCTAGGCAGCTGGGACGGCAAAGAAACCCCGTTCGTATAGATGTAGCCGGGATTATGTTTGCGTACTTTCGCTCGCAAGCGCTCCACGTCCTCACGACCTTGAGCCGTCAACGTCGGGGGACGATACCCATCATCTTCGGGCACAAACCGGGAAAACCTCTGAACTCCCATGTTGAAACGAGAGGGGATTGCGGGGTTGCTGCTTTCAGCCACGTTGTATTCTCCTTGCCATTCACAGTGCCGGACGGCACAGCTCTAATTATTCTATATTAGGCACCCCCAGTGAAACCTAAATCAAACGACAAAACTTGCCAATAAAAGCGGATTTTCGCTCAAAATCACGGGAATTAGAGGCTTACCTAGCAAAACTTGGGAAAACTTCAACCTCGAGGTGCTATCGCTCGCGGAGAAAGCCCAAAGGGAGCCAGTCCGGCTCGTCCTCCATCTGGAGCCGTCAAAACCCAAACCCCACCGGGTAAAACTGCCACCGTATGTTCAAAGTGAGCAGCCCTAGACCCGTCGACGGTGACCGCCGTCCAGCCATCGGACAGTTCCTTGGTGACAGAACCTCCTCGGGTCAACATAGGCTCGATAGCCAACACCATACCGGGTTTAATCTTTGGTCCCCGAGAGCGTGTGGAATAGTTCAACACATCGGGAGCCTGGTGCATGGCGGTGCCGATACCGTGTCCCACGTACTCCTCCACAATGCCTGGCTCCCAGCCGTAACGGAGCGTATCTTCTGCCACAACTTTCTCAACGGCATCGCCAATCTCACCCAGATATTTCGCGTTCGCCAAGGCGGCTATGGCTGACCACAACGCACGTTCGGTCGTGGAAAGCAGCTGCAAATCATCTGGGCGAGCATGCGTTTCACCGCCACAAATCATCGAAAAGGCAGCATCTCCGTGCCATTGGCGCGAAGCGTCATCTGTGATGTAGGCACCGCAGTCAAAACTCACCAAGTCGCCAAATTGCAGCACCCGATTCCCCGGAATCCCGTGAACTACCTCTTCGTTAATCGAGATACACACGGTAGCGGGAAAGCCACCGTAACCCAAAAAGTTCGACTTCGCGCCCATGCGCTTGATGACGGCAGCGCTAATCTGATCCAGCTCCCCGGTAGTGATACCCGGCTCACAAGCCTCGCGCAGAGCCTGGTGAATCGCGACTACCACCATTCCGGCGCGACGCATTTTGAGGATTTGATTAGTGGACTTAATCTCAATGCGCCGGTCTTGGACTGACACCGAGCTAGTTCCTTTCGATTTCTTCCATCACGGTGAGCAAGCGTTGGGCAATCTCAGCAATGGTGCCTTCCCCATCGACCTTGCGCAGCACGCCTTCCTGCTCATAAAAGTCCAGCAGGGGCTGTGTAGCTTCGAAAAACACCTCGAGACGGTGGTCAATGACCTCGGGTGTGTCATCAGTACGACCCTCAATTTCAGCACGCTTCAGCAAACGTTGTTTTACCTCGGCAGCGCTAACATCCAGATAAATCGCCGCATCTACCCGCTCATTAGCTTCAGCCAGGACAGCCTTGAGGACTTTCGCCTGGGGAATGGAACGAGGATAG
Source organism: Mobiluncus holmesii ATCC 35242 (assembly GCF_000185445.1). Taxonomy (NCBI): domain Bacteria; kingdom Bacillati; phylum Actinomycetota; class Actinomycetes; order Actinomycetales; family Actinomycetaceae; genus Mobiluncus; species Mobiluncus holmesii. Next base: position 172,398 of record NZ_GL622346.1, on the reverse strand, counting down.
CCATCGAGCAGAAATCCGGCTGTAGCATCAGACTGGCTGATACGCTCACAGACAATCCGGTCTGTAACCGAATCGGGGACAAACTCACCTTTGTCAATATAAGACTCAATAAGTTTGCCTAGCTCGGTCTTTTCCGCCTTATGCTTACGGAAAATATCGCCGGTAGAAATCCAGGGGATATGAAAATGTGTCGCAATCTCTTTGGCGTGGGTCCCTTTACCCGCGCCGGGAGGGCCCATAATCACCAAATTTGTCGTCATGCCATGAATCCTTCGTAGTGATGCTGATGAAGTTGGGCGTTAATGTCTTTCACCGTTTGTAGACCAACGCCGACAATAATCAGAATTGTAGTACCACCGAAGGGCAATTGGGGCACGTTCATGGCAACCATCGCAATCTGCGGGACCAGAGCCACAATAGTCAAGTAGACTGCACCTGCCGTAGTGATACGAGTCATCACATAGTGCAGATAATCAGCCGTAGGACGACCTGCGCGCAGACCGGGTACGAAACCGCCGTACTTCTTCATGTTGTCCGCGACTTCCTCAGGGTTGAAAGTAATCGAAGTATAAAAGAACGCGAACGCAAACGTCAGCAAGCCATAAATAACCAGGTAGAACCAAGAGCTGGAACGGAAGTTCATGCTAATCCACTGAATCCATTTGGCATTTTGGTCACCGAACTGTGCCAGCATCATTGGCAGGGACAGAATCGAGGACGCAAAGATGACCGGGATAACGCCAGACATGTTAATCTTCAGCGGAATGTAAGTGGTGGTGCCGCCGTACATCCGGCGCCCCACCATGCGCTTGGCATACTGTACCGGGATGCGACGCATTGCCTGTTCCACATAAACCACAGCCAGCGTCACCAGCAGAATCAGAGTAACGATTGCCAAGAACTTTTGAATACCGCCATTACCACCAGCGATGGCGAACAGCTTTCGCGGCAAGTTAGCGATGATAGAGGTGAAAATCAGAATCGACATACCATTGCCGACACCTTTTTCGGTAATCAGCTCACCCATCCACATAATCAAGCCGGTAGCCGCCGTCATCACTAAAATTTGGAGGATGAAAATCCAGGCGGAATCCGAGGGGATAATCTTTTGATTTGAAGCTCGCCCAAACAGCGTGCCGGTGCGAGCAGCGGTGATGATGGAAGTCGACTGCAGGACGCCCAGAGCGATAGTCAAGTACCGCGTGTACTGGGTCAGCTTTGCTTGACCGGTCTGACCTTCCTTGTGCAAATCCTCAAAACGAGGAATGACTACGCGCAACAGCTGGATGATAATCGACGCCGTAATGTAAGGCATGATACCCAAGGCAAAAACGGACAGCTGCAACAAAGCGCCACCGGAGAACATGTTCACCAAGTCGAGCAGCGACCCATTGTTCTGAACATCAGAGATGACCGACTTTAACGTGGCGTAATCAACACCCGGCAGGGGAATAAACGAACCCCAGCGGAACAGAGCCATGATAAAGAAGGTGAACAACAGCTTGTTACGAAGATCAGGCGTTTTGAAAGCCTGAATAAAAGCGGTAAACAAATGTCCTCCAAAGAATTTCGGCAAGTCCGTGAGCGCAGCTCACTTCCTAGCTAAACATGATACCGATACAAGAGAAATGGTGGAAACGGCGGGGTACGATGTTGTACCCCGCCGTAATCCTTAGCGAACGCGTGCGGTCAAAGACCCGCCTTGTGCCTCGACCTTTGCCTTAGCGGAACTGGACCAGGCATCTACAGTCAAGTCAAACTTGGCTGTCGCTTCACCGGTTCCCAGCACTTTAACCAGGCAATTCTTGCGGACCAGACCCTTGTCAACCAGGTCGTCAACCGTCAGAGCGCCCCCCTCAGGGAACACTTCAGACAGGCGATCCAGGTTCACTACCTGATACTCGACATGGAAAGGGTTCTTAAAGCCGCGCAGCTTAGGCAAGCGCATATGCATCGGCATCTGACCACCTTCAAAGCCCAGAGGCACTTGGTAACGTGCCTTGGTACCCTTGGTGCCGCGACCCGAAGTCTTACCTTTAGAGCCTTCACCGCGACCGACGCGAGTCTTGGCTTTATTAGAGCCCGGCGCGGGACGCAAATGGTGCAGGTAAGTCACCTGAACGTTATCGCTAGCAGCTGCCTTTTTAGCAGCGGCCGGAGCTTTCTTTGCTGCAGACTTTTCCGCTGCGGTCTCTTCTTTTTCGCTCTCGCTCATCAGTCGACCTCCTCCACACTTACTAGGTGGCGCACCTTTTGAATCTGACCGCGCACGGCAGGATTATCGGGTCGCACCACAGACTGACGAATTTTCTTTAATCCCAGGGTTGCCACAGTCGCCCGCTGATCTCGCGAGGAACCAATCGTGGACTTCACCTGAGTGATTTTCAGGTTCTTAGCCATTACGCACTCACTCCTTCGGCAGCCAATTCAGCCTCGGCTTTAACCGCTTCGGCGCGCACTTGAGCTTCGCCTTCGGCGCGAGCCCGCAGCATACCGGCAGGAGCAACACGCTCCAGCGGCAAACCACGACGAGCCGCGACAGCCTCGGGCTGCTCGAGTTGCTTCAAGGCAGCCACGGCACCGCGCACGATGTTCAACGCATTGTCAGAGCCCAGAGACTTAGACAAAACGTCACGAATTCCGGCGCATTCCATAACCGCACGCACCGGACCACCAGCGATTACACCGGTACCGGGAGAAGCCGGCTTCAGCAACACTACGCCCGCAGCGTCCTCACCGAGGACTTCGTGCACGATAGTGTGGCGAATCATCGGAACATGGAACATGGACTTCTTCGCCTCTTCCACGCCCTTAGCAATCGCTGCCGGAACTTCCTTTGCCTTACCGTAACCAACACCGACGGTACCTTCACCGTCGCCAACCACGACCAGAGCGCAGAAGGACATGTTACGACCGCCCTTTACCACTTTGGACACGCGGTTGATGGTTACCACACGTTCGATGTATTTGTCATCAGCGTTGCCGCCACGACGATTGTCACGGCGGTCATCGCGTTCACGGCGATTTCCGCGGCGCTCGCGGCGACCGCCACGGTCCTGGGCGTCGTTAGCGCCAAGGTTCGTGGTCTGGTCCGCAGAGTCTGCGGTCTCGCCTGTAATCTGCTGTTCTTGTTCAGCCATTTTCTCAACTTCCCTTACAGACTCAGTCCGCCCTCGCGGGCACCTTCAGCCACAGCCGCAACGCGACCGTGATACATATTTCCACCGCGGTCAAACACACACTGAGTAATCCCAGCGGCTTTGGCGCGCTGTGCAATCAACTTGCCGACCTCGGTCGCCTTGGCGACCTTGTTGTCCTGAGCACTACGCAAGGCATCTTCCATCGTAGAAGCGCTCACGATAGTCTTGTGCTCGTAGTCATTGACAAGCTGAGCGACCATGTGTCGGTTAGAACGGGTTACGACCAAACGCGGCTTTTCCGCAGATCCGAACATATTTTTACGAACCCGCTGATGGCGACGCATACGCGACAGCCTCTTGCCTTTACCCTTTACAGAATAAGCCATGATTACTTACCTGCCTTTCCGACCTTGCGGCGAACATTTTCACCAAGATAGCGTACGCCCTTGCCCTTGTAAGGCTCCGGGGGACGAATCTTGCGCAGATTCGAGGCGACTTCGCCGACCAGTTCCTTCGAGATACCCTCGACGGTAACCCGGTTACCTTCGACCTTGAACGTGATGCCCTCCGGGGGTTCCACATTGACGGGGTGCGAAAATCCGAGTTGGAACTCCAGTCCAGCGCCCTTTTGATTGACACGGTAACCAGTGCCCTGAATCTCCAGAACCTTGGCGTATCCCTTGGTGACACCCTCTACCATGTTGGCAATGAGGGTACGGGTCAAGCCGTGCAGTGAACGAGACTCACGTTCGTCATTAGGACGGGTCACGACCACGGTCGAACCGTCAACCTGCACGGAAATCGGATTCGCCACGGACAGAGCCAAGGTACCCTTGGGACCCTTGACGGAAACGTCTTGTCCATTGATATTTACTTCCACACCGGCGGGAATCTCCACCGGAATCTTACCGATACGCGACATGTCAGCCTCCTTTTACCAGATGTAGGCGATAACTTCTCCGCCTACACCCTTGTCGGCTGCCTCGCGGTCAGTGAGCATACCGGACGAGGACGAAATAATCGCTACGCCCAGACCGCCCAGGACCTTCGGCAGTTTGGTGGATTTTGCATACACCCGCAAACCGGGCTTAGAGACGCGTTTCACTCCGGAAATCGCGCGTTCACGTTTGGCGCCATACTTTAAGTTGAGCGTCAAAGTTTTGCCGACTCGCGCTTCCTCGACCTCGTAGTCTTTGATGTAACCCTCAGTCTGAAGAATGTTCGCGATAGCGGCCTTCATCTTCGAGTACGGCATAGATACCGACTCGTGGTACGCCGAGCTGGCGTTGCGCAGACGTGTCAACATGTCTGCTATAGGATCAGTCATTGTCATTGGGCTTGGGCCCTTTCTGAGGCGGTTTCGTAATCGACCTGCCCCTTAATGTGTTTACCAGGAAGACTTCTTAACGCCGGGGAGCTCGCCATTATGGGCCATCTCACGCAGGCAGATACGGCACAAGCCAAACTTGCGATACACCGAATGTGGGCGACCACAGCGCTGGCACCGAGTGTAGGCACGCACCGCAAACTTGGGTTTGCGCGCTGCCTTGTTCTTCAAAGCGGTCTTTGCCATTCTTAATCCTCCTTGAACGGGAAACCGAGGTACTTCAGCAGTGCTCGGCCTTCGTCATCAGTAGCAGCGGTGGTTACGACCGTGATGTCCATCCCCCGTACATGGTCGATGGAGTCCTGGTCAATCTCATGGAACACAGATTGCTCGGTCAAGCCGAAAGTGTAGTTTCCGTGACCGTCGAACTGCTTGGAGCTCAAACCACGGAAGTCGCGGATACGCGGCAAAGCCGTGGAAAGCAAACGATCGAGGAACTCCCACATGCGGTCACCGCGCAGTGTAACGTGTGCCCCAATCGGGGAACCTTCACGCAACTTGAACTGAGCGATGGACTTGCGAGCCTTGTCAACCACGGGCTTCTGACCGGTAATGATTGACAGGTCAGAGATAGCGCCTTCCATGAGCTTGTGGTCGTGCGCAGCAGCACCCACACCCATGTTCACGACAATCTTTTCCAAGCCGCCAACCTGGTTAACGTTCTGGTGCTGGAATTCCTTGAGCAGCTGACCCTTAATTTCTTCGCGGTACTTGGTCTTCAGCCGCGGGGTGTAATTTTCCTCTGCCATTACAGATCCTTCCCGGTAGCTTTGGACACGCGAATGCGGACGGTCTTTTCTTTACCGTCGCGCTCTACGACCTCTTCACGCATACCCACACGGGTACCCGCAATCTTCTTGGTCGTGTTGCCGAGCTTGGCTTTGGCAGCCGCGGGTTCGTAGTACATCACATTGGAAATGTGAATGGAGGCTTCTTTTGTCTCGATGCCACCAGTCGGACCCTGCTGAGTCCGTCCCGCCTTGTTGTGGTGCTTCATCATCATGACGCCCTCGACCACTACACGTTCACGTTTCCGGTCAATTTGCAGAATCCGGCCGTGCTTTCCTTTGTCGCGACCAGTAATGACCACGACTTCGTCGCCAACCTTCAACTTTGCTGCCATCAGATCACCTCCGGGGCGAGTGAAATAATGCGCATGAACTTCTTTTCACGAAGTTCACGCCCGACGGGCCCGAAGATACGGGTGCCGCGCGGCTCCTCATCGTTCTTGAGGATGACAGCGGCGTTCTCGTCGAAACGAATGTAGGAACCGTCCTTGCGGCGGGTTTCCTTTTTAGTGCGGACTACGACAGCCTTGACGACTTCACCCTTTTTCACGTTACCGCCAGGGATAGCATCCTTGACGGTCGCGACAATGGTGTCGCCGATGCCGGCGTAGCGTCGCTTCGAGCCGCCCATTACACGAATGCAAAGGATTTCCTTAGCCCCCGTGTTGTCGGCGACCTTCAGTCGCGACTCCTGCTGAATCATCTTTTCTCCTTCGTCTGGCCGGTTCTCAATAGAGCCTTGCCGAACCTATCTTGCGTTGCGAGGGCACAAAAATCCCACCTCGAACAGGCGGAATTGAAACCCCTGGCTGACACAGACACATTTGTGAGAGGTCTCAGCCAAAAGCAACCCTCCAAGTCTAGTATTTATCGACTGGAGTAGCAAACTACAGCCGAACTGACATCCACCTCACGGCAAAAAACGCTAAGCTAAAAATGTGTTTGATGATTTGCTGCAGGCTAATGCTCTATTCGCGAAAAATTTTCCCTACCGTGGGCTTCCCGGAGCTCCCCCGCATGGACTACTGATTGTGACTTGTATGGATTCCCGACTTGATCCTCTTGAGATTTTCGGGCTCAAAGTCGGTCAAGCCAAAGTTCTGCGCACTCCTGGCGGATTTTTGAGTCCCAATACCTTGGCGGGAACCATCGCCGCAGTCCATAAACTTAATGTGGATCGAATTATGCTGCTAGAGCATACCCGTTGCACCATGGCTTCCATTGACGAGGCAGGATTTCAACGCGATGTAGTCGCACATGCAGGTCAACCCGTTGGGGATTTGGTGTTCGGGGCTGACCCAAACCAAGCTCAACATTTGCGCGATGACGTAGAGACGCTACGCAATCACGCCCTGATTAAGGGGTTTGCCGAAGTCGGCGGGTTTATGTACGACGTAGAGACCGGACAAGTCACCCAAGCGTGTTGAATCACGACAGGCGCAGCCGGTAGCTCCGAAGACGATGCCCGCCTTTCGGAGACTACACCTGCAAGACCTAGTCAACACCAAAACTACTCGCTAAACAGAAATCCGATTTTTAGTTCATAAACAGTTTCATACAGCATATTAGTTCATTGGTAATAACAGAAGCTGTACCCCGTGTTTGGTATCTATGCGTTGCACCTTTACACGGTACACGTCTTCAAGGATTTCCGGAATGAGTACATCTTCTGGTTTGCCCAGGGCAACAATTTTGCCTTTATTCAATACTGCAATTAATTCACAATAAATCGCAGCTAGGTTTAAATCGTGCAGAACTACTATTGCTGAAAGATTGCGCTTCTTGACGATTTTTAGAATTTGATGCTGGAAATATATGTCCAGATGATTGGTCGGCTCGTCAAGTAGCATAACCGAGGTAGATTGACAGAGCGCTCTCGCTAACTTGGCACGTTGATGTTCTCCTCCAGAAACTCTAGTTATTGGAACATCTGCCAATTCGCAAAGACCCAGCATTTCCATGCTTGAATTGGTGATTTCAGCATCTTGAGATGAATAGCCCTCAAACGCATTGTGGTACGTAGCTCTCCCTAATTCAACATATTCTCTAACGGTTAGAGGAAGAGCTGCCGTCTCCGACTGTACCACCACTGAAAGGAGCTTCGATAGTTGTCTGGTACTGATTTGATTTAAATCCGTACCGTTAAAATTTATAATACCTTTCTGTGGGATAATCGACTTATACAAACACTTTATGAGAGTCGATTTACCTGAACCGTTTGGTCCGATAATTCCAAGCGTAATCCCCGTAGGGACCGTTAGCGATAAATCGTCAAGCAGCGGTTTACCGCTAACGGTCCCTTGGTACGAGAAGGTTATATTCCTGCAATCGTAGGTGTTCACTTGATTTTATTAATATTCTTGGCTAGTTCAAGCATTCCTGTAGCGATTTCAGGCGAGGGCCAAGTTTCACGATTCGCAATGCCGATAATATTGTCATTCTTGACTGCAGTTAAGGTATCAGCTCCCGGCTCTTTGAGAAGTCGTGCTTTGTCCTGTTCAAAGGTTGAGCCTGTTCTGCCGTACTTTATAATTATCACGTCGGGATTAGCCTGCAGAACAGCCTCCCAACTAACTTCTTCCAAGTAGGCTTCTTTATGGTCAGAGAAAATGTTCTTTAAACCTAATTCCCTCATAATCGCGCCCTCAATACCACCTTCGCCTACAGACATCACCGGGTACTGCTCAGAGAAATAGAACAAGAATGTGGCTGACTTACCACTATCTTTGATGGTATTTTTAGCTTCTTTATACTTGCTGTCGAATTCATGAACTGCTTTTTCTGACGCATCAGGGTTATTTAATATTTTACCAAGTTCCTGAATATCGTTTTCAACATCCGTTAGCTTTACTGGTGAAACATCACCTTTAACCAAATCCGGATTTTCTTCTTTGGCGTGCTGACATAATACGCTCGGTATGTACATCTGAATTCCCGCCGCAGCAAGCTTATCGGGATCGGCTTTACCGTACAAGTCACCGATAACTAAATCAACACCCTTTTCGATAATGCCCTCTGTTGAAGGGCTAGCTTCATCCCACAGTTCAGCGCCGTACTCGTCTGCTAACGGATTTTTTTCGCCCAGCTCTCCTGACCGCAGGACGAACTGACCTTTCTTGGCAACTTTCGCAGCAAATATTCCAGAAGCTACCCCGATGGACATTACTTTCGTGGGCTCTTTTTCAATTGTTACTTTCCTGCCACATGAATCAACCTCTAAGGGGTAAGAAACTGAATTGGTACTCTGATTATTTTCCCCTGATGCTGAAGACTCAGATTTGCTTGCATCTCCACAGGCACTTAGCGAAGCGAGCAGCGTAATAGCACCAACCAGTGCTCCTAGTGTTTTATATCTCATTGTTTTCCTTTCTGTATGTCTATGAGAATTTGTACTGTTTCCTGATTAAAAGCATGAGTAATGGCGTACCTGCCAATGCTGTAATTACGCCTATCGGTAATTCTCGAGGTGCAAATACGACCCGGCCTACGGCGTCAGCCCATATAAGAAGAAGCGCCCCCAGGGTTCCTGCGGTGGGAACTACACTGCGACTAGTAGCACCGACAAGATGCCGCGCGATATGCGGAACGACTAACCCTACGAATCCAATAGCTCCAGAGATTGCTACCAACGATGCAACGCATCCCGCTATCACCGTTATCGTTACGTATCGCAAGGTTTGTGGATTGAATCCCAATGCTCTGGCTGTATCATCGCTCAGTGAAATTGCATCAAGACGTGGACCTTGCGAAACGCATATAGCAATAGTAAGCAACGTGATGACAGCAGGTATAGGTAACTGATTCCAACTCGCTAAGGCCAATGAACCTAGCATCCAGAACATTACCGCGTGAGCTGAAGCCTGCGAACCGTAGAAAAATACCACTAAATTTGTTAGCGCACTCATGAATAGACCTACGGCTATGCCAGCGAACACAACCCTCTCCGCGGTCAGAACGCCACCTACGGTAGTTAAAAGAAAGACAGCGCAAATTGAAATGAGCGCCCCAGCAAAGGCTCCCAGAGTTAACCCGAATATTCCAACTGCCCCAAACACCATTACAGTTGCAGCCCCGGTTGATGCCCCAGAGGCAATTCCGAGCAAGTACGGATCAGCCAGGATATTTCTAACCACTGATTGGATTACAGCTCCAGAAATCGAGAGCCCCATCCCCACCAAGCCAGCCAGAACTACCCGTGGTGCTCGTATATCCCAGACAATAACCAGGTCGCGTTGAGGAACACCCGCATAGTTTCCCGAGAGCTTACACAATATAACGTCGAGAGTAGCCGCGGGGCTAACAGAAGCCGGACCTACCCCTATGGCAAGAACGACAGAAACAATAGTCAGAGCTCCCAGAGTCGCAGTCCAAATTCTCGCACGCCTATTCAATGACTTAACTTTCTGTTAGGTTAGCCTACCCTTAGGGTGTAGACTACCATGCCGACACCTACTTGAACAATTGCCCGAATCCACTTGCCATCTGCAGCTCCTCGAGATCTTCGAACCTACGGCTGTTTCTACTGTGGATAGTTAGAGCTCCGAGGTGTCGCAGGATTTGGGACTTCGCTAGCCACCAAGTGCGTTTCGCCCTACGATGACATCAATTAGCAAGATAATCGATGAATTTAGGCATGGGGTAGTGGACGTAAATTCCAATGAACCTTAGTCTCCCCAGCGGCCAGCCATCGCAGCTGAACAGCATTACGCCGTACGACATCGTTGCCCAAGTGTGGAAATGCTGCGGGAGAATTCATCACTGTACCGGGGACGATTACCCGCACAACTTTCATTCCGGTCTGCGCTATATCAGGCGGGGTGAGGTCAGCAACAATCGGACGAAAACCTCGTTTTGCGAGAAGCTTTATATAACTTCCAATGCTGCGAGTATGACGGGGGTCTGTATCAAGCGGTACAGATTCATGCGATTTGATAATGCGCAAAATACTATCGTGTACGCTGGGATCTAGATAATATTGCTGCTGCGACATAAGGTCCGTACAGTCGGAGAAGTCTGTTTTATACTCTGTCGAATACTTCCGATCATGGCGGTAGCGTCGCAGTCCGCTTCTAGGTAGAAGTCCTTCTTTAATGGCATTCCAATGCGAGCCTTCGGGATTGAGCAAATCAATACTACCCTCCTGGAGACTAAAAGCTTCCAACAGTGCTTTCAGCGCAGCATCTGTTTCGTTGACGCGTGCGGCAAATCCCATATTTATAGTTTGTTGTTTATGATTAACCACAGTGGCACATACAACTGGAAAATCGAATATATTTTGTAGACGGGTGAGGAACAGTTCCTGATAATCTGGAATTTCACCAAGCTGTTCAAGAACTTGTGGTGGCATCTCTAGAAGTGGAAGGGTTACACCTGTAAGCCACCAGGTCATAGTTGCATGCCGTTCTATCACCTCTTCTATGGCACTAAGAATCGCGCTCTCAAGGCATTCACCTGCCGCAATGCCGGCAAACGGACATTTTAGTAACGGAGGCTCTCCACCGTTGGGGTACGAATACCAATTTGAGTAAGTTAGTGCGGCGGGAATCATCACCGTATCGCGGGTGTCTAAGTAACTTCCAGGCACCCAACCGAGACGCAAATCTCTTGTAAAGGGAGTAAATGGGAAATCGCTTCGACTGTATTGCTCCTCGCTGAATAGCACGATGGAATTTGGTTCGAGTACCTGAAATCCTTGCACGCATAATTCATTGTAGGAACCATGTTTTACGGGCAAAGTATCTAAAGTATTTCCAGCATACCGTTCGCAAGCTTCACCTATAGCGGCAAAGTAAGCTTTGTTCTCATCACCGAAAGATGAACCTTCGCAGGTATAAGCACAATTCCAGCCCGTGACGCGTTGCGTGAATGACATATCGGCTTGGTACGTAATCATTTGAGATGGCAAATCCGGTCGGTGAGAGATTTTACGAATTCTACGAATAACTCCACATTCATTTGAGATGAGCTGCTTTGGAGTAATGCAAGTGCGTTTAGGGTCTAATTTTGCGGACCAAGCTAATACTGTGTGCTCCTTAACAGAAGCGTCCAAACCGATTTCCAGCATGTCACCTGGTGTTAACTGTGGCAAAAGATTAAAAGCCTTAGTAATAGCATCAGGACTCAACAGTATGATCGACCCATTCAGAGAGGGTTGCCCTAAAGCGCGAGCGATTGGTTCGCTAAAATGGGCGGCAACCCGGCGACGCACTAAATCATCCCACGAAGGTCCCACAGACGACGATAATACGGGTCCAATCCACAATGTATTCTGCCGGAGGAACACGGGACACCATTGAATTCGGTAATTGCGCGCAATTTGCTCAAAATGTCCAAAAGCTAGATTATCCATCTGAGGCTCAAATCTAATTGGCACCGCGTCTACGTAGAAAGCAGCATTAATCACCTCATCATCAGATCCAGCATATGCTGCAACATCAGATCTATCTATGGTGCTTAACAGAACCTTTACGAGTGTCGAATTACCAGCCAACAGATAATTTGATTCACGTGGCACTCCTCCCTCATCGACCTCTAGGCTAGATAAGTTGAGCAATCCATACTTGCTACTCAAAGATTGGTAAAGGCGTTGGGAACTATCGAAGAGCTTCAATAATGCTGGCGGAACAATCCCGTCTCCAGTTGACCAATTGTGGTAAAAAGAAAGCACTTGCAGTATCGGCGATTCGATTACATAGTTATCAGAAACCGCATCAGTAAGCAACGTACTGTTGTGAGGTAACTCACGCAACTCAAAAGTGGTCTCCTTGGAAAGTCCCAAATCGTTCAATAAGTTTAGTACCATTAGTTAAACCTCGACTTATGATTTAGCTGAAAGGAAAGATCGGGAGAGCTTCACGCAAAACGCACGTATGTAGAAGCTCTCCCGTCCTTCCGGGTAATCACTTTTTCAGATTACTTAACCTGATTCGTTGAAGTAGAGTGGCAGCACGGCGCAACTAAACGCTGTGACGCATCTTCTTCAACCTTCTTGATTACTACATCCGTCATTTTTCACCTCCTCACGTATATATCTGTTGGAGTCTCGGCTAGAAGCCAAGTAATCAGTTAGCGCAGAAGTAGGCGCTACAAACTCTCGATATGGTTCACAATGCTGAATTAATTCACTATGGGGACCAAAAGCAGCTAACTTACCTTCATGGAGAAAAGCCACGCAGTCAGCTGATTTAATCGTGGAAAGACGATGGGCTATGGTTATCGTGGTGCGCCCTTCATAGATAAATCTGCTTGCCTCAATTAGTTCTTGCTCGAGTTTCGGATCAAGATTGGATACAGATTCATCAAAAATAACAATAGACGAGTTACGCAGGAACGCCTGAGCTAGACTGAGGCGTTGACGCTGACCCCCTGAAAGCGTTGCGCCTCGTTCTCCAATTACAGTGTCTAATTGTTTGGGCAGATTCCGTATAGTGTCCATAATTTGGGCAATTTTAAGCGATTGCCATAGTTCATCCTCAGAAGCGCTGGGTTTAGCCATGAGCAAATTGTCGCGAATAGTACCTCTGAAAATGTAGGGGTGCTGCGGAACAAGCGTTACCAGCTGTCTCAGCTGCTTCAGAGGAATTGAATCTATTCTCTTGCCGTCAATATAAATTTCTCCGGATTGTGGTTCATATAACCGAACGACCAACGCAGCTAATGTAGATTTTCCGGCACCCGTGCGCCCTACCAGCGCCACTGACGAGCCTGCGGGAATGAGCAAGCTGAAATCATTTATTACCCTAGCTTGATCGTATTGAAAGCATACATCTCTAAATTCCAAACTCAGCAAGCCGTCAGTAAATTCTGCCGTATTCCCATGATCATGGACCTGTCGAGGTTTATCAATTAGCTCAAAATATCGGCTGGTTGCCCCAGAAACTTCGCCGAGTTTGCGGAGCATCGAAGAGATGCTGAGAGCAGCAATACACGACGCACTTAGCAGCATCATGGCTGGAGGGATAGAGGCGAGGTTAACTTTCCCAGAATGCATCAACCCCAGCAGCCATGCCAAGGTACCAATAGTGGCAGCAGAAATCATTAGCTGGGATACCGCGATTTCTATACCAGACCGAATCAAGTAACTGCGCTTATGACGTTGGACTTCCAAAGTAGAGTCACGAATAGCATCTAACTGGAGATTAGCCAGACCGAGACTCATGATTTCGCGAGAACCTTGAATCATCTCCAAGCAGCGCCCTTTTTGATTTGCAAGACTACGCCGAATGTTGTCTCCTTGCTTGGTCTGCAATGTTAAAGTGAGAATCGGAACCAGCAAAATCAAAGTAGTAACAACCAGCAAGATAAGACCTGACGGTCCCACGAGAATAATCATTGCAATGGTAAAGATTAAATTAGCCACATGTGTAGCCAGAAAATCAATCACAGTGTGAGCATAGAACCACTCGGTAATTTCTACATCTGACATAGCCGCGGCGGCAACGTCGCCAGTTTTTCTGTGACGTAGCCCTGCGGGACTAATACGGTTGATTGCATCAAACAAATCGACGCGAAGATCTGCGATGATTTTGTAGCTATAGACATGAGCAAACCACATATCGAGCCACCAACTCAGTCCCACGGAGAGAACCAGCAACCCCAATGAAATCAACATCCAGCAAGCCAGCTGATCGACTTCTCTAAGTATTAGAATGCGCGACACTAATGCAGCACTCATAACGTTGATTGCCGTAACGCAAATGCGATGAATTAATAACATAACAAAAATAAGCGCTTCATGTTTTTTGTAACGTGATAGCCCTGGCAGCAGTCGAAGAATTGGTCCGAATGCGTCTCTATACAAGATTTGTTTCATGATTGCACCAATTCTTCGGACGTAGCAACCAACATTGCGTAAGTGCCTCCTTGGTGCATGAGACTGTCATGATTACCGATTTCCACAATTTTTCCCGCAGAAAGAACTACGATTCTGTCTGCAGCGCGAACTGATTCCAAACGATGAGCAGACGAGATAATCGTCAACGAGCGACCTTTAGAGGCTAATTTATTGCGATGATTATCAATGGCACGCCAAGTCAATCGTTCTGTCTCTGCATCGAGAGCCGAGGTTGCTTCATCCAGCAACAAAATAGGCGTTTCTCTAAGCAAAGCACGAGCAATTGCCACCCGTTGGCGCTGGCCACCAGAAACACCGCTACCACGCTCATCCACTCTGAAGTCCAGCAAAGTGTCTATTGGGGCGATATCTTCCAAACCTAGCGACAGACACAAGGATTTAAGAAGCTCATCCGGGGCATTCGGCGCGCAGGCACGTAAATTGTCTGCGATGGTGCCATCAAAAATTACAGGCTCTTGTGGCACAAGCGTAATCAAAGAGCACCTATCGTCACGTGAAAGTGCTCGTAAATCAACTCCTCCTATGCGAATGTTCCCCCTGTTGGGATCGCCAAAGCGTAGCAACAGACCAAGCATTGTGGATTTTCCACAACCAGATTGCCCTACTAGTCCGAGGGTTTCGCCTTCCGGTATTTCCAAGTTAATGTCGCTGACTGCGTCTTGTAGCGCTGAAGAGTACCGATAGGAAACGTCATTAAATTGGATTTCTGTAGTGCGCGGTCGGTGCTCTTGGGGCAGACTGGAGTCATCAGGAGTCGGAGCCTTTAGTAAGCTAAGCGCCTTCTGCGCCGTTGAATAGCCATGGTAGCCGGCATGCCAATTGACGCTGAGATCTTGGAAAGGACGGAATAGTTCTACGCCTAAGAACATGCACCAGAACAGAGAGTCTACAGCTATGTTTCCTTGTGCTGCTTGGCGGACACCGAGCGCGAGAACCATCACCGGACCGCCATACACAACCCAAGACGACAGCGCTGACTCAAGCAGCGAGATACGCATCTGCGAAAGAGTTGTTGACAAAAGCTGCTGACTGGTGAAAACGATTTTTTCACGCCGTTCTTCGACCCCGTTAAAAAGTTGCAGCGTCGTCATGCCCTGCATGGCATCAACTACTTCCGCATTCATCTGGGAATATTGTTCCCAATGTCGGTATCCCCGGCGGGTAAGCACCTTGTTCCACGCTTTTGGAAGAGTCGGTGTCAGGACTACCACAATTGCACCGATGAATGCCACAAGTGAATCCAGCTGAAACAGCAAAATGAGCACTGTAATCGCTGTCACCACAGTGACAGCGATTTGGGGAATATACCTGCCATAGTAATCTTCGAGAAGTTCAACACCGTCCGTGACTAATGCTTCAGCTTCTCCAGTGCGCTTGGATGATAAGCCAAAAGGTCCAATGTTATTCAAGTGTTGGAGCAGCTTGAGCCTGACATCTATTTTGACGGTCTTGCCAATCAAACTTACAAGAAGTTCCTTGCCCAGCGCAATCGCAGGGCGCACCAGTAGCAGTACTGCAAGAACACCCAGCAACACGACCAGATGTGAATACTCACCAGAATAAAGGGTGGCAAAAATTCTTGACATAACCCAGGCAAGGCTAAGAGTCACTGCTGAGTGAAGTAACCCGAAAAGAGACGCGGCACACATAGGAATCCATCCTGCACGTCCCAATTTGAGAATCTCACCGTTAGGCATACATCTCCCTCATCTCTGTTGTCGCACGCACTTGGCTTAACAACATTACTTAGGTTAGCCTAACATAACCGGAAAGTGTTCGGGGATAAATCTTGGGAGAGATGAAAATGCTAGATTATCGAGTCGATTTCAATGAACTAAATGAATACGCCAACAGTCAACGTTGGGCTGATAGATGGCATGAAAAGTTTGGATATCGACCTGAAACAAAATCTGCAATCGCGCAACTGTTGAGGTTGTCCGGCGGAGGAGACATTCTAGGAACAGCAGTCGGCACCGGACGCCACGTCTTGCCGCTAGTAGGAAAATGCTCGAGTGTGGAGGTCATTGAGAGACACGAAGCAATGCTAGCCAAACTTGAGGAACAAGACACGGGCAGTGACGTTGTCAAGCATCTGGGTGACCCTGCTGAAGTTCAGCTAGGAAAAACTTTCGATTTGGTTTTTAACCTTGCTTTAGAGATTCAAACCATGCTCTCAGTCGAGAAACAGCAAGAATTCTTTAACAGGGCGTCAGAGCATTTGAAGCCCGGCGGTTTCTTGGTCATAGAGTGCATGAACCCGGCAGGCTACACCCTATCCGGTCAACGCGTACACATTATGCGAATAATTCCGGGAGAAGTTACGTTGTCGTGCGAGGTTTATTATCCTGATAAAAAGATATTCACCCAAGCCTTCGTTTTTCTGAAGGATCAGCAGGCACCTGACGTTTATACTGCAGCCTTGCGCTGGAATGAACGCTCGCAACTGATTCAGTTCGGGCAAAATTCCGGTCTAAAATTAGTGGAAATATGGCAAGACTGGGATGCAACTCCAGCTAAAGAAGACAGTCCTATGTGCATTCATATCTTCCAGAAAAAATAGTTATGGCTATGAATCAACCACACAGGAACTTCCAGAGCAGGCAATGCTGAGCGGTAGCTTCTTCATTGCCATTTAGCCCAGCATGACCAGCTAATTTAGCCTGCTGAAATTTAACATCGGCAAAGTGTGAAAGCTCCAAACTAAAATTAGCAATTTGATTTGGGGATACCCGGTCGTCATCAGCGCTCGAGAGAAACAAAACACTATGTTTAGCTAGTGAGTGCGACATTTCGTCATGCATATGGCGAAGCATATGTGTTGGACATGCTAATCTCATAGCTTCTCTTTGCGCGGGGTCCTTTGGATTGCCATACTCCAGATACCAAGGTTCCGGCCATGTATTGCGAGGCTCACACGTCTCAACTACAGGAGACCAGAAGACAAGACGAGTGAAATACTCAGGACGGAGTAGGAAAGCACGAAGAAGCTGGGTTCCCCCATGTGAAAAGCCGTAGCATAGCACCTTGTTACAAATAGTTTTTGACCGCAGAATTTCAACTGCGGAGAGGATATCTTCTGCGCCTGCCAGCGAACCTGGTCCAGTACCTGAAAGGTGCCACCTGTGTCCGAGTTCTCCACCTCCTCGAGCAAATACTTGAGCCCACGAACCAGATGCATCCAGCCACGAACGCACATGCTGGTTGAAACCCATCGGTAAACAAATTCCAAATCCCGCATACGCGGTCACAAGTATCTGTCCAAATCGTTCAGTACTGCTGGGGATCAAATCCCTCGGAGTAGCAATCTGAATATACAGTCCGCCAGATGGCGTGGGGATTTCGACAATGTGCAAAGGACTGGGTATGGTTATCTCATCTGGCATGTTCTCAAAGTCGATATCAAAGTTGTTAGGTTCTGTTACAGGATCTTCAATAGTCATGCTGAGCCCGTCGGTAGATATCCTTACTACCAGTGGACGGGCTGGCATAAAACGGGTGATGCTTGGAGCCTTAGACCAATCTACCGTAGAGAAGGTGTACAAAACGGTTGCAAGTCTCTCCCAACGAACCACTACTAAATAATCTTTTACAAGCTGAATATTACGAACAACAGCAGTATCTGTCGGGGGTAACAAAAATACAGTTTTGTCGCCAAAAGTCGCAACTACTCCTCCATCGGCTATATCTATTTCTACTTTTTCAGAGTCGGTATCCATCTGTTTCCTCCGAATGGAATATGTACCATAGAAATCCCTGGTACCGTTCACTCTAATCTGGTGCGACTGGGGTACTACGTGTTAATTCACAAAACAACTTCACATTATCAGATTAAACTCCCCCATTTGCCTTCTGCAGCTGGTTCATACGAAGATGCTAACAGAATAAATTCTCACGTTCAGTATCCCCACTGCAGCCAGACTCAAAAGCTTAAAAAGCCATCCCCTAAACGGTAGCGCTCTGCGAACCGTTCCTGATAAATTTGACCTGGTATTTTTACTTATTTTGTAGGAGGAAGTATGTCCAATCCTTATCAGTCCCCACCAGGCAATCCCAGTCAGGTTCCCGGTTTTCAACCCAGTCAGCCGATGGGTCAACCGATGGGCCAGCAGATGCCGGGTCAACCCATGCCCGGTCAATTCGCCCGCCCTTATGAGCATCCCCAGGAACAGACCGTAATGGTACTGGCTATTATCGGCATATTCTTTTGGGTTACTTCGCCTATCGCTTGGTATCTGGGCAGCAAGGCGAAAAAAGAGATGTTAGAACAGAATATGGAGCCAACCTCTAGACTAAAAGTGTGGACACTTGTCGCGATGGTGCTCACAATTATAGGAATCGTTAGCTTTGCTATCTCAATGTCCATGATAATCGTAGGAGGGATGGCGTTCATGCAAATGGCTAACGATACGAACGATATGAGCGATATGAGCGCGGGACTAATGCCCCTCTTCAGTGCAATCTAAAACTGCCCAATTTCATAACTAATCCTCTTGGTGGACCTTACCCGCGGGTGAGGTCCACCAAGAGTTTTTAAAGCCTTCCTCCGCGATATTAATGCAGCCAGTATCGTATCGTGACAATGAACTCACCTGAACTGGCTCCGCCTGGTCTAACCACGCGCTCCGATAAGGTTCAAAGCAGCGTGCAGCACTTCGGGGGTAGTCGCCAGGTTCAAACGGAAAGCTTTTTCAAAGCCCGTACCCAAATCCGCACCGTCGTTAACAATTAGACCGCGCTCCTGCAGAGTCCGGGCGGGACAATCTCCGAGAATTCCATCGGTTTCCCACCAGGACAGATAAGTTGCCTCCGGGAGAAACACCCGGAAGTGCTCGCCGTGATTGGTCAGCCAGTTGCGGACAAGTTCCCGATTCTCAACAATCTGAGCCTTGACTTCCCCCAGC
Source organism: Mobiluncus holmesii ATCC 35242 (assembly GCF_000185445.1). Classification (NCBI taxonomy): domain Bacteria; kingdom Bacillati; phylum Actinomycetota; class Actinomycetes; order Actinomycetales; family Actinomycetaceae; genus Mobiluncus; species Mobiluncus holmesii. The sequence continues at coordinate 153,328 of NZ_GL622346.1, read as the reverse complement.
CAATTGCGACAGTCACGGAAAGCGCTAATCGTAGCCAGCATTCCCCACGGGGTCGCGCCCGAGGCAAAGACCTGCAGTGGGGTACGTAAACGTTTCCGCAGCGATTCATCAGGAATGATCCATTGTGCGCAGTGCAAACCAGGGATGTTCCACCCTTTTGAGGCGGCGGATGCAGTCACAGTTCGGGAGGCTGCCAAATCGGAATAATTGGCAAAAGGATGAAGCTTCCCGTCCAAGACCAGCGGAGAATGAATCTCATCTGAGAACACTAAAACGTGGGGATTTTGTTCCAAGATAGTGCATAACCCGGACATTTCGTCAGCGTTGACACATTTCCCCACGGGATTCCACGGATTGCACAGGACCAGCAGCCCGCCGCTTTCCGCCGTAGCGAAAGCCTGCGATATACCCTCCAAATTCAGCTGGTATTTACCTGTAGCCGCATCATAGAGAGACGCAACTTGGATGACTTCGTGACCCTGATCCTGGGGCAAAGTCAAAAATGGCATGTATGCCGGGGTAGGCACGACTACCGGAGCCTGGGGAGGAAGGATGCTCACCACGGCTTGCAGCACTGACAAAACATCGGCTGCCACGCCGACCGCATCGGGCTGAATAGTCCAGCCAAACTCATCCGCATAGAACTCGCGCAATGCCTGACCAACCTGCTGAGAAAGACCTACCGGAGGATAACCGGTAACCGTGTCATCTAGGGCAGACTGCAAAGTTGCTCGAACTCCTGGGGCAATCCCAAAGTCCATTTCCGCGACCCACATCCCTAAGGCTCCAGGATGGGCGCTCCATTTCAGGCTGCGCGAATTTTTCAAATCAGTTAAAGACGGTAATGCTATCACGTCTTTATTCTAAGCGGACGAGACCTGCGAGACGATGACTTGCATCACAATCTCAACTCCTAGGCAGACCACTGCGGCGTAAATAAGGACGCAGCCCAGACACATAATGTATCCGGGCCGCGTCCTTTATCCAGATTGAAAGGTCTCATTAAAGACCTCAACCGAGTTTTAGTTGTGGAGAATTACTTAGCCTTTTCGGCAATCTCCACGAGGCGCCAATGCTTAGTTTTGGACAGCGGGCGCGTTTCCATGATGACGACCAAATCGCCAATACCGGCGAGATTTTGCTCATCATGAACCGTAACCTTCTTGGTCTTACGCATGACCTTGCCGTAAAGCGGGTGCTTCACGCGGTCTTCGAGCTGAACCACGATGGTCTTTTCCATACGATCGGACACGACGTAGCCGCGGCGCACCTTACGGTGATTGCGTTCGGTCGTTTCGGTGGTCATAGTTTCGTCTGCCATTGATTACTCCTTAACGCTGGGCTCGGTACGAATGCCGAGTTCCCGCTCGCGGTAAATGGTGTAGATGCGGGCGACATCGCGGCGAACCGCTTTGATGCGACCGTGGTCTTCGAGCTGACCGGTAGCTTGGGCAAAGCGCAAGTTGAAAAGCTCCTGCTTCGCGTCCTTCAGCTTCATCGCGAGCTGCTCGTTGTCCATGGCATCCAAATCGTTAGGAGCCAGTCCTTTGGAACCTATCATGTTCATTCACCACCCTCTCGGGATACAAAACGGGTCTTGATGGGCAGTTTGTGCTGGGCGCGAGACAGTGCTTCGCGGGCCAGTTCCTCACTTACACCGGCGATTTCGAACAGTACTCGACCGGGCTTCACCGGAGCGACCCACCATTCTGGGGAACCTTTACCTGAACCCATACGAGTTTCGGCAGGTTTCTTGGTAAGCGGACGATCCGGGAAAATGTTAATCCAAATCTTGCCACCACGCTTGACGTGACGAGTCACGGCAATACGAGCCGCTTCAATCTGACGGTTAGTCAGATAGGCACTCTCCAGGGCTTGAATACCAAAATCGCCGAAAGCAATCTCGGTGCCACCCTTAGCGTAGCCACGGCGACCCGGACGGTGCTGGCGACGCCACTTAGTACGACGAGGAATCAGCATTGCTTATGCCTCCGTTTCTGTGGTTGCCCCGGCGGCGACGGTCGCGGCTTCGGGGGTTTCATTTACGTTTTCGCTGGGCGCGTTGTCAGCAGGACGGTCGGCGCGAGGACGACGGTTTCCGGCGTGACGGTCGTTACGGCGACCGGTGCGACCAGCCTGTTCAGCCTGCATCCGGTTCCATTCCGTTTCGGTCATGTCGCCCTTGTAGATCCAGACCTTTACACCGATACGCCCAAAAGTGGTACGGGCTTCGTAGAAGCCGTAATCGATGTTGGCACGCAGGGTATGCAGAGGGACGCGACCTTCCCGGTAGAACTCGGAACGGGACATTTCAGCACCGCCCAAGCGCCCGGAGCACTGCACACGAATACCCTTGGCACCCCCGCGCTGCGCGGACTGCATTCCTTTACGCATAGCGCGACGGAAAGACACACGAGCGCTGAGCTGTTCCGCAATAGACTGTGCGACCAGCTGTGCATCCAGGTCGGGGTTCTTCACCTCGCGGATGTTCAACTGGACCTGTTTACCAGTCAGCTTTTCCAGCTGAGCGCGCAAGCGATCCGCTTCTGCGCCACGGCGTCCGATAACGATACCAGGACGAGCCGTGTACAAATCGACAGACACACGATCGCGAGTCCGTTCGATTTCGACCTTAGAAATACCAGCGCGTTCCAGCTTGTCTTGCATCAGACGGCGAATCTCGACGTCTTCTTTCACGAAGTCACGGTAACGCTGACCGGACTTGGTGGAGTCGGCAAACCAACGGGAACGGTGTTCCGCGGTTACGCCCAGACGGAAACCAGTGGGATGTACTTTCTGACCCATTATTTACTCCGCTCCCTTCTCAGTGCTTTTTGCAGCGGGCTTTTTCGCCGTTGCGCTCTTGGTAGCCGTGGACTTGCTGCTGCTCGACTTGGCTTTGGCAGACTTGGTAGTCGCCGCCTTCGACGTGCTCGACTTAGTCGTGGACTTCGTCGCGGCGGACTTCTTAGCAGGAGCCTTCTTGGCAGCGCTATCGGTCTTAGACGTCGATTCTTCCGGCGTCTCTACCGGCTTGGATGCCTTTTTCGTGACAGCTTCCGCGGCAGCCTTTTTTGCGGCAGACGCTGAAATCCGATCAGCTTCCGGGCGACGCTGGGACGGCAAGTAAGGAGCAGCAAGTTCCTTCTTGTCCTCGGCATCTCCCACCACGATGGTGAGGTGAGAAGTACGCTTCAAGATACGCGCCCCGCGACCTTGCGCCCGTGCCCGAAAACGCTTCATCGTAGGACCGTCGTTGACGTAGGCCTCGACGATGTACATCTCATCAGAGTTAAAAGACGTACCGGCGTTGCGGGCTGCTTGTTCGGCATTAGCCAAGGCGGAAACCAAGGTCTTGCGAATCGGCAAGGCAGGTTTTTGCGGAGCAAACTTCAGCAGGTCTAGTGCCTTGTCGGCTTCCATTCCGCGCACTTCATTCATGATGCGACGAGCCTTTTGCGGAGTCACGCGCACATAGCGGGTATGAGCAATTGCTTTCATGTTCTTTCCCTCCCCCGCTTTAGCGGCGACCTTTCTTGTCATCCTTGTCATGACCACGGAAAGTACGAGTCGGAGCGAATTCGCCCAACTTGTGACCGACCATGGACTCAGTGATGAACACCGGCACGTGCTTGCGACCGTCGTGCACCGCGATGGTGTGACCCAGAAAATCTGGGGTAATCATCGAACGACGCGACCAAGTCTTAATGACGTTCTTCGTGTTGGCCTCGTTTTGTGCGTCCACCTTCTTTTGGAGGTGTGCATCAACAAAGGGGCCTTTCTTCAAACTGCGTGGCATAAACAAACTCCCCTATCAGCGATTCTTGCCAGTCTTACGGCGACGGACAATGTACTGATTCGACGCCTTCTTCTTGCTACGAGTACGACCCTCAGGCTTACCCCAGGGGCTCACCGGATGACGACCACCGGAAGTACGACCTTCGCCACCACCATGAGGGTGATCAACCGGGTTCATTACGACACCGCGGACCTTCGGACGGCGTCCCAGCCAACGGGAGCGACCAGCCTTGCCCAAGTCGATGTTGGAATGATCGGAGTTGCCGACTTCACCAATAGTGGCGCGGCAACGGGCATCCACGTTGCGGATTTCTCCAGACGGCATCCGCAACTGCGCAAAACGACCCTCTTTAGCGACCAGCTGAACAGAAACGCCGGCGGAACGGGCAATCTTGGCGCCGCCGCCCGGACGCATCTCTACCGCATGAATCGTGGTACCCAGCGGAATGTTCTTAAGCGGCAGATTGTTGCCAGGCTTGATATCCGCGGTGGGTCCCTGTTCAATAGCATCGCCCTGCTTCAACTTGGACGGAGCCAAGATGTAACGCTTCTCACCATCGGCGTAGTGCAACAGAGCGATGCGCGCCGAACGGTTCGGATCGTATTCAATATGAGCCACCTTGGCGGGAATACCGTCCTTGTCGTGACGACGGAAGTCAATCAGACGGTACTGGCGCTTGTGACCACCACCGCGACGACGAGAGGTAACCCGACCTTTATTGTTGCGCCCACCGGTCTTGTGCAGCGGACGAACCAGGGACTTTTCCGGATGATCGCGTGTGATTTCCGCGAAATCTGACACGGAAGAACCGCGACGTCCCGGAGTAGTTGGCTTGTACTTACGAATTCCCATGAGTTATCCCCCTTAGGCCTGCATCCCAAAGACGTCAATCGAGCCCTCTTTGAGGGTGACGATGGCGCGCTTGGTGTCGTTACGCTTGCCCCAGCCAGTACGGGTGCGCACGCGCTTGCCCTCACGGTTCTGGGTGTTGACAGAAGCAACCTTTACCTTAAAGATTTCTTCGATAGCCAGCTTGATTTCAACCTTGTTTGCGTTGGGAGCCACCACGAAGGTGTACTGACCGTGGTCAATCAAGTTGTAGGCTTTTTCGCTGACGACGGGTTTAATAATCACGTCGTGCGGGTTCTTAGACTTTTCCAGGCTCACTTGTTTTCTCCTTTCCCGAGGAAGGAGTCCAACGCCGTAGCCGAGAACACCACATCGTCGTTAGCCAACACATCGTAAGTGTTCAGCTCGCCGACAAACAGTGCGTGGTGCTCACTGAGGTTATTCACGCTCAATGCCACGACGTCATCAACTTCCGGGGTCAACACAATCAGGGCGCGACGACTATCGACTACCCCCTGCAAAGCTGCCTTCGCAGCCTTGGTGGAGGGGGTTTCCTTGACGCCGAAATCGCTCAGCACGTGGATACGCCCAGCACGAGCCCGATCGGATAAAGCCTGACGCAAAGCGGCGGCTTTCATCTTTTTCGGGGTGTTCTGAGAGTAGTCACGGGGCTGCGGACCGTGGACGGTGCCGCCACCGGTAAATTGCGGGGCGCGAATCGAGCCCTGACGCGCCCGACCGGTGCCCTTTTGACGCCACGGCTTCTTGCCACCGCCAGAAACGTCACCACGAGTCTTGGTGGCGTGGGTCCCCTGACGAGCCGCCGCCAACTGGGCGTTTACGACCTGGTGTACCAAGGGGTTGTTAAAGTCGAGGTCGAAAACCTCTCCGGGCAGCTCGACAGTGCCGGTTTTCTTGCCGACACCATCAAAAATGTCTACGCTGCGGTTTTCAGTCATTGTTAGGCTCCCTTCACAGCAGAGCGGATCATGACGATGCCGCCTTTAGGGCCGGGAATCGCGCCGGTCAAAACGACCAAGCCCTTTTCCGCGTCCACAGCCTGAACCTTCAAGTTCATGATGGTGCGACGGTTACCGCCCATGCGACCAGCCATGTTCAGACCTTTGAACACGCGACCGGGGGTGGCACAAGCACCGATAGAGCCGGGCTTGCGGTGGTTACGGTGCGCACCGTGAGAAGCAGATACGCCCTGGAAACCGTGACGCTTCATCACGCCGGCAAAGCCTTTGCCCTTGGTGTTTCCCGAAACATCCACCAGCGTTCCCGCTTCGAATACTTCCGCGCCGAGTTCCTGACCAAGCTCGTAGGAGCTGGCGTCACCGGTGCGGATTTCTGCGAGATGGCGGCGCGGTTCCACGCCGGCCTTGGCGAAGTGACCCGCCATCGGCTTGGTGACCTTGCGTTCGTCCATCTTGCCGAAGCCCAGCTGGACAGCGTCGTAGCCGTCGGTTTCATTGGTACGAATCTGGGTGACGACGTTCTTTTCGACCTGAACCACCGTCACGGGAATCAACTTGCCGTCTTCATCCCAGACCTGGGTCATGCCGAGCTTACGCCCCAGCAATGCCTTTACAGAGGCCATGGTGTCGTTAGTCATCGTGGTCCTCCTTACAGCTTAATCTCGATGTTCACGTCTGCCGGCAGTTCCAAACGCATCAGCGAATCAACTGCGGAAGGCGTGGGATCAATAATGTCAATCAGACGCTTGTGGGTGCGAACTTCAAATTGCTCCCGGCTGTCTTTGTATTTGTGCGGCGACCGAATCACAACGTAAACGTTCTTTTCGGTCGGCAGGGGCACAGGTCCGACTACGGTAGCGCCAGCACTGGTTACCGTCTCGACAATTTTCTTTGCCGAGGAGTCAATGACCTCATGGTCATAAGACTTCAGCCGAATGCGGATTTTTTGTCCCGCCATGGGCTAACCTCTCTCTAACTGGTTCTTCACCGGTACACGCTTTCGGGTGTGTCGCATTTCTAAACGCAACAACGCAGAAATCTTGCACCGTTGGATTTCCATTTCACCTGACTTTTGCCAGGCAAGTGCGCACTGGGAGGCGTGAACCCGCCTCAAGATGCGCCGAGGATAAAGCCTACGCTAAAACCGCGGTCTGATGCAAATTCTGCGGTTGTTCAAGCTCCACTGCAGAAATCTGTTCGCGAAAAATGCCGCACGGTTTAGGTTGCTTCTAACTTTTAAATTCTGCTACAAACCTAATCCGAGATGCCGCTGCTCCAGGAGATAAGTGTGACAGCTTATGTAAACGGCAAACTCGGGGCAAAGACTAGGACAGCATAGTGCGGTCAGATAGCGCCGCGCCTTTGAACTTGGCGAACTGGGACAGTAGGTCGTCCACAGTCGCGTTTTCCTTGTCTTTCCCGCTCAGTTCCATAATGATTTCGCCCTCGTGCATCATGATGAGGCGGTTGCCCAGGTGCAGAGCTTGTTCCATATTGTGGGTCACCATCAGGGTGGTCAGCCCGTGGCGCGCCACCAGCTCCTGGGTCAAGCGGGTAATCAGCTCGGCACGCGCCGGATCTAAAGCCGCCGTGTGTTCATCGAGCAGCAAAATCTTCGGTTGAGTGAACACTGCCATCACCAAGGACAGTGCTTGACGCTGCCCGCCAGAGAGCAAGCCTACGCGGGCTGTTAGGCGATTTTCCAACCCTTGCTCCAGCACCTTGAGCTCTTCGCGGAACTGTGCTTTGCGTGCCGGAGTTACTCCCAGTCCCAGCCCGTGCCCATGCGTGCGTGCCCAGGCAATTGCCAAGTTCTCTTCAATAGTCAGGTGCGGGCAGGTTCCCGCCATCGGGTCCTGGAACACGCGACCCACGTAACGCGCCACTTTGTAGTCAGGTTTGCGCGTCACATCGTTGCCGTCAATATGTATCTGTCCCAAGTCCGGACGGTAGCGCCCCGAGACGATGTTCAGCAAGGTCGATTTGCCCGCCCCGTTAGAACCGATGATGGTCACGAAGTCGCCTTCATCCAACTGCAGGGAGATGTCACGCAGGGCAATTTTTTCGTTAACAGTGTGACGGAAAAACGCCTTGGAAATATGTGAAAGTTCTAGCATGGCTCACAGTCCTTTCCGTCGCGTCCGTTTGGTAACATGTTTATCCGCCGGGCGGGTATCGCCGGAGTCAAGTTCCTCTGCATCCGCTGTATCCCAGGGCTGCACCCCGGAGAACTCCGCAATGGGATGGTTCTTTTGCCATGAGAGAAACCCCTTCCACCGCGGGGCAATGAGGAACACCACCACGATGACTGCGCTCAACAGTTTCATATCGTTGGGGTTGAATCCCGGAATCATCAAGGCAGCTTGAATAATGACGCGATACACTACCGAACCGCCCACCACTGCCAACACTGCCATCCAAATACGTCCGGTGGGGATGAGCGCGGTGCCGATGATAACTGACGCTAGACCGGCAATAATCAGTCCGATACCCATAGAAATATCCGCAAAGCCTTGATATTGGGCGATGAGGGAACCGGACAGTGCCACCAAGCCGTTGGACAGCGCCAAGCCGACCAGTTTAGCCAAATCTGTGTTCGCCCCTTGGGCACGCGCCATTTCTTCGTTATCGCCGGTGGCACGCAAAGCCAACCCCAGATTGGTGGACAGGAACCACACGACTATCCCGCAGGCTACCAGCAAGACCGCCAGCAAAATCGCCACGCTGACCCACGTCCCCACCAGATTCGCCTCGCGCAGTGGTGTAAACAGTGATTCTTCACGTCGGAACGGCAGGTTGGATTTGCCCATAATACGCAGGTTCACTGAATACAAACCAATCTGGGTCAAAATCCCTGCCAGGAGCGGATGAATTTTCCCCGCCGTGTTCAGCAAACCGGTAATAAACCCAGCGATGAGTCCCACCGCGAATCCTGCCAAAGTTCCCAGCCAGGGGCTACCCCCGCCCAGAATGACTACCGCACAGGCAGCCGCTCCGGTGGTAAAACTCGAGTCAATCGTCAAATCGGCGAAATCGAGGATTCTAAATGTGAGGTACACCCCCAAGGCCATCAGCCCATAAATCAGGCCGAGTTCCACCGCACCAATCATGTTTTCTCAAATCCTTACATGTATTCAAAAGGTTCCCCGGTTACGTTTTCGGGGTCGCTTATCCACTCATTAAACACGAGGCTGACACTCCAGCCAAAATAGCGCCTCAGCATACCGCGTCTTTCAACGCCGCAAAAGCCCACCCCGCTTTCTAGCTGGATGGGCTTTTGTCTATAGATATTGGTTACTTGATAGTTTTATCGGCTTTAGCCAACAGTTCGTCAGAAAGAGGGTGTCCCTGTTTTTTGGCAGCCTCGGGGTTCACCACCAGCTGTGGTTTCTTTTGAGACTCTACCGGCATAGTTTTCGGCTGGGCCTCACCTTTCAGAATTTTTACTGCCATTTCCCCGGTCTGGTGACCCAGTTCCCGGTAATCCAGACCCAGGGTCAAAGCTGCCCCGTTTTCAACTGAGCTGGTATCCCCCGTCACCGTGAGAATGCCTTTTTCCTCTGCCACTTGCAGCACGGAATCCAAAGCAGCTATCACAGTATTATCGGTAGGAATATAAATGGCGTCTACCCCGGTGAGGGTTTGCGCAGCCTGTTGGACTTCAGCAGTGTTGGTGATGGTTTTTTCCACCACTTCCAGCCCTTGTTTCTTGGCTTCAGCTTTCGCCATTTTGACTTGCACTTGGGAGTTTACCTCTCCTGAGGAATAGATAACGCCAATCTTGTGAGCATCCGGAATCACCTGTTTGACCAAGTCAATCTGTTGAGCCACCGGATTCATATCCGTAGTGCCGGTCACGTTGTAACCCGGCGCTTCGTTAGACTTGACCAGCTCCGCTGTCACCGGGTCTGTCACCGCGGTAAACAGCACCGGAACATCGACCACGTTCTGAGCAATGGACTGAGCCATAGGCGTGGCAATAGCGAACACCAAATCGTAATCGCCGGAGGCATACTTGGAAGCAATGGAGTTTACGTTGGTCTGATCCCCTTGCGCGTTAGAAACGTCATAGGAAACATCCAGTCCCGCCTGTTGCACCGCGTCCTTAAACCCGGCTACTGCCTCGTCCAAGGGCGGGAAACTGGCGTACTGGGCTATGGCGACCTTGTATCCGCCATCACTACCGGCAGCACCTCCCTTGGCACCGTCTGAAGACGAACAACTCGCCAGCGCCAACGCGGCTACACCGACAAATATTGAGGCAATTATTCTACGCATCAGGAAAATCCTTCGTTTGGGTGAATATTGAAACTCACCATAACGCCATTCATGTTTTGAAAACAACTTGTCTCATATAGCGAACGGAGATGCGATGGACAGCACCTGGTCTAAATACGGAAAATTACACCGGACCGACAAACCGATCACGAATCCACCGGAGGATAGCCCTGATTCCGTCTGCGACCACTGTGTCAGTCACGTTACGCGACAGCCAAGAATAGAAACCCATAAACCAGAAAGTCAGGCGTTCAGTCCAGTTTCCAGAACGCCAATCCTTGGGCACCCAAGAGATGCTCTTTAAACGCGTAGCTGAAAAAACCTGGGTGTACTGCAAAATCGCTTCCAGACCGTGACGTATCCCCTGCCCACTTTCGCCTTTACCCTGAATCGGTGCCCTCCACGACATATCCATCGAGAAATACGTGTCATTGACGCTAACCGTGGCAAACTCAGCATTGTTAATCAGGTTCCGCACGAAATCGATATCACGGGTAAAGACAGAGGCAGAGTCAATCACCCGGGACCCCGTCACCAAACGAACCACACCTGTGATGTCCTCAAATGGCAACAGCGCCACCAAGGGACCGTACACTTCCGTCTCTAAGAGGTCCAAATCGTAAGGCAAATTCGACAGTATGGTCGGTTCAAAGAAAGTCGGGCTAATCTCCGGACGCGGGTGAGACCCCATCAGCACCCGAGCACCGTTATCGAGAGCAAGTTTCACCACTTTCTCGCATTTCTTAACCCGACTGGGATACATCAGGGAGCCCATAGTGGCGTATCGGTCCGTGAATCGACCCACTCGAATCTGTTCCTGGGTGTATTGGAGCATCATCTGTTCGAAGGGTTCTCGCACTGATTCATGTACGAAAATAATCTCGACAGAATTTATAGATTGTCCGGCATTGAGGAAAGCCGAACGGGCACAGGCTTTCGCCGCATCCCACAGTTTCGCGTCATCCATCACCAACGCAATATTCTTAATCCCGCCAAAGCACGATACAGGGACCGAATGGCGCGCACACTCCATCGAAATCTGTTGACACATCCGGTTCGATCCGATAGCTGCAACGTAGTCCAGAGCCGGGATGAACTTCATCCCAAACTGTGAAGAATCCGAGACCACGACACGCCACGCGTCTTCGGGCATACCGGCATCCACCAACATTGCTTTCATCAGCAGAGATCCCAGAGCTGCCTGGGGGGTCACAAAGTTGACAACCGCGTTACCTGCCATGAGAGGATTCAGGATGTCGCAGACCATCGAGGTTGGATTGTCTGCAGAAGTGAACATCCCCACTACTCCTACCGGCCTGTACCAAACCCGGTAGGTGGACCGGGGGACAGTACCCGCACCTCGACGCGGTTTCCACAGATACTTGAGATTTCGTTTAATGCCTCGCACCTGGGTAATCATGTAGAAATATTCCGCGGAGGCATCCAGCCAGGATTTGCCACTCAACAGCTGATTGAGACCGATAATTGGTCCGTAATGACGCACCACCTGTTTCAAAAAACGATATAGGATACGCGAACGCGCGTAAAACCCCTCTTGTGACCACTGATCACTCACGGCATGAGCCCGGAGTACAGATTGTTCCCCTTCGGAAAAGGTGGAGCAATGGATAGTTCCAAATGGTTCCCACGTCTGGACGTTGTAAACCGGGGTCTCAGCGCCACTCTCACTACGCCCAGCATCCAGCAGGGCTTGTACGAACTTGTCATTAATGCCCTTGGGGTATTCCATGTCTCCTCCTTTCTGTTGTAGTCTACTGCCTCGTTTGTCGAGCTAGTCCCCAAATCGTTGCTATGCGGGGCACGATGAGACAAAAGCGGTTCTAAACTGGACCGTGAATTCGATTCTTAATGTGGTGCCACATATTGCGCCAGGCATAGGCAATCGCTGTGTCGGTGAACAGAATCGAAGCAATCACCGCGGCGCGACTGGAGAAAAAGCTCCATCGTTCCATCCTGTTACCGGGCTGTAGGTCGTTTGAGATCCAGGGATGACCTTCTTGTCTGGTCACGGATTGCACGCGGGAATACTGCAAAATTGACTCCGCCCCATGACGGATTCCAGAACCGGTGTTCTTGATACCTTGAATCGGAGCGTTCCATGTCGAGTACAGACTCATGTAGGAATCGTTAATGACTACCGCCGCGCCGTCAACCGCGTGGACAAAATCACGCATCGTAGACTCGGATTCGGTAAACAGATAGGTACAGTAACTGTGTCGTGAAGTCCCTAAGTAACGTGATACTTCCGCGAGATCCTGGAAAGGTTGCAGATAGATGATCGGTCCGTGCACTTCGCTCTCAAAAAGCGCGGCATCTTGTGGCACTCTGGAGAGGATGGTCGGTTCAAAGAAAGACGGTCCCAATTCCGGGGCAGCATAGCCCCCGAGCACCAGCTCGGCTCCTCGCTGGACCGCATCGTCCACCAGCTCTTGCATTCTCTGTATCCGCTGAGGGGTCAACATCGGTCCCATAGTAGTGTCAGCGGAATCCAGAGAACCAATGGTGACCTGGTCAGACACAAAATCTTTCAAAGCTAGTTTAAAGTAATCAAAAATAGACTCCTGTACCCAGATGATTTCGGCTCCGTTCACGGACTGCCCTGCGAATTGGAAACCGGCACGTGCCATTGCCCGAACCGCATGATCAAAACGACAGTCTTCGCTAATCACCCCGACATTGTGCACTTGGAGGAAACCTTTGAAAGGAACCTTGTATTCCTGACAAACTCGTGAAATCCTGCGTCCCAGTTTTTCTGAGCCTAAAACTGACACCATATCCAAACCGGGAATTACCGAACGACCTGCTTTGGAAGTCGTATCCGGAATGATTTTCCACAAGCCATAAGGCATCCCTGCATCCACCAGCATGGCGTGCATCAATACGGCACCCAAAGCGGCTTGGGGAGTCACAAAATTGACTACAGCATTGCCTGCCGCAATCGCCTGGAGGACATCGTTAACTGAAGAAAGCGACCACTCTGGTGACGTAAAAATTCCCACGGTGCCCAAGGGCCGCTGGTAGACCCGCCACCGCGAACCTGGCAGCACTCCCCTACCAGCTCGCCGTTTACCTAAACGGCGGCTGCTATATTTAATATTTCGCGCAGTGGACAAAACATCTAGAAATTCCTCATGGGAGTCAATCAATGATTTGCCGCTGAGCATTTGCGACAGGGCGACCATTTCATTTTGAAACTTCCACACTAACTGGGAAAAGCGAGCTAAGACCTTGGCACGTCCAAAGGGCCCCATCTCCGTCCAGACCACCTGGGCAGCCTGCACTGTCATCAGCGATTCTTGGGCATCTTCGGGAGAAGCCGTAGCTACCCTAGTCAGCAGTCGTCCCGATTCCACATCGACCACGTCTTTGCGGGGGCCGTGCATCCAGGACAAAAATTCTGCCAAGGTAGCAAAGAATCTGTCGTCCAAGACACCAGAACGCACCGCGACCCCTCTCTGCCTGTCGATGGAAAGTTACAAAAAACAGCTCCACCAATTATAGCTAAGGTGGGAAGCTATTATGGGCTTTGACGGATTCTTTAAGTTAATAGCAGGATGGGCAGGAAACTACGTTTCCTGCCCATCGCTGTGTAATCTACCGTAGGTAATTACGCAATAATCTTGGTCACCTTACCGGAACCAACGGTACGACCGCCTTCACGAATAGCGAAGCCGAGACCTTCCTCCATAGCGATAGGCTGAATCAGCTCAACGCTAATTTCGGTGGTGTCGCCAGGCATAACCATTTCGGTGCCTTCGGGCAGGTGAATAACACCGGTCACGTCGGTGGTGCGGAAGAAGAACTGCGGGCGGTAGCCGTCGTAGAACGACTTGTGACGTCCACCTTCGTCCTTCTTCAAGATGTAGACCTTGCCCTCGAACTTGGTGTGCGGGGTCACGGAGCCAGGAATGCAGACAACCTGACCGCGCTCAACGTCCTCACGCTTGGTGCCACGCAGCAACAGACCACAGTTCTCGCCGGCGTAGGCTTCGTCCATGGACTTGTGGAACATTTCGATACCGGTAACGGTGGTCTTTTGCGTAGGACGAATACCTACGATTTCCACTTCGGCGTTCAACGGTAGCTTGCCGCGTTCCACACGACCGGTCACTACGGTACCGCGACCAGTAATGGTGAAGACGTCTTCGATAGGCATCAAGAACGGCTTGTCGAGGTCACGAACAGGCTCAGGAATGTAGGTATCGACCGCTTCCATGAGCTCTTCAATCTTCTTGGTCCACTCGGGGTCGCCTTCCAGGGCCTTCAGAGCGGAAACGTGGATAATCGGGCAGTCACGATCGAAGCCCTGCTTCTCCAGGTCATCGCGGATTTCGTCCTCGACGATTTCGAGCATGTCTTCGTCCACATCGGAAGAATCGCACTTGTTCAGAGCGACCAGGATGGAGGGCACGCCAACCTGCTTAGCCAACAGGATGTGTTCCTTGGTCTGAGCCATCGGACCGTCAGTAGCAGCCACCACGAGGATAGCGCCGTCCATCTGCGCCGCGCCGGTAATCATGTTCTTGATGTAGTCGGCGTGACCGGGGGCGTCCACGTGAGCGTAGTGACGGTTGGGGGTTTCGTATTCAACGTGAGAAACGTTGATGGTGATGCCGCGCTGACGTTCCTCGGGAGCGTTATCCACCTGATCGAAGGGGGTGAACTTGTTTGCGGGCAAATCCGGATACTTATCAGCCAACACCTTGGTGATAGCTGCAGTCAGAGTAGTCTTGCCGTGGTCAACGTGACCAATGGTGCCGACGTTAACGTGCGGCTTGTCATGAGTATAAGTGCCTTGTGCCACTTCTTTCTTTCCTCCTGGATTTAGGTAGTTTTGCTCCGTAATAAATAAGCAGATGTCAGATTACCACTATCTTACGGATTTTCCTACCTGAGTTTTTCTTGATTTCTTCTTCTTGCGGATATTGTGAGTTTTCCCAAGAGTGTCCCCGGCTCTTGTCGAGACGTACCCGGCGAACGTTCCGGGGACACTCTGAAAAGGGAAAATAACCCTTATGCACCGCGGTTATTGGCGATGATTTCTTCGGAAACCGAACGCGGAACCTCGGCGTAGGAATCGAACTGCATGGTGAACACCGCGCGTCCCTGCGTCTTGGAACGCAGGTCACCGATGTAACCAAACATTTCTGACAGCGGCACCTTGGCGCGAATAACCTTCACGCCCTGGCCGTCGTTCATGGAAGCAATGTTGCCGCGGCGGGAATTCAGGTCGCCGATGACGTCGCCCATGTATTCCTCGGGGGTGCGAACTTCCACATCCATGATGGGTTCCAAGATGACGGGGTTCGCCTTCTTGGCGCCTTCCTTGAACACCATGTTGCCGGCAATCTTGAAAGCCATTTCCGACGAGTCAACTTCGTGGTAAGCGCCGTCTTCCAGCGTTGCCTTCACGTCCACCATCGGGTATCCAGCCAGCACGCCGGATTCCATAGCTTCCTGGATGCCTGCGTCAACGGAAGGAATGTATTCGCGTGGAACACGACCCCCGGTGACCTTGTCTTCAAAGGCATAAGTCTTGCCTTCGGCACGTTCTTCTTCGCTCAGCGGCTCGAATGTCACCAGCACCTTAGCGAACTGACCGGAACCACCGGTCTGTTTCTTGTGGGTGTATTCGACCTTCTCGACCTTCTTCTTGATGGTCTCGCGGTAAGCCACCATGGGCTTGCCCACGTTAGCTTCGACTTTAAACTCGCGCTTCATCCGGTCCACGATGATGTCCAAGTGCAACTCACCCATACCGCCAATAACGGTCTGACCGGTTTCCTCGTCCAAACGCACGGTGAAGGTCGGATCTTCTTCTGCCAGTTTCTGGATAGCAGTACCCATCTTTTCCTGGTCAGCCTTTGACTTCGGCTCCACTGCCACGTGAATCACGGGGTCGGGGAAGGTCATGGATTCCAGCACAATCGGCTTATCAATGGCACACAGGGTGTCACCGGTGGTGGTTTCCTTCAGACCGATAAAGGCGTAGATGTGACCAGCGTGTGCAACTTCCACCGGATTCTCGTGGTTGGAGTGCATCTGGAACAGCTTGCCCACACGCTCTTTCTTGCCCTTAGTGGAGTTGTAAATCTGGGTGCCCTGTTCGGCTTTACCAGAGTAAACACGCACGTAGGTCAGTTTGCCATAGAACGGGTGCACCGCCACCTTGAAAGCCAGGGCGGCAAAAGGCTCATTCTCGTCAGGCTTGCGGGATTCGGTTTCGCCGTCCTCTTCGTGACCGGGACGGAAACCACGAACCTCCTCGACGTCCAACGGGCAGGGCAGATAGTCGATAACCCCGTCCAAGCAAGGCTGCACGCCCTTGTTCTTGAAAGCGGAGCCACCGTAGACCGGGTAAATTTCGGAACGGATGGTACGCGCCCGGATTCCCTGCTTGATTTGGTCAACGCTCAGCTCACCGTTCTCAAGGTAGGTTTCCATCAGCTCATCGCTGGCTTCAGCAGCCTCTTCGGTAGCGGTTTCGAGATACTTTGCGGCCTTTTCCTGGTATTCTGCGGGAATGTCTTTGTATTCGACAATGGCGCCCTTGGTATCGTTGCCATCAGCGTCTTTCTCGGGGAAGTACACGGCTTGCTGACGCAAAACGTCGACTACACCGACAAAGTCGGATTCGGCACCCATCGGGAAAGTCATCACGACCGGGCGAGCGCCCAAGCGGTCAATGATGGTCTGAACCGAGAAATCAAAGTCAGCGCCCAGCTTGTCCATCTTGTTGATGAAGCAGATACGCGGCACGTTGTACTTGTCAGCTTGGCGCCACACGGTTTCGGACTGCGGCTCCACGCCTTCCTTACCGTCGAACACTGCTACCGCGCCGTCCAGAACACGCAGGGAACGTTCCACCTCAACGGTGAAGTCCACGTGTCCGGGAGTGTCGATGATGTTGATTTGATGTTTGTTCCAGAAACAGGTGGTAGCCGCGGAGGTAATGGTGATACCGCGCTCTTGTTCCTGTTCCATCCAGTCCATAGTCGAAGCGCCATCGTGAGTTTCACCGATTTTGTAGTTAATTCCGGTGTAGAACAGGATGCGTTCCGTCGTGGTCGTCTTACCGGCATCAATGTGTGCCATGATGCCAATGTTGCGGACCTTCTTAAGGTCAGTTAGCACGTCAAGTGCCACGGGCATGTCCCTTCGTTAGTGTTTGTTGTTTCTTGTAATTCCAAAAGTCCCTCGGTGCTGACTTGCAACCGGAACTTACGGTTAGCGACTGCCCGGCGACTACCAGCGGTAGTGGGCAAAGGCGCGGTTAGCTTCAGCCATCTTGTGAACGTCCTCACGGCGCTTCACCGCGGCACCCAAGCCGTTGGAGGCATCCAAGATTTCGTTCATGAGACGTTCAGTCATGGTCTTTTCGCGACGCTGACGGGAGAAATCCACCAACCAACGCAGCGCCAGAGTGGTCGCACGAGAAGCTTTAACTTCCACCGGAACCTGGTACGTCGCCCCACCGACACGACGGGAACGGACCTCCAGATGCGGACGGATGTTTTCCATCGCGCGCTTAAGCACCACGATGGGGTCCTGCTCGGTCTTGTGAGCCACGCCTTGCAGCGCACCGTAGACGATGTTCTGAGCCACAGACTTTTTCCCGTCCAGCAGGACGCGATTGACGAGCTGAGTGACCAGCGGAGAGTTGTACACCGGGTCAGCAATGAGTGGGCGCTTAGGCGCCGGTCCTTTACGAGGCATTCTTACTTCTTCTCCTTCTTCGCACCGTACTTGGAGCGACCCTGTTTGCGGTCGCGCACACCCTGAGTGTCGAGAGCGCCACGCACGATGTGGTAGCGCACACCGGGGAGGTCCTTCACACGACCACCGCGCACCAGCACGATGGAGTGTTCCTGAAGGTTGTGACCAACGCCGGGAATGTAGGCGCTGACCTCGATGCCGGAAGAAAGACGCACACGTGCGACCTTACGCAGAGCCGAATTCGGCTTCTTCGGGGTGGTGGTGTACACACGAGTGCACACACCACGACGCTGCGGAGAGCCTGCCAAGGCCGGGGTCTTGGACTTCGTGCGCTTGCTGGTACGTCCTTGGTGGACAAGTTGTTCAATAGTAGGCACAGTAACTCCGTTTCTTGAATATGTTTGGAATCTAAGGCTTTATAGCCGCCCCGCGGACATAGCTGTACCGTCCGGGGGCCGGTCCGCCTTCCTTTGGGTCCTTGATTCAAGAACGGCATTTCAGGTTGCGTCCGGAGCTCGAACGGAGCGAGCCCGCTGTTCGCACGAGTTTCTTCGCACGACTCTGGGTGGCTAAAAACAGACACCAAAGAGAAATCTTACCAAAACAGCTTGACTGCAACAAAACCAGTCAACACGCGGGCAAAATCTGGCTGCACTAAAATGAACCCATGAGCGACAACCAGCCAAAACCCGAACTTCCCGAACCTTTAGAACCCGGCGCGAAGAGTCCCCTTCTGGCTGCAAGCGCCGCCACGGAACGCCTCACCGGAGAAAAAGGCGTATGGATGCAGGCAACTTTATTGCCCCTGGCTCTGATTGGGGTCTACTTGCTGGTCACGGGTTTAACACTGCATATCTACCGCGCTGGTACACACGCCGGCAGCTCTCCTCGGGAAGTCTTTGACACCCCTGTAGCCCTGGGGATTTGCGGTCTGATTCTGTGTGTTGCAGAGATTGCTGTCTATCGTTTTTTGGTTGGTCAACTAGCGAAACGTCCCGTGTCAGAGCTGGCTGCCAAGTTTGCCCTGCCCGAAACCCTAGCGGGAATCGCCGTAGGGGCAGGGCTGGTGAGTCTCCCGATGCTGCTGCTGTGGGTCAGCGGGCACTGGCAGTTGGTAAAGGTCAGTGTCGAACCCGGCGTGGGACTGGGCATAGCTATGGGTCTAGTGTCCTGCGTGTGGGAGGAACTGCTGTTCCGCGGGGTGATGGTGCGCCTGTTTGATCGGGCGTGGGGACCGGTGTGGGCGCTGGTCATGTCCACCGTGGTGTTCGGTGGACTCCACCTGATGAATCCCGGCATGACGGGAATGGGCGTAGTTGCCTTAGCGCTCAGTGGTGGACCGCTACTGGGGGCCGCCTACCTGTGGAAACGACGCTTATGGTTCCCCATCGGACTGCACTTTGGATGGAACGCGGTGCAGGGGTCTTTTTGGGGATCAGTCGTATCAGGCACCGGGGAACAACGTGGTCTGTTGCAAGGCACTTTTGTCGGTCCCGAGTGGATTACCGGCGGCAGTGTCGGAATGGAGGGGTCTTTCTTAACCGCCATCGTTTGCTTGGTCGCGACAACGCTAATCGTGCTGCGAATGCGCCGTCACCCTGCAGACTCCGCCGGGACACCGTCACACAATCAAACTACCCCGTCAGTCCAACCGGAAGCCTAAGCTCCACACTTATGCGGCAACCCCACTAAACCCCTAACTGTGTGACGAGATACGCTCCAGAGCAGAGTTCTCGACGACCTGTTCCAGACTGTCATGGATGATTTGGGCACGCCCCGGTCCCACGCCTTCGATTTCCATCAGCTCCTCGGTGGAAACCTCCAGCAGCTCGGACAAAGTCCCCCAGCGGCGAGTAATCGCCTCGACAATATGAGCAGGGAGACGTGGAATCCGCGCCAGCATCCGCAAACCGCGGGCACTCAAAGGAATCTCTAAGATCTCTGAACCCATCCCGTTCACTCCGATGATGCGGGCGACCAGGCTCAAATCCAACAATTCTGCATCATCCAGTTCGCCCAGACGATTGACAATCTTTTCCTCTGAGTATTCATCGGGCATGTAGTCACGAATCAATAGGGAACGGTTCACTGCAAAGCCACGCATCAGTTCAGCTTGCTGCATTTTCAGCAAACGACCGTGCTCACCTAGCTGAATGAGCATATCGGAGACTTCATGCCCGACTCGGCGTACCATTTCTTGACGCTGCACCACCAGTGCCACGTCACGGGCGGTGACCATGTCGTCGATTTCCATGGTGGTCAGCGAGTCTGAAACTTCGTTCAATCGAATCCGGTACTTTTCCAAGGTATCAATCGCCAGAGAGGCGCGGGTCAGCAGGGTCTCCGGGTCTTCCAGCACATAGCGCTTATTGCCCAGATATAGCGAAATTGCCCGCAGAGAATGCGATACGGCAATGACCGGGTTGCCGCTCTGCACCGCGACACGATGCGCGGTGCGGTGGCGCATTCCGGATTCTGTGGTGGGGATGGAGGGGTCAGGGAGCAGTTGGACGTTAGCCCGACGAATCCGCCATTTGTTCGGATCGATGATGACAGCACCGTCCATTTTGCACAGTTCCCGCAGCCGGGTAGCCGAGAAATCAATATCGAACTCAAAACCGTCTGAACAGATTCGCTTGATGTGGTCTTCATAGCCCAGAACTACCAGGGCGCCAGCATGTGCCCGGATGACTCGATCCAGACCGTCGCGCAGCTCGGTACCAGGAGCCAGCATGGTGATTACTTCCCGGAATCTCTGCGCATCGTTCATAATCTCATCCTACTGTTTTCGTGGTGTTTTCGTGACTGGTTTCCGGCGCGCTTTCCGGCGCTGAGCTGGGAGCAGGGGGTGGATCTTGGATGGCAAAGACCGTTTCTGTCCCGGTAACGGCTCCGTTCCACACCGCATTGAGGCGGTATGTACCGGCAGCTGCCGCGTCGCTAGCGGGCGAGCAATCTGCATTTTGCATCTTACCGTCCCATTTCAGGGTCTGTTTCCAGGTCATGCCGCGATCCAGTAACAGTTGCTTGCGGGGGGCATCGGCAGGCTGGCAACTGGTCGAATTAAAGACGATTTGGTTGCCAGAAATAATCTGCATCCCCACTTTAGTGGGGTCGATCACCACGGTACAGGCAGTTTTACCGGTATTGTGCACGACCATTTCGGCTTGATCTCCAGCTCCGACGGTAAGCACCGCGCTGGGATGGGTCAGGGTGATTCCCAAGGATTTGTCCGCGCAGGGTTGTGGCGCGGGAAAAGTGCGTTCTTCCATCCGCATTTGATAAGCCTTAGCCTCTGCGGCCTGCGTCGCTTGCCACCGGGTAAATGCGGCAGCGACTTCACGAATCGCAACCACCATTCCCACTATTGCCAGAATGACAATCGCCAGGGCAATCAAACGATTGCGCTGAATTTGGGCTTTAGTGTACTTCGGAGGACGCGATGTCCCGCGTTTTTTTGCTTTTTTAGCGGCGGCCTGCGCTGGTGTCTGACGTGTTGGGACAGTTCCTGAGTTTCTGCCGTTTCGGGACACCGTTGTGCGCGGTTGTCGCGCTGTGCGATTCTCATCTGTCCCGGTGCCAGTCATGCTCCTAAGTTACGGCTTAGAGACGCAAAACCCGAAAGTCCACGCCGTTAGTTGTTAGAATTTTGTCAAAACAAAGGAGTTTTCATGAGCGCGTCAACAAGGCACGAGTCCTCTGTCAGGGGTACCCGCCACAAGATTGTTACCCCCCACCAACTCGCCATCACCGGTATCGGCTCCCTGCTGACTTTTGCCTGGTATGCCTCCCCTGATTTTTTCACGGAGAAGAAACCACGAGCATGGGTACGATTAGGCATTATTCCCGCCCTAACGGCTTTGACCGCTTTGGTAGCACGGGATACTGTCACCGCGGTACGAGACGACATCGCATCGGAGAGCCCCGATCAAGAGGCCTGGGAAATGACCAGCGACAATGTGAAATTTGATCCGAAAAATCTGGATTGGCGCGTACTGATGCTTCTGGGAGCTTTCGGGACGGTCTTGCTGGGATGCAGTATTTGGTTTGAATTCTGGTTGTTCCGCCGGGGTGAGCGCCGCCGTCTGTCCGGGGTGAAATTGGCTCATACTCGCCAAGCTATCCCCATTTCCTTGCTGTTTGCAGCGGGCTATCTGATTGACGACGCACAAACGAACTGATTCCCAGCGCCGGTTCGAGAAACCTCTGCCCCGGAATCTCAAGCAGCTTCCGGAGTTGCCCCAGGCGAGGACTGAGATTTCGGATCCTTCGGGTCAATGGTGCAGATTTTTTCTACTACCAGCCCCGTGATGGTCATCAGTACCGCACCAATGACCGCCACTATCTTTTTCCATAACATATCCGCTAAGGCATCATTTCCCAGGTTTACCAGTATGAAAAGAGTCTGCGCCCCAAAATAGCCCAAGAATATGGCACCAGTGTGCGACAGAGCGAGAGACAACGCCGCCACCCGAGCAGCCCCCACCGCACTCATCCATGTCGACTGGCGCTTCTTGAGGCGCTGCACCTGCGCTGCCAACCACGCGCTCAAGAGAGAAATAATCAGGACCACTAAGCCAAACTCCACCCCATCACGCGGCAGCGAGGCGCCTTGGTTGTACAGGAAGTTCAGCAACGTGGCGCTTAGGGCTCCCACCACCACTGTCAGGAGCACCAGGACGACGGGTCTCGTGTGACTCATCAGTGCCGCCGTCTCCTGACCCGTTTCCACTCCGGTACCGGAACCGCGGGCGATGCGGAGGAAAGAGAACTCGCGGCAGGAGCGACTGATTGTTGACGGATAATGTCGATTTCAGTGTCATTGTCGACCACGCGAGGCCGGGCTTCAGTCTGGGGCAAGGCGGCTTGCCAAGACGGCAGACCAAAACTGTCACGGTCCCTTACCGGAGAATCGCTCCGCGGAGAAACTTCGGGGGTACTCGAAGAACCAGCAGCAGAAAGGTTTGACGCAGGTTTTGCCGATTCCGTATCTAGATTGGTTTCCAGCCAGTCTGCCCACAGGTTCACGATACCGTCGACGTCTTGTGCCCACGCTGCAAGTTTGGCGACAGTGCGACCTTCCAAAGTTGCCTGCGGGTCCAGCTGCGACCAAGGCACCAGGACAAACGCCCGCGTGGCGGCTCGCGGGTGGGGCAAGACCAAACGAGAATCTGCCGAAACGACCCCTTCCACGTCAATCACGTCAACATCCAAAGTGCGTGCTGCCCAATGATAAGGGCGTTCTCTCCCGTGGCTATCCTCAAGATGATGCGCTAGCTTTAACAGCTCTACGGCAGACAACCGCGACCATACTCGCACCACTGCGTTGTAATAATCCGGTTGCGGGGCAGCACCGGGTTGCAACACCGGACGAGTCCGTGCCAGGGGTGAGACTTCCACGCGCTCAAACTCTGGGGCAGACTGCAAGGCTGCCACGACCTCTCGCAGGGTTGCCAGCGGATTGCCCAAGTTCGCGCCCAAAGCTAAAACTGCGGGGCGAATCTGATCCGGACGCTGGGTCAGATTGACCGGAAAATCAGCCTGGTGTGCTTCAAAATCTGACCGAGTCCGCAAAATACGTATCGCCACATCTTCAAATTGCACGTTGAGACACGCGTGTGGCTTATGCAAGGTGACTTGGACTGCTGCAATGCGCGAGTCCTCCAATACAGACAAGGCGATGTGCGTAGCCAGACGTTCAATCAGAGCGGCACTTTTCCCCTCAATGACCGCGACAATCTTTTCTGCCACGACCGAGTAGTCAACGGTGTCGGCGACGTCATCCGAGCTGGCAGCCCTACGGGAATCAAACCACAAGGTGAGGTCGACTGAAAAATCCTGCGGAGCGTGATGCTCAGATTCCAAAACTCCATGGATACCCCGCGCGAAAATTCCGCGCAAGGTAATGGAATCGAGCCCGTCTAATGAGTCAAGCACGTCAACCTGACGTCCACGGATTTCCTGGGAAAAATCCGAATTGGAAGCATTATGCAAAGTCATTTTCAAAACTGCCTCTCAACAAGAATGGCGGTGGGCGTCCAGGCGAGCTGCCGCCTGGACAGCTACTGCCACCGGGGCAACGTTGTGTACCCGCACTGCCCAAACCTTGTGCAGCGCACAAAACATAGAAACTGCCGCGGTGGCATCGTCACGGGCATGCCGGTCACTCGCGACTGTTTCCAAGTCAGCCAAATATCGTTTCCGCGATGGTCCGAGAAGCACCGGGTAGCCCCGATGTAAAAACACCTCGAGGTTAGCCAGGACTTCCCAATCCTGTTCGCCAACTTTGGAAAACCCCAGACCGGGATCAATGATGACTCGCCGCATATCAATATCGCTGTGGCGCATTAGCTCCAGGCGCGACTCCACCTCGCGCCAGGTTTCCGCAGCAACATTGTCATAAACTGCCAACTGGTTAGCTACCTCAGGACTGCCCCGCCAATGCTGGCAAATGTAGCTCAGCTGCGGGTAACGTGACTGCAACGTGGCAATGGTGGCAAACATGGTGTCATCCACGATGCCACCCGAAACATCGTTAATGATGCTGGCTCCCGCCGCCGCGGCCGCCTGGGCAGTTTCCGCATGCAGAGTATCCACGGAAACAGTCACCCCCGCTTCTGACAGTTTCGAAATCACCGGCAGGACACGGGCGATTTCTTCTTCAACCTCCACCGGTTTGCGACCGGGCGCGGTGGATTCACCCCCCACATCAATCAGGTCAGCTCCCTGTGCCACCATTTCCAAACCATGCGCTACTGCCTGGCTTGAATCAAACCATTTTCCCCCATCAGAAAAGGAATTCGGGGTTACGTTCAAAATCCCCATTACCAACGTGCGTGGCGGGCACAGATAGTCTGGCAGAGACGATACCGATGGCTCAGGATGTGTATCCATGGGAACGGTCATCACCGATTACTCCTTAGTTTTGTAATTTAAAACAGCTTCGGGAAATCCCGAACCAATAATCCACAGTGCGCTAGTCTGCGGACAAAATCAGACTCATCGCCTCAGCCCGCGTCGTGCTGGATTGTTCCATCACCCCGCGAACCGCGGATGTCGTGGTGCGCGCTCCCGGCTTTTTCACTCCGCGAATTGTCATGCACATGTGTTCAGCCTGCAGCACCACAATGACTCCCTGCGGCTGCAGCACATCCCATAACGCATCGGCAATCTGTTGAGTCAGACGTTCTTGCACCTGCAACCGATGGGCGTAACCGTCTACCAGCCGTGCCAACTTGGACAACCCAGTAACTCGTTTCCCCTGCGGAATATAACCCACATGCGCCAGACCAACGAACGGCAACAGGTGATGTTCACACATGGAGTTAAAGGGTATGTCTTTGACCAAGACCAGGTCATTATGCTCCACCGGGAACATTCGCTCTAAATGCTTTTTAGGATCCTCTCGGTATCCCTGCAGCATCTCCGCAAAAGAGCGAGCCATCCGCTCCGGCGTGTCACGTAAACCCTCCCGGTCGGGGTCCTCTCCTACTGCTACCAACAAATCCCGTACAGCCTGGGTCACCCCATCAGGGTTGTAGCTCGCGTTCATTGTTTTTCTTCCTCACTGGGTGATGTCGGCAAAGGTTCCCCACTCTTTTCGACCGAGGGCAGCGGGTCGGTGTCATCAAGAATACGCACTTCTTGTTCATTCCTCACGGGAGGAACCGGCAGACCCAAATCAGCCGGGGTCGTGGTGTTTGGTTCCGAGGCTGTCGGGCTATCTGCAGTGTTCACTTCTCCCTGCTCAAAAGGCACGGTCCCCCCGATACCGGAATCCGCCAGGGGACGGTCGGCACCGTCCAAAGCGAAGCCTTCTCCGGACTCGTCGTTGGCTTTGGCGTTACGAATCCTCACAGCTTCTGGAATTTCAATGGGTCCCCGGTCATTAGCAGTCAATCCTTCGTAAGACTGCCAGACTTTACGACGCGGTGCCTTCTTAACATCTTTAAAGATGACGTCCAGGGCTTTTTCGTCCAGAGTTTCTTCCTCCAGCAACCGGCGTGCCAGCGTATCCAAAATGTCACGGTTTTCAGTAATGATGGACCAGGCTTCTCGCGTGGCAGCTTCCATCAAATCCTGTACTTCCGCGTCGATAGCATGGGCAGTGGAATCGGAATACTCTTGCGCTTTACCGTAATCCATGCCCACAAAAGGTTCGTCGTGAGAGCTGCCGTAACGAACCGCTCCCAGACCAGCCGACAAGCCCCAGCGGGTCACCATCTTGCGGGCGATAGCGGTGGCATTTTCAATGTCGTTAGACGCCCCGGTAGAGGGATCTTGGAACACGATTTCCTCCACGACTCGCCCGCCCATAGCGTAAACCAGTTGGTCCAACAGCTGATTACGGGTCTCGGAATAGCGATCCTCGGTGGGCATAACCATGGTGTAGCCCAAGGCATGTCCGCGCGGCAGAATCGTCACTTTCGTCACGGGGTCGGAATAGTTGGAAGCCGCGGCGCACAAGGCGTGACCACCCTCGTGATAAGCAGTGACCAGTTTGTCGTGGTCGTTCATGATTCGGGAATGCTTCTGGGGTCCGGCAATGACCCGATCCACCGCCTCATCAAGATCCTGAGCTGTGATGGTTTCCCGACTGTGACGTGCCGCCAGCAAAGCCGCTTCATTCAACACATTGGCCAAATCCGCGCCGGTAAATCCGGGGGAACGTTTAGCCAGTGATTTTATGTCCGTCTCGGGGTCCAAGGGCTTGTTCTTGGCGTGAACCGCCAAAATCGCTTCGCGACCCTTTAAATCTGGCGCTTCAACTGCCACTTGACGGTCAAAACGACCGGGTCGCAGCAACGCCGGATCGAGCACGTCAGCACGGTTTGTGGCGGCAATCATGATGACATTAGTGCGTTCATCAAATCCGTCCATCTCTACCAGCAGTTGGTTCAAGGTCTGTTCACGTTCATCGTGCCCCCCGCCCAAACCGGTACCGCGGTGACGCCCTACCGCATCAATCTCGTCAACAAAAATGATGGCTGGAGCGGCTGCCCGTGCTTGCTCGAACAAGTCTCGCACCCGCGAGGCACCCATACCTACGAACATCTCGACGAATTCTGAACCGCTCATAGAAAAGAACGGCACCCCGGCTTCGCCCGCAACAGCTCGCGCCAACAGGGTTTTACCGGTACCGGGAGGACCATAGAGCAGCACTCCCTTGGGAATTTTCGCCCCCAGCTTGTGAAACTTTTCCGGCTCCGCCAGGAACTCTTTGATTTCTTGCAATTCCTCTACAGCTTCATTGACCCCCGCCACATCGGCAAAAGTCACTTTCGTTTTGTCTTCTTTGTTGAACGTTCGAGGCTTGGCTCGCCCCATTCCGAGGGGACCCATACCTCCACCCATACGTGAGACAAACCAGAAAAACACCACGAAGAGGATAATCATCGGCACCATCAAGGTGAGCATGGACTCCCACCAGGAGGACACCGGATAGATAGAATCGAAGCCCTTCTTTGGTTTTGCGTCGGCTACCGCGTTCGCAACGGTCTCGGCTTGGGGGCGAACATAAGAAAAAGAGACTTTTTTGCCCGCGTCAGCATTCGGTTTCAACCCGAAAGGACCGTCTTTCGGCAGGTAAACCCGCGGACGTTGGTAGGACTTGGTCAACTCCATACTGACGGTCTGAGTGCCATCGTTAATGACGACTTTCTCGACTGTGTTACCCCGCAGCAGCGTCAAGCCTTCGTCAGTAGTAATGCGAGTGGGGCCGCCTTGGGCAGAAAAAATCATGAAAGCCACGATGATGGCAATGACTACAAAGACCGCAATGCCGCCGGAGATTTGTTTTTTCTTTTGAGTTTTATTTATCTTGTCCATGTTCACTTTTCCGTTATCCGGTACTACCCCTTAAGCCTACCAAACAGCTCAAAAATGGTTACATTTCCGCAGTTTTATACCAGCCAAAGGGGAGGCGCCTGAAAGTCGCTATCGCGTTTGGTTCTTACCTCGCAGACGTGATAGGAACCGGCTCAAAAGGAGAACTTACTTTCTTAAAAAACCAAAGAAATACACGTAAAGATAACTAATCTCTCCGAACCGAGAGACTCTGGATAGCTCTGCAGCCCCGACCCGCGCCGTTCCGGGAGCAGACACGAAGCACATCAATTCTGGATTGTCGTAAATACTGACTAGGCGATTACCAGAGTATCCGCAACGTTACTTTTCGTAAACGTGAGGCGCTAGCAGCCCGATAAACGGCAAGTTGCGATAGTGCTCGGCATAATCCAGACCGTATCCAACCACGAATTCATTGGGAATGTCGAAGCCAACGTAGCGCGGGTTAACCACCGCTTTGGCAGCATCGGGTTTACGCAGTAACGTCGCGATATTCAGAGAGGCACACCCGCGAGTGCGCAGGTTTGCCTCCAGCCAAGACAGAGTGAGACCGGAATCAATAATGTCCTCGACAATCAGGACGTGGCGGTCTTTGATGTCCGTGTCCAAATCTTTCAAAATCCGTACCACTCCGGAAGATTTCGTCCCGGAGCCATAGGAAGACACCGCCATCCAGTCCATTTGAATGGGAGAGTGCAGTTTCCGCGCCAAGTCCGCCATCACCATGACCGCCCCACGCAGCACGCCCACCAGCAGGATTTCGTGACCCTCGTAGTCTTTGTCAATGACCGCCGCCATTTGGGTGAGCCTGTTTTGTATTTGTTCCTCGGTCAATAAGACCCGTTCCATGTCTGCGCCCATGTCTGCAGCGTCCATCACATGCCTCCCTCAAATCGCAGGTCCATTCTAAAAGTGTTCCACTGGACTGCGTCCATTTTAGACCTTCCCTCCGCAATGCCTAAATGCGTCAGAATTTAGCTCACTCTGGTTGGTGTTTTGAGTCGGAGCGATTCTGGCTGGCACTAAATTCCAGGAAGTTTCCCCGCCGGGTCACCGTAATTCCAGGCAGGGTCAGCGGACCTTGTCCATGCCAGTCACGAATCAGATTCACTACGCCACGCAGGTGGGCTGCAGTGAGGGAATCCACCCTCGCCCCTGCTAGTAAACTTGCTTTACGCACCACGCGCCGCAGGACGGGGGCAGAATAACGGATTAGGTTGTGATACTTGTAGTCTTCAATCGCTTTCAGGTTCAGTTTCACGCTGTCCTCCCGGTCCCGATCACCGGACTCATCAATAAGCACTTCCCAAAAGACTTCTCCCGCGAGCGCTTCCAGTATGGTGTCGTCCGCGGCAGCCTGACCAGCTAGTCGTGCCAGTGCGGGAGCGGGGTCTTGTCCTAGCGCGGAGGCGAGCGCGGGCATGACCTGTTCACGAATGGCAGCACGAGGTAGCGGCTGGTCAGCTGCGGTTTTCACGGGACCTTCCATGCGGTTGCTGGGATCGTTGACGGCTACGAGCCCAGCCTGTTCACAAGCGGCGTGGGTGACAACTCGTCGGATTCCCAGCAACGGACGCGCTAAACTCAAGTCCACCACGGCATCAGCACCGGAATCTTCCTCTCCCCAGGCGAAGCGCAAGGGCAAGCCGGTTTGGCAATCCAAGGACTCAAACTCCCTCATAGCTGAAATCGAACGTAGCGAAGAGCCTCGTGCCATACGCAACAAGACGGTTTCTGCCTGGTCATCAAGGGTATGCCCGGTGAGGATAACCGCACGCGCCTTACCCTGGGTTTTGGCGTGAGAAATAGCTGCCTGCGCCAACAATCCCCAGCGGAGGAGGCGCGCTTCACCCTCCGGCCCATTGGCGCCCCCGCGACCTTCTCCCCTCAATACCGTCGCCGCAGTAAACCCCAGTTCGTGGGCACATTGGACGGCAGCTTGCGATTCTGCGGCGGATTCTGGTCGCCAGCCGTGATCTACCGTGAAGCAACTCACGTCCCACGGAAGCGGGTGATGCAGGGCGACGCGAACCAGCGCCGCCGCTAAACTCAGCGAATCAGGACCACCCGAAAGCGCCAGGCACAGCAGAGTATCGTCCGGGGAACCTAGTGATTGCAGCATCCGGCGCACCGCGAGCTGGATTTCCCCCAAGGCTCCCCCGGCATCGCGCTCCCACAGGCGTGTTTCGGCACCCTCAGGGCTAACAAAGGGGGGCAGAGAACTCATGGGCGCATTCTATATTAGAGACGCGCCACGAAAGGCATAATCCTGTTTTGATTATAGAAGTTGAAAGTGCCCACGGAGCTACCGGGCTTGGGCGCCATCAGGATGGTATTGCCACCAGAGTAAATCGCTACGTGGTAGACCCCGCTGCCGGCCCCGTTATTGGACCAGAACACCAAATCTCCCGGCTGTTTCTGACTAAAGGGTACATTGGCGTAGGCGTTGTATTGGGCCGCTGCGGAACGTTGCACACCTTTGCCCAGTTCTCTCATTCCCGCATAGACCAGTCCAGAGCAGTCATAACCATTCGGTCCGGTTCCACCCCAAACGTAAGGTAGACCAGTCTTGGTTTTGGCCCATTCCAACAGGGCAGGTCCGTATCCTCCGCTGGCAGCCCGGCTGGGAGGGCTCACGACCCGCGGAGCCGGAGCGGCGGCAGGAGACGGTGGCGCTGGCTGCGGAGGAGCCGCAACAGGTGGTGGTGCCGGATTTGAAGGTTGCGTTGCCGGAGCTGCCGGCGCTGCCGGCGCAGCCGCGCGCTGCCGCGCCTGGCGGTCAGCTTCCGCTTTCGCTGCCTGTTCACGGGCTTTTTGCTCGGCTGCTTGTTGAGCTGCTCGGGCGGCAGCTTGCTGCGCTGCCAAGGCTTCTTGTTCTTGACGTTTGCGCTGCGCCGCGGCCGCTAAGGCAGCTTGGCGTTCCTGCTCGACTTTTTCCTGACGGGCTTTTTCTTCCGCGATCGTCACGTCGCGTTCCCGCGCGAGCTCCACGATGATTTTTTCCCGTTGGGTTTCCAGTTTCTTGAGGTCATCCAGAGCATCTTGGGCCTGGTTACGGGCAGTTTTCTCGGTAGTAGCCAAGCTAACAGCGGCGTCTTTCTTGGCTTTGGCAGCGCGATCGGCCTTGTCACGCAAGACCTCGGCGACATTTTGCAGCGCCATCAATCCCTGAGTTTGGCTGTCCGCCTGATTGCCTAAAGCGTCAGTGGCAGCTTCTTTCAAAGCGGCTTTACGGAAGGCATCTGATTCAGTAATCGCTGCAAAATCCGACAATCCATTGCCGTTTTGGCGATACATCGCCACGGCAAGACGACCCAATTTCGCTTTCGCTGCATCGGCGTCTCGTTTTGCTGCCTGGGCTTTTTTCGCGCTTTCGCTTGCCTCGGAAGTAGCAGCATTCAGCGCATCCGTAGCCTCGGCGAAATCCTCTGCCGTTTGGGCATAGTGTAACTGGGCTGCATCGACTTTCACACGGTTGCGGGCGATAGCGCTTTCCAGTTGGGCGATACGGTCAGATTTGGCGCTAGGGGCTCCCACCGCCAGGGGAATTGTTCCCATCCCCAGAGTCATAGCCGCAGCTACACTTACTACCGCCAAGCGACGCCGCCATGGTCCAAAATGGTCTGCGTTACTCAAAGTCTGCCTCCCTTAACAGCTTCTTTAACCCTAGCCACATCCATCGGCAGTTTACATCAGATTTAACTATTCTAAACAAAATTCACTGAATTTTACAATAATCTCAGGATTCACTTTAGTAACATTTGTACGCACAATTATCGCTACTTTTATCAACTACCCAACCAAAAAAGGTTCCCCTCCCGCACAAACGCAAGAGGGGAACCTTGTGAAAAATAAAAGAATTATTCCGTGGGAGTCGTCTTGGCGACTGCCATCAGGAACTCGGCATTGTTCTGGGTATCCTTCAGCTTCTGGAGTACCACTCCCGCGGCCTGTTCCAGTTCCAGAGACGCCAGCACACGACGCAACCGCCACAGCACGCTCAGCTCCTCCTTCGTGAACAGCACCTCTTCGTGACGAGTGCCCGAAGCATTGACATCCACTGCCGGATACAGACGCTTTTCAGCCAGTTCACGAGACAAACGCAGCTCCATATTGCCGGTACCTTTGAATTCCTCAAAGATAACTTCGTCCATCTTGGAGCCGGTTTCGACCAAGGCTGTAGCAATAATCGTCAAGGAACCGCCGTTTTCAACATTGCGGGCAGCCCCAAAGAAACGCTTGGGCGGATACAGCGCCGACGCGTCCACACCGCCGGAGAGAATCCGACCCGAAGCCGGTGCGGCAAGGTTATAAGCACGCCCCAAACGGGTGATGGAATCCAGCAATACCACGACATCGCCACCCAACTCCACCAGGCGCTTAGCCCGCTCAATGGCGAGCTCTGCCACGGTGGTGTGCTCCGAAGCCGGACGGTCGAAAGTCGAGGCAATCACCTCGCCCTTGACCGTGCGTTGCATATCGGTAACTTCCTCCGGACGTTCGTCCACCAGGACCACCATGATGTGAACTTCAGGGTTGTTGATGGAAATCGCGTTAGCAATCTGTTGCAAGATGATGGTCTTGCCAGCTTTTGGCGGGGACACAATCAAACCGCGCTGACCCTTCCCGATAGGAGCCATCAAGTCAATAATCCGCGGAGCCAGCACCTTCGAAGACGTTTCCAAACGTAACTGCTCATCGGGATACAGCGGGGTGAGCTTGGAAAACTCGATTCGTTGCGAGGCTTCCTCGAGACTCTGACCGTTAATGGACTCCAGGTGCACCAAAGCGTTGTGCTTGACGCGACGTTCTTCACCTTCACGAGGCTTGCGCACGGCTCCCACTATCGCGTCGCCAG
This sequence comes from Mobiluncus holmesii ATCC 35242, assembly GCF_000185445.1. NCBI lineage: Bacteria > Bacillati > Actinomycetota > Actinomycetes > Actinomycetales > Actinomycetaceae > Mobiluncus > Mobiluncus holmesii. The sequence goes on along the minus strand of NZ_GL622346.1, from coordinate 120,981 downwards.
AACGCAGCCCCCACCGGCGCACCTGTCCCAAAGTCACGTAAACATCGTTGGGACCGGGCAGATACCCGGAGGTTCGCACGAAGGCGTGATTCTCTTTCACTTCCAAGATACCGGCAATGGGCAGCAATTCTTCAGGGCTAATCTCGTCGCTGCTGTTGGTATTGTCGTTGTCATCCCGATCGCGCCCGCGATTGCGGTTACGGTTCCGACCACGACGATCGTTGCGATTACGACGATCATAGTGTTCGCTGCGCTCTTCTTGAGTTTGTTCACGGCGCACGCTAGCTCCCTGAGCTACCGCCTCTAGTTGAGGATTGTTTTCGGTGACTGAATCGACATCATCGTGGTTACGGCGTTGACGCGTGGGAGTGGCTCCCAAATCACGTTCCAACGCAGCCTTTACGTCAAGAGTGGCAGCTTTTTCAGGAGCTTCATCCACGGCGGGTTCTCCTGCCGGAGCAGAAGCCCGACGATGACGACGCGCCGCACGTGCCTGGCTCGCGGAGATGGCAGCATCTTTCTCACCGTCATGTTCAGCGACACGAGTCTGTTCCGGCGCGGCAGTCTCTGCAAGTGCGGAGGTACCGGCAGAACCTCCAGATTGCTGTTTTTCAATAATCGCTTCAATGAGTTGCGGTTTCCGAGCCTGCGAAATGCCTTTGATTTCTAGCGACTTTGCCAGTTCGCGCAGTTCCGAAAGCTTCATAGCAGCCAGTTGATTGTCGTTCACAAGTATCCTTATCTCAAAGGTAATGGGTAAAAACTCGCGCAACGTTCCAAATTACGAAGGTTCGCAAGCAGACCGACTCAAGAATACGAATCGGGGTTGGTCCGGAAGATTTCTACGGACCCGCGGCTGAGCCGTGTTGATAAAATCATACCTCCACGCTAAGGTTTCAACAAAACGAGTATCAACCTCGTCAGCGTGACCCCGTCATCACCCGGACCACACAATGGTCTATCGAGTATCGGAAGCTACCGCAGCAACGCAATTCCGGGGCACTAGGGATGTAGTTTCCGCCGCTTTGTGTTTTATTTTAACATTCAATGCTTTGCGGATTTGGATTCTCTATCTCACCCGAAAGATTTCATTTTTCAAAGAAAGGCATTCTGATGAAACGCATAATTGCGGCTGCTGCAATTTCAGCACTCACCTTGACCGGCATGACGGCCTGCACCTCACCCAGCTCTGGACCCGTGGCAGGGGGCAACGCCGCTACTGGTGACACGATAAAAATCGGTGTTAACTACGAACTTTCCGGCGCAGTCGCCACCTACGGTAAACAAAATGTGGACGGCATCGAACTGGCGTTTGCTGAAATCAACGCCAAGGGCGGCGTCAAAGGCAAAAAGATTGAAATCGTGAAATACGATTCCAAGTCAGAGCCAGCCGAAGCCACCACTTTGGCCACCAAACTGATGAGCCAGGACAAGGTCCTGACCATGATTGGTCCGGCAACCTCCGGTTCTTTCAAAGCGGTCATCCCCGCCGGTAACCAAAATAAAGTTCCGGTAATTTCCGGTTCTGCCACCGCGGATGATGTGACCGTCACCGGCGGCAAACTCCAAGAATTCGCGTTCCGCACCTGTTTCTCCGATTCCTATCAGGGCGGTGTGATGGCAAAATATGCCGCCGAAAAGTTAGGCGCCAAGACCGCAGTCATCATGGGGGACACCTCTTCAGACTATGCAAAAGGCCTGGCAAAGAACTTTCAGGAAAACTTCACCAAATCTGGTGGTTCCGTCGTCGCCGAAGAAGGCTACGTGGCCGGCGACACCGATTTCAAGGCGACCTTGACCAACATCAAGGGCAAGAATTTCGATGTGCTCTATATCCCCGGCTACTACCAGGAAGTCGGACTCATCATCAAGCAGGCACGCGAACTGGGTATCAACGCCAAGATTCTGGGAGGCGACGGCTTTGATTCCCCTACCCTACTGGAACTGGCAGGCGCCTCGGCATTGAACAACGTCTTCTTTACTTCGCACTACTCAGCGCTAGATACTTCCAACACTAAACTCCAGGACTTTATCAAGACCTACCAGGATAAGTTCGGCGAGGAACCTTCCTCATTCAACGCCTTGGGCTACGACACGGCTTACTTCGTGGCCCAGGCGATTGGTGAAGCAAAAGAGCTGAACGGTCCAGCTGTTGCCGAAGCGATGGCTCATGCCAAAGGCTTCGCTGGAGTGACCGGTTCTTTCGACATGGATCCCCAGACCCATGACCCGATTAAGACGGCGGTTGTGGTTTCCCTAAAGGACGGTGTCCAGGACTCCGCTGAGGCCTACGCCCTGAAGTAGTCGGGTATGTCCGCCGGGCGAGGTGCCCTGTTTGCCCGACTCCTCACCGGATTTGGGGCTCTCGCCCAGCGGACCTTAAGAAAGAACGTTCCTCATGGATTTGATACTGCAACAGCTGATTAACGGCCTGTCGCTGGGGAGTATCTATGCGCTTATCGCATTGGGATACACCATGGTCTACGGCATCATTCAGCTCATTAACTTCGCCCACGGCGACGTCCTGATGGTCGGGGCGTACGCCGGTTTCGCGGGAATGGTCCTGCTGCACCTCGACCCGTTCACATCCCTGCTGGCAGCAATGATTATCTGCGCAATCTTGGGGATGCTGATTGAGCGTCTGGCATACAAGCCGCTGCGCCACTCGACCCGGATTGCCGTACTGATTACCGCCATTGGTATGTCTCTGTTGATTGAGTACGTAACCATGTACTTTGTCGGAGCCGAGGCGCGCGCCTATCCCGCCCAAACCGGTTGGCTCGGAGCTAGCTACCACTTCGGTGGGGTGAACCTGTCCATGATTCAAATCATCATCGTGGTGGTTTCCGTGATTTTGATGGTTGTCCTGCAGTTCATCATTAAGAAAACTCGCATTGGGAAAGCCATGCGCGCGGTCAGTCAGGATCAAGACGCCGCCAAACTCATGGGTATCAGCGTCGATAACACGATTTCCTTCACTTTTGCTCTCGGTTCCGCTTTGGCTGGTGCCGCCGGGGTGCTGTGGGGGCTGTATTACACTTCCATCACCCCGCTAATGGGCATTATGCCGGGCTTGAAAGCCTTTGTGGCAGCTGTGTTAGGTGGCATCGGGTTGATTCCAGGCGCGTTAGTTGGCGGCTACTTGGTCGGCTTATTAGAGACAATCGTGAATTCTCTGGGGCTGTCCACCTTCCGTGACGCCGCGGTGTTCCTGGTGCTGATCATCGTGCTCATCTTTAAACCCGCCGGCATCCTCGGCAAGAACGTACAGGAGAAGGTCTAAGCCATGAAACCAGGAATAAAAAGTATCATTGCGCAAGCCATCATACTCGCGGTCCTCTGGGGGTTGGGTTACGCCCTCATCACGGTGGGAGTCATCGACTCTTACATCTTTAACACTATGGTCACCATCTGCGTGAACATTATCCTGGCGGTGTCGTTGAACCTGGTCACCGGGTTCACCGGGCAATTCTCTCTGGGACATGCGGGATTCATGGCGGTGGGAGCCTATTCCACCGGGCTCATTGTCACCGCAATTCCCACCTACGGCGGTTTCTTCTGGGGATTGTTCGTCGGCGGAATCTTTGCCGCCAGTATCGGTTTCCTCATTGGTCTGCCAACACTGCGTTTAAAGGGCGACTACTTGGCTATCGCCACTCTGGGTATGGCGGAAATCATTCGTGTGCTGCTGCTAAATCTGGAGTTTTCCGGAGGGGCTGCCGGGCTGTTCATTCAGCTGCAGTTCACGGACTGGAACATTCTCTTTATCCTCACTGCCGGAACTATCGTGTTGATTCGTAACTTCCTAGACTCCCGTCACGGGCACTCCTGTATCGCAATCCGCGAGGATGAAATTGCTGCTGAATCCATCGGGGTTTACTCTACAAGAATTAAGACCTTGGCTTTCGTGGTTGGTTCCTTCTTTGGAGCTGTCGGCGGCGGTTTGTACATCGGGAACTTTTTCTTTGTCAAGCCGGATTTGTTCAACTTCATGATGTCTATAAACATCCTTGTGATAGTGGTCTTGGGTGGCTTGGGCTCACTGACCGGCTCGATAATTGCGGCAATCTTGCTGGCGGTAGTCTCCACCCTGCTCCAGCCCTTCCCGGAGATTCGGATGATTCTCTACGCCTTGGTTTTGGTCATCCTCATGGTGTTCCGCCCGCAAGGACTGTTGGGCACCAAGGAACTGAACTTTAAGGTTTTTGGTCGGTTGTTGCGTAAGCCTACCGGTGAGGGCGAACCGAAACGTAGCAACGCCCTGCCCGCCCCTTCTGCTGCGAAGAAAGAAACACCCCACCTAGAGCCCAATTCGGAAGAGAAGGAAGAATCGTCGCAACGCGCTCATGCCATCTTGGACGTGCACCGTTTGACGCGACACTTCGGCGGTCTCGCTGCGCTCACGGACGTTGACATGTATCTGCAGCCCGGAGAACTAATTGGACTGATTGGACCCAACGGGGCAGGCAAGACCACCGTATTCAACCTGCTGACCGGAGTTTATCCCCCCTCGTCGGGCACTGTTACTTTCCGCCCTGACCCGAAGGGTGGGGAGATCTCTATCGCCGGTCAAAAGCCCTTTGTGATTTCTCGCTGCGGCATCGCCCGTACCTTCCAAAACATCCGCTTGTTCAAGGACCTGACGGTGCTGGACAACGTGGTTTTCGCTATGGAACAGCGCGAAAAATATTCCCTCCTGGCGTCCTTTTTACATTTGCCGTCCTGGTCACGGTCGCGCCAACGCGTCCACAAAGACTCTCTGCAGCTGCTAGAAATGATGAACCTCGCTGAAAAAGCTGGTGAGCATGCTCGAAACCTCTCCTACGGGGAACAGCGTCACCTCGAGATTGCTCGTGCCCTGGCGACTAACCCACAACTGCTGTTGTTGGACGAACCGGCGGCGGGGATGAATCCAGCTGAGACTGCCCAGCTCACGGCGTTGATTGCAAAATTGCGCCAGCGCTATCACCTCACCATCCTGCTCATTGAGCACGATATGTCACTGGTGATGACCATCTGCGAGCGTCTCTATGTACTCGATCACGGCGTGGTCATCGCTTCGGGTACACCACAGGAAGTTCGTAACAATCCGAAGGTTATCGAAGCCTATCTGGGGCAGGAGGTAGAAAATGTTTGAGATTAAAGACCTCAAAGTTTCTTTCGGTGGCATCCAAGCTCTGAAAGGTATTTCCCTGCGCGTGGAAGAAGGCGAAATCGTCACCCTGATTGGCGCTAACGGAGCCGGCAAAACCACCACGTTACGAACCGCCTCCGGTCTGGAACGCCCTTTAGAAGGCTCGATGTGGCTAGACTGCGAGGAAATTACCAAGTCCTCCCCACGCTCGCGGGTACGCCACGGTCTGGTACACGTTCCGGAAGGTCGCCGGGTGTTCCCCACCATGACCGTGATGGAAAACCTTGATTTGGGTGCCTACATGCGCAAAGACCGGAGCGGTACCGCCGCGGATTTAAAAATGGTGTTTGACCGTTTCCCGGTCTTGGCTAACCGGAAAAATCAGCTAGCGGGGACGCTTAGCGGGGGCGAACAGCAGATGCTCGCCATGGGGCGCGGTCTGATGGCAAAACCACGCGTCCTACTGTTGGACGAGCCGTCGATGGGCTTGGCTCCACTGTTTGTCCAAGAAATTTTTGACATCATCGTCAAGATTAAAGAAATGGGAACTACGATTTTATTAGTAGAGCAAAATGCCAACATGGCTTTGCAGATTGCCTCGCGCGCCTACGTGATGGAGACCGGCAAGATTGTGTTGCAAGGCGACGCCGCAGAACTGCTGGCTAGCGACGAAGTTAAACATGCCTACCTGGGAGGATAACCGTGTTTGTAAAATGGAGAATGACAGCCAACCCTTTCACGATTGATTCCGGTGCCACCGTACCGGACGCTATCGAACTGATGCAGACACACGGCATCACAAAACTGCCGGTATTGCGTGACGGCAAGCTGTGTGGCGTAGTGTCACAGTTAGACCTCAACCGAGCTCTTCCCTCTGACGCGACTTCCCTGTCTTTTGGCGAAGTGGCCTACCTGTTGTCCAAACTGAAAATCTATAAGATCATGCGAAAGAATCCTCCCACCATCGTGCCCGACGCCATGCTGGAGGAAGCCGCCATCCTCATGCGCGATACTAAAGTTGAGATTCTGCCGGTCCTGGATGAGGGCAAGGTCGTGGGGGTGATTACCGAATCAGACGTCCTCGATGCGTTTATCGACATTAACGGGGCGCGAGAGCCCGGAACCCGCCTGGTCATTGAGGCTGATGACCAGCCAGGGGTGATGAGCCGCCTGGCTGGGGTCACTGAGGAGTTGGAGACCAACATTACCCATATCGCGGTGTACCGCACCGGGATGGAGAGCTCTTTTGTACTTTTGGGCGTAAACACCGTGAATACCGCCGATCTGGAAGATGCGTTCACGAAAGCCGGATTCCAGGTGCGTTACGTCCTCAGACGCTAAAACTTCGTTCATCTCCAAATCCCTCCCTACCCCGTCAATGCCTTTCTTGGCGGGGTAGGGTCTGGTTCACAAGTGCGGGGGTGCCGGTACCCGGTCGAAGTACCGAGATGAGTGGTTTCAGGGAGGTTATCTGACGATGATTCCCTGCGGCGCCACCGGCAATTCTCGCGGTTTCCAGCCCAAATGTTCGAGGTCTTGGCGCGTGGCGGGATCCAGATGGTCGAAAACTATTACCGTTGGTCCGGCACCGCTAATGGCGGCAGGAGTGCCGGCGGCGCGCAGCCGATCAACCATCTCTAAGGATTGAGGCATCCCTTCACGTCGATATTCCTGGTGCAGCCGATCCTCGGTGGCAAAAAACAGCAATTCGGGGTGTTGCGCCAAGGCTAACGGCAGCAGTGCGGCACGCCCCGCGTTAAAAGCCGCGTCTCGATGCGGAACTGATTCAGGCAGCAGCCCGCGAGCCTGCGACGTCGCTAGTTCAAATTCTGGAATCAGCACGGTCAGACGCACTTGCGGGGAAACTTCAAATTGTTGCGCGTAAGCTCGCGGCGTGACCTGACCAGCACTGGGTTCCATCCAGCCCACGACGGCTCCCCCGTAGACCGCTGGAGCAGCATTGTCAGGATGACCTTCCATCTGGACGGCGAGCTGAAAAATCGCCTCGGTGTCCAAGGCTCCCGGCTCCAGCAACGCTCCGGCAGCTGCCAGACCGGAAACTAGCGCTGCGGAGGACGAACCCAGACCGCGACCGTGCGGGACCCGATTCACGCAATGCATTTCAATCCCGATTTGGGAAGCCCCCACAGATTCCAGACCAGCTCGCAGCGCCTGCACCACCATATTGGTGTCGTCCTCGGGAACTTTGCCGGCGCCTTCTCCTTCCACGGTGACGTGGGTCGCCCCGGTAGTGGCTCGCACCCTAATTTCATCGCGCAGTTCGAGGGCAATTCCTAAAGCATCAAATCCCGGTCCCAGATTAGCCGAGGAGGCAGGCACGCTGACCGTTACTTCGTCACGCACAAAATTCATGGCAATTCCTTAGGTTCGATGGTTTTGCGCTGGGTCGGGGGCACGACACTGACCGGGCGAGGACGGTGGTATTACAGACCGAGTTCCCGCACTGCCGCCTGCAGGCTAGGTGCAATTACGGGCGGAGTCATGTTACCTTTAGCTTCCATCGCGGTGGCAGTATCTTTCAAGCCGTTGCCGGTAAGAGTGCAAACAATGCGAACCCCACCAGGCACTTTGCCCTGCTCAGCTAATGCCAACAGGCCCGCTACCGGGGCAGCGCTGGCAGGCTCACAAAACACGCCGACTTCCGCGGCGATAATGGACTGCGCTTGCATAATGGCGGCATCGCTGACGGCGGTAATCAAGCCTCCGGAGTCGTCGCGTGCTGCGGTGGCGTAGTCCCAAGACGCTGGGTTGCCAATTCGTATCGCGGTGGCGATAGTTTCCGGATTCTCAATGGGGTGTCCCGCCACGAAAGGCGCGGCTCCGTTGGCTTGAATCCCCCACATTTGCGGCAGCTTGGTGGTTTGCGGTTTCAGTTTCTGGGCGGAATCCTCAATTGAGGATGCCACTTTCCGTCCGAAATACTCGTTATATCCCATCCAATAGGCGCTGATATTTCCGGCGTTGCCCACTGGCAGGCAGTGAATATCCGGGGCATCACCCAAGGCATCGCAGATTTCAAAAGCGGCAGTTTTTTGTCCTTGCAAACGGTAAGGATTTATCGAATTGACCAAATCCACCGGGTACTTTTCCGTCAGCTCCCTGGTGATTCGCAAGCAGTCGTCAAAGTTTCCATCCACGGCAATCAGCTTCGCTCCGTGCATCACCGCCTGCGCCAGCTTACCTAGGGCAATCTTTCCGGCAGGCAAAATGACTGCGCATCCTACTCCTGCCGCGACCGAGTACGCCGCCGCAGATGCGGAGGTGTTGCCGGTGGAAGCGCAAGCGACCATCTGTGTACCAGCTGCTTTCACCTTTGTCATGGCCATGGTCATGCCCCGGTCTTTGAACGAACCGGTGGGATTAGCGCCCTCAAATTTCACATAAACTTCGGTACCAGTGGTGTCTACACCAGCTTTATCGCTCAGGGCACCGATGCGTTGTTCCACCCGGCGCGCCCGAATCAAGGGAGTATTGCCCTCAAACAGAGTCACGACGGGGTCGCTTGGTTCCAGGGGAAGTCGATTCCGGTATTCTTCCAGCAGACCGCTCCACATCTGTGCCATGTTTGGTTGCTCCTTAATCGTGGTTTCGATAACTTCAACAGTTTTTGCCCCCGACGGTGCCGGTTTAGGCACGAAAATTCTCGAGGCTACTATTGGTCTTGCTCGATGGACATTTCTGAGGCGATTTTATGCACTATTGGTGATTTCGCCAAAGCGGCAGTAATTCCATCATGCTGAGAATTCTGTGCCCGGTGGGTCGAAATGACTAACGTCGCTTCGTCGGGAACCGTCTCGGTCGGAGACTGAGTCAAAGACGCGATGGAGACTCCGCCCGCAGCATAAATTTTTGCAATCTCTGCCATCATCTCAATCCGGTCGGCGACCTCCAAACGAACCTGACGGCGGGTTTCTACCCGTCCCGGTTCACAGATTGGCAAGGCTGCGTACACACTTTCGCGGGGAGCGTGCCCTCCTGAGACCAGGTGATTAGCGCCTGCCACCACGTCGGACAATACCGCGGAGGCAGTGGGAGCACCACCCGCGCCCGCCCCGTAGAACATGAGCCGACCGGCAAACTCGGTTTCTAAAACTATGGCGTTGTAGGGTCCAGTGATACTCGCTAGGGGGTGGCTCTGGGGAACCAGGGTCGGCTCCACCCCGAGGGCGATTTGTTCCTCTCCCTCCACGATGACCCTTTCGGCGCGAGCCAGCAGTTTCACCGCGTAGCCGGATTCTGTAGCCTGTTTAATGTCTTGCGCACTGACCTCGGTAATCCCTTTCACGGGGACATCTTCCAGATTCACCCGGGTGTGGAAAGCGAGGGACGCCAGGATGGCGCACTTGGCTGCCGCATCACGACCGCCCACGTCCGCGCTGGGATCCGCCTCGGCATAGCCAAGCTCTTGAGCCTGATGCAGGGCCTGTTCATATGACCAGCCATGGGTTGTCATCTGATCAAGGATGTAGTTGGTGGTGCCGTTGACGATACCTAAAACTTTGTTGATGCGATCCCCCGTCAGGGATTCCCGCAGCCCATAAACCACCGGAACCGCCCCCGCCACCGCGGCTTCAAAATACAAATTCGCGTCGGTGCGAGCAGCGGTCTCATAAAGCTCCGGACCGTACTGCGCGAGCACTGCCTTGTTGCCGGTCACCACGGTTTTACCAGCTTCTAAGGCTTTCAACATGGCACTACGCGCTGGTTCCAGACCTCCCATCAGTTCGATGACCAGGTCTGCGGAGTTGATAACTGCGTCAATATCGGTGGTCAACAGACTCTGGTCCAGCCCCTCCCGAACCTTGCTAGTGTCCCGCACTGCCACTGCGCTGAGCACGAGGTTCGCTCCCGCTCGTGCCGCAAGTTCCTGCTGTTGGTCGTGCAAGATGCGCGCAACCTGCAGCCCCACCGTACCCGCACCCAGCAACCCAATTTTGACGTCTTGTTTTTGCGCCATCGTTATCTCCCTCTCGGCGTTCCTTTACCCCTTCACTGTATCAGCAGGGTGGTCGTCTAAAAACTTGCGGTAGTGCAGGTCAAGAGGAGCCAGGTGTAACCGTGCTGGATTAACAGCCGCCAAATCCACCGTGAGTTCCTTCCTGACGTGGCGCAGCTGGGTCGAGAAAAACGGTGCCACTCACATCCGTTCGGGGGCGGTCACACCCAACAAATCCAAGCCGTTGCGCAGGACTTGACCAACAGCATTGTTCAGCGCCAGCAGCGCTGCATGTTCGGCAGTCACCGGTTCATCACCAGCGGGTGTAACACGGCGCTTACCGTACCAAGTGTGGTATGCCCCCGATAGGTTTTCCAAGTACCGCGGCACCAGATGCGTGGCATTTTCAGCTGCAGCGGTCGCCACGACGGAGGGGAATTGTGCCAAGACGCCGATAAGTGCCGCGTCTGCCGGGTCTCGGAGTTCCTCTGGCGCGAAGCCATCAGCACAAGAAACCCCATGTGCAGCAGCGTTCTTTGCCACATTCGAGGTGCGGGCATGTGCATATTGGACATAGTAAACCGGATTTTCGTTGGTATGTGAAGCTAGCACATCAAGGTCGATAGCCAACTGGGTGTCCATCGAGGAACGCACCAAAGCGTAACGAGCCGCATCAACGCCGACTGCTTCGACGAAGTCCTCCAGGGTCACGATGTCTCCCGCACGCTTACTCATACGCACCGGTTCACCGTCCTTAAACAGGTTCACCAGCTGTCCGATGATAATCTGCATGTTCACGCCGGGCTTATCACCGTAAGCAGCACACATTGCCATCATGCGCCCGACATAGCCATGATGATCGGCGCCGAGCAGGAATACGGCGCGATCCGCTCCGCGGCGACGCTTATCCTGATAGTAGGCCACGTCGGAGGCGAAATAAGAGGCGTTGCCGTCGGACTTGATAACCACGCGGTCTTTGTCATCTCCGTGTTTGGTCGTCAGCAGCCAAGTTGCGCCGTCCTTTTCGATGACCTCGCCACGTTCGCGTAAGTAATCCAATGCCTTGGTGACCGCCCCGGTCTCATAAAGGGAATTCTCGTGAAAGAACACATCGAACTCGGTGCGGAAGCCACGCAGCGATTCTTTAATCTCGTCGAACATCAACTCAACGCCGTGAGATCGGAAGTATTCCTGGGCGGCTTCATCGTCAAGGGTCGCCGGGTCTGGATCCCCCGCTGCTTTAGCTTCAGCTTGAACCTTGGCAGCAATGTCAGCGATGTATTGCCCGCCGTATCCGTCTTCGGGGGTTTCCTGACCGCGAGCCGCTGCCAGCAGGGAAATGGCAAAGCGGTCAATCTGGCTGCCGTGGTCATTAAAGTAATACTCACGAGTGACTTTTGCCCCGCTGAATTTGTACAAGCGAGCTAAGGAATCCCCTACTGCTGCCCAGCGCGCGCCGCCAATGTGCAGCGGTCCAGTCGGGTTAGCGGAAACATATTCCAGGTTGATATGAACCCCTTTGAGACCTTCACCGTGCCCGTAATCGTTACCGGAGGCGAGGATGTCAGCCACCAAAGCACCAGCCGCCCCGGCCTCCAAACGGATATTGATGAACCCCGGACCGGCGACTTCTGCTGAGGACACCCCGTCAATCTGGGCAATGGCAGAAGCAAAGATTTCCGCCAGTTCTCGGGGGTTCTTGCCTACAGATTTGCCCAGCTGCAAGGCGATATTAGTCGCCCAATCTCCGTGGTCGCGGTTCTTGGGTCGCTCCACACGCATTTTTTCGGCCAAGACGCCGTCTGCCAAAACGATATTATTTTCCGCCGCCGCAGTGCTAAGTTGCGCAATTATGCGCTGAGTTAATTCTTCTGGAGTCACCCCTCAAGCCTAACGTTTCGCCATTAGCACAGCAAAATTAGCAATTCATGAGGGGATAGAAAGTTCGAGATACTACGGTTTTGCACATGCGTCACCCCAGATTCAGCGCCCCGGATGGGATTCGAACCCATGACCTTTTGCTCCGGAGGCAAACACTCTATCCACTGAGCTACCGGGGCATACTGTAATCAGTTTCAACAGTTTACCGCTTTGTTTCCAGAAGGTAAATTTTAGCCCCCCATACCCAACATTAACAGCACCAAAAGTCCCAGGTTCAGGGCGACGATTAAGGCAGCGACCACGATGTTAATAGCCAGCAACCATTTGGGATCAGCAAAGGATCCCATGATGGTCTTTTTTGACGTATAGATGACCAGGGGTAGCAATGCGAAAGGAATTCCCAGAGACAGCAGAGCTTGGCTGAGTACCAGTGCCCAAGTGGGATTAAAGCCGAGCGCCAAAATAGCTAATCCCGGTATCAAAGTCACCACGCGCCGCGCCAGTAATGGAACGCGAACGTGGAGCAAACCTGACATAATTTCCGCCCCGGCATATGCCCCCACCGAGGTAGAAGCTAATCCTGAAGCCAGCAACCCTACCGCAAATACCGTTGCTACCCCACCGCCGAGGGCGATAGCTATGACGTGATAAGCACCCTCGATAGTGTCGGTGTCTGTCTGACCGGTTCCGGGACCGCGCAATGCAGCGGCAGCCAGCAGCACCAGGGCAATGTTGACCGAACCAGCCACCAGCAGCGCCCAGAACACATCCAGTTTTGTCGCCCGGATGAGCCTGCGCTTCTGATCATCCGGATGCTCTGAGCCGTGACGATCTTTGGTCAATGAGGAATGCAGATAAATCGCGTGGGGCATCACCGTGGCTCCCAGCATCGAGGCAGCTACCAATACTGATTCTGCATTGGGGAATGTCGGTCGCAGTCCCGCTACGGCAGCCTGCCAGGAGGGGGGAGCCACCACCAGTCCTCCCACGAATCCCAGAGTAATGACCAGGAGCAGAGCTATAATGACCCGCTCAAACACAATCTGACCGGACGTATTTTGTAAAAACAGCATCCCCAAAGACACCACACCGATTATCAATCCGCCTACCAGCAACGGGGTCCCGAACAACAGGTTAAGCGCAATAGCCCCACCAATGACTTCCGCCAAATCGGTGGCACCAGCCACGATTTCAGCTTGAATCCAAAAGGCAATCCGCCCCGGTCGTCGTAAACGGTCACCGAGGACCTGCGGGAGAGACCGACCGGTTACTATGCCAAATTTCGCACTCTCATATTGCACCAGCATGGCCATCAAGTTAGCCAGTACCAGCACCCACACCAGTGTGTATCCATAGCGTGCTCCGGCAGTAATGTTGGCGGCTACGTTGCCTGGATCCACGTAGGCGACGGCGGCCACGAAAGCCGGTCCCATCAAGGCAACCAGAGACTTTTGAGAAGTTTTTGGATTGTCGTGGAAATGCGTCATGACTACACCCTACGTAAAACTCTCAAATCACGAAATCCCCAACACGAAACACGGGGAACACGAGAGAGCTAGGCTTCGGTATCCAAGGCTCGCCCCACCGAGCCATTGCCCAGCATGGCACGCATGGAGGTGAAAGTAGCAATGCGATCATGCTGGCTCAGAGGTTGCGGACAACGCATCAGAAGCTGTTGATTTTGGGAATGCGCAGTTGTGGCAGAAGCCTGATTAATTCGCGATTCAGCCAAGGTTAAAGCAAACAGAGAGGCGGAATCAGCACCGGGTTCAATGACTTCGCCAGTGACGGATTTAATCAGATCGCGATCACCACTAGAAAGATGGGACAACACCCACTGAGTGTGTTCATCGACAACGGTCTGGGCACCTTGCAGAGCATCACTGCTTTGGCGCTGCTTAGCGACCACGGCGGCTAAACGAACTGCCGAGCGCTGCTGTTCCATTGCCTAACCTTTCTCTGGAATTCCGCTGACATCAGTAATCTACCAGTAACTTTCTCCAGCTCCAAGGTAATTTTTAGCTTTCTCCGATATTTATTTCAGAATTCATTAAGTATCCCTTGATATTGCAACAATTTTTGCCGGCTGGCAGGAAGCTTCCTCAATGCCCGTTTTGGGCTAATGTACTAACAATATCGGTGTAAATCCCATCAACGCCAAGGGAAACTAGGCGTCGATACGAGGCAAGATCATTCACGGTCCACACATACACGGGACAGCCCAGAGCGTGCGCTGCTGCCACGAACCGCGGGGTCACGATTCTCATCCCCGGAACGCTTTCGGGTACCGCCAACGCGCAGTGAAAATCTCTGCAGAGGCGCGGGACTATGCCGAAGCGGTAAAGGCGTTCTAAATAGCGTTTCTCCGCCAACCCCGACACTACGCGACGGGTGTCAGATTCGAGCCGCCGCGCTGCCCCGCTTTCCCCTTCCGAGGAAAAGATTGTTTCCCAGGGAATTTCTATACCGCGAATCTTCGGGTGGACGGGTCGGACCAAGCCAGCCGCGGCTCCCCCTAAAAGTCGCGCAATATCCCGCGCTCCCGGCAAATATCCGCACCCCGGTCCCAGGTATCGAGCCATTTTCCAAACACGCCGGGCAGAAAAGGACGCTAGAGCGAGACGCCCCAAATCCTGACGCCCCTGTAAGACGCGGAGTGCACCGGGCACGACCGCGTCGGTTTTAGCATCAATGTTCAAGTAAATGTTGGGGTATCGATCCAGGAATTCTTCCAGGCTGAAAGGCTGCTCGCCGTTAGGCAGCTGATGCCGGCACAGCTCCGCCCACGAAACTTCGGCAATAGCGATTTCCCCGTCCGCCGCGTGCCACAGCGGGTCGTGACTAATAACGGGAACCCCGTCGGTAGTGGCGTGAATATCAGTTTCCAACCCGGAAACCGCGCTGCAAGAAACAGCCCAATCAAAGGCAGCTCGTGAATTTTCCGGAACCGGACACCCTAAAGCTGCGCTAGCAGAAACTGCCGATCCGCGGTGAGCCAAGAGTACGGGTCGACGGCGTGAAACGGGGAAGACAGCTGCGGGTCGCAAAATCAAGCGTGCTTCTAGGAACAAATCTGGTTGATGAACCTAGCGCCATGACGCTTCATCCAGCCCATAGGTTCGACGGATTCCTTGTCGGCGTTACGAATTTCAAAGTGCAAGTGCGGTCCAGTAGAGCGTCCGGTCGAACCTACCCCGGCGATGACATCTCCAGCTTTAACCTCGTCGCCCTGGTGCACGTAAATACCATTGCTATACATATGCAAATAACGGGAATAGTACACTTCTCCGTCCTGAACATGCTTGATGGTAATTACACCAGTGGAACCCTGCATTCCTGCATCCATCACAATTCCGTCAGCTACCGCATAGATATTCGTGCCGGTGGGTGCCGACAAGTCAACGCCCTCATGCAACAACCTCGTCCCGGTCACCGGGTTGACTCGCATTCCCCAGGGGGAAGTGAACGTATAGCTTCCCGCCGATAACGGCCACAGCAAAAGCTTTTCTTCCGGAGCGGCAGAAGCATCACCGTTCGCCGATCCCTGCGCCGCGCACTGTCCCAGTGCGGAGGCTTCCACCACTCGAGAACGCGAGCTGGCGGGGACCGCGTTTAAGTCGGAGTCATAATCAGTAGCGCCACTAGCTTTCGCTACGACGGAGAGCAAAGTCTGATTGGTGCTGAATTCAAAATTCGGCGAGGCGATGGACAAATTGGGGGAAACCATCCCAGATAGCGGAGCTACCACGGTAATAGCCGAAACTACGCCCAGCAATACCAAGCGCGGGGCGTTAAAAATTTGTGCTTCTTTACTGATACGCGCGGACTGAGTACGATTACGCAGTTCACGTGCTTCCCGACGGGTGCGAGGCCTTTCGGTTTCCAAGGGTCACCTTCCGACTTTGGATAACAACTAGAACTCAAGTTTATAACAACTAGATAACGATTTGCAATCAAAAGCGCTCATCAATTTTCACTTTAGTAACATTTGTTAACACGAAATGACTTTTTCCGAAAATTACCTGAAAGAATCTTGGATTTTTGGTATCAATGGTGCCGCCCGTAGCTACACGTGCTCAGAGTAAATCCCGGACTTCACCCACCAGTTCTTCCAAAATATCCTCTAAAAAGACCACTCCAATCACCGTTTCCGGATTCTCCGGATTGACCACCCCCGCCAGGTGCGTGCCTTGCTTTTGCATCACGCGCAGCGCATCCTCCACTTCCATCTGCGGCGTCACGGTAATTAACGAGCGAATCCGCCAGGGTTCCAACGGGTTCTCACGTAATCCTTTATCTACCGCAATGACATCTTTGATGTGCAAGTATCCGACAATGTTTCCGGTTTCATCAATAATCGGGATACGCGAAAACCCGGAACGCGCCATGGTTTTTTCCGCCTCTACGGGCGTGATATCCGCTGGCAACATCACCAATTGTTCCAAACCGACCATCACTCCGGACACCACTTCGGCAGAAAATTCCAGCGTCCCGGAAAGCAGACCCAGGTCGTCCTCCAAAACCCCTTCCTCGCGGGATTTTTCAACGATTGAGGACATTTCCTCGACCGTGAAACTCACCCCAACCTCATGTTGCGGTTCCAAACCAAACAACCTCACCACCGAGTTCGCAAATCGGTTCATTGCTCTAATAACCGGACGCAGTGCCCTTTCCATCGCCACCATCGGGGGTGAATAGAGCAAAATGAGGCGGGTATGGGCGGAAACCGAGGTATATTTTGGAATCATCTCCCCGACAACCACATGCAGATACAAGACAATCAGCAGAGCCAGAAGGATAGCAAAAGAATGGGCACTGACCGGTGGCAGCCCCAGACGCAACGCTATCGGCAGCAACAGATGCGCGATAGCCGGTTCAGCCACCACTCCCAATCCGGTAGATGCCAGCGTAATTCCCAGCTGACAAACCGCCAGCATCTCGGAAACATTTTCTACCGCAATCATTGCGGAAGCTGCCCCGCGTTTCCCCTGTTTCACCAGGGGCTCAATCTCAGCTTTCCGGGAAGCCGTGAACGCGAATTCTGCACCCACAAAGAAAGCATTGATAGCCAGAAGCAACACCATAAAGATTAAAGAGACCCAATCATTCATGAGCCACCTCCGCAGAATCTGCCTGCTCGTCAGGGGTCGGATTGCGGGTGATACGGACCCGGTCAATACGTCGACCGTCCATTTGCTCGACGCGTAAAAGATATCCGTTGACCAGGACTGTCTCCCCCTGCGAGGGAACGTGTCCCAGTTCAGTCATAATCAGCCCCCCCAAGGTTTCATAGGGACCTTCATCGGGCAGTTCCACTTTGGTTTGAATCAACAGCTCATCGGGACGTATCAGCCCTGGAACCAACCACTCGTCTTCCACCGGATGATTAATCCCGGCAGCGTGCTGATCGTGTTCATCCGCGACTTCGCCCACAATTTCTTCAACCGCGTCCTCCAGGGTCACGATGCCGGAAGTACCCCCGTATTCATCGACCACTACCGCCGTTTGACTACCCGCGTCGCGCAGCAGCACCATCAAATCCGCCAGCCCCATCGTTTCCGGGACTCTGGGAACTTCATACATTAGTGATGACGAGGTGACCACGACTTCACTGCGGCGTTCAAAAGGAACGGATACTGCCCGACGCAGATTGGCGAATCCCAGAATGTCGTCCAAACCGTTCGGTCCGACCACGGGGAAACGAGAGTGCCCAGTTTCCCGCGCTTTCTCGATGAGGTCATCTGCCGAGTCATTCTGAGACAAATAGTGCACCCGACCGCGGTCGGTCATCACATCTTTCGCTGCCAGACCAGAAATATGCACCGAACGGGTGAACAGGGAAGCGGTAGATAAATCCAATACCCCTTCCTCCGCGCTTTGGCGCACCATTGCCACGAGCTCCTGAGCTGAATGCGCGCCCGAGAGCTCTTCCACGACTTCCACGCCCATCCGATTCAACACGAAGTTTGCCGAAGACCGCAGCACCACGATGAGCGGCTTGAAAACAGAAGTGAACGCCCGCTGGGGACGCACCACGAAAGCCGCGGTTTTCAGGGGGTCCGCCAGCGCCAGGTTCTTGGGGATGAGCTCACCAAAGACCATGGAATACAGGTTTGTGAGAATGAGGGCGACTACTGCCCCCAGCGCCGTGGCGGCAGCCAAAGCCATCCCGGTGTGTCCCAATCCGCGTGTCACCAGGTTTGCGATGGCTTTTTGAGTGGTGTAACCCACCATGATTGTGGACAGGGTAATGCCTACCTGAGTGCCGGACAACTGGGTAGACAGATTAGAGATTGAGTTTTTCACAAGGGCGGCCCGCTTGTCTCCGTTAGCCGCTCGCCCCGCAACTCTGGCAGGGTCGACCGCTAGGAAAGCAAACTCGGTGGCAACAAAAAATGCGGTAACCAAAGTCAGAATCAGTCCCACTGCCACCAACAACCAGTCAGCCACAACAGGACTCAACTGACCCACCGCCCTGGTGCACCCTCAGCAAAAACCGAGGGGGGACAATCGAATCGATACTGGTGTACCGAGGTACGTGAGGAAAACACAGGAAATCGCGAGGTGTCTTGCAGTTTAACCACCGTGCTTATTTGCCAGCCTTGGCGGCGCGGGCGATTTCGCGACGAGCCTTCAGAGAAGGCTGTCCGTTACCGTCAGCCAGAACCATGCCCAAGCCTCCCGCCAGCGAACCACCAGCGACCAAGCCGCGCGTGTAGTCCCTGCGTTCCGCTGTGGATTTCGCTGCCCAAACTGGATTATTTACCACGCTGATGGGAAGGTTTACCACTGCCAAAATGAGGGCACAAATCCGGGGAGATTTCCCCAGGGCTAGACCCAGCGCAGTCACCGCCGTAGCAGCCCCAGCCAAGCGCGACAACAATTTCGCGTCCGAAGTCAAAATGGGAGGCAGCCCCACCTTTTCCAAAGTCGGCTCCATCTTTCGAAAACGTTCCACGTGGTCGTCGGGGTTGAGCAACGCGTCGAGTCCATCATGAATGAACACCGCCGCCAGCAGCGGACGCGAGATAAAACGCAGCAAAGTCCTCATAACACTATTGTCCTCATTTTTTAGAACAGTTTGCATCTTTTCGAAACGTATTGGGCGACGCGGAATAAAAACCACCCGTTATGGTTATAACAGGCGTGGGACGAACTTTGGAAAAATCTCTCGCCAGACCCGCTCGAGCCAGGGGCGCGATAAATCGACTCCCATCTGTCTCCCCTGCGCTCTGCGCGCTAGACTGGGCACCGATGAGCGAAAAAATAAACTCTGCACCCCCGCACGAGACGCGATCCATAACGGAACAGCGCTTCGAGACGGAAGTCATGCCGTTTTTAAATCAGCTCTATTCCGGTGCCCTGCGGCTGACTCGAAATCCACATGACGCCGAGGACCTGGTCCAAGAAACCTTCTTGAAAGCCTTTCGGAGTTTCGATTCTTTTCAAGAGGGAACGAATCTGTTGGCGTGGCTCTATCGCATCATGACCAACACTTTCATTAATTCCTATCGCAAGGATCAGCGTCGCCCCCGCACGGAAACTATGGCTGAGATTACGGATTACCAGCTGTCTCAAGATGACTCCAATCGTGAATCTCGTTCCGCGGAATCTCTGGCCTTGGACCGTTTGGGCACCCAGGATATTCTCGATGCCCTCGACGCTTTGCCTGATGAATACCGCGAAGCGGTGTACCTGGCCGACGTGGAAGGTCTGGCTTACAAAGAAATCGCGGAAATCCTTGATATTCCCTCCGGGACGGTCATGTCTCGTCTGCACCGCGGGCGAGCGAAACTACGGAAAATGCTGAGGGAGCGTGTGGAAGCTGAGGTGCAAATGTCATGAATTTTAAAGAAAACTTTCCCTCCCGCACACCGGATTCCTCCGGATGCGGCTGTGACAGTGAGTGCGACTGCGACTGTGAAACCGTGACGCAAAATATGCGTGAAATCATGAACGGCGAGATGGACTTGCCCTTGGCGCAGCGTTTCCACGATCATCTGCGACACTGCCCGGATTGCCACGAGGAATCCTTGTGGGTGGAGCGTTACATCACCTTACTGCGCCAGTCTTGCCGGTGCGAAGCTCCAGTAGAACTGCGGGAACGTATCATGATAGAGATTCGTAAGATTGGATAGCTACGCGCCACCTCCACCGCTCCCCCGCAGCCGCGGGTTTGCGGGAAGGCTGGGAATGTGTGAAAATAGGCAGGTTGATTACAAACTTCAGAAGGAGGCTGTTATGTCGAAACGCGGTCGCAAGCGTCGGGCGCGGTCCAAGAGTGCCGCTAATCACGGCAAACGCCCCAATGCTTAAAGCTTGAACGGCGGGTGCGGGTAAGTGAAAGCTTCCCGCACCCGCAGCGTTTTTATCCAGCTCGAAATACAGGGTTCCCCGGAAGCGTTCGTTTCTTCCGGGGAACCCTGTTATTGCTGTTTAGCGGGCAAAAGCACGCGACACCAGGTCGGCGGCCTGTTTCTTGTGTACAGACGCCAAGCCGGTGGAGGGGGCTGCCATCGCGGGGCGGGACACCACGCGAATGGGACGGTCGCCGATGAAGGCATCCTGGTGCATCTTTAGGAAGGTCCAGACGCCCTGATTTTCTGGTTCGTCCTGTATCCATACCAGTTCAGCGTTGGGGTGCTGTGCCAAAATCGGCTTCAGGTCCTCGTGCAGCGGGTAGTACTGTTCCAAACGCACGATTGCGGTGGTTTTATCCCCGGTCTTGGCACGTTCGGCTGCCAGGTCGTAATACAGCCGACCAGTGCAAATCAGCACGCGGGTCACCGCATTGGGATCCAGATTTCCCTGGTCAGCAATGACCCGTTGGAACCGACCGGTAGTGAAATCTTGCACCGAAGATACCGCCGCTTTCAAACGCAGCAGCTGCTTGGGGGTAAAGACCACCAGCGGGGTCCGCGGTCGACGATAAGCCTGCTCACGCAACATATGGAAATGGTTAGCCGGAGTGGAGGGCTGGACAATCCACATATTGTCTTGGGCAGCCAGACTCAACCAACGTTCGATACGCGCCGAGGAATGGTCTGGTCCCTGTCCCTCAAAACCGTGGGGCAGCAACAGCACCAGCGAGGAGTGCTGGTGCCATTTCTGTTGCGCCGAACAGATGAACTCGTCAATCATAGTTTGACCGCCGAATGAGAAGTCGCCGAACTGTGCTTCCCAGATGGTGAGAGCTTCCGGGCGCTCCACCGAATAGCCGTACTCAAAGCCCATCGGCGCGTACTCGGACAAGGATGAGTCATAAATCATGAACTTGCCCTGTTTGTCGCTTAAGAATTCCAGTGGGGTCCATTCCTCACCGGTGGAGAAATCGTGAGCAACTGCATGACGCTGCACGAAAGTCGCCCGACGAGCGTCTTCACCGGACATGCGGATGGGGGCGCCCTCCATCAGAATCGACCCGAACGCCAATAACTCACCAAAGCCCCAATCAATGTTGCCTTCACGAGACATCCGCTGACGCTTTTCGTAGAGCTTTTTAATCTTGGGATGCATGTTGAATCCTTCAGGGTAATCCACATGGGCATCCCCGATGGCTTCCACTACATACTGCGGAATGGCTGAGGTCCAAGCAATCATGTCATCAGACTGGTCCGTCTGCGCAGCGGGCAGGTTCCAATCCCAGTCATTTCCGCCCTGTTCACCCTGACGCGTCGGGGTATAGCCCTTTTCCTTAGTCTCTTCAAAAATCTTTTCCAGCTTCTGATGGTAATCCTCTACCGCCGCTTGGGCTTCCGCATCTGAGAGATCGCCACGACCAATCAGGTTGTTAATGTAAACCGTGCGGGTAGTCGGATGAGAATCAATCAGGTGGTACATCACCGGCTGGGTCATTGACGGATCGTCGCCCTCGTTATGTCCGCGGCGACGGTAACAAATCAGGTCAATAATGACATCCTTGTGGAACTTTTGCTGGAAACGGTAAGCCAAACCAGCCACCCGCGTGACCATCTCTGGATCATCAGCGTTCACGTGGAAAATTGGCACTTGCAAGCCCTTAGCCAAATCCGTGCAATAGTTCGTGGAACGGGCATTGGTCGGGGAAGTCGTGAAACCAATTTGGTTATTCACAATGATGTGTATCGTCCCGCCAGTGGTGTAAGCCTTAAGTTGACTCATGTTCAGAGTCTCATAGACGACTCCCTGACCGATGAAAGCCGCATCACCGTGAATCAGCACGGGCAGGTAACCGTAGTCGCCTTCGATACCGACTTTATCCTGCTGCGCTCGAACAATGCCCTGGACCACCGGGTCTACAGCCTCTAGGTGGGAGGGGTTAGCCGCAATATAGACGCTGGTGGTCTTGCCTTCATAGGACTCGTAGATAGACTCGGTGCCCAAGTGATATTTCACGTCCCCGGAACCTTGCACCGAACCAGGGTTCATGTTGCCTTCGAACTCGGCGAAAATCTGGTTGTTGGTTTTGCCGGCCACATTCACCAGCATGTTCAACCGTCCACGGTGTGCCATCCCGATGGTCACCCCTGCCAAGCCATCATGGGCAGCATCGTCCATGATTCTCAGCATCAGGGGAATCAGGGATTCACCGCCTTCCAAGCTGAAGCGCTTTTGACCCACATACTTGGTCTGCAAAAAGTCCTCAAAAGCCTGCGCCGCATTCAAGCGGTTCATGATGGCGTGACGGACTTCTTTGCTGGGCGGCTCATAAGGTTGCTCAATTTCTTGTTGCATCCACGCGCGCTGTTCGGGGTCCTGGATATGCATATATTCAATGCCCGCGGTACGGGTGTAGGTATCGCGCATTTGGGTCAAAATGTCGCGCAGCTTCATGCTGACATTGTGCTTGCCACCCAGTCTTCCCACCGGGAAATAGAGATCCAAATCCCAGATGGAAAGCCCATAGGCATCGAGTTTCAAATCTGGGTGCCGACGGACCCGATAATCCAGGGGATCCACATCCGCAATCAAGTGTCCGCGGGAACGGTAAGCGTGAATAAACCGTGCAATCCGCGTGTCTTTGGACAGTTCCCCTTCTCCGGTGTACTCGTTGTTACGCGCCCAGCTGAAAGGCTCATAAGGAACTTTCATGGAATCAAAGACGCGTTCATAGAATCCATCCTCGCCTTTGAGCTTCTTTTCGATTACTCCCAGGAAAGTGCCGGACAAGGCTCCCTGGATGACTCGGTGATCATAGGTGGAGGACATGTGCATAATCTTGCCAACCCCGGCTTGAGCCAGCTGTTCTTCGGAAGCCCCGGCCCATTCTGCCGGGTAATTTGTCGCTCCTACCCCGATGATGCAACCTTGCCCCTGCACCAAACGAGGCGATGACATGAGGGTTCCCAGAGTCCCCGGATTTGTCAGTGTCACCGTGCAACCGGAATAATCTTCCATTCCCAGTTTGCCGTCACGAGCTTTTTTCACGAGTTCTTCGTAAGCGCGGACGAATTCTTCAAAAGAGAGGGTGTCGGCGTTGTGTACGACCGGCGTGACCAACAGTCGCGAACCGTCGTCTTTGGGCAGGTCAATTGCCAGCCCGAAACCAACGTGAGCGAAATGGTCAACGTAAGGTTTACCGTCTTCCAGGCGATAACGCACATTGACATCGGGAGTTTCCACCAGAGCTTCCACGATGGCGTAGCCAATCAAGTGAGTAAAGGACACTTTACCGCCACGGGTCCGCTTCAGGTGGTCATTAATTTGGGCACGGTTCTCAATCAACACTTTCGCCGGAATCTGGCGGTAAGACGTCGCTGTCGGCACGGACAGCGACGCATCCATATTTTTCGCAATTGCGGCGGAGATGCCCTTCAACCGTTCTGAATGATCCTCCCCCTTAACGACGGACTTTGCCGCATCATAGTGCTGCTTTGCCACCATTGCGGCATAGGGAGAAGTCGGTGGGTGTACCACCGAACGTGGCAGCGGAGGTCGGTCGGAGTGCTGGGCATCAAGTCCGGCAGGTCGGGATTCTTTACTGTGTTTTGTGATTTCGTTGCTATCCGTGAGTTCGGAGGTGGCGCTGGCAGCTGCTCCCGGCAGTAATCCCAAGCTTTCCATCTGTTGAAAATACGATTGCCATTCGAGAGGAACTGAATTTTTATCGGCAAGGTATTGGGCGTGAAGCTGTGCGATGACTTCTTCGGAGGGTGAATTATTCGACGACTGTGTCTGGGCCACTATATTTTCCCTTTCAAGGTCATTGGAAATATTTTTCCATGGTGCTCCTAATTTAGGACTTTTAGCCTAGAGATTTCACCTTATTTTTCAGACCTTGACAAAGATTTACGATAGTTCGAGTTAACTTTGGTGTTTTACGGACTTTCCCTTTTCAGTAAGCGGAAGGAACCTCACGCAAAAGGCTTCGGAAGGACGCCAAACGCAGCGCCAGTTCCGGGTGCTCATCCAACAGACAATCTGGGGCATCTGCGGCATGTGCACAGCCTCGCGGACAGTCCTGAGCTATCGCGTAAAGTTCTGTAAATCCGCGCAACAGTCCCGCCGCATCGACGTGCGCCAAGCCAAAGGAACGCACTCCGGGAGTGTCGATGAGCCACCCTTGTGAACCGATTGGTAAAGCAACCGCCGAGGTCGAAGTATGCCGCCCCTTGCCAGTTACCTCGTTCACTTCTCCGGTCGCCCGATTTGCGCCCGGCACCAGCGCATTCACCAAGGTAGATTTTCCGACCCCGGAGTGTCCCAACAGGACAGTGACTTCACCCTGCAACTGTTGGTGAAGTTCCTGTAACTGTGGGGCACAAGGTCGGGGCGCCAGGTGGGAGGGATGAGTTTCGACAGGCGAGGGCACCGGAGCGGTAGCTTCATAAAGGTTCCTGTTTAGGGTAAACACTTTAATGCCGACGGCTTCATAGTCTGCAATCAGCGCCGGGACGGAATCCAAATCTGTTTTTGTTACCGCCAGCAGTGGGGTGACTTTCGCGTCCAAAGCCGACACTATGGCGCGGTCAATCATGCCACGTTTCGGTTCCGGGTCACGGGCGGCAACCACAATTAGCATCTGGGTGGCGTTGGCGACGATGAGTTTTTCGCGCGCCCCGACCTCAGATTCGTCAAAGCTGCGACGCAGCACAGTTTGACGTTCCTCCAAGGTGACGATACGTGCCAAAGTATCGGGAGTGCCGGAGGTATCCCCCTCCAATCCGACCCAATCCCCCACGATGACACCCTTGCGTCCCAACGCTCGCGCCTTCACCGCTTGCACCATACAGTTGGCGCTAATTGCTACCGTGAACCGACCCCGGTCAACTGCCACAACCATTCCGGGCACAGCGTGTGCAAAGCTGGGACGTTTCTTGGTACGGGGGCGACTGCCTTTTCCCGGACGCACGTGTACTCGTGGATCATCCGTGCCAATGTCGCGGCGGCTCAAGAGGCTGCTCCCAACAGGCGTTCCCACATTGTTGTGAAATCAGGCAGGGTTTTGGTGGTGGCACCAATATCATCGATTTGTACCGGATAGTACAATCCGAGGAGCGCACCAAAAGTCGCTAACCGATGATCCTGATAGCTGCGCAGCAACAGCGGCTCCGCATCAATCGTCGGGGTATCACGCCACGAGGGAGTTACGGGTTTCCCGGTAATCACAAGGTCGTCCTCCGGGGTGATTTCACAAGAAATTCCGATTGCGGTGAGTTCGGCGCGCAGCGCCTCGAGACGATCTGTTTCATGTCCTCGCAGGTGATGCAGACCTCGGAGGTGAGAAGTTCCCTCCGCAAAAGCTGCCAGGGCTGCCACGGTGGGAACCAACTCCCCTACGGCACTCAAATCTGCGTCTAGCGGTTGTAACGGTCCTGGTCGGGAAACCGTCAGCACCCCGCAGTTCCACTCCACGCGCAGACCCATTAAGGGCAAAATTTGCAGCCACGCCGCCCCCGCCTGCATGGTTTTCGCCGGCCAAGCCGGAACAGAAATCCGCCCCCCGGCAATGCCCACCAGAGCTAAGAATGGTCCCGCATTGGACAAATCTGGCTCAATAAAGACATCCTGACCAAAGACCGGCTCTGAGACCACGTTCCAAAAGGGCTTACCATCATCGGATAAACCTTGTTCCACCGTAATCCCGTGCTGCGACAGACACTGCATGGTCATCTCAATATGTGGCAGTGAGGGCAATGCCACAGTTTTGGAACGAATGGTACAACCGTCGGGAAGCAGTGGTGCCGCCAGCAGCAGCGCCGAAATAAATTGCGAGGAGGCTGTGGCATCTACGGTAACTTCCGCGCCGAGGCGTTCCGCTGGAGGATAAATCGTATAGGGGAACACGTCCCCATCCGGGGACTCATACTCAATGCGGGCACCCAACTGGACCAGGGCATCCAAAAGGGGGCGCATCGGTCGAGCATTAGCTTGGGAATCAGCCACGAATCGCACCGCACGCCCCAATGCCACCGCCAAGGCGGGAATAAAACGCATGACGGTTCCAGCCAGACCGCAATCCACCGTAATGGGAGCCCCACCCGAGGGGCCGCCCGAAGCATCTTGTGCAGGAGCACCAGTCCACAGTTGTGGCAAAGGCTTAATTTGTACCGGTTGGTCCACGACTGGAGGCCACGGCGCAATAACTGCCCCCAACGAGCGTAGCGCTTGCACCATCAGGTCTGTATCTCGAGCAAACAGAACTCCCGTAAGATTAGCCTCAGCATCACCGATGGCGCTGAGCAACAATTCTCTGGCGCTCAAAGACTTTGAACCGGGCAACCGCACTGCACCAAAAACGGGACCACGCGCGCGGGGAGCCGACCAAACTGCTGCTTGCATAAGTTCAGCTTAATGGAAAAATCGCGCCGTTGACCGTTTCGCAGCGCGACACGGGATATGTTTAGAACATGAGTAGTCGCTGGGAAGATGATTTACAGTTAGCCCTGATTATGGCAGACCAGGTAGACGCCCTGACCACCAAGCGTTTCTTGGCTCCTGATTTGAAAGTCAGCGATAAACCGGATTTAACGCCGGTAACGGATGCGGATCAAGCTGCCGAAAAGCTCATCCGCAAGCATCTGTCGCATTCCCGGAGTCGGGACGCCGTCGTCGGTGAGGAAGAAGGCAGCACGGGGTTGGCATCCCGCAAATGGGTCATCGACCCGATTGACGGCACCTCGAATTTTCTGCGCGGAGTTCCGGTGTGGGCGACGCTAATTGGGCTGATGGAAGACGGCAAAATGGTGATGGGAGTGGTCAGCGCGCCCGCCCTAGGTTTTAGATGGTGGGCAGCAGCGGGCAGTGGAGCGTGGACCGGTCGGTCACGCACCTCCGCGCGTCAACTGCGAGTTTCGCGGATTTCTAACCTAAACCAGGCTTCTTTTTCCTACTCTCTCATTGGGGAATGGGCTGAGGCGCATCGTTTACGTGGCTTCATGAATCTCTCCCAACAGGTATGGCGGACTCGAGCCTACGGTGATTTTTGGTCTTATATGCTGCTGGCAGAAGGTGCCGTGGATGTCGCGGCGGAACCAGACTTGAATCTGTGGGATATGGGAGCTCTCTATCCCATCGTGACCGAAGCTGGCGGTAAATTCACGTCCCTCACCGGCGAGGATGGCGTGAATGGACCGGGGGCAGTAGTCACCAACGGACGTTTACATTCCCAAGTTTTACAGTATATTGGCTCAGAAACAGACTAACTGGCGAGGTCTTTACAACTCTTAAATTTTCGCTTGCGGGGTTACTCTTAAGCTGGAGTCATGAAGTTTATACATACCTCTGATTGGCATCTCGGTCGGGACTTTATGAACTATGACCTGGCCCCCTACCAGGACGACTTCCTGGGACAGATTCTGGCGCAAATTGCAGCCCACCGTCCCGATGCGGTGCTGATTTCTGGCGATGTATTGGACAAGCCAAATCCAGGAGACGCCGATTTGGACAAGCTATCGGACTTCCTGAATCAAGCCCGGAGAATGACTCGAGTCATTCTCATCGCGGGTAATCACGATGGAGCTTCCCGGCTCGGTTTTGCCAAGGGATTCACTCTGCCGGAAGTCAATATCGTGACGAAAGCTGCCCAGGTCGGTACCGCCATCGAAATTCCGCGACCTGATGGTGAACTCGGCGCACTGGTCTATCCCATCCCCTACCTGTATCCGTACCAGGATCGCACGGAACTATCCACGTGGGTCGATACTGACGGGGTTCGTCATCTCGATGACGCGTTAGACCCACCCCCCAGCGAGGACGACCCAGATCCGGTGTTTCCGGGGAAACCGGAGGCACTTTTTGCGGCAGCGTTGCGCCGTATCGCACGTGACTTACACCGGAGAGACACAGACGTCCCGGTTCTCGCGATGGCTCATGACTTCCTGTCACCGGTGAGGGAAATGGAACCGTTAGGGAATCTCTCTCCCATTCCGGTTTCCCTACTGGACGATCTCGCCGGTGGTCTGAAAGGAGGTCGGGGCATTGACTATCTAGCCCTGGGGCACATTCATCAGGCATTTCAGTTGTCAGGCACCAACGTTGCGGCGTGGTATGCGGGTTCTCCCCTCCCGTATCGAGTCAGTGAGCACAACGTGAAAGGCACCCTTTTGGTCCAGATTGACCCGAATCATCAGGTCGAGGTCCAGCGGTTAGCCTTGGAACTACCCTATGAAGTAAAACAATTGGAAGGCAGCATCGAGGATCTCACGAACCCGGCAGACCCCCGCTACCAACGCTGGCATCACGCCTTTTGCAGCATTAACCTGACCGAAACCATCTTGCCACCTAACGCCTACAACCGACTCAAAGCAGTTTTCCCTCGGATGCTGACCCTCACCCATCGCCAGGATTCTCTCCCGGAGACATTGTCATCTGGCACGGAATTCCGGGAGCTTTCCGAGCTAGAAATCGCCACGGAGTTCCTGCGTACCTGCGGCATCGATACGGAGGAAGACCTCGCCTTACTGAGAAAACTATTTGAAAACACTTTTGAGGGGAGCGCGAAATGAAATTCCACAGACTTACTCTCGAAGGGGTAGGAAGTTTTTATGAGCGCACCACCCTGGATCTGGACACACTGGCGGAATCGGGACTGTTCTTAATTACAGGCAAAACCGGTTCGGGAAAGTCCACCATCCTGGATGGGATTGTCTACGCTCTGTATGGGGATGTAGCCGGCGAGAGGGAATCCACGACGGATCGCATCCTCTCCTACTACTGGGATAAGGACTACCCCCCCGAGGTCGTGCTGGTGTTCTCCGCCCATGACAAGTTTTATGAGCTGCAACGCACGGTGACATTTACGAAGCCAGGTCGAAAGACTCCCGTTCCATCCATAGCCCAGCTGAAAGTGTCAGATACCTCGGTTTTCACCAAAGTTACCGAGCCTATAGCGACCGGCAAAGACGTAACGAAGATGGTAGTGGAAATCCTCGGTTTAGAGAAATCACATTTTCTCCAGACGGTCATACTTCCCCAAGGTCAGATTCAACAGTTCCTGACCGCCGGAGCGGGGCAGCGGCATGAGGTTTTATCCAATCTTTTCGGGGCGTCAAACTTTATCGCTCTAGAAAAAGCCGCTAAGGAACGCGCTTCTCAAGGGAAGGAAACCACCGCAGAGTACACCAGGCGTCTCGACGAACTTCTCACTACCGCGTACGCAGATCTCTCCAATATCGAAATTGCGGGCGAAAACGAAACCGCCTGGCACGACACTCTGGAAGAATTTGCGGCAGCAAAAGACGCAGCAGCACAATCGATTTCCGCCCTGGATCGAGCCGGGCAGCCCCTCTTTGCTAGCGCCACAAAAATTTTGTGTTCTGAGACCGCTCAGAGTAAAGACGCCGCTGAACAAGCTCAGGAGCATTACCTTGCGGCACAGACGGAACTTACGAAAGCGGAAACTGAGCAGCGTGTCATCCTGGAGGCGCGACAGATGGCAGACAAACTCAGCCAGCTCACTGCAAAGACCACCGAAATTGAACAGCTGGATCAACGCAACCAGAAAGCTCTGCACGCTAACGCCGTCATAGACGCCGATGATGCAGCGCAGGAACCTTATCAATCGGCTCGTCACCAACGCGCCAACATTCTGGACACTTTGGCACAGCTGGTAGACAATGATACAGATCTAGCCAGATTTAGAGACCGAGTATCCGCACTTTCGGACACAGATTTACAAAACTGGCTGGAAGACGCGGACTTCAGCCCCCATTTGGCTGACTTGCGTGATGAGATTAGCGCGGAGGTTAACGCCAGCCAAAAGAAACTAGAAACCATAAAAGCCAATCTCAGCCTGCAGCGTGAGAAGACCACCGCTGCCCACAGCAAAGAATCGAAGTTAGAGTCTCTGCATAATCAAATGCATCAGCTGGCTGACAACGCTAAAACTACCAAAGCGACGTTGGACCAAAAACGCCAGAGTTTGAGAGAACAGAAATCGCTCGCAGACGGGTTGGTCAGCCGGCAGACAGAACTCGCAAACGTCCAGGAACTCCACGAATGGGCAAAATCGGCTGAAAAGTTAACCACGGAACTCAAAGCTGCCCAGGAAAACGTAGCTTCTCTACAAGCACATTACGACCAGGCACAAGAAAACGCCGCATCAGTGTTACGAAAATGGTCCAGTACTGCGGCATCTCGCTTAGCCGCACGCTTGAAAGACGGGGAATCTTGTCCGGTCTGCGGTTCCCGAAATCACCCGCATCCCGCAGCCGAAACGACGAATCAGACGACTTTTCAAGACTATGAAGCAGCTGTCAGAGACGCCAAAGAAGCCCAAGACCGCCTGACTCACGGGAACGAAACAAAGACCGAGATTAACACCAAATTGCAGACAGCTACGGATCAGCTCCAAGGTCGGGACGTAGAGTCCCTCGCTGCTGACCTAGCTGTGGCAACGCAGGCTCTAGCCGCAGCTACCGCAGCGAGCGAGCAAGTACCCCAGTTGGAGGAGACAATCGCCGCACTGGAAGAATCACGAGAACGCAATCAAACCGAACGTGAAATTCTCATTCAGCAAGAAGCCGGATTAAGCACGGAGATTAAAAATCTTCACGCGGATATTCAGGAGCTTGCTGACAAAATTCAAGCGGAATTGGCAGCTTTTAATCCAGATTCTGACCCGAAAGACTTGTTAGAGACGAACCAGCTCAGTCTGGACACGGTCAAACAGCTCTCCAAGTTTTATGATTCCTGGCTAGCAATTCGCCAAGAATGGATTATCTCCCACGCCGCGCTGTGCAAATCTTTGACCGATCACGGTTTCGAGTCAGTAGCCGAGGCACAGACCTACGCCAAGTCTCGCCAACAACTTGAGACTGACCAAGAAACAGTCACTTCTCACCACAAAGCAGTCGCTGATTTGCGCGCGAAACTGGATACCGATGCGTATCGAGACAAAGCTGCCGCCACTATTCCCGACCTGGAGAGCCTGCGGGCTGCCGTCGCTACCGGTGAACAGGAGTATCGCTCCCTCACCCAAAGAACAGCAGCTATGGACAGATCTCACGAGAATTTGTGCAGACTACAGGAAAAGTACGCACAAACTAAACAGGAATGGGACACAAAAGTCTCAGAGATTGCCGGATATGAACGCTTATCGCAAGTGCTCAATGGGGATAATGCAAAGAAAACTACTTTAAGCGCTTACTACTTGAGTAAACGGCTGGGACAGGTGATTTTCGTAGCTAACCAGTTGATTTCTGACGTTTCCGGAGGATACTACCAAATCCGACACAACGACCAGTATGAAGCGGATCGCAACCAGAAATATCACGGACTGGGCATTGAGATGTACAACGGCGCTGAAGACCAGGTAGTCCCGCCAAAATCTCTGTCCGGTGGAGAAAAATTTTATTGTTCACTCGCTATCGCCATGGCTCTCTCCGAGGTCGTCCAAAGGGAAAGGGGCGGCATCACCCTGGA
This sequence comes from Mobiluncus holmesii ATCC 35242, assembly GCF_000185445.1. Classification (NCBI taxonomy): domain Bacteria; kingdom Bacillati; phylum Actinomycetota; class Actinomycetes; order Actinomycetales; family Actinomycetaceae; genus Mobiluncus; species Mobiluncus holmesii. The sequence goes on along the minus strand of NZ_GL622346.1, from coordinate 89,167 downwards.
AAATATTTTCATTGATGAAGGTTTCGGATCTCTGGACAACGACACTCGAGAGGCGGTCATGTCCGCGCTGCATCATCTGCAGCAAGACGGGGGACGCTGCGTGGGAATCATCTCGCATGTCAGCGAACTGCAGGGGGAAATTCCCCTCCAGGTGCAAGTGCGAAACTACCAGAGCGGAAATACCACAGAGCTAAAACCGGGCGGGACCCGCAAGATTGGCTCCTACCTCCAAATCAACGGTTTGGATACGTTTTAGCTCAAACCCAGGAATTCACGCAGAATCTCAAGCTCGGAACCATCGAACCACAGTAATTCTGGAAACTCCAGTTCTGGGGAGGGCTCTCCCGCCTCGGTCGCGCCCTCTGCCTGCCCTGCGCGCAGTTGTACCAGTTTCGCTACTTCTGCGATAGCCGCCGGTTCATCTACATGATAAGACACCACTTCAGAATACTGAACCGGTCGAGTCAAGATATATGATCCACCGCATTTCGAGGGGCAGGATTGCAGGTCAGTACCGGCGACCTCCGCCACGGCTACTACCCGGAGGGGACGGGGACTGTCGACTTGCGCATCCAAAGATTTCAACGCCGCGGCGTGTAAAGCCTCATCCTCCGCCACTTCCCGATCCTCCCCACGCAACTCACCGGGGGCAGGAAAACCGGCAGCCACGCACCACGCCTCATCCACAACGGTGACCGGCGAGCCTTCCCAAGTTTTGCCCTGCAGACATGCCGGGCTAAGCGCGATGTAGGCACGAATGTTTTTCAGTTGTTGGGGCACGCTACTCATTTTTTATATTCTTTCTGTTCACCGCGTTTAAACTTCCACAGTTTGTTTTCCCCCGGTCTGTTTCGTCTCGAACCGCGTCGGGGCAGCAAACCAAGTTGTTTAAAGATTTCGTTTTGCACCCTTTCTAAGTCTTCCAGTACCCCAGCACGCGGATTTACTGTCATCACGTCACAAGCAGCTATCAGAGCACGGTCAAAATCTTCTCCAGCTTCCCGCACCACTGCCACCGGTAGGTTCGGAACTGAAGCTGCTACCACGTTAACTATGGAATTGCGCCAGTTTGCTCCGCCTACGGAGGCCCGTCCGCGATTCACTACTGCCAAGGTAGGGCAGTTCCACAGTTCCTGTTCACGAGCCCAATTGTGATTAACCAGCAGCCGGCGAATGCCCACCGGATCAGCCAGACCGACCTCCACCACCAGGTCAGCAACGTCAAGAGCTCCCAGGGTAGCCCCGTAACGGGTTGGTCCCATTGCTGCCAGCAAATCTGACTGGTCGTCGGTCCCGCTCGCCAAATCCACCAGAATCCAGCGATAGTTAATCCGAGCCATCTCTAAAAGTGCTGACAACGCGTGCTGTCCAACTTCACGCCAACGTTCCGCTTTGGTCAACCCGGTTAACAAGTCAACCCCGAAACCCACGCGATTCACCAGCTGTGGAAAGCTTTCGGGCTTTAGCTTTCCTTGTTCCGCTAAACGACATCCAGTCACCACCCCAGAGGTGTCCAAGGCTATCCCCAGCATCTGCACCAGGGACGACTCCACGGTATCGGCATCGACCAGTAGTACTCGACCATAGTTACGTAAACGCGAAGCAATATTCAAAGCCAATGTAGACTTTCCGGGCGCCCCCACCGGACCCCAAAAAGCGATTATTTGCCCTATTGAGCCTGCCATTTCCGCATTATCGTTGCTGAATTCCTCACGCGGATTGGGAGGTGGCGGAGGCATCAGAGTAGACATCATCTGGCTCAGCAGACGTGCCGCCTCGCTCTGTTCAAGTTCTTCCACCCGCGGATCCGCTTTAGCTAAAACTGAAATCCCTCCGCAGCTGTTCAACTGATCCACGTCTTCCAGCGGGGCAAAGGCAATAACCGCAACGTTTTCAGCGGTGAGTTCCTGGACGGTGGCTCCTTCCAGTTCCAGCATCTCGGTATCCACCGCTACCAGTTGTACCAAATGCGCCTTGGCTATCGATAGCAGCTCCGTGGCATCCCGGCAACGCCGGATGACTTGCAGGGGCAGAGAATCTGATTCAATGGTGCGGATGATGTCCGCTTCCAAATCCGGATGCAGGCAGGTCGCTACCCCAATAAAACTCATGATGCCACCGGTATCGCCATCAAGGGGGTTTTCGTACCGACAGCAGCGAGGATAGGTGACAAATCTTCCTCCGGTACGCTTATTTCCACATTCATTTGGTTTTTCGAACCGAGAGCTGTTTCTGACTTCTTCTCAGCCAGAAACACGGCTTTATCTGCTAATTTTTGAGCATTTTCCAGCGGGGCATCCGACTCGAAGGCGCTGGCAGATTTTTCATCCGGGAGTTGCCAGATTTCGAGGTAATCACCCTTCTTTACGCTGCTTGGCAGGGGTGCGGCGAGATTGAGAACAATCCGTTTGCGGAAGGGCTCAGTTTGACTCAGCGATGCTTTGGGAATCAGTTGCCCTCCGGCAATAGTTTGGACGACCACGCTGCCTTCTTGTATCTCGCCTTCGCGCAGGTACTGCCCCGCTGCTCTACCTGGATTAGCGGAAATAACCTCAATATCACCAGACTGCACGGTATGCCCCGCAACGAGGGTTGTTTTTGCCACCAGGTAACCCTCCAAGTGGCTGGCCACACGCACTGTCATAATGACCAGGATTACAGCTAGTATCATCAGGGCTACCCCCAGTACGGTACGCCGATTCAAGTATTGAGATTTACTTGATATTTCCGAACCGATGGGCATACGAGACCTCCCTGAAATCTCCTCATAGGCTTTATACCATTAAAATATAGAAGCATAGGACTGGTTTTGTTGTGGTTTTATGGCATTTGATATACCATGAGTACATGGGATATAATTTTTTCACTATTGCTGACGTTGCTGACATGTTAAAGGTTTCTCAGGGCGCAGTACGCAACCTCATAAATAACGGGGAACTCAAAGCAATCCAGATTGGCGGGCGCGGTCTCTGGCGCATCGAGGAGTCTGCAATGGAGGAATACATTAAGGGACAATATGCCCAAAGCGAGGAAAAAATTGCTTCCGGCGCAGCCTTGGTGGAGTAACCCCCTTTTCATCGTAGCCCGCGCGTTTAACCAGTTCTCAGGCTATACACGCGGGCTAAAAATTTATTTTCAGCAGCATCCCTCAACGGGGGCAGGAAACATAGAGCAACGCTGCGAGAGCAATAGCCTCACGGCGTCCGTGATCGACAATATCCACGAAATCCGCACCAACCCGTTCGATATACCCCTTCAAAGTTTGGTTTCGGGTGGTGAATTGGATTTCGCGGCGGGTAGCAGCAAACTCCCGCAGCTTCACCGTGCCGGGGATTCTCGATTCCACCAAAGTCGGCCATTGCGGCGCAGGTCCCAAGCCAGAAACAACCTCGATAGCCCGCTGCCAAATGAATATATCCATGCGTAACAAACGTAAAATCAGCCAATTTGCAGCAGCTTCGGCAACTTTTCCACGCAGCGATTCCCCATTGATGAGCTGAATCTCTACCGCAGCGTCCACACTAGCTAGTAAACGACCGGAGAGCGTCACCTCCGTAGCGTCTGCCGCCGCTAACTCAGTCGCTTCAACTTGGCGCTGTGCCCGCAGTTTCGCCGCAAAATCAGCTGCAAGGTCATCCAGAAATTCGTCGTGCTCCACGCTCCCCAGTCTAGCTCACCCACTTTGGCTACAACAGCAAAGCGCACTACACAGTATCAGAAATGCAGCAAAACCACCCTAAAGCGTCAGATATTGACAAACTAACAAACAGCACCCTATGATAATGAATCAAACATCACTAAACATACGATAACCAAACTGAAACCAGTACAAAAAGGAAAAACTATGAAAACCGCACTTCTTGAACCTAACATGACGGAAACTAACACCACTCCCCCAGAGACTCTCCCTCCCGACGATGCCACACCCCAGACCGGGCTCTCCAGGGTCCACCCTTCTGACGTCCCCACCCCGCCAACTGACACCAGTGTCACCGTAAATCTGCTGCTGGAAACTGAACGGGGATTCCAACAGGAGGTCAAGCGCCAGGGACCTGCCGCAGATGACCTGCAGCGCACCGCCACGACGGCGACAAACCCACGCCCCCAACCGGTGCTGGGACCTGCCTGGAAACGCCGTCAGGTCGCCAAATCATCCGTACGGAGTTTAGTCCGGGCGACTTACGCCCAAAGAGGTCAGACAGCGCAAATTTTGACGACGTATCACCAATCGGACGCAACCGAACACCCTGGTACCGTTCCGGCTCGCGAGCTCCCCACAAAATCCGTCCGGAAATCTCCAGTTGAGGACGTCCAACATTCTCCGCGCGTCTGGGCTGCGCAGATGGCTCGATGCGGCCTGGAAATCATCGAGGGCACCCGCCCGTTATCCCAAATGACTCGCTGGGCATCGCCGCAGGCGTATCGTTACCTCGAACAGCGACGCAACGCTATTGTCTCTAAACAAAAGCCACAGCCCGGACTGACCGGAAAAACACGCCGAGTTTCACCAGTCCGAGTGCTCAGTGCTCACAGCCGGGCGACCTCCGCCACGACTCACGAGGCAGTTATCGTGCTCAATGATGGACAGCGAACTCGCGCCGCCGCGCTAACCTTAGAAAATCATGGCGAACAGTGGATGATTGCCGCGATTCGCCTGGGCTAACTAAAGTGGCTCAGCCCCGCCGTTTTGCTGCACGACGCTGCGCCCGGTTACCCTGCGGGGCTTCTTCCGCAGAGCCATCGCTGGAGTATGAAATCTGAGTATTCATCGCCTGGTGACCGGTATCTCCCATCACCGTGCGATTAGCTGATACCGATTTCAGACCGGCTCTGCGCCCGGATTTTTTAAAGTTACGGGCTTTCTTTTTTGCCGCGCTCTTAGAGATAGGCGCATCATTATCCGGCGTGGCTTCTTCCGTTGCCTCCGCGGGACTTTCGTCGCTCTCATCAGCTTCCTGTGCTGCAGTTTCAGCGCGCTGCATGGCGTCAACAAAAGCCTTGACGTACCCGAACACGTTCTGGACGGTTTCTTCCTTAATGCGTCCCGTCATCGCGCTGAACATGAGGTAACCCTCGGTCTTATATTCCACCAAGGGGTTGCGCTGCCCCATCGCCCGCAGACCGATACCTTCTTTCAGATAATCCATTTCGTACAGGTGCTCGCGCCAGAGCCGGTCGACCACCGAAAGCAAGACCCGACGCTCCAGTTCTTTCATAGGTTCATCACCCAACTGTGCCTGTGCGATGGGATTTTCTGCCAAAGACTTAGCGGCTAGCTCATATTGCAGCTTGGCATCGTCAACCAGCTGTTCCGTAATGAAATCAGTGGTCAGAGCGGATTTACCGCCCACGGCGTTTTCCAAGTCTTCCACCGAAAGTGACACTGGATACAGATTCTTTAGCCCTGCCCACAGGGTCTTCAAATCCCAATCGCTGACGTCAGGAAGGTCCGTGGCCTGCGCAACCGCATCGGCAATCGTACCCTCGATAAAGGAGTCAACCGTAGCCGAGAGGTCCTCCCCGCGCAGCACTCGTCCCCGCTCTCCATAGATGGTCTCGCGCTGCTCAGTCATCACATCGTCATACTTCAAAACGTTCTTGCGGATTTCCGCATTGCGTCCCTCCACCTGGGTTTGCGCTGAACGAATCGCGCCGGAAACCATCTTAAACTCCAGCGGAATATCTTCGGGCAGTCCCGAACGCATCATGTTGCCCAGCCAGCCCTGGTTAGCAAAACGCATCAATTCGTCTTCCATCGACAGATAGAAACGGGAACGACCGGGGTCACCTTGACGCCCCGCACGACCGCGCAGCTGGTTGTCGATACGGCGTGATTCATGGCGTTCCGTACCCAAGACATAAAGCCCACCCAGTTCCACGACTTCGTCGTGTTCCTGAGCCACCTTGGCTTTAGCTTCTTGCAGAGCCTGGGGCCAAGCAGCTTCGTATTCCTCAGAGTTTTCTTCCGGATCCAAACCACGATCTTTCAAAGTTTGTACCGCCAGGAACTCGGCGTTACCGCCCAGCATAATATCGGTACCGCGCCCAGCCATGTTGGTCGCGACCGTAACCTGACCTTTCCGCCCCGCCATCGCTACGACCGCAGCTTCACGTTCGTGCTGTTTTGCATTGAGGACCTGGTGCGGAATCTTCCGCTGGTTCAGCAGGTGAGAGAGGTATTCAGATTTCTCTACCGAGGTGGTACCGACCAGTACGGGCTGACCGCGGTGATAGTTTTCTTCGATGTCCTCGACGACCGCGTTAAATTTCGCTTCGGCAGTTTTATACACCAGGTCGTCTTTGTCCTCACGAATCATGGGTTTGTGCGTGGGGATGGGCACCACACCCATCTTGTAAACGTCATTAAATTCAGCAGCCTCAGTCTCAGCGGTACCGGTCATGCCGGCACGAGAGCCTTTCGGATAGAGACGCACGTAGTTTTGCAGGGTAATCGTGGCTAAGGTCTGGTTTTCTGCCTTAATCTCCACGCCTTCTTTGGCTTCAATCGCCTGGTGCATCCCTTCGTTGTAGCGCCTTCCCGGCAGAACACGCCCGGTGTGCTCATCGACGATTAGCACTTCACCTTCCGGGGTCACGATGTAGTCTTTGTCCAGTTTGAACAGTTCTTTAGCTTTGATAGCGTTATTCAAAAATCCAATCAGGGGTGTGTTGGCAACTTCGTAAAGGTTGTCGATACCCAGATAGTCCTCGACTTTGTCAATGCCCGGTTCCAGGACCCCCACGGTACGTTTCTTTTGATCCACCTCGTAATCCTCGCCGGGGTGCAAATCCTGGACAATCTTGGCGAAATCCGTGTACCAGTGGTTGACGTCACCCTGCGCCGGACCGGAAATAATCAGAGGGGTACGGGCTTCGTCAATCAGGATGGAGTCCACCTCGTCGACGATGATGTAGTTGTGTTCCCGCTGCACCAAGTCTTCCACTCGCTGCGCCATATTGTCTCGCAGGTAGTCGAAACCGAACTCGTTGTTGGTGCCGTAGGTGATGTCGCAGTTGTACTGTTTCCGGCGTTCTTCCGGATCCATCTGAGCCATGATGATACCGGTGCTCAGCCCCAAGTAACGGTACACACGTCCCATCAGCTCACCCTGGTAAGACGCCAGGTAGTCGTTCACCGTGACGACGTGGACACCTTTGCCGCTCAATGCCCGCAGGTAGCACGGCAGCGTAGCTACCAAGGTCTTGCCTTCACCAGTTTTCATTTCGGCAATATTGCCCCAGTGTAAGGCTGCCCCGCCCATAATCTGTTCGCGGAAGTGACGCAGTCCGAGTACCCGATCGGAGGCTTCCCGAACCGTGGCGAAGGCTTCAATCATGATGTCATCGAGTTTCTCGCCCTCTTCGAGACGTTGTTTGAACTCGTCGGTCTTCGCTTTCAGTTCACTCTCGCTCAACTCGCGGTATTCGTCTTCAAGCCGATCCACCGCGTCAGCTACTTTCACCAGTTTTTTGAGGACTTTACCTTCACCGATGCGCATGAACTTATCAAGTAAGGACACGTTTTGCCTTCCTTTTCAGGTCTATGGGATGGCCTTAGGGGGCTATCCATTGAGGTCAACAGCCTTTTATCCACGTTTGCCAGGAACTTGACCTGAACGCGATGACTCAGCCGTGACCATTTTAGTTGAAAGCGCCTATCTTCGCGAAAGCGACGATAAAACTCCGGTTCCCGATGGCAGACACCGTGACCAATCGGAAATTAAATAAAGACGGGTCCTGGGACAGCGCCCCAGGACCCAGTCTTAACTTAGTCGTTTTGCGTGCAGGTCGCGTTCAAGCGAATCACGCCATAAGTCCAACCTTTTCGATGGTAAACCACTGCCGGCTGCGCAGTCTCCGAATCTATAAACAGGTAGAACGGGTGACCCACCAATTCCATCTCGTCCAGGGCTTCTTCGACGCTCATAGCCCGGCTCTCATGCAGCTTTTCGCGCACGATGACAGGGGAATCACCCAACTGTTCCTCACGTGATTCACCGAGTTTCAAGGGCGGTTTCGCGGCAGGAGCCTCGCTTGCCTCCGGAATCTGCACATCCAGTTCTACATCCGGCGGAATCTCATACTTACGGTGATCCTTGGCACGATCCCGAGCCCGGCGCAAACGTTCAAACAGTTTTCCGGCAGCGATATCCACGGCAGCGTAGCGGTCTGACGAAGATGCCTCCGCTCGCACCACCGGCCCTTTGCCCAGAACAGTAAGTTCGATGCGTTCGGCAGTATCAGCTTGTCGCGGATTTTTTTCATGCGTCAGTTCCACATCGACACGCTGCGTGCGGGGCGCTAGCTGCTCCACCTTTGCTATTTTTTCTTCGATGTATTCCCGAAAGTTCGGGTGAATTTCAGCATTACGCGCTTTCACGGTGATTTCCATGATGGCCTCCTTAGGGCTATGAATTTTGAGTTCCAACTATCAGTTGCTGGGACGGAGTGTTCGGTTCTCACCTCTTTCTAACGCAGGCACACTCCAGTGTGTCACCTGCGATTTTTGCATGTACTTTTATTTTAGAACACACTGCAAGGACCTGCAGGATTTCCACTTATTTTTCAAAATTCTGCGTACCTGATACGGGCGTTTCGCGGCGCGATGAAGCGAAAACTAGCCCCGCAAGGACGGTAGCGTCTAAACCGGACAAAACCCTAATCATTTCCCTCAACGTCGCTCCGGTGGCACTGACATCATCGATAATCAGCAGGTCCTTACCGGCAAGTTCACGTTTCGCCACTACCGTGCTGCCCCGAACCTGCATTTTGCCGTGCCGATTCAAGTTACGAGCCTCCCACCCCAGACCGGCTTGAGTTGTGGAGCCCGTCGCCAGTTCCAGGATCTCTAGCACGGATGCCTGACGGCACAGCCCCGCGGCGACCAATCCGCGCGCCGCACCTTGGGCAAAGGCTGCGGCAACTTCAGACGGGTCTTGCGGATGGGTGGAAGGCGCCGGAACGACGAACATTTCCCCTCGGATTGTACCGCCTGTTCCAAATTTGCCCGTATCGAGCAAGTTCTCCGACCTCAGCCCCTGCACCGCCGACTGACCCGCCGCCTTGAAATACGCGCGCAAATCCCGCCGTTTGTCGTGCTTACCGGTCAAAACTACCCGCCGCATCGGACCGTCATATTTTGCGATGGCAAATACTGGAACATCCGTTACATTATCGTCGTCCTCGCTGATTTGCAGGGGGAAAGGGCATCCCAGCATCTGCGCCAGACAGGTGTCGCAGATTTCTTCATCCCAAGCCCCGCAGCCCACACATTCCGTAGGCAGCAATACCTTTCCCAGCTCTCCTGCAGCGTCCCAGATACCCGAAAAGTCCACCATAGCGTGTTTCCTGCAGCGCTATCCGGGATAGCTTGGGTCAGAGACACCGTCAAGGACTTGCTGCCAGTTTCTCCCGGAACGCTTATACAAATCGCCACCCGAGGTAATCAAATAAATCTGATTTTCCTCCTCACCAGCAGCCAAATCCACCGCGTTCTTAACCCCCGGCAAAGACGAAATAGGTCCGAATAGCGGAGCAATTCGAACGGCAGTGTTATCTCCAGAGCCGGTCAGCAGCACCAAGGAATCCCCTTGTAGCCACGCGATTGCGGGAACAACCTCATTTCCGGTCTGCAGCGCTACCGGCGCGGAAAATGATTTGGGAGCCCCCGAAGCGTCCCTGATTACCACCGCGACGCTAACGATGTCAGCCTGACCGACGTGGCGCACGAAAGCAACCCGCGTTCCGTCAGGGCTGACGGTAAAAGTATGAACGGGGTCTCCGCTTTCCCACGGCACTTCCAAATTCACCCTGGCTCCATCGGGACGCAGCGCAATCAGATGGTGCAAATCCGCCGTGTCCAGGGTCCAAATCCAACCGTTTCGGTCGATGGAAGCAGCCAGCAGTTCTCGACCGCTATACAGCTGCGTCACTGTACCGTGCCCCCACATATACAGTCGACGATAGCTGGAATCTGTAAATACGATTTCATTGCCCGCAGTAGAGATAGCCGGATTCGTGATGACTCCGGAACCCACCGCCCCGGCAGGGACCAGGACCTCGGTAGCTCCGGCGTTGAGACGCACCACATTACCGTCTTTAACCATGATGGGGAATTGTGGTGTGGTGCTCTGCGTGATTGGATTCGTATTCTCCAGGGGAACCTTGCCAACACTCAAACTGACAGTAGAAATTCCCGAAACATCTCGCAGGGTTGATTCCATCTGCCAGTATGCCAAGTTAATCGTGGTGGGATCGTTGAGAGGATCTGTGACATTTAGAGACACATTAGCAACCCCATCAAAGACATCCACCGCGCCTCCTGCCAAAGTACTGCCGGCAGGGAAAGCGGAACGAACCGCCCCTTTAAACGGGTCTTGCGGTCCTGCCAAGAGGGCATTGACCAGGTAGGTCGGCAGCCGGCGGCGCGGATACCAACGTAAATCTGGGACCAGGGCTCCTGCATCGTTAGTGAGGAAATACACTGGAGCCGAAGCGTAAATCGAGCTGAAAGCCGACTGCGACAGCATCACCCCGTCCTCCAGAGCCGCGATACGCCACTGGTTATCGGCAGGCTTCACGAGGGAAAACACGGTACGAACCTTTTCGGCGGCTCCCGCCACGGTATAGTTTCCATTTTCGTCGACACTTCCAAGCGCGCGGGCGGTGACTTCGACCGAGCCATCTCCCAGTTCACGAGTTTCCAGTGCAGAATCCGTATCAAAAATTTCAACTTGGGCATCGGGGCGCCAATCCATCGCGGCTTTGGGAGCCAGGAAGGAACGTGCCACGGTAAAGTCATCGGAGTATCCCGCCGAACAGGCACGAATGAAACCGGTCACGATTTGTTCCACGGTTGCATTAGGGACCGGTCCGGGGGCACTCAAACCCAGAAGCGGTTGGTTCGCACCGACTCGCACTTTAGAATCATTGACGGGACCGGCAGTTGGTAACGTAGCGCAGCCGACCAGGCTGAGGGCACATATTGCCACCAGAACAGCGCGCCACCACCGGGTTCGATATTCACTTAGCATGGTTGCACCTCCCCGTTGTTCCCAAGGTCGTCCGTCACGTTCATGGGCGCGTTAGCCTTTTCCGGCGTGGATTGGGGGGGAACGTAACTATCCAAGGTCGGTTCGACATAGTCAGTAATATCCAGAGGTGAAGGACCAAGTTCCATGTCATGCCGCCGCGGCAAAGTCAGCAGGAAAGATGAGCCGTAACCGGTCTTGCCCCAGGCTTGCAGGGTCCCTCCGGACAGGCGGGCATCCTCCAGAGAAATGGCCAACCCCAGTCCGGTCCCCCCCGTGGTCCGCGCTCGTGCTGGATCTGCACGATAGAAACGGTCAAACACGCGACTGGTTACCTCCGGAGACATCCCCACCCCGTGATCAGAAACCCGCAGCGCGACGGCGGTTTCACTGGAATCGGTAGTAATTATCACGGGATTTCCTTCAGAGTGCTCAATGGCGTTAACCAGCAAATTACGCACGATACGGGTCACTCGGCGGGTATCAAGCTCGGCTGCGCAGGGATAGTTTGGCGGATTAAAGATGACTCTGCAGCCCACTTTTTCAGCCAAAGTGGCGTTGTCCTCTACCACTTGCGCGACAAGTTTATTCAGGTCCACTATCTCAAAGTCGAGCCGGGCAGACCCGGAGTCGATACGCGAAATTTCGAGCAAATCCGCCAGCATGGCATCGAAGCGTTCAATCTGATCATGCAACAGTTCCGCGCTTCTCAAAGCGGCAGGGTCGAGTTCTTCACGAGCATCATAAATAACGTCATCGGCGATTCGCATGGTAGTCAGCGGGGTGCGCAGTTCGTGGGACACATCGGAGACAAAACGCTGCTGCAGCCGGGACATTTGCCCCAAAGTATCAATCTTGGATTGCAGGGAATTCGCCATTTTGTTAAAAGAATCAGCTAGCTGCGCGGTTTCATCCTGACCTTGGGAGAGTACTCGCGCATTCAAATCCCCAGCTGCCAAACGTTCTGCGGTGCGCACCGTGCGACGCACCGGCACCAGCACGGAATAAACCACCACCCAGGTCATCCCTGCCACCAGCACCAGAACAGCGAGACCGCCACCGCCTAAAACCCCCATCACCAGGTTTATTGCCGCCTGTTCGTCAGCTAGGGAATACACCAGGTAGAGCTCGTGAGCCCCCGCGAGGGGCAGGCTTACGGCGGTCCCCACCGCAATACCGGGATGCCGTTTGCCTTGCGCGTCCGTAATCTCAATGGACTGCCAATGCTGACCGGTCTTTTGCTGTACCGCTTGACGCAGTTGGGAAGTAATGACTTCCCGCATGTTCTGGGTAGCGATTTCGTTAATTACGAAGGAGGAAGTTTCGCTGGGGTTACGCAAAATTAGCACCGCTGGAGCACTGGATCCTGACGTGAGCGTAGAGATGGAAGTGACCACATCCTGAGCGAGAGACTGTACCTGTTCCACAGTCGAAGCCGGAGCCTGATCGAAACGATTTTGCGCTGCCCGTGCTTGGGTAGCAGCTTCCTCTAAGACCTGATTCAGTCGCTCTTGAAAGATACCGTTTTTGATGGCAGTAGAAGCGTAAATCCCTACTGCGAACAGAATCACCAGTGTGGCGACCAGCATGATGATCGCCATCCGCAGCGCCAACGAGCGCCGCAATCGTTTCGGCACCCACGTAGATTGATTAAATCCAATCAAATAGCGGGGGGCGCTGCCTAAGAATTGCGAGATTCTGCGCTGCCGGCGCGTCCGCCGAAACGTCGTGTATTGCGAGGAACTCACTGAGGTTCAGTCCCAATCCGATAGCCCACGCCGCGGACTGTAAGAACCACAGTAGGATTATCCGGGTCAAGTTCGACCTTGGCGCGTAGCCTCTGGACGTGTACGTTCACCAGGCGCGTGTCGGAGGCATGACGCAACCCCCAGACCTGTTCCAACAATTCTTCGCGGGAAAAGACGCGCCCTGGCTTTGTGGCTAGCGCCACCAACAAGTCATACTCCAGAGGAGTGAGGTTCAAGGGCTTTCCCCCTCGACTCACCTCGTGAGAAGCGAGGTTAATTTCCACCCCCGCAGCTTTCAAGACGTCATGTTCAGCTGCATCCAGGTTGCGCAACCTAGCAGCGACCCGTGCCAATAACTCCTTAGGCTTGAAAGGCTTGGGAATGTAATCATCCGCTCCCGCTTCCAACCCTGCCACTACGTCGGTAGTGTCCGATTTTGCGGTCAGCATGATGATGGGCACATTAGAGAACTCGCGGATTCGGCGGCAAATCTCGATACCGTCCATACCCGGCAGCATCAAATCGAGAAGCAGCAAATCAGGTTCGACTTCCCGAAACTTATCCACGGCTTTTGCACCGTCGGCACAAAAACTTGGTTCATAGGCGGATGATTCCAAAATAATGCCAATCATCTCGCTCAGGGCTTGGTCATCATCTACTACCAGGATTTTTGCACTCATACCCCTATTTTGACACGATTTAGCAATTTGCGGGGAAGCCGCAGCGAAGCTCGGCATTAAAAGGGTTTTTCGGTTTGAACGAGCGCATCTGCGCCTCATCGTGGCAATATTAAGTGAACGAGCTATAGGAAAGGCGCCATGAGCAACAATACTTACTCCCCCCAAGACACTCCTCCCGGAAGTAATTCCGGCGAAACTGCCCCGGCACCGGGTCAGGTCAGCCCAATATCTCCTGAGTCTTCGTTTGTGCCCCCGACCCCGCCTACCCCCGGTAGTTTCCAGACTGGTTCGTGGACACTAACCCCTGAGGACAGCACCAGCAAACCGCCGTCTTTCCCAAATCCTCTTCCGACCCCAGACCCTGCCGCGGCTGCCCCACAGACCTCCGCTCCCAACTTTGGAACGAACAGTACAAACGCTATGAACAGCACCAACGGTGCCGGATTCGACCCCTATGGTTTGAACTATCAACAGGTTCAGCCCGGAATTATTCCGCTGCGCCCGCTAAAACTTGGCGATATTTATAACGGCGCTTTCTCTGCAATCCGTCAGGCCCCCGCTGTCATGTTCGGTCTGGTTTTGGCTCTCTGGGCGGTGCTCGGAGGGTTGACGGGAGCGCTGCTTCATCTCCTCACTCCCGACCTCAATACCTACATGGCTAACGACTTCAATCTTGACAGCACGGACGCCCCGATGGACGGTTTGCTGGAATTTACGGAATCAACGATGCTCATAGGCGTCATCACCAGCCTGCTCCAGATGTTTATCGTCTTTATGACCTTGGGGATTTGCGTGGCTGGACTGGGGCCGTTGGTTTTGGGACGCCGCCCCTCGGTAGCTGATGTGTGGCAAACTTTGAAAGGTCACGTCTGGGGCATCGTTGGCTATTCTCTGTTGCTCATCTTGGGGTCAGTCGTGTTGCTGGGGCTGGGTCTGCTCCCGCTGGGTGGGTTTTTCCTGATTAACATCAAAGATGTCGGGGCATCTCTGGGCTTACTGGGTCTGACTTTTCTCACTCTCATAGCCGTCGCTGTATTTTCCGCCTGGCTCTATATCAAGCTAGTTTTCGCTATCCCCACTGCCGTCATGGAAGATATTGGCATCATCCCGGCATTGAAGCGCTCTTGGAAGCTGACCAAAGGCAGCTTCTGGAAGATTTTTGGCGTCATCTTGCTCACTTCCCTGATCGTTTCATTCCTAGCCAACGGATTGAATGTTGTAATCAGCCTGATTATCTCCGCGTCAATGATGGTCAGTCAGAATTTCTCGGCACTAATGACTCTCTCCGCCGTCTTAAGCACCATCATTACCGGACTGGCGATGCCGTTCTATGGGGCAGTTTTAGGTCTGCTCTACATTGATACGCGAATGCGTCGCGAGGGTCTGGCGGTAAGCCTGCTCCAGGCGGCTCAACAGGGCTAATTAACGACACTGCGGAAAGGACTTTCGGGTAGGGATGCTGAACATTTCAACGCAACTGGGGAGCTTGTGGCTCCATCATGTTGATTTGTCCAGCCTAGTTTTGGCGGACGTATCAGACCGGGAGGGGCGCGACACGCTCGAAGAGGAACTGTCCAAACCGGTTTACCAGGAACGCCCCTCCCTTCTGAAAAAAATCCTAGAGTGGTTTGCCGACACTTTTTCTTCCACCAGCGTCAATCCCGTCCTGCCTTCCTGGCTGTGGCTAATTGCCGCTTTGGTAGTGGCGCTGCTGGTCATCATCATCATGATTTTGTTCACTGGAAACTGGAAGTTCGGGGAGCAAATCAAGCCCACTCTCGCCGACGAGGCTGCGGTTTTCGAGGATAACCGCAGCGCGGTGCAATACTTGGCGGCAGCACAAAATGCCCTCGCCCGCGGGGACTACTCCACGGCTTTCCTGGAGCAATTCCGTCACCTGTTGCGTCTTTGCGAAGCCAATGAACTGCTGGTAATCACTCCCGGACTCACCGCCGGTGAAGGCAGCACCGCCCTCAGTCAGGCAGTTCCTGCAGAATCAGAAGAATTGGCTTGGGCAGCCAACGTATTTAATGCCTTGCGGTATGGGCGTCGAAAATCGGACACTGCCCAAGTACAAAGGCTTATTTCCCTAGATTCTCGGCTGGAGTCTTTCGTTTCAAATCGTTCCCACGTCCGCGGTGACGCCACCGATACACCGCAGGAAGCCCTGGTAACGGCGGGAGGTACTGCCTGATGAGCAGCGCGACCCCGCCTACTGCCACTCCACGTATCTCGGAAGCGATTTTTCGGAGTCGTTGGGTTATCGGCGGTCTGATATTGTTGGCAGTTTTTTCTTTCCTCAGCGCGGTGCTGCGTGCCCCCACTGATGATGTCGATTTGTCCATCCGCAACCCGAAAGGCAGCGGGGCGATGGCTCTGGCTGAAGTGCTGCGCCACCGGGGAGTCATGGTCAAAGACGTCTATTCAATGCGAGACTTGGATAACTTCACTTCCAAAGACACCGTCGTAATCACCAACACCAATGAGATTGACGACGTCGCCCTGCGAGAGATTCTGCACACTCCCACGAACCTGTTGATTATAGGAACTTTGGCGCAAGGTAAACGTTTCGATCCCTATGTGCAATCCGTACCGGCAGGAACTCCCGACGGAATCGAGGCTCAATGCGATTTCCCCGGCGCGAAAGCAGCCCAGACGATTTCCTCTACCCGCGGTTCGCTGCGCCCTTTGCGCCAGCCCGAAGCTGCATGTTTTCCGGTACAAGATAACGCTTTTGCCTACGTATCGTTTAAGCGTCCTGAGGGATTCCACTTAGCTTTGCTGTCTGAGGACAGCCTGGCACGCAACGACACTATCGCCTCTGCCGGTAATGCCGCTTTGCTGTTGAATCTGTTGGGTTCCAGTCCCCAGGTTGGTTGGGTCAACGGCACCACATTCCAGCAGGGTTCTGACCAAAACGGTAAGGATCAGCCTCTGTTACCCGATTTCTTCCTCATTGCCCTAGTGTATTTATTCGTGGCGGCTTTCGTGTTTACGTTGGCACAAGGGCGTCGCTTGGGTCGCGTGGTTCCCGAAGAGTTACCGGTGGTGGTGCACGGTGCCGAGGCGGTTTACGGTCGGGGGCATCTCTACGAAAAGTCTGGAGCGGTAGCGGCGGCTGCCCACAAGGCGCGGGAATACACGGCTCGACGCATAGGCTCAGCTCTGCACATTCCGACCCCGACGACTCCCCCGGTAATGGTGCGGGAAGTGTCTCGCTACACCGGAATTGCCGAGTCACAGATTCACGAACTGCTCTATGGCGAGGTTCCCACTACCGCCCGCGGGTTGGGGAACCTAATGCACGACCTTTATCACCTGACTAAATTAAATCCGCGAAAGGAAAGCTAAATGGATATGCAAGATCCGACTTTGCGCAAGCTCATCGCGTTGCGTACCGAAATCAACAAGGTGGTGAAAGGCCAGGATGCGGTGGTAACCGGGCTGGTAATCGCGTTGTTGGCGGAAGGGCATGTGCTCCTGGAAGGTGTCCCCGGTGTTGCCAAGACCCTGCTGGTGCGAGCTTTGGCGAAATCGCTGGACCTGAGCCACAAACGGGTGCAATTCACTCCGGATTTGATGCCGGGCGATTTGACCGGTTCGCTGATTTTTAATGCCAAAGAGTCATCGTTCACCTTCCGGGAAGGTCCCGTGTTTACGAACTTGCTGCTGGCGGATGAGATTAACCGCACCCCTCCGAAAACTCAAGCTGCCTTGTTGGAAGCTATGGAGGAACACCAAGTCACCGCTGACGGAGTGAGTCGTCCGCTGCCTAAACCTTTCACGGTAATCGCGACCCAGAACCCGGTGGAATACGAAGGTACCTATCCCCTGCCTGAAGCTCAGCTCGACCGATTCTTGCTGAAACTCGATGTTCCTCTGCCGACGCGGGAAACTGAGCTGGAGGTATTGCAGCTACATTTGAGCGGTTTCAACACTCGTGACCTCGATGCAGCGGGAGTGAACGTAGCTGCCAACGCAGCGGACATCGCAGCGGCTCGTCACGCCGTCAAGGACGTTAAAGCCAGCAGTGAAGTGTTGGGCTATATCGTCGACTTGGTGCGCGCCACTCGCTCTTTACCCCAGGTCGAGTTGGGGGTGTCACCCCGTGGCGCGACGGCCCTGCTATCAACTTCACGGGCTTGGGCATGGCTGTCCGGACGCGACTACGTCACCCCGGACGACGTAAAGTCCCTGGTCTTGCCCACGTTCCGACACCGTCTCCGGCTGCGTCCCGAATCTGAAATGGAAGGGGTCAACGCCAAGACCGTCTTGGATAGTGTCCTGGCCACCACCCCGGTGCCTCGCTAAACGCGACGCAATCCGGGTTTTCAAGCTGCAAAGATAGAGGAGAGGCGAAAACATGGCAGTTTCCAAACGCCTAGCGTTTTTGATAGCGCTGGGTATTCCACTGGTGCTGCTGACTCACTGGAAAACTGGCGCCTTTTTTTGGTTGTTGGTGTGCCTGCTGGTGTGGCTGTTTGATGTCATCGCTGCCCCCAGTCCCCGACATCTGGCGATAACCCGTTCTCTGCCCCACACGTTGCGTCAACGTGCCGAAACGCCCTACACCGTGAGCGTGAAAAATCCCACCAAACGCAAATATCATGCCCAGATACGCGACGCGTGGCCACCTTCACTGCAAGCCTTGCCACGCCGGCAACGAGTGACGCTGGACGCGCAGAGCACGACCACTTTACAAGCCAGCTTCACCCCCCAACGCAAAGGCACTCTGCGTAGCGATGCCGTCACCGTGCGTTCTTATGGACCCTTGGGACTGGGGGCTCGTCAGTTCTCCGCACCCATCGTGCAGCAAGTGCAAGTTCTACCCGAGTTTCGCAGCGCCAAATACCTGCCTTCACGCCTAAAAACGTTACGACGTTTGGAGGGCAATTCCCTGGTGATGCAGCGGGGGCAGGGATCGGAATTTGATTCCTTGCGGGAATATGTCCCTGGCGACGACGTGCGCGATATTGAGTGGCATTCTTCCGCGCGACTGCGTACCCCCGTGGTCAAGACTTGGCGCCCAGAACGCGACCGCAACGTTATCATCTGCCTAGATTCTTCGCGCAGCGCCGCAGTGCGGCTCGATAAATATCCCCGTTTGGATGCCTCTATGGAGGCAGCCTTGCTGCTCGGAGCCTTGGCTGGCAGTGCCGGAGATCGGGTTCATCTCATTGCTTTCGACAATCAGATTCGTTTCCATATCCAACCGGATCGCGGTGCAGGGCTGATAACTGAGATGGCGCAAGCTCTGGCTGACCTGCAAGTTTCTCTCACTGAAGCGAACTGGTCAGGGCTCAGCCACACTTTGCTTTCCGGGCTGCGGCAGCGTTCGCTGGTGGTGATTCTGACGGGTTTGGAAGGTGGGGCGGAACGTTCCGGTCTGATGCCGATGATAGAGGCGTTGTCCTCCCGGCATCACGTCCTGGTGGCAAACTCTTTAGATCCCGAATTGGAACGCTTGGCTCAACTTCCCAGCCAATGGAACCTCAATGATGCTAAGCAGTCGCTGGGTCGGTTCAATCCCCGGGATGCGTTCCTGGCGGCAGCTGCGATGGCGGAGTTGAACGAACACGAAGAAGCCGGGAATCTGATACCCCTGTTGGGGGGACACATCTTAAATGCCACCCCCGAAAATCTGCCCCCAAATTTGGCAGATGCCTATATTTCGTTAAAGCGGCGCGGACAGATTTGAGTCGCGTTCTACCAATGCGGGTCAATGTCCTCGGGATGCTTGCCGATGAGTTGGGAAGATTCCTCCAGCACCACCCCGTGAATGAGGTAACGCAAATCATCCGTGGAGCGAGCGCGCTGTTCCAAAGGACGCCGATACACGACTACTTGAGCAGGCAAACTTTTGCCTGGGTCGGCGCCGAAGCCCCTGCCTAGGACCACAGACTCGCTCTCCCAGGGTGCCGGATCCGAAGGCGGGACATCCTCTACCCCGTACTGGATAGCAGCCAGTTCCGGGCAGGCTGCCACCAGGGATCGGACTTCCTGAATGACCAGTTCGTCAAATGTTTCCCGACGGGTTCGGTAACGCGGCAACATCGCTGGAACCAAGACTCCACGGTTACCGCGGCCGTGGCGATCGCGACGGACATAGGCACGTCGCAGCCGTGGTCCGCTGTTGACGTCCCAGCGAATCTCGCCACCCAAATCCAAGACACGAACCCGATCGGTTCTAGTTTTTCCACTCATCGTCTCTAGCTTATCCCGTGACGGCAGCGGGGTCGAGGACGTCCGAAAGAAGTCATCGCTGCGAGATTTAAGCATTTGTCGCAGCTCTCTCGAATTCGGCTCAGAATCGATGTTAGCAAGCGAGCCTGACCGTATCCCGGACGGGGTAACAGTATGCTGGAGGGGTGACTTATACGCGCCGTTGTTCCAAACCAAGCTGCCCCAACCCGGCGGTGGCGACGATGACTTTTGATTACCGGGAGCGCAGCGCAATTATTGGTCCACTCTCTGCCCATCGAAATCCAGGAGCCTACGACTTTTGTCGCGAACACGCGGAAAAGCTGACCGCACCACGGGGCTGGGAAGTCGTACATTTGACGAATTCTTTTACGCCTCCTCCCCCCAACGATGAAGAACTGATGGCTTTAGCCAACGCTGTAAAGGCAGCGGCGCAAAATCCTGCCCCCCGTCAAGCCGTGCATCCCGAAGGGTATCGCGGTCCCCTAGGAAGAGACGCTCACTCGTCCAACGAATCGGACGCAACCGCGTCCGGACCGCCTCCCACCACCGGGAAACGTCACGGTCACCTAACCCTGGTACCGCCCCCGAAACAAGTCAGCTAAAGCAGAGACCGGTCAACCAAACTGTTGACCGGTCTCGCCGTAAGTCTTTCACAGGTGAATGTAGGTATGAGCGTCCGGACCTTCCTTGTCGCGGAAACGCTGCCACGAGGCATGAATTTCTTTCTCGGCTTCTTCACGCCCGACCCAGTTAGCTCCCTCTACGGATTTGCCGGGTTCTAGGTCTTTGTAAACCTCAAAGAAGTGCTGGACTTCCAGGCGATGGAACTCCGAAACATCCTCCAGTTCCGTACGCCACGCCGCTCGCTGGTCAGTGGCGGGAACGCACAAGACTTTATCGTCACCGCCGTGCTCGTCAGTCATGCGGAACATCCCCAGTGCCCGGCACTTGATGACACAGCCGGGGAAGGTTGGCTCTTCCAACAAGACTAAGGCATCGAGCGGGTCGCCATCCAAACCAAGAGAATCGTCGATGAAACCGTAGTCATCAGGGTAGCGAGTGGAGGTGAACAGCATTCGATCCAAAACGATACGTCCTGTCTCGTGATCGACTTCGTACTTGTTTCGGTTCCCCTTCGGAATCTCAATGGTCACATTGAACGTCAAAAAATCCTCAGCCATTATTTTCTTCGGCATCCTTACTTTTTGTGCCACCGGTGTCTCCGGATTGGCGTTACTTGGCATCGACGTCACCTGCTTTGGTGAACATCGCTGTAAACTATTGTGCCACACCCCACCCCAGAGCGACATCTTCTATACTAGATAGGGTTGTTTCCAGATATACGGACCGTGTGACAGGGGGTCGCGGTGCATACCAAAGGACGAGTAAGCGCTACGTTAATTGCTGGCGCCCTGGTTCTCGGCGGTGCTTACGTCGGCGCTGACGGGGCAGACCTAGTGCCCGGTTTTCTGACCTTCAAAGCACCGCTGCCGCGAGTAGCTCCTTTTCCTGATTCTCCTGCGCTGAGTCCCGAGCCAGCTGAGATCCCGCTCTTTGCCAAGTCCACTAATTTCGACGCCAATACGTATAAAGCCCTGGTGCGCGAGTTTGCCACCGATTACCGCCTCGCCAACGCAAAGCTATCGTTTTGGGTAGGCGACCGCAACGGTGTGGAACTGGCGTCTCATGAACCCCAAAGCGCGCTGACTGCCGCTTCGACAACAAAACTGCTCACTGCGGTAGCGGCGCTGCACGAATTTGGTCCGGACGCACGGACCCGCACGGTCGTGGCATGGGATAACGATAAACGCAAACTGTTTTTAATCGGCGGTGGAGACATGCTGCTGGGGGCAGGCGCGGACACACCGCGTTCCGTAAAAGGCTATGCCGGTCTGGATACTCTCGCAGCAGACACCATAATGGCGCTTTCTGCCCAAACTCCGGGGAACACTAAACCGGCTGCCGGAGGTCCCCCGCCCTCCTCCGCGAAAAAATCTAAATCTGCGACCTCGAACTCACCGGCTTCTCGGGACAAATCACCCGCGGGCAGCCTATTGAATGGAAAGCCCTACACTTTGGTGCTGGACACCTCCTGGTTTGGCTCTCAAACTGCCTCTCCTTCTTGGCGCGACGGGGACGACCGCTGGGTTGGCCCCATTCAAGGCATGGCCATTAACACTGGGCTGGTCGATCCGAATGCTTACCGGGGGTACCAATCTGACCCAGCCGGGGTCGCGGGTCAGGCTTTCGCGCAAGCCTTAAGCCGTTTGGGTGGGGCTGGACCAGCCAAAGTCGAGGTAGGTAAATCGGGTCTGGCGTCAAAAGAGCTCCTTGATCCGCTCTCCCCCTTACCGAAAGTGAGTACCGAGGCTTCTGCCAGTCACGGTCCCGTTCCGATTACTTACGCACAAGGGGCGCCGCTCGCCCAGGTGGAACGGCAAATGTTAAAGATTTCGGATAATACTTTAGCGGAGAGTCTCGGTCGACTGGTGGCACTGCACCGCAACGCGAAACCGACGTTTGCAGGCTCGGGAGCAGCGGTCATGGATTCACTGCGAGAGTTGGGTGTGGACCTGGGCAAAACCGAGCTGAAGGGCTGTTCAGGGCTGGCTTATGAGACGCGGATTCCGGCGCGAGTCTTGGCAGACGTGGTACGACTGACGACGAGTCGAGACCATCCCGAATTGCACTCGGTTACTGCCAATGTCCCCGTGGCAGGCGCAGATGGCACTTTGGAGCACACTTATCAGGGAACTCTGGCTGCAGGAGTCGTGCGTGGCAAAACCGGCACGTTAGCGATTACGAATTCGCTGGCAGGAACTTTCGTGCGCGATAACCAGGAGTTTATTTATGCCCTGATCATCTCTGGTTACCCGGAGTCTCAAGGTGGTCCCAGTATTGAAGCTAAACAGATGTTCATCAACGGATTGCTCGGCGCGAAAACGTCTTTCTCGAAAGTTGACCCCAAGAGCCAACCTCCGGATTCTCCTCCTGGCGCTCCTGCCCCGTCGAGTCCAGACTCGTCCGCCGAGTAAAACCGCGCTGACCTGCGCTTTGAAATGCCGGTTTCGCATTTTGGTCGTGAGGTTGCTACAATCACAGCATGATTAAACGAATGCCTCGCTGACGTGCACGTCAGCCTCTAAACGTCCCGCACCGCGTCCGGTGCTGAGCATTCGTATCTTTATGTTCCTGCGTGCCCGTCAGAGCCAAATTCTTTTGGGGACAAGTTTGTACAACCACAACTCACGCAAAGGAAACTACTATGTCTAAAACTACTATTGGACCCAACTGGGTCGACCACCCTGAATGGGGCTTCGATACACTGCAGATTCATGCCGGATATGCCGGCGATCCGACCACGGGCACGCAAACGGTGCCGATTTATGCCACGAACGCATTTCATTTTCCGAGTGCGGAGTCGGCAGCTGCCCGATTTGCTCTGCAGGAGCTGGGTCCCATTTATTCTCGCCTGGGTAATCCCACCAACGATGCTTTGGAAGCTCGGATTGCCGCGCTGGAAGGCGGTGTTGGGGCGATTGCGACCGGCTCGGGTCAAGCTGCCATCACGCTGACCATTTTGACTTTGGCTTCGAAGGGACAAAATGTGGTGGCTTCAAACTCGATTTATGGGGGCACCTTTAACCTGTTGGGTCATACTTTGGATCGTCTCGGTATCGAGGTGCGTTTTGTTGACGATCCTCGCGACATTAGTCAGTGGACGGCCCGCACCGACGCGAACACGGCAGCTTACTATGGGGAGCTGGTGCCCAATCCACAGGGCGATGTGCTGGACCTGGAGCCTTTGGCTCAAGCCGCACATGCGGTCGGGATTCCACTCGTTGTCGACAATACGGTTCCCACCCCGTATCTGTGCCGTCCCATTGAGTTTGGGGCTGACATCGTGGTGCATTCCGCCACCAAGTACCTGGGCGGGCACGGTTCAGCCATGCTCGGTGTCGTGGTTGATTCCGGTCGGTTCGACTATGCTGCGGAAAAAGCGGCTCCACGTTTCCCCGGTTTCAACTCTCCTGATTCCTCTTATCATGGCGTTGTTTATGCCCGCGATTTCGGTGTAGAGGGGTCCTTAGGGGCAAACTTGGCATTTATCTTGAAAGCACGAGTGGAAGGTCAGCGGGATCTCGGTTTTGTAGCCTCACCTTTCGCGGTGTGGACGGTAGGACTGGGTGTGGATACGCTGAGCCTACGGATGGAACGACACATTGCCAACACGCGTCAGGTCGCTGAATTCCTGGAGTCCCAAGTGGGCAAGGGCTTAGTAGAGACGGTGCGGTGGTCTTCGCTGCCTTCCTCTCCGTTCTATGCGCTGGCACAAAAATACACCCCAAAGGGCTGCGGTTCCCTGTTGAACTTTGATTTGGCAGGAGGTCTGGAAGCCGGTAAGGCGTTCATCAATTCCCTGGAATTGCTGGCGAATGTCGCAAATATCGGAGACGTACGTTCCTTAGCGGTTCACCCTGCCTCCACCACGCACGCTCAGCTGACTACAGCCGAGCTGTTAGCGCAGGGCATCACCCCCGGCACCGTCAGACTGTCGATTGGTATCGAAGATCCTCAGGATATTTTGGCAGATATTGAACGCGGTCTGGCCGCGGCACAGCAGGTAAACGTCGCATAGTTAAATAATTCTCACTTACTTAGGAATACTGATGACTATCAAAGACCTCTATGCGGCTCCGCGTCCCGCGGTTTCGTCTCTCCCCGAGTCCGGCGCGACCTCGCGCCGGACCGGGTCAGGGCGAGACCTGCGAGTATCGTACGAGCTGTATCCACCGCGCAACTCCCGCCTGACTTCCCAGGCATGGGCAGGAATAGACCGGCTGCTGGATTCTCGTCCCGATTACGTCTCCGTCACTTTTGGAACGAGCGGTACAACACCGGACGCTTCGCAATCTGTCCTCTGGCACGCTTTGAAGCGTTCAGGGCGCCCCGTCCTGGCACACCTAACCTGTTTGGGGAAAACCCGAACGAAACTGGTGGGAATCATCCAGGACATGATGGATTTGGGAGTGCGTGATTTCCTCGCGTTGCGCGGAGATGAAGCTCCCGATAGTGCGTCAGGAGCAGCCGAGCCAAACGAATTTGACCGAGCGTTCCAACTTGTGCAGTTAATCAGGGAAGTTTCCGCTGATTATCTGGGGGATGCCCACGCCGTTAGCATCGCGGTGGCAGCTTATCCAGCGGGAAGTATCCAGACTCGCACGGATGCAGTTCAAGCCCTGGTGCAAAAGCAAGCGGCTGGCGCCGACTTTGCCATCACCCAAGTGTTTTACCAGGCTCGGGACTATGCCGAGCTAGTTCAATCAGCAACGTACCAAGGCGTGACGATACCCATCGTTCCGGGAATAATTCCGTTTACAGACATGCACCGCCTCCAACGACTCGAAGGTCTCACCGGGGTTCCAGTTCCGGAAAGGATTAAGAGCATAGCTAATATCTCTGATCCAGCCGAGCGAATCTTGGAGAGCTTAGGTGCCACTCTGAACTTCGTCAACGACCTCATTGAAGCCAATGCCCCCGGCATTCACTTCTATACCTTTAACCGCCCCCGACCGGTCTTGGACTTGGTGGAGCATCTCCGTTCACGCGGCTTTACCCACGTGGATCAGGAGGACTCCCAAGACTTGCTCGGTCTGATGAATGCCACCATGCACCGTATCTCTCCCTGAGTTTCCTCACCAAGAAAGCTCAGCGAGACAAATCGAATTTAATCAAAAATCACAAATTATGACCTATGGAAAGGACTGTCGAAAATGACTGAAAAGCAAACTTTTCCCGCCGCCACTGTAGCGGGATACCCGAGGATTGGCGCAAACCGCGAACTGAAGCGCAGCCTGGAACACTACTGGGGTCAAAAAATCGATTGCGCCACTTTTGATACCCAGATAAACCAGCAGTTAACGACCCGTATCGACCATCTCAAAGACTTGGGACTGACCGAACCGGGATCAAATCCCGGAGACTTTGTGCTCTATGACCAAGTATTGACCCTGACCTGCGCCCTGGGAGCAGTACCCCAGCGTTTTGGTAACTTGGTACGCCCCGACGGCTCTCTGGATGTGGACGGAGAGTTCACCCTGGCGCGGGGCGTCGATGATAAAGCTGCTTTGGAAATGACCAAATGGTTTGACACGAACTATCACTATCTGGTTCCCGAAATCGGTCCTTACACGCAGATTTCTGCCGTGGCTAACCCCTGGCTGGAACAAGTCAAGGTGGGGGGCAGCGCGCTGCGACCGGTCCTCATCGGTCCCGTTACCTATCTGTTGGGTGCAAAAGCGAGCGCGGACGCCCCGACCCATTTCCAGCCCTTGCAGCGATTGGACGCAGTGTTGGCAGGATTCGAGGTTTTCCTCAGCCAGTTCGCGGCAGCCGGGGTGACGTGGGTCCAGCTGGATGAGCCAGCTTTGGTGTGTGACACCTGGTCCACTTCCCGCGAGGAAGTGCTGGAGGTGGCTCGGAAAACTTACGAATTTTTGAGCAAACTGACCAATCGCCCGCAAATTTTTGTTAACGCTCCGTACGGACCACTGGGTCTCGATGGACTGAACGTGCTGACTGCCACCGACGTGGAAGCTATTGGTCTGGATTTGGTAGCCGGTCCCGTGCCCAGCCCTGCTGACCTTAAGACTATCGGCGACAAGACCCTGGTGGCGGGCATCGTGTCCGGTCGCAACGTGTGGCGCACCGACTTGCGGCAGGCTCTCGCGACTTTACAGGCGATTCACCAGGTCGTCCCTAATCTCAGCGTGTCCACCTCCACGTCGCTGCAGCATGTTCCACACGATGCGGCGGTAGAGACGTCCCTGGACCCACAAGTGCGTTCCTGGTTGGCTTTTGCGGACCAAAAAATTGCCGAGGTACAGACCTTGGCGCGTGGTTTGGCAGATCCCAATTCTATTACCGCTGAGCTGGCAGAAAATGCCGAAATCTTGGCTTCTCGAGCTAACCATCCGGGAGTAAAGCGTGCCGAGGTGCGTCAGGCTACCGCGGCCGTGACGGTGGCAGACCGGACTCGTGACCCGTATCCGCAGCGTTTGGCGGCACAAGCGGAGATTCTGCAGTTGCCCCTGCTGCCCACCACTACGATTGGTTCTTTCCCACAAACCACCGAGATTCGACAGGCTCGCGCCGCATTCCGCCGCCACGAAATCGACGAGGCGCAATATGACGAGGAAATCCGCAATGAGATTGCTCGGGTCGTAAAGCTGCAGGAAGATCTCGGTTTGGACGTTTTGGTACACGGAGAAGCTGAACGTAACGACATGGTGCAGTTCTTTGCCGAAAACTTGGAGGGCTTCGCCACCACGGAACATGGCTGGGTGCAGTCCTACGGTTCACGTTGCACTCGCCCTTCGATTCTGTGGGGAGATGTCACGCGTTCTCACCCCATTACGGTCGAATGGTCTACCTATGCTCAATCTCTCACCACAAAGCCGATGAAAGGAATGCTGACCGGTCCTGTCACCATCATGGCGTGGTCTTTCGTCCGTGATGATGAGTCTCGGGCGGAGGTCGCAGATCAACTGGGGTTGGCGCTGCGAGACGAAATCGCTGACCTCAACGCTGCCGGCATTAAGATCGTGCAGGTCGACGAACCAGCGATTCGCGAACTGTTGCCATTGCGGGCAGCCGGACGAGAACAATATTTGCAATGGTCGGTGGGGGCATTCCGCCTCGCCACCGGCGGGGCTCCCAAAGAGCTGCAAATCCACACCCACTTGTGTTATTCCGAGTTCAATGTGGTGGTAGATGCAATCGATCACCTGGATGCGGACGTCACCTCGATTGAAGCCAGCCGCTCAAAGATGGACATTTTGCCGGCGGTGCACGAGCACGGTTTCGAGCGTGGGTTAGGACCGGGGATTTGGGACATTCACTCACCCCGAGTGCCTAAACTTGATGAGGAAGTCGGACTGTTGGAAAAGGCCGTTGCCGCTTTGGATCCGCAGCAAGTTTGGGTCAACCCGGACTGCGGGTTAAAGACCCGCGCTTATGCGGAAACAGTCGCCACCTTAGAGAACTTGGTCGGGGCGGCGAAGGCGGTGCGAGTGAAGCTCGAAGCCTGAACCTGCACACCGGAGAGCCGAGGATAGCGATGCCAGAGACGAATGAGTTGTTACCTGTCAGTGGGGCTTGGAGACCTACTGACCCCAAGGGAAATCGTCAGTTTGCAGCCCTGGGGATGCTGAAGCTAGAGAGCGGATCGACTCTGCCGGGTGCCCGGCTCGCTTTTGAGACTTTCGGCACATTGAACGCTGACAAATCCAACGCTATCCTCATCGATCACGCGCTCACCGGAGATTCTCATGTCTACGGCGCAGCCGGGCCGGGTCACGTCACTCCTGGATGGTGGAACGAGGTGGTCGGGCCTGGTGCCGCGGTAGATACGGACCGATGGTTTGTGGTTTGCCCCAACGTGTTAGGAGGGTGTCAAGGTTCGACCGGTCCTGCCACTTTGGCACCGAACGGGCGTGCTTGGGGGTCGCGTTTTCCCCTGTTGACGACTCGCGATCAGGTGGCGGCAGAAAAAATCCTCATGAATCAGCTCGGCATTCCCCGCTGGTTTGCCGTCATTGGTTGCTCCCATGGGGGGCATCGGGCTCTGGAGTGGGCAGTGACCTATCCCGAGCAGGTGGAGCGGCTGGTGGCAGTAGCTACCGGCTGCGCCACCACTGCCGAACAAGCTGCTTGGTGCCATGTCCAGATGCATGTGCTGGAACTGGACACGAATTTTCACAACGGCGACTATTACGATAATCCTCCTGGTCAGGGACCATTCCGTGGGTTAGCTTTAGCCCGGGAGGTCGCGCATACTACCTACCGTTGCCCCAAGGAACTGCAGGAGCGGTTCGGACGCGATCCGGGATACCAGGAAGATCCCCTTTCGGGAGGTCGCTTGGCGGTGCAGTCTTATCTGGACCATCACGGAGTGAAATTGGCAAAACGCTTCGATGCTGGGTCCTATCGGGTGTTGACTCGCTCGATGCTGACGCACGACGTAGGGAGGGGCCGAGGCGGTTTAGAAGTTGCACTTTCCCAGGTACAGGCTCGTGTTCTGGCACTGGGAGTAGACTCTGACCGGCTCTTTTACCCCTCTCAAACGCAACAGTTGGCTCGATTGACCCGACACAGCCAGGCGGTCATTATTCATTCCGATTCCGGGCATGATGGCTTCTTGATTGAGAATGATGCGGTCGGTCAGGCAATCGGTGAGTTCCTCACCACCGAGGACACCACCATTGGCTGCTGAGGGACTGATTCCATCAGGAACCTGAGTGGGACAGGTTTCAAATTTGTTATTCCTGACCGGAAAACCTTGAAAATTCAGTCATTTCTGCGTCACGAATCGTCACACACGTTAGAATTTAAGGATGCGATACCTTCCTGACGTACTGGGTCCTGGGTTCGAGGCTGCGAAACTTCAGTTGGAACCCGATCAGATTTCTCCACGCACAGCCACGTTGGTGCGCTACATTCCCTCGGAGGATCCAAAATCACAGCTGCCCGATCGAGTCGTACCGGTAAATGTGAAACCCGGTGGGGGTCCTAACCAGGGCAGCTTCCGGATTCTCCCGCCGCCAGCCAGCCCCCAACAGCATACCGAGGGCTACGTTTCCGATTCCGGCATATCGGCTCAATGGGACAGCTCATCAACCCGAAATCTGGATTACCTTCAGGATTACCTCAGCTCAGAGCTGCGAGGGCGCGAAATCCAAGTCGAAACAGAACTTGACGCGGTGTCGGCTCCCCGTTTTATCGCCGTGTACGTTCACGGCTGGAATGACTATTTTTATCAAGCTCATCTGGCGCGGATGATGGCGCGTCTGGGAGCCGCATTTTACGGTCTTGACCTGCATCGTTACGGTCGGAATATGCCACCCTGGTCCGGTTTAGTTTCGTTTAACTGTTACGAGGATGATTACGCCTCTTATGACTGTGAGATAGATTGGGCTATCGCTACAGCTCGCCAGGAACACCCTGATTTGCCGGTAGTTGTGATGGGGCATTCCAATGGGGGTGCCGTAGTTTCCGGGTGGGCTTCGCGTCACCACGATGCCTATGACGGTCTCATCTTTATTTCGCCCTGGGTGGTACATGACGTATCCGGAATTCCTGCCGGGAATACGGTCCGTAGCTTCATCGCGAAATATCTAAAGAAGCTGCATATCCCCATGCTGGGACCAGGGTCTACGGTTTACCAAGACTCTTTGGTGGGATACCGCACTATTGGTTCGCCGCTGCCTCGCCGCCTAGTTCCATTTCGCAATGATCCGGCGGTGTGCGGTTGGACCACAAACTCGCGTTGGCGCATGAGCAGCGGGACTCCCCTTTTGTTTGGTTGGCTTTCCGCTATCCTGAGCACCCAGCAGTGGCTGGTCGATTATGCGCGTTTTTCTGACCAACCTGTACTCTGCTTGACGGCAGCGCATGACCCGGATGATTTTTACCAGCCGGAGATTGCTCGGATTGACAAGCTCATCGCTCAGAGGTGGAAGTCTCTTGGGCTTTCACCGCGCCGTCAGAACCTGTTGAAACATCAGCTATATCTGTCAACCATGTCAAGGTTAACTAGAGGTAGCAGCAACGCTTTAGAGATGGAAAACCCCTATAAAACTGCGCTGGTAGGCTGGACCGAAGCGGCACGTCACATTGACACGGTGTTGAATGGAAATCTCATCGCAGATCGAATCAATACCCTTTACGGTCGAGTGGGCAGCGGATTAACGCTGCGACAAATGTCCGGTTTACATGATTTAACTCTGTCCCAGCCTTTGGAACGGGCAGAGTTTTTCGCGGAAGTGGCAGCTTGGATTTCTCATTCTGGCATTCTTAACAAATAAGCAAATCTTCCTTTAAATGCTTACTACCTGCGATGATACGCTTATTCTAAAGCTGTCTGAGAGGTCAACTACCACGATGGCGACGCTGCGGGACGCTCCTGGTGTCCACGTTTCCCGGTGTGCCAGACCCTGGCGCAAAATTGGTGCCGGGCTCTTTATAGAACCCGGCACCAAATGCTTTTTATTTAGATGCGACGTTGAGGATTACTCAACACCCTGTGTTGCGGACTCGTCCCACTTCAGATGTTCTGCAGCGGCACGACCCGCCTCGAGACGTGCCACGGGCACCCGGAACGGCGAACAGGACACGTAATCCAATCCGACCTTGTGGAAGAAGTGAATCGAAGTCGGATCACCACCGTGCTCACCACAAATACCCATCGGCAGATTCGGCTTGGTGGACCGTCCGCGCTTTACGCCCTCGGCGACAACGCGACCCACCCCGTGAGTGTCGATAGATTCAAACGGGGAGACCCCAAAGATTCCGGCTTCTACATACTGCGGGAAGAACACGCCTTCCACATCGTCACGGCTGAATCCCCAGGTAGTTTGAGTCAGGTCGTTGGTGCCGAAGCTAAAGAATTCGGCTTCCTTGGCGATGGTTTCGGCAGTCATGGCGGCACGCGGCAGCTCAATCATGCAACCGACCGGAACGTTAAAGGTGACACCGTATTCCTTTTGAACCTGAGCAATGATTTCCTCAGCTTCATCGCGGACCAACTGGAGCTCGCGGATGGAACCAATCAACGGGACCATAATCTCCGGATGGGGATCCAAGCCGTCCTTCTTTAGTTCGCAAGCCGCCGAGACCAGCGCCTTCATCTGCATCTTAAACAAGCCCGGCAGGTAAATGCCCAAGCGAACCCCGCGCAGACCCAGCATCGGGTTTTCTTCATGCATCCGGCGCACCGCCTCCAGCATGTGCTGGTCTTCCTCCGAGAGCGATTCGCCCTGAGCTTTTGCCACCGCGTTCTTAATCTCCAGAGTCGTCAAGTCCGGCAGGAACTCGTGCAGCGGCGGGTCAATCAAACGAACGGTCATATGCTTGCCGTCCATGATCTTCAGCATTTCCTTGAAATCGCCCTTTTGCAATGGCTCCAAGGCATCCAGGGCACGCTGACGTTCATCGGACCCTTCCGGAGAGAGAATGAGCTTTTCTACCAGGGGACGACGGTCGCCCAGGAACATGTGCTCAGTACGGCACAAACCGATGCCTTCTGCACCGAAATCCAAGGCCCGCTGCGTGTCTGCCGGGGTGTCCGCGTTGGTGCGCACCACCAGGCGACGAACCTCATCCGCATGAGTCATCAGGCGGTCGACTGCCCTAATCAAGTCCTTTTCATCTTCGCTGTCTGAGGCGTCCAGACCGGCCTGCAAACCGTGAGAAAGGTAAGTGGTCACCGGAGAATCCTGCACCGGAACCGCACCAAGGAATACCTCGCCAGTACCACCGTCGATGGAAATCTCGTCACCTTCGTGCAGGACGGTGTCCCCCACGGTCGCGGTCTTGGCAGCTTGGTCAACCACGATGGTTTCTGCCCCGACCACACAGGTCTTGCCCATGCCGCGAGCCACCACTGCGGCGTGAGAAGTCTTGCCGCCACGGCTGGTCAACACGCCTGCCGCTGCGACCATGCCCCGCAAGTCATCGGGGTTCGTCTCGCGACGCACCAGGATACACGGCACCCCAGCGTTAGCGGAAGCCTCGGCAGCGTCGTTATCGAACACAATCTTGCCCACCGCGGCACCGGGGGATGCCGCCATCCCCTTGGTGAACACCTCTGGTTTGCCAGACATGTCAAACATCGGGAACATCAGGTTTTGCAGCTGTTCGCCGGTGACCCGCAGTAGGGCTTCGTCGGTGGTAATCAAGCCTTCATCAACCAGCTGCGTAGCGATTCGGAAAGCCGCTGCCGGGGTACGTTTACCCACGCGCACCTGCAGCATCCACAGTTTGCCGCGTTCGATGGTGAACTCAATATCACACATGTCCTCGTAGTGAGTTTCGAGCTTCCGCATGATACCCAACAGTTCGTCATAGGACTTTTTATCGTGTCCCTCCAGGTCTTTCAGGGTTTCGGTGTTGCGGATACCCGCCACGACGTCCTCACCCTGGGCATTCATCAGAATGTCTCCGTACACCCCCGGACGACCCGAGGAGGGGTCACGGGTAAAGCACACCCCGGTGCCGGAATCTGCGCCCATGTTGCCAAACACCATGGTCACGATATTGACGGCGGTACCCAAATCGTGGGGAATCCGTTCCCGGCGACGGTAGATGCGGGCGCGTTCCGAGTTCCAGGAACGGAACACGGCTTCAATCGCCATGTCCATCTGGGTGCGCGGATCTTGGGGGAACGGCTTACCGGTTTGCTCTTTAACGATTTCTTTGAACTGCGCGGTGAGTTCTTTCAGGTCACTGGCATTCAAATCCGTGTCTGCCTTAGCTCCACGGTTCTTTTTCATGTTATCCAGCGCATCAGAGAACAGGTCGCCGTCGATGTCTTGCACGGTCTTACCGAACATTTGAATCAAGCGGCGGTACGAGTCCCAAGCGAAACGATCGTTGCCAGCAATCTTAGCCAGACCTTCTACGGATTTATCGTTTAGACCGACGTTCAAAACTGTTTCCATCATGCCGGGCATAGAGAACTTTGCGCCGGAACGCACCGACACCAACAATGGATCCTCAGCCGCACCCAACTCGCGACCAACGGTCTCTTCCACCTCACGCAAAGCCTTGGTGACCTGCACGGTAGTTTCCTCGGGGACTTTACCTTCCTTTAGGTAAGCCCGGCAAGCATCGGTGGTAATCGTAAATCCCGGGGGAACCGGCAACCCGAGGTTGCTCATCTCCGCCAGGTTTGCACCCTTGCCACCCAACAGGTCTTTTTGATCCTTATTGCCTTCTGCAAAACGGTAAACGAATTTGGGCATGTGTTAAGCCTCCAACTTTTTCGAACTATCTGCGCACCACGCGCCAGAACTATCCTAGCAATATTTCCGCCCTCACTCACACCGTGCATTCTCGTCACTTCACGGGTTTTTGCCAGGTTTCAAGCCCCTTACCGCGTGACGTTCCACGGTTCAATCGTCTCCCCTTTCGTGGTGCAAAAGGGGAGGAACTTCGGTACGCAGGACAGGTTCCCCTTCCCGCGAAAAACGAGCGCGGAATCTGCTGCAGGAAAGGAACAGAGGTGGGAGGGTTTGTAGCGGGCTTACTCCGCCACTGCCAGGACTGTCCAAACCCGCCCCTGAGAGTCAGTCAACAGATAGACCGGCATGTCCAGGATGGAGCCGTCCTTTTGTCTGACTGGTTGACTGACCAGCCGGGCACTCACCAAGTCGATTCGACCGTCAATCTTGGTGGGCAGACCCTTCTGGTTATGCACATCCAAAGGACCGTACTTCGGATTGTTGAGACGCTCCACTGCCTGAGCCTCAGAAATAACCTTGTACTCGCCAATCTTCGTTTCCTTACCCAAGTTGGCTCGAATCGAAGCCACCCCAGCTTCCGAAACTACAGCTTTCCAGCTTTGGGTTGAGGATTGACCAGGCATCTTCACCGGAACAGTTACCGTGGTCAGACCATCTTTCTGGCTGGCTCCTGCCGAGCGGCTCATCACGGTAGCTCCCAGAGAAGCCGCAACTTTCTCAACTTGGGCGATAGCGTTTTGGGGAGAGGGCGCGTTTCCTGCCACTTTCATGACACAAGGAGTTGGTCCCGGAGACGGGTTCTGCGTCGCCTGCGGTTCAACGGTCTCTATGGGCGAATTCCCGGAAGGATCCGTGGTTTGGTTTACGACCAGCAGGACTTGCAGCTGACCAACCTCGACCACTGCGCCAGGTACGTTAACGTTATCTGCGGTGTCAACGTTTTGCGTAGCTCCCTTGGTGGCGGGATGACTTGGTTCTGGAATTTCCGGGCGTACCGCCGGAGGAACAGTTTCCGTCGGCGTCTCGGTCGGGGTTGGAGTCCACTTCGGGGTCGGCGCCACGCTCGGTTCAGTCGGTTCACCAGGTTCCAGCGGCGTGGAGCCGGGAGCGGTCGAAGTGCTCGGAGCTGGAGAGCTATTGGAGCTAGCGCCAGAGTTCTCGGTCGGATTCTTGGTCGCGTCAGGGTTCGGCAGTTCTACGTTGCCATCTCCAGGTTTCACCGGTACGCATTCCATCCGCACCGCCGAGGGGTTATCAAAAGTCAGAGAAGTCAGCTGACCCACAGTGACCGTCAAGGTCGCCCCCTTGGTATCCGTGACCGTGAATCCGGCGCCGTTCTTTTTAACGGAGCCTCTCATGCCCAAAGAGTTCGCGACTTTCTGGACTTGATCAGCAGAAACACTGGCTCCTTTCCCGACACGCAAAATCGGGGCTTTAGTTGGAACGGTAGAAAAATGACCCGCCGCTACGAACTCGACATCGCCGACATTTTCCAAACGTTCACTGGCTCCGGGCACTACAATCTCGGAGCCCGCGGCAGTAATACGCGGTCCGTCTGCAATCACCACGCCGTCATCTGAAATGGGCACGGCGCCACGTTCATCGGGGGAAAGCGCACTCCATCCCGTAAAACCGACCACTGTTGCCGCCGCCGCCGCGCTCAAGCCAACCAGCCAGTTACGACGCACTGCCAGCGTGTGCCGGCGCACCGCCAGAGAAACAACTTCCGCTACCGGAGTTTGGGTATCCGCAGTCTCCGTCGCAACCACATGCGCGGGTGGCTGCGCTGCAAAAGTCAAACCTTCAGATTCCATCTGGGCGGAAACTTTGGCGCGCAACGAGTCTAAATCAACGGGCAGGTTCCAGGCAGGGTCGAGTGAGCGCAGAGCCTCCAGCCCGCTCATCTCGACTTTGTGGTTGTCCACTTCCTGGTCCTTCTCCTGTACGGCAATCGTTGTGATTACCGAATTTCGTCGTTCATATCAATAAAAGTTTTAGCTGGTCGAAACCGTCCTCAGGCCCGGCACAGTTTCGACCTTGCAACATATACATGTAACCTGCCTGGCGTTTCTTACACTTCCCTAAGAAGTATTATTTTCAATCGCTTCCTCCAGCCGTTTCCGCGCTCGTGATAAGGCTGCATCCGCTGCCGAGCGACTCACTCCCAAATATTGTGCCAAGGCATTGCCGCTCAAGCCTTCCCAGGCGACCGCGAGGATGATTTCTCGGTCTCTTTCGCTGAGACTCAGCAGGGCGGCTCGCATGCCCTGGTCCTCCACGACGAGTTGGGCAGGGTCGGAAAAATCGGTAGAGTCCAGGCTTTCTTGGTTATCCCCCATCGGTAGGGACTTCTTTTTGCGATACCAGTTAGCCAAGGTCAAGCCCGCGGTTTTGTACAGCCAGGGCAGTTCGGCGCCGTCGGGGACTTCGGCTTTTTTCCTCCACATCACGGTAAAGACTTCTGCTGCCAAATCCTCAGCGTCACTGTAGGCTCCACGACGATAGAGGAATCTCACTATAGCCGTGCCGTGTTCCGCAAATACTCGCTCAAACCACTGTTCATCGTGGCTGGCGGTGGACATAGATTCGGCCTCTCCCTTGACGCGACGCAACAAATATGACTCTTATGAATATACCCCGTAACGGGCTCAACCATGAACCCATAACGACTCTGTTTCAGAAAGGATGACTTCCGGAGAGGGGTTAAACTCTTCGCGGGTCTGCTAAGGCAGACCCGCGAAGTTGTCTATGGTGCTTATGCCGCCGGCTCTTTATCCGGAGAATCATCCGCTTCCCGAGCTGCCAATTCGGCTTCACGAATGGTCGCTGCGGTCACGTCTTCGAGCTTGCGGCGCTGTTGAGCTCGACCTTCGGGCAGCCCGTCCGAGCCGGTAAATGTGAATTCGGCGTCGTCAGTGAACTCCCAATCCGTCCCATTCACCTTGTCTGCAGACTCGTGCTTGATGAACCTCGGTTCGACGTCTACCGTTACGGTCTGTCCTTCGCCCAGCTCAGAGAACAAAATCTTTTCGGACAGAACGTCCTCAATTTCGCGCTGCACCGCCCGACGCAACGGGCGAGCTCCCAACGTCTTGTCGAAGCCCTTGTGCGCCAGCAAAGCTCGCGCCGCGGGAGTAATCTGCAAAGCCATGCCCTGATCCAGCATCCGGTCATCGAGCTTGGCGATCATCAGGTCAACAATCTGCAGGATTTCGCCCTTTTCAAGCTGCGGGAACACCACGATTTCGTCCACCCGGTTGAGGAACTCGGGACGGAAGTGCTGTTTCAGTTCTTCCTGAACCTTGCCCTTCATCCGCTGATAGTCCGTGGCTAACTCGCCGCTGGCTTGGAAACCAGTCAGCACGCCCTTGTTGATTTCACGGGTACCGAGGTTCGTGGTCATGATGATGATGGTGTTCTTAAAGTCGACCAGGCGTCCTTGCGAGTCCGTGAGGTGTCCCTCTTCCAACACCTGCAACAGGCTGTTAAAGATATCCGGGTGTGCCTTTTCCACTTCGTCGAACAGCACGACGCTAAAGGGCTTGCGGCGCACCTTTTCGGTGAGCTGACCGCCCTCGTCGTAGCCGACGTAGCCCGGAGGCGAGCCGAACAGTCGGGATGCTGTGTGCTTTTCCGAAAATTCGGACATATCCAGCTGTACCAGGGCGTTTTCGTCACCAAAGAGGAACTCTGCCAGAGCTTTGGCGAGCTCGGTCTTGCCCACCCCGGTGGGTCCGGCAAACACGAACGAGCCACCGGGTCGCTTCGGGTCTTTCAAACCGGCGCGGGTCCGGCGGATGGACTGGGACACTGCCTTGACCGCTTCGTCTTGCCCGATAATGCGCTTGTGCAGTTCGTCTTCCATCCGCAGCAGTTTCGAGGACTCTGCCTGCGTGAGTTTGAACACTGGAATGCCGGTGGACATCGCCAAGACCTCGGCGATTTGCTCCTCGTCAACCACTGATTCAGAGGTGTCTTCGCCCTGGCGCCACTGGGATTCCTTCGCTGCGCGTTCTTCCGTCAGATGCTTTTCCTCGTCACGCAGCTGGGCAGCCTTTTCAAAATCTTGGGCATCAATGGCAGCCTCTTTGGCTTGACGGGTCTTGGCGATTTTTTCGTCGACTTCCTTCAGCTCTGGCGGCGCCGTCATGCGCTTAATCCGCAAACGCGCTCCAGCTTCGTCAACCAGGTCAATTGCCTTATCCGGTAAGAACCTGTCAGATACGTAACGATCCGCCAGCTGCGCCGCGGCAGCGAGAGCCGCGTCAGTAATCATGACTCGGTGGTGTGACTCGTAACGGTCCCGCAGCCCCTTGAGGATGGCAACGGTTTCTTCCACGCTGGGTTCTTCGACCTTGACCGGCTGGAAACGTCGTTCCAGAGCCGAGTCCTTTTCGATGTACTTGCGGTACTCCTCGATGGTGGTGGCGCCGATGGTCTGTAACTCACCGCGAGCCAGCATCGGTTTCAAAATGGAGGCAGCGTCAATCGCGCCCTCCGCTGCGCCCGCACCGACCAGGGTATGAATCTCGTCGATGAACAAGATGATGTCCCCACGGGTGCGGATTTCCTTCAGCACCTTCTTGAGACGTTCCTCAAAATCACCACGGTAGCGCGAACCCGCCACCAAGGAACCCATATCCAGAGAATAAAGCTGTTTATCTTTCAAAGTCTCCGGGACGTCTCCGCGGACAATACTCTGGGCCAGACCTTCCACCACGGCGGTTTTACCCACTCCCGGTTCACCAACCAAGACCGGATTGTTCTTGGTGCGCCGGGACAAGATTTGCATGACGCGTTCCATTTCCTTGGTGCGTCCAATGACCGGGTCAAGTTTGGACTCCCGCGCCGCCTGGGTGAGGTTGCGTCCGAACTGGTCCAGGATTGCCGAGTTACCCCCCGCGTTGGGGTTATCGGCACGACCGCCACCAACGCCCACAGTATCGCGACCGCTCTGTTGAGACTGACCGCCCTGGTATCCAGACAGCAGTTCGATAACGGTCTGGCGCACATTGTTCAGGTCAGCACCGAGTTTGATGAGGACTTGGGCGGCGACCCCGTCGCCTTCCCGCAACAACCCCAGCAGGATGTGTTCGGTACCGATGTAGTTATGCCCTAACTGCAACGCCTCACGCATAGAAAATTCCAGCACCTTGCGGGCTCGCGGGGTAAAGGGAATATGACCGGTAGTGGGCTGCTCTCCCTCACCGATAATCTCAATCACCTGAGCGCGCACAGCCTCTAGCGAGATACCCATCGTTTCCAAAGCTCGCGCCGCGATGCCATCACCCTCATGGATTAGTCCCAGCAGCAGGTGTTCGGTGCCAATATAGTTTTGGTTCAGCCGGCGGGCTTCGTCTTGGGCTAACACCACCACCCGGCGGGCTCGGTCGGTAAATCTTTCAAACATACGCACTCCCTTTAATACTCGCTACCAATTTATGCCCCCGCGCCGTGAAAACGCGACTGTGTTCACTACCGGCTAACTCACACTTCCAACAGAATCGTGAACGGTCCGTCATTGGTGAAGCTCACTTTCATGTCAGCCCCGAAAATTCCGCGTTCCACTCGCATCCCCTGATCCTGCAGCGCGGCTCCCACCGCGTCGACCAGCGGTTGCGCCACTTCTCCCAGTGCTGCCGCCACCCACGAAGGTCGATTGCCCTTGCGCGCGTCTCCATAGAGCGTGAATTGGCTAATCAGCAGCACCGGCAGCCCCAACTGGACCGCGGAAGCTTCCGCACCACGCGCTTGTGAAAGTTTCTCAGACCCCCCAGCCGCATCATAGGCACCCGGAGCGTCAAAAATACGCAGATTTGCAATCTTGCGCGCCATTTTTTCGACCTGCGCGTCTCCGTCCGTGTGAGTTACCCCTAACAGGACCACCAGTCCCGGTCCCGTAAATTCGCCGGTGACCTCACCGTTAACTACACATTTTGCGCCGTTAACACGCTGAATTACTGCTCGCATCGATTTTCCTTTCCGATTTGCGTCGCCGTCTCGTTCTGTCTGTTCCGGGTTCACCAGGGCGTTGGGGGACGTTGCCCCATTCCTCGCGAGTTATTGCCGCGTCGGCGCCACGAAGCCACGGCGGGACGTACATCTGCCAAGTACACAGCCGGAATTATCAGAGCCATCATTACGCCAAATAAACCTACGTAACCGTTGGGCGTTATCCCCAAGAAGGAAATCACCAGTGCCAGCAGGTTCAGCAAAGCCCAAAAGTTGCGGGTCCGTTTGCCTTCAGTCGGAAAAGCCTGGGCGGGGGTAGTCAGGGTGTGGATCAAGGCATACAGGCTCATTCCCACCACAATCAGGACCAATCCCAGCACCAGAAACGTTTGCACCGAGTTTATCGCCGCGAAAATATCCGACATTTTATTTTTTCCTCGCTCTCAAACCTAGTAAACCGCTTAGCTTGCTGTCGTCCAGGCGTCGCGGGTTGTCCCCGCTGGGGTCCACGATGACGCTTTGTGCCGCGCGCGTTCCCTCCACCAGCAGTATTTCCGCGGGATTAACCTGGCGTTTGAGCAAGCCCAGACCGATTTGACCGTCTGTGGGGTGATAAGCCACGGAGGTCAACACCCCGACTTCGGAGCCGTCAGATTCCAAGGTGAGAGGAGAACCTATGGCAGGGAGTTCCTCGCGGGACCCATCTAAATCCAAAAACGTGAGGCGGCGCGGGGGACGACCCCGATTGGTCAGCTTCGCCACGGTTTCTTGACCGGGATAGCAGCCCTTTTGCAAACTGACAGCGACCCGCAGCCAGTCCAATTCATGAGGGAGGGTCCCCGGTTTGCCCTCGCACCCCAGGCGGGGGTGCCATAGGGAGATTCTTACGGCTTCCCAAGCGCCTAAGTCTGCTTTCATCAGGGCGTTCGTTGCCGCCTTTGCTTCGAGATCCGGTAGGTCAGGACGCGAAACTACCGCCAGTTCACGGTGGGGTGCGGCAGGGTCGTCCGCCGGGTGGCTCGCGCCGGGAGTGGTGAAAGTGGTCGTGTTTCCCACCGGACCAGGCCAGGGATCAGTCCAGATCACGCGCGCCTGCTCACTCCAAAATT
Organism: Mobiluncus holmesii ATCC 35242; assembly: GCF_000185445.1. Lineage (NCBI taxonomy): Bacteria > Bacillati > Actinomycetota > Actinomycetes > Actinomycetales > Actinomycetaceae > Mobiluncus > Mobiluncus holmesii. The sequence goes on along the minus strand of NZ_GL622346.1, from coordinate 48,642 downwards.
GGGCTGCCAAAGAGTCCTTGTCCCCGGTTTTCAGATAGCCTATGACGGCAAAGTCTGCGCTCACGTCGACGATTTCCACACGGGAACGGAACCGCATCGACTGGAAAAACTCGACGGCACCTCGCGGTTCTTCGGTCAGAATCCATACGTTAGTGCCATCGTCTACCGCGAAAAAACTCAACTCGATATGTCCGGTGGGGTCGAGAATGAGGGCTTCTCGTGACGAGGCAGTCTCCCAGTTGGAAAAATCTTGGGTACTGACAGAGTTCAGCCACGTCCAGCGATCTGTCCCGGAAACTTTCAGCACTCCCAAGGGAATCGTGACATAGCCACGCCCTTCGAGCAGTTCCAGCCCGTGATTCCAGCCCGTGTCTGCGACCGCCCCCGGCCAACTTCGGTCAACGCTCGGATAGGTGACTTGCATTTTTACCCCCTATTTACAGTTTGGGCGCGAACCTGGGAACATTCCTCAAGCAAGTGTAGGACCCTCCCCCACTAAAAGCCGCGCCAGAATATAGAGCGGCACCGCCGCTGCGAGAACGGGAATGAAAGCTTGGCTGACCGCGGCCGAAACTGTTGATGGAGCCAGGTCGCCACTAAAAAGTACCGTCAGTGACGCGAACGCAATTCCGAACACGACCCCCAGCAGCAGCCCGGAAACCAAAGCCACGGTCAAGCTGGGAAGGTGTCCCCCCGCAAAAAGCACCATCTGATCCCGCGAAGTTCCTTCCATCACGAGGATGGCTGCCCCGGCTGCCAAACCAAAAATTACCGAGAACAGGATTCCTGTAAAGACTCTCCATTTCAACTGCCAATTGGCGCTCATCGCCATACCGATGCATCCCCCGATGAGAGTGACCGCGCCGGGCACCAGCAGGAAATACCACAGTGTTTCCGCTTCTAGCATGACCCAAGCCCCCGCGGTGGAGACGATGAGTATTCCGGTCACATTGCCCGCCACTGAGCTCAACAAATCTGTCCGGGGGCGACGCAGCATTTCAACGATGAAAGCCCCCATGACGCCCAAGCCCACGACTTCTGCCACTATCGAGAAATCTCCAAAGATTCTTCCCATCAGTACAGCCAACACCCCAAAGGTAGTCAACAGAATGAAAGAGGCTCGGGGGGCGGGAAGATGCGCCAAATGCGCCCAGCCGAAGGCGAAACACACTACCGCGATAACCCCTGCCACGGTCAGGAAATCCGCAGGGAGCACAAAAATGAGGGACATACCCAAAGCCGCGAGGGCGGTGATGATTTCAGGATGTGCACAGATGACCCGCCCGATTAGGGACTCCGGAACTTTCGGCAGCTTTTCAATCTGTTCTGCCTGGTGTTCCTCCCGACGCACGCGACGCGTAATTTTTACCGTATTGGTCAGGGAGGGGTCCGGCTTTTCCGCGTGAGGCTGGGAAGTCATGCTCTGATTCTCTCATAAGTTTGGGAGCTGCCAGGAACGCGCCTGTTCTGGCGTTCCTCTGGGGTTAAACTCTGAAGGCTCCGACAAGCGGAGCCTTCAACGACACCGAAACCGTAAAGCGCCTGTCGGCGCGAAGGCCGCTCGTAGCGGCAGTATATGGAGCCCGGGGCTTCTACGGACATCGATGTCTTGTATTTAAGTTACCACACCTGCGATACCTTGTCTCCGGTTTTAACGAAAAAAACTTTTAATCTCCCCTTTAACCTGACAAACCTTCTGGTAGCGACCCGAATTAACCTGTCTTTGCCCTAAAACTTACCCTGTTTTTACAATGTAGGTCTCAACCAGATAGAGTAAACGAGACCGACATAACACGATTCGCTAGAACTGTTGCAACTGGTTCTCAGGCTAGTCAGGTTTTGCCGAATCCATCACTAAGAAGGGTGAAAAATGGGTCTGTTCAATCGCGCCAAAGATGAGGGATTTTTCGAGCAGCTCACCGAAATTGCCAACAACCTGATTGAGGGCACCGATATCTTGGCAAAATTGATGTCGCTCCCGACTGCGCAGCGCGATGGGGTGCGCAACGATTTACACGCGGTCGAGAATTCTTCTGATGATTTGACCCACGAGTTCATGAACAAAATTAACCAGACTTTCGTCACGCCTCTGGATCGCGATGATCTCAGCGAATTGGCTTACCGTCTGGACGATTGCATGGACTTAGTAGACGAAGCTGGAAATCTTATTGTGGTCTATCAGCTGCAAGAAATTCCCGAATGCTTGCATAAACAGGCAGCCATCCTCCAAAAGTGCGCCAAGGTTACGGCTTCCGCCATGCCACGCCTGAAAACCTTGGATGAACTGCGCGAATACTGGGTGGAAGTCAACCGCTTAGAGAATCAAGCCGACCAGATTTATATGCATTGCCTGTCCGATATTGTGAATCACAATCCTGACCCGATAGCGGTCATCAAGCTGAAAGACGTCACCGAACGGCTTGAGGATGCTTGCGATGCTTTCGAGCATCTAGCTGCTCTGGTTGAGGGCATTGCGATAAAGGAATCTTGAGGGTGCTCCCCGATGGATATTTCTCTGCTACTGGTCGTTCTCGTCGTTGTCATCGCAGTTGTCTTTGATTTCACCAATGGTTTCCACGATGCTGCCAACGCTATTGCCACCGCAATTTCCACACGAGCCTGGGCGCCGCGCACTGCCCTAGCGATGGCTGCGGTCATGAACCTGGTGGGATCTCTGCTGGGGACTGAGGTGGCGAAAACTATCGGTTCCGGAATCATCGACATGTCCGGATATGCCACGGCTGTTTCTCACGCCGAGAGAGCCCACGGTCTGTTGATTATTCTCGGGGGTCTCATCGGGGCGATTTGTTGGAACATCATCACCTGGTACTTTGGGCTGCCGTCATCGTCCTCGCACGCACTGATTGGTGGTCTGGCAGGGGCTGGCTTGGCAGCGGGAGTCACGGTGAATTGGTCGACAATCACTTCCCACGTTTTGATTCCGATGGTGGTTTCCCCACTGATTGGTTTCACTTTCGCGTATGTGCTGATGAGCTTGGTGATGATGTTCATGAAGAACCTGGCTTATCGTCGGACCATGCGCAAATTCCGGGTCGGTCAAAAGTTCTCTTCCGCGGCGCTCGCTCTGGGTCACGGCTTGCAGGATGCACAAAAGACCATGGGGGTCATTTTCATCGCTCTGGTTGCTTCCGGTCATGTTGACTTGGATGATCCCATTCCTCTGTGGGTCAAGTTTGCGGCGGCTATCGCCATTGCCGCCGGCACTTTCGTGGGCGGGTTTCGCATCATGAAGACCTTGGGTTCTCGGGTGATTCATGTCAATCCGGCTAACGGTTTTGTCTCCGAGACAGTTGCCGCGGGTGTGCTGTACTTTACCGCGTTTATCTGGCACGCCCCGATTTCCACTACGCATACCGTGACCACCGCCATCATGGGAGTGGGCGCGACTCGCAGGCTTTCCGCAGTCCGCTGGGGAACCGCAGGAAACATCGTGGTGGCTTGGGTGCTGACTCTTCCCGCTGCTGCCGTGGTCGCTGCCGCGGTCTACAGCCTGTTGGAATTCCTGCTGCGAATCTAGGCAGCGCACCATCTCCCTCCGCGCGCCGAGCGAACACAAAAACCGGTCGAGCGGGCTTGTGCGGATTTCTGACTAATCCCGCGCGTAACCGGCGGGTGGTTCCGCTTCTGCCCGTTCGACAGCGATCAGTTTCGGGTCGGCTTCAACGCCAGGAATTACGTGGACGATTAGGGATTCTCCAGTTTCCAGAGGTATCAGGGTTTCTCTCAAAAAGTCGTTGCCCAGAGACCGCATCAGCGGAATCAGCACCGGGGCATGGGAGCACAGGGCGGTCGGTCCTTCCGCGGGGGCAGCTTGGAGCAGTGCGCGCAACAGTTCCCGCCCGGCGTAAGGATTGGCAGCGTAACCATCCTCGCTCAACACGTCCGGAAATTCGCACCTGATTCCACTGGCTTTCAAGTAGGGGCGTATCGTTTGCTCGCAGCGTTTCCACGGGGAACAAAACATGCGAGAAATTCCAAAAGCACTCAGGACTGAAACGAGATTCTCAGCCTGGTGTCTGCCGCGTTTTTTCAACGGACGCAAGGAATCATCGGTGTTCCATTTCAGTCGATTCTTGGCTTTCCCGTGCCGCACGAGCATGACGGGTGTCGAGTCTCCCCAGCCCTGTCGCAGGCATTCCTCCGCGTGCGCTATCAGGTGACGGTCGTATTCTTGAGTCAAAAGTTCCTGTGCTCGCGTCTGGTCGACCCAGCGAGTCTCGTTTATCTCGCGTGTCGAGGCGGGTTCCACATAGGGTCTGGCCAGTATCGCCGCACTGTGGCGCACCTGAGCCAGCCAGTATGTCACCTGTTTCTGACGCCCCTCCACCGAGTATGCCGTGACTCCGAGCTGTGGTCCCAGGCACACTTGCACCCCCGTTTCTTCGGCGATTTCCCGCACCGCACAAGCAGGTAGCAGTTCACCTGGTTCCATTTTTCCTTTTGGTAGGGACCAGTCGTTGTACTTTGGGCGGTGGACGATTAAAAATTCATAAGGGGTGTGGGTGGGTACGCCCTCCAGGGCTGGACGCAGTTCCCCGCCACGCCAAACCACCCCGCCGGCAGCTAATACTTTACTCATCGCATTCCCCTTTCCGGTATCGTCCTCAGCACCCGTTTCAATGCCGTGAGACGCCACCGCGTCCTGCCACCCGCGAGGAGGTGTGGCTCATCAAGGTTTCCTGGATATCCTCTAGACGCAGCCCGGCATCGTTGCGGTTGACTCGCACCCACTGTTGGTCAGGCATCAATCGCCATGATGCAGTCGTTTCTGCCATGCCGTGTTTGACCAAATCAATCAGATATTGAATCTGTTCGGGGTCAACGATTTTCACCAGCGCTTCGACGCGACGATCCAAGTTACGGTGCATCAGGTCCGCGGAACCAATCCACACTTCGGGGTCCCCGTCGTTCTTAAACGCATAGACTCGCGAGTGCTCCAGGAATCGTCCCAGGATAGACACCACTCTAATGTTTTCGCTCAGACCGGGGATACCCGGCTTAATGGAGCAAATACCACGGACCTGAATCATCACCGGTACTCCCGCTTGGGACGCCCGGTAGAGCGCATCCGTCATACGCTCATCAACAATAGAGTTGATTTTGAACAGGATTCCAGCTTTCTTGCCAGCTTTCTTGTTAGCAATTTCGCGGTTTATCCGCTCAATTAAGCCGTCACGAATGGAACGGGGGGCGACCAGCAGTCGGTGGAATGTCGAGCGGGGCGCGTATCCACTGAGCTGGTTGAACAAACGGGTCAGGTCTTGGGCGACTTCGCGGTCATCAGTCAGCAGACCCAAATCCTCATACCCACGCGCTGTCTTCGGGTGGTAGTTGCCGGTACCGACGTGGCAGTAGCGATGCAGTCCGTCAGGTTCTTGACGTACCACCAGGCATAGCTTGCAGTGCGTCTTCAACCCCACTAAACCGTAAACCACGTGAACCCCTGCATGTTCCATTTTGCGCGCCCAACCGATGTTGGCTTCCTCATCAAAACGCGCTTTAATCTCGACGATAGCCACGACTTGTTTACCGGCACGGGCGGCGTCAATCAGGGCCTGGACGATTGGGGAATCACCCGAGGTCCGGTACAGGGTCTGTTTGATTGCCAGCACGTTCGGATCTTGCGCGGCTTGCACGATGAACTGCTGCACCGAGGTGGCAAAAGAATCGTAAGGCAGGTGTATCAGCACATCATGGTCACGAATTGAGCTGAATATATCCGCAGGTTTCGATGATTCTTTCTCTGCCAGTCCTGCCGGGGTCACGGGCACATACGGCGGGTACTTCAACTGGGGAATGTCCAAGTCGTGCAGGTCGTTAAGACCGCGTAGGTCCAGCGGCGCGGGGAGTCGGAACACGTCGGAAGTCCCAATTTCGAGGTTCTCTTTTAGGAAATCCAACAGGAACGCCGGCATAGATTCCGCCACTTCCAGGCGCACTGCCGGTCCGAAACGCCGTTTCGCGAGCTCAGATTCCATCGCGGTCAAAATATTTTCCGCGTCGTCTTCTTCGACTTCCAAATCCTCGTTACGAGTCACCCTAAACTCGTGGGCTTCTTTGATTTCCATGCCGGGGAACAGGTGATCGAGATGTGCAGAAATTATTTGTTCGATGGGGACGAAGTTAACCTTTTCCCCTGCCAAAATTACGCTCGAGGGGTCATTCTCGACCCCGTTTTCTGTCACGGCTACGAAGCGCGGCAGGATGGGTGGCACTTTGATACGCGCAAAGTGTTCTTTGCCGGTGTTGGGGTTACGCACAATTATTGCCAGGTTCAGTGACAGCCCAGTGATGTAAGGGAAGGGGTGGGACGGGTCCACTGCCAGCGGCGACAGGATGGGGAACACCTGATTGCGGAAGTATCGGTGCAGAATTTCGTGGTGAGTTTCGTTCAGACGATCCCAATCGGTGATGACAAGACCGGCTTTATCCAGAGCTGGGCGAATCTCGTCTTGGAAATAATGATAGACGTTACCGGTCATCTCGTGGGAGCGTCGGCTGATTTCGCCTTCCAGCTGACGCGGAGTCAACCCCGATGCGGAAACTGTCGCGAATCCCGCGGCGATACGGCGCTTCAGACCCGCGACCCGTACCATATAGAACTCGTCCAGGTTGGAGCAGTAAATCGTCAGGAACCACGCCCGTTCCAACAGTTGCAGACGCGGGTCTTGGGCTTGTTCAAAGACGCGCTGGTTGAAAGCGAGCCAGGACAGTTCCCGGTCGGCGAAACGCCCCTTGGGCAGTTTCGGCAGCCCGTCGGGTGTCAACCCGTCTTCTTTCTTTAGGGTGAGGGGCTTGTGGTCAATCTTATTTGAGGATTTGTTCTTTTTGAGTTTTGAGCCTAAGGCGTCCGCACGAGCTATCGCGACCGGGTCGGGCAGGGTTTCTTCTCGAGGGGCTTGTGGTTCCGTAAAGTCCGCATCGTCGTATTCTTGGGAACCACCGGGATTCAAATCGTTTTTCGGAAACATTTCCTCCGCCGTAGCGCCCGCGAACAGGGATTTCTTTTCTGTTCCCGGCAAGGGAGGTGGGACGGGAATTTCTGTCCCATTTGTTTCCGGTTTAGCGTTGTTCTTCTGGTTATCCGACACCTTATGTCCCCTCAACTATTGGTTAGTGTTGCTCATGTATTGCTTATGTGCAGTTTGCTGTCCCGTGCGGGGGCGGCAAGTGGTGCAGCGCCTCAGTCCAAGCGACCTTCGCGATACATTGCCGCCGCATCGAGCAGCTCGTCGGCGGTGACCAGCAGGGCGTTGTCTCGCAGGGTTACTTCGTTAGCCAGCGGGTTCGCGGAATCTTTCTTCATCCAAACCGATTCACTGGCTGCCAAGACTCGCAGCACCGCCTGGGACCTATCCAGAAAATCGGCGAAATTATCGTCGAAACTTCCGCTCAGGATTTGTTCCAGCTGTTTTTTCCAGGCGGGAAAATCCAGGGAATGCGCCCCGTCAATATCGAGATATTCCGAAAGCTGCGGGGAATTGAGTCCCTGTTTGAAGCGCGTATTCACGCCTTCCGGGTAGCGTTTCACCCACTGGTCTATCAGCAGCAGTCGCCACAGGACACCGGGCAGGGTGTTGACTGGGGAACGCGACCACAGCTCGGCGAGTTCATCTACGCCGTTCCCTTGCATGAATGCCAGCAGGCGTTCCTTGGTCTCCGGCTCGGGGTCAGACCACTCTCCGTTGGGGGATTTCACCAAGATCCGAGCCGAGGTGTGCGCGGATTCACTGGACAGTGCCGGGTCTTCCTCGCCTTCCAAATATTCCAAAGTTTCTGGTTCGATGATGGCCGGGCGTCGCGGTTTCCTGGTTTCCATGGTTTCCTCCTTCGGTTTACCTTAATTATCCCCGTTCACACGGGTTTTTGTGCGAACTTGGAGATGCAGAGAGCATTTCCCTCGCTGTTCCCAATCCGAGGGATTCTGACGGGGCACACCTGGAGCTGCAGCGCCCACACCAGATAGTCTCAGGATGGCGGTCAATCCGCTGGCAGACCTGATTTTCAGCAGGGGACCACGTGCTCAGTTGTCGTTACGGAGATTTTTTACTTATAATCTTTCCTACGGGCCTATAGCTCAGTTGGTAGAGCAGCGGACTTTTAATCCGTGGGTCGGGGGTTCGAGCCCCCCTGGGCCTACTTTTTGAGTGGGATGAGCTTTGGACATCCCACTCAAACATTTAACGCTGCCCAGTGGGCATTGCGCCGCCGAAGCACCAAACAGAAAAAGCCCCCTGGGTCTACCCACAACCCAATCCTCGACCCATCAACACAACCGCACGAAAGCATTAAAAAAACGGCACCGAAGTGCCGTTTTTTATAGTTTCTCTGAGAGATTAAGCGTCTACACCCACCATTACAGAGGATGCTTTCACAATGGCGTAAGCATCTGAGCCTTCAGAAAGCCCCAGATTGTCCACCGAAGTGTTGGTGATGGACGCCGCGAAGCAAACCCCCGGAGCGACTTCAATTTCAACGATTGAATTGACCGCACCACGTTCAATGTTCTTTACCGTGCCTTTGAACTGGTTGCGTGCAGAAATTTTCATTTTTACCTCTTCATTGTGTTCTGTCCCAGCCAACCCGAGACGCCATCGATTTCCGGGAAATACACTCCCGAATCAATCTGATTCTATCATGGCGCTATATCCGCATTTGCTTGCAAATAAAGGACTTTAAGCCTCTGGTGCTGCTCGGCGGGTCTGTCGAGAGGAAGTATCTGTCGGGGACATAGCTACCGGCGCGTATTGGTGAAAATTTCTCGCATCCCGAGCGTAACCCCTACCTGCCGTTCAGCTCATTTCTTTTTTCCCAAACTGCGTGAGAGCAATGAACCACATAATTGCAGTAATGAGAACAGCAATGGGCACAAATGGCCAGAGGGTAAATCCTGTACCGATGGTGAGTATCCTATCGCTGTGGAGCGAGAGTGAAACCAGATACCCGCTGTAGCAATAGGGATAGAGCAACCATAGTGGTGTGTTTGCCATGAGGATACCGGGTATGACCAGAAGTATATTTATACCAATAGATAAAAACAATTTGTCAAACACTACCGTAATCGCCCACATAATCGTTAAGCTGGGAATCATGGTCAGGAAAAGCGCGCCGCACCATTTTAATAGAAACACAAGTGGGAGCGATTCTTGAATTCCCATACTAAAGGTCGCCATCCATCCGGCGATTACGAAACAAGCCATGAACACGACCATTTCCAGAAGCAAATAAGCGAGCAACACGCAAAATTTTGCAGCTGAGAGAGCATAGCGGCTAATGGGAAGTGCCAACATTTTTAGTATGCCATTATGGTCTGTTTCGCGACCCGCAATCATCACACATACTACAATCATGCTCAATGGGAGCAGGTAATAGGAATAGATTAATGCACTTTGGATGAACATCGCTGCCCAAGCGTTAGGATACTCAGGCGATAAGTAGCTACGAAGGCTTGCTACACCGGAGCTAACGACGAGCAACGGGGCTATAAAGAGTAAAAGGGTTATGTGGCTGCGTTTTGTTTTCAAAAATTCGATTTTGAGCAATTCCAAAAAATTCATTGTAATTTCCCCTATTCATAGCGCAGATGACGAACACACCAGAGTCCGGCTGCGAAAAACAGAATGGTTTCTATCAGGGATACGAGCACTACCGCGGTATCCGGTTGGGCGCTCATCGCGACAGCAGGTTTGAGCATGACCACAAAGGGTGACACCAGGCTTAGGACTATGTCTGAAGTCGCCAAAGCCATCCCACTCAGAAATCCCACCACCCCAATTCCGAGGGTGATCCATACATTTTTAATTCTTGACGAAACAAATAGCATAAAGGACAGAACGGGCAACGAAGTGAGAAATGAATAGCCTGCAAACGAAATCAGGATTCTGATGTCGAATGCACCGGAAGGCAAATCAACCGCTCCAATAGCTGCAAGTGCCCAGTTTTGCAGGCAAACAGCTATCGCAAACAAGACGCTCATAATGGTAAATTTGCTCACATATACTGCAGTGACATTGACTGGAAGCATATACAATTTCTTTACCGCATTTCCTTTAAATTCCACATTGTATATGATGCAGGCTGCAGCAATCAGACCGAACATATTTAATACCATAATCATGCCGTAAAGCTGGGTCAGCAGGATATCCATCGGGGCGAGGGGCAGACTCAATAATGTTTCTTTGCGTAAGGTGAAATTTAGAAACGCGTAGGCTGCACCCAAGATACCCACTGCCAGCATGAGTGGGAGAAAACCCGTCCTTTTGCATTTCTTAAGTTCGATTGCCAGCGCTGTCATAGTTTTGCCCTCTGCTTCCGGTGCTCATTGTCCGTTTCAATCATGGACAAGAACATGTCTTCCAAATTGTCTGTAGCGTAACCGGATTTCAGGGCATACTTTCGCAGTTCGGCAAGACTTCCTTCAAACAGCAAGCGACCGTGGTTAAGTATTCCGATGTCATCCGCCATCAACTCAATCTCAGACAGCATATGAGATGAAATCAGGACTGTGCAGGCATATAGACCTGGCAGCGACTTAATCAGATTTCGGATCTCGTGTATTCCCGACGGATCGAGACCATTTGTCGGCTCATCCAAAATCAAAATCGGGGGTCTGCCGAGCAACGCTCCAGCCAGCCCTAACCGCTGTTTCATGCCCAGGGAATACTTTTTTGCCAAACGGTCGCCGAACTCGGACAGCCCGACCAAATCTAACGCATCATCAACTGCACTTTTCGGTAATCCCAAAATGCGGCGAATAATTTCAAGGTTCTCCTTACCGGTCAGATTTGCATAGAAAGACGGAGACTCAATAAATGATCCGATTTCTTTCAGTATGGATATGCGGTCCCCAGGAAACTGTTTTCCATCTATCGTAAAGGTACCCCTACTGGGAGACGTGAGACCTAAAAGCATCTTCATGGTAGTAGATTTACCTGCCCCATTCGGACCCAGGAAACCGTAAATACTTCCTTTCCGAATATGCAGTGACACGGCGTCGACAGCAACAAATGATTTGTACTTTTTTGTTAACTGTTCCGTGGTAACAATATAGTCATGAGCAATTTTTTCGTCCATGGTTTTACCATAGTGCCCTGTCCTTACGGCAAAATTCTCCCTACCTTACATTTACCTTACTTTTTCAATCCAGACGCCCCACATCCCCACCATGAACTCGACAGCCGAGTATCGTTTACTTGGAGCTAATGCCACCAGATTCCGGTATCCCACACAAATGGCAGGGATACGATGACATGCAGAATAGGTACCCAGGAGGCGTGACCATGAATCAGGATGCTTATTTACTGAACAAGCGCATACTCCTCGTTGATGATGAACAAGACCTGTTAGACATGGTTTTATCAATTCTCAAAGAATCCGGCTTTCGCCAAATTATGACGGCAAGAAGTGTGAAAGAAGCCCTCGAAGTGGCTCAAAAGGCGACACCCGAATTAGCAATCATCGATGTGATGCTTCCCGATGGCACCGGCTTTGAGTTAATGAACAAATTAAAGCAATACGCCGACTGCCCTATTTTGCTGCTCACCGCATGTGGTGAGGATGAAGATAGGTTTAAGGGATTTAGTTTAGGCGCAGATGACTATATCGTAAAGCCATTTCACCCCAAAGAGCTAACGTATCGCATCATGGCTATACTAAGGAGAAGCTACCGCGGAGAAAATCCCATAGTGGCACTGAGAAATAGTCAGATTGATTTTTCCTCGGCTGAAGTAATAAAGGATAATGAACGTATCCGCCTAACCGCTAAAGAACATGACATCCTCTCCGCCCTATACCGAAACGCCGGTCGTATCGTAACGATTGAAGCATTATGTGAAGCCGCCTGGGGTACCAATCCCTTTGGGTACGAAAATTCTTTGATGGCGCACATACGGCGCATCAGGGAAAAAATAGAACGATATCCTTCACAGCCTGTTTCTTTGGTCACGGTAAGGGGACTGGGCTACAAGCTGATTCTAGAGGAGAAGTAGCATGAAAAGCGTACCGAAGCTCATACACCGGTTCATAAGCATTTTTCTGCTCAGCTCTGTACTGATAATTTTACTGAACATTATTGCGTTTGTCGTACTCGTAGCAAACTACGCCCCCAGTGAAGATGCCTCTCCCTACACCATCGCCCGGGCGACTGGAAAAGCCTTACAGGTTTCTTCCCGCGGGGAATATGCCTTAACAGATAGCATGTCCACAAAATTAACCGAGGCGAGAGCGTGGGCGATTTTAATAGATAACGAGACATTAAAAGTCATCTGGAGAACCCCAAACACTCCTCAGACCATTCCAAATTCTTACACATTGTCAGATATAGCTGATTTGAGCACCGGGTATCTTGACGGCTACCCTACCTATACCGGCAGAAATAATCACGGCGTGGTTGTAGTCGGATTTCCACACCATAGTTTTTGGAAACATGCCCAACCGAGCTGGAACTACAGTTTAATTTCTAACTTTCCGCAAATCCTCCTGAGCATATTATCCATCAACGTCCTGTTAATCCTCGGAATTTATCTAACTGCTAACACCAAGTTCCTGCAGTCCGTCAACCCAATCACCAAGGGCATACAACAGCTTTCTAAGGGAGAAAGTGTCTCCATCCCTGAGACTGGGGTCCTTTCGGAACTAGCCGCAAACATCAACTCTGCTTCGGACATATTGCAGCAGCAAAGAGAACAGTTGAGAAGGAAAGAAACCGCTAGGGCGAACTGGATTGCCGGGGTTTCCCACGATATCCGGACCCCGCTCTCGATGGTTATGGGCTTTGCTGGTCAGTTAGAAAATTCACCCCAGCTTTCGGTTCCAGACCGTAAAAAAGTGACGATGATTATCAAACAAAGTGAACGAATGAAGAACTTGATCCGAGACCTCAATCTCGCGTCCAAGCTCGATTACAATATGCAACCACTGATGATTCAACCGCACAATGTTGTTGCCATCGTTCGACAGACAGTCGTAGATTTCATAAATATGGATCTGCCAGATGGATTTTCGATAAAATGGCTCACTGACGAAAATCTAGCCTCTTGCAATGTCAATGTAGACCAGGATTTACTGCAACGAGCCCTCTCAAATCTGCTCTATAACAGCATCTCCCATAACGAAAATGGCTGCACGATATACGTATCCGTCTCTGTACAACACAATAATTGCATTATCTGCGTCGAGGATGACGGAATAGGTGTTTCCGCTCCAGAATTAGAACAGCTCAACCATACTCTGCATTATATGATTTGTGACACCAGCACCACTGAACAGCGACATGGCTTAGGACTGCTCATCGTGCGACAGATTATCGACGCCCATAAAGGAACGGTCACGATAAGCCCCAGCAAACATGGTGGCTTAAAGGTGACTCTATCAATACCGCAACAGACTATTTAGTGCCCCTCCCCTACTTTCACTATTCGCTACTCGGCACCCGCTTTTGCTTCATTGTGTGTTCCTACCCTCACCATCCCACCGTGCAATCAGCAGACATCTCATCCGCACTTTCCCGGCGTACTGCAGGTTTTGGTGGCGTAGAGAGCGAAAAGGTGCGAGACGATGCCTGCTTCATCACTATCAACCGGCAAGCCGTAAGCCGCCTCGACCGCGCGGTCATTTTCGCGGTGCGCCGCCCGCAGCTCGACTGGCATTAAGTCGGGGTCATAGAGCGTGGCGAGGGAGGCATCCGGATAGAGCGAACGCGCTTCTAAAATCCCTTGCGCGGTGTGCTCGATACGTTCGCGCTGGGCAGGGGTGGCATCTGGCCACACCAAGTTGTTGTACACCGTCGTGTTGCCGTAGCGGTAATCACTTTTTAGCCGACCAGCAACCACGCGCATCCAGGCATTATGCACCCGCGAAACTAAAACTCCGAAAACATAGCGCGAATCGGTCGGCACGAAATACAGTTGATTTCCTGGAATCATGCCGTCCTTAACAAAACCCATCGGAATATAATCACGGCGCTCCGAGGACACCGGTGGCACTCCAATATAGGTACCATCCTGGAATTTTCCGCACGGGCGCAACAAATGCGGTCGGTCGGCAAGTTTGTATGCGTCTCCAGTCTTTACCTGCGCCAGACGCCAAGCTCGGCAAGCCCCCACCAGTGAACGCAGTTTCGGTAAGGCAGCCAATTCATTAGGGGTAATGCCCTCCAGCCACAAACAGTAACGATCCTCACCCCTGAGAACTCCGCTCCCATGGAAAACTTCCGCACCCAGCGCGCTGCCTCTGGCTCGACCGCCAGCAGCTCCGCACGTTCCTCGGGCGACAGCAGCAGAAATCCATTGTCAGTGGGCTGAAATCCCTTTGACATTTCCGGCACGTCACACAGCGGCTTCATCTGGCGCTCCAAGAACACATCCGGCGCATCCGCGAGGTATCCGTTCAAATGGTTCACCTCATGGCGCATCCCGATACCTCCCCGCCTGGTACGCTGCGCCGCCGCGTCGCTCGGCGAAGGAATCTCTGCCGCATAATCCCACACGTATTTCGTTTTCCGATCCGTATAGGAAAACCCGATAATCACGCAGTACACGTGCGCCTGGTCGGAGGCTTCATTTGCCCAAATAAACGTGCGATGTGCAAAGTTCAACACGATTCCCGACTCAAACAGTCCCCGCCACAGTGGCGCGACCTGCTGGCCTTGCACGATTGAGTTAGTGGACACAAAAGCCGCCTGAATCTCTCGGTAACCCCGCATATAGTCGGCAGCTTTTCGATACCAGCACGCCACATAATCGAGCACACCGCCAACCTTACCGAAAATCGCCAGCCGGTCGACCTTTTGCGATTCATCCAGGCGGGAATAGCCGATAAACGGCGGGTTCCCCAGGACGTAACTGCACTGGTCCGCCGGCAGCACCGTGTTCCAATCCAAAGTCAGCGCATTAGCTTGCACGATGTGGGCGCTCTCCCGGAGGGGGAAATCATCATCCCCTAGAGACAGCAACATCTCCGTCTCACCGTTGGCTTTTAGCCGCGAAATCCACAATGCCGCCTCGGAAACTTTCACCGCGAAATCGTTGATTTCAATGCCATAAAACTGGTCCAAGGACACCCTGGTGACGCTCGCGCCCACCTCCGCGAGGCTAAATGCCGTTTGACCAGCATTGAGCCGGCTCAACACTTCATCCTCGAGGTGCCGCAGCTGCAGGTACGTCTCGGTCAAAAAGTTTCCTGATCCGCTGGCGGGGTCCAGAAACCGCATCTTGCACAGCCGCTCGTGGAAAGCCCGGTAACGATTAGTGCGTTGACGCGGGGTCAGTCCCTCCGCGTCATTGATGGCTCGCAACTCGGCTTTCAGGTCATCCAAAAACAGCGGGTCGATGACCTTGTGGATGCTTTCCGGGGAAGTGTAGTGCATTCCGCCAGCTCGGCGCGTTTCCGGGTTCAAGGTCGATTCAAAGATCCCCCCGAAAATCGTGGGCGAAATCTGGGACCAGTCCACTGCCCTCGAGACCTCGTTCAACAGCAGTTCCAACAGTTCGGGGCTAAAATTCGGAATCTCAAAATCACCGGCGAACAAACCCCCGTTTACATAAGGGAACTCCCGCAGCGTCGTGTCATAAGGGTCGCGCCGCTCCACCGGTGTGTCCAACGCCCGGAACAGCAGTTTCAGGCGCGGACGCACATCAGCAGGGGCAACGCCCTTCAGATAACGATAGAACGCATCCTTCTGGAAGAGTCCCGCATCCTCGCAGTACAGACAGAACACCAGTCGCACGCACAGCACGTTTAGGGCGTGGCGGGTTTCAGGCGCGTCCGGCTCCAAATATTGGGCAAGCAGCCCGTCGTGCAGGCGCCCCACCAGCTCACCGGCTTGAATGGAGACTTGTTTTTCTTTCTCTAAGCGCGAGTTGATTGGGTCAATGATGAACCCGAGATACTCGGGGTGCTCGCCCAGCTCGGCAAGCGTAAACGCGAAAGTCGGTGCGCCTTCCAAATCGCGGCGACCACCGCGATCCCGGTCATAAACCCGAAACTCGCCAAAGTTACACGTCACCAAGAAACGCGGCTGCTCGGTGCGAGGCAAATCCTCGGCATAATCCCACACCTGAGCCAACGGGGTCTTTAGCACCCCTTGCCGCATCTCGGGAGCGTCCAAGTCCACCCCCAGAGATTTCTGTTCCACCATCACGGAGGCGTCGCGAATCCACACGTCGATGAAGCCGCCACCAGCGACGCGATGCTCGAACCGCACCGATTCCATGCGCTCGTATCCCAGCACGTCATGCAACAGCAGCGTCCAGAACTTCTGGCACTCGCCCTTCTCATAGCCTTTACCCACCCATTGGGCGGCAAACTCCCGAGCAGCTGCCAAATCCGAAACCATCACCAAACCGACCTCTCCAACGCTCCTTGTGTCAACACCTCAGTATCCCACCACGTCGAGAGCAAAAGTTGAGAAATCGAAAACAGACCAGAACGAACCGCAGACTAGCTAAACGCCCGCCACCGACCACACTTGTGAGAACCGGGGCGACCGGACTCACCCGTTTACTCAGTATCAGGAGTCAGCTTTCGCGCTCTCACTAGGTTCCTCCCCTGATTTCCTTTCTAGGCGCGCTTGTGCAACCGGATCAGCACTGAGCGGGGTATGCGGCTTGCCCAGGTAACGCTTATCCCGGCGCCACCACGGCATGATGCCCACCCAGCCATCTTCGGGAGGAACCAAGGTACCCGGCTCAAATCCCAGTTCCATGGGGGTTTGCGGGATTTGATCGACGATGAAGTACTTGTCTTTATTATCGAAGTGAGCCAGCACGACCTTGCGGAACGCTCCAAGTTCACAGAACAGCACTCCAGTGATGGGATTACGTTTCTGCCCGATAATCTTGTATAGCCAGTAACCGAACAAAGCCACATTGGAAATCAGCGCCAGCCAGGCACAGACAATGTTTGCCACCGGGTTCATCGTCGCGTAGTTGAACATCCCGGAGGGCTGCACCAGCAGTTCGGGCAAGATGTTGTTCGCCGCAATCCAGAACATGAGAGTGAAGCACCTAAACCATATCCACTGACCTTTCGCCCACGTGAAAGCGGGAATGGTACACGCCAGCAACAGGGCAAACGTACAGTACCAGGTGTAATCAGCCAGCGAATTGTACAGGAAAGCGTGATTCCACAGGTCGTAGGCAATAATCCAGGGCCACACCATATCCACCCAGATGAGTCCTTTGACCTTCTGGTTCGGCTGGGAAGTAATGGCAATCTTTCCCAGACCGGTGATGGTGATGATGTTCAGCACTCCTGCCAGCGCTGAAAGCAAGTTCCAGTATCCCCCGATGGTACGGAACCCGGTTGCAGGATCGATACCGACATGGGCTTGCGCAAAGTTGGCAGCCACCGCCTGATACCATGCCTCGGTTCCCACCGCGGCAGCGACGCCGCGCGTCTCGGGCAGTCCCGGAATCATGGGAATGCTGTGCGCTTGGTCGATGGCTTGCAGACACTGCCAGTCGGCAGCGCAGGAATAGTATTCACTGGCCTGCAAGAAAATGGTGACATCACGGATATTGGCCTCCATAATGTTCACCGCCAGTCCAATCCAGAGCGCCAGACCGAACCAGAAAGCATAGCGGTGCGCCTTAAGCGGATGGCGTTTCCCATAGAACAGCAAGAATCCGGTCATAGTGGCGGTGAGAATCATGATGGTGAACTTTCCGAAGGGGAACCATCCCACCATGGGAATACCGTGGGTAATCACGTAAGGCATTACCGCGACGCCCCCTACGGTCCACAAAACAAAAATTGTCCAGTTCCAGCGACGGTTTATCTCAGCTATTACAATTTGAGCCAATAAAACCACAATCCAGAACAAATAGACTCGCGGAGTTCCGATTTCCCACAATCCTAAGAAAGTATTCACCACTGCTCCTTTGTAACGGCTTATTGCCTTATAGTGTAGAACTCCCAATCATTGTTTTCATTAGGACGTTAGTCCCAAACTGGTTTTATAAATCTCACGATTCAAACGCACCCATTTTTCGCAATAGTGTGTTAGTTTCCTGTCAATAGGTTTTATATTCGGATGATTCTGAAGTGAATCCTTTTTTGCATCTATCGGCTTCGTCCTCACGGCATTACTCCGCGAGGAGTTAGGAACTCGTTAAATACAATGGCTACGTCACCTAAAGGAAAATGCTTCTGGAAACTTGCCGGTCTCGCGGCAGTTCCCATATTCGGAGGAGTGTTCGCGTTTTCGCAGCTCAGCGGGAAAGCAACTCGGGCAGAACAGGACTGGGTCTACCCCGCCGATGACATTATTGACCTGAACTACCAGAATGGTAAATCCTCGACTTATGCCATTGATATTGATGCCCCTGCTTATGCGGTTTATCGCATTTTGAAACAAATCGGGGTGCAAAAATCAGGCTCATTCAGCAGCGAATTTCTCGAAAGGACTTTCGCGCGTCTTCCCTTTTATAATCACTATGAAATTCAGGAAGAATTTCAAACTCCGGACGCTATTCAACCCGGCGATATTGCCGGTTTTGATTACCAAGGTATGTCTATGGAATGGGCGGATGTCGTGCCCGGCAAATACCTGGTGCAATGGGTCGATACCAAGAACCCTCCCGCTGCCCCCGGCAGCTATGCTTTCCGTTTCCCGTTCATGAAGCATTACGCCGCGGCGTGGTGTTTCTACGTTATTCCTCTCAAGGGCGAGCGGTGCCGGCTGCTCAACCACTGGCGAGTCGGTTTCGAGCCAGATAACCTCTACACACGCGCCATCAACTGGATCAATATCGAACTGGTCGGCGGCGTGATGGCACACATGCAAAATATCTACGTCAAGCGAGTCGCCGAGTTCCGCAAGAAACAGCAGTGGCACGGCAAATTCATGCGCGGAGCCTTGGGTGGACGCTTCTTCCGCTCCGGGACTCCGGCAGGTCGCTGGGACGGAACCCCACTGTTTGAGGACACCTATACGCAATGGTTCCGCTACGGGCGCCGCAGCCCCGCGGTGGCTGAAATCCGACCTCCCGTCACCGACAACCCCAATTGGCCACCCACCGAACCGGGCAACCCGTGGGAAGACACTGTTGACCCGGACTACTACGTAGACTGGAGCGAGCCGAAGTTCAGCTGGGATGAACAAATCCGCCAAAAGCGCGAACGTACCTATCTGCCGGGATGGGGTAAGCATCAGTCGAAGGCGGGTGACTAATCATGGTCATGCCTGCAGAGGCTCCCAACCTGTTCTTTTTTGAGGTGGGGCAATGGTGGGATTTCGCGATGCTTTTCCTGGTCATCGCGGTATTAGCCGCCCTCGCCTGGCTCGCTATTCGCTTTAAGTGGGCTGCCATCGCGCTGTTCATCGTAGTGCCGGTGCTGCTCACGATTTTCTGGTGGCCACACTCGATTCCGGGCACCCAAAGTGAGGGCTGGTTCGCCATCGCTAAACAGTACTCGGCGCTAGCCGGCTCGCTGTGTTTAGTCGCTTTGCAGTACTTCCCTAAGCTGCGTCGCAACCGGTTCTACCTGCTGATTCCTCCAATTATTCTCTCAATCAACATCCTCGAAGCCGTAATTCGAGACTTCCAATGCTATTCCCTGCACGGAAATGTGAATAACGGTATGTGGGTCTGGGGCGGTCCGTGGAACATCATGAACGGTATCGCGGGGATTCTGAACCTGTTGATGATTGCCGGCTGGACCGGAATCTATGTGTCAAAAACGAACCGCCACATTATCTGGACTGACCTCACGATTGGCTGGATTATTGCCTACGACCTGTGGAATGTGGCGTACTGCTACAACTGCCTCTCAGATCGGGCCTGGTATTCGGGCGTAGCGCTGCTGTTGTCCTGTACGATTCCAGCATTTATGACGATGGGCAGAGGCGCCTGGATTCAGTATCGCGCCTACACCCTGACGTTCTGGTCAGCGTTTGTGCTCTCGTTCCCGCACTTTACCCAAGACTCCATGTTCACTCACGTGGCGAGTCAAAACCACGCCGCACTGTTCCTGCTGTCTTTCCTGGCGCTGGCAGCCAACGCGGGACTGGCGGTCTATCACGTGTGGAAGATTGTCAAGACCAAGCGCAATCCGTTCAAGACCGAGCTGTACACGGATTTGCCGCAAAACGTTAAGATTATCCGCCGCACCGCAACTGACGAGGTCAAATCTCGTATCGCGGCTCGGTTAGGAAAGATTCCTCAAGAACTGGGGTACCTGGACTAACAAGGCTGTCAATAACCGGCTCGGGAGACTCTCTCGAGCCGGTTATTTGTATCTACACCTCCGGTCAGTCAGAAGTTCAGTCAACTGCCTTAAAAGCGTCGGTGCTGGGAATTTCGTCTACCCCAGCCTGTGCCATCTCTTCACGGGCTGCTTCCCCTAGCTCCGCTGAAACTGGAACGGTGAGGTCCTCAAAGACGCGGGTCGGCCAACCCAAATCCAGGGCATCCAAAGCGGTGTCTTTCACACAGTGCGATTCCGCGATACCGACCACATCTACATCGGTAATGTCGGCGCGACGCAAAATCTCTTCCAAAGTATCCCCCGACTTGTTCACCCCTTCAAAGCCGGAATAAGCCGCCGCATACTGACCCTTCTTAACGGAATCATCAAAAGGGAGGGAGGCAATAGCGTCGTGCAGTTCCGCTTCTGCGGTGCCCGCTATCCCGTGGGGAGGCCAGGTGTCGATAAAGTCTGGATGGTCGGAGAAATGCGCTCCCGGGTTAATATGCCAATCCTGAGTGGTGACAATAATCTCGTATTCGTCCTCATGCTCAGTGACAAAGTCCGCAATCCGCTCGGCAACCTCGTTGCCCCCAACCACCCCTAGGGCTCCGCCTTCACAAAAGGTCGGTTGGACATCGACAATCAACAATGCACGTTTCATTTCGGCCATAATTCCTCCGTATGATTCTGGGGATAGCTCTATTATGACCCAAAAAGCCGATTGTAAGCGGCCACGTAAAAACCAAAAATCCCCGCCTGACGCGAGGATCTGGTGGCTCCGACCGGCGTCGATCCGGTGACCTAACGATTTTCAGTCGTTCGCTCTGCCAACTGAGCTACAGAGCCAACGTTCGTCTTAGCTTGTGACCATCGACGAACTGCGACCCTGACGGGACTCGAACCCGCGACCTCCGCCGTGACAGGGCGGCGCGCTAACCAACTGCGCTACAGGGCCATTCAAGGCGCAAGCCCGAAGGCTTGCCAGTACTCCCAACGGGATTTGAACCCGTGTTGCCGCCGTGAAAGGGCGGAGTCCTAGGCCGCTAGACGATAGGAGCGTCGCCTAAGCCCAGGGGGCTAAGGACTTGAAATAGTCTAAGTGAAAAATGCTCAGAGTGCAAAACCTCGCTTCCCCTCGGCCAGTTTAGGCACGATAACCTATGCTAGATACATGAGTTTTGTGTTCAGTCCGACCCCGGAACCAAATCCAACCCCAGACAAAGCAGTGAAGGAAGTCTTGGAAACTTCCTTGGACATTATGGCGGTTTTAGCTGCCAGTGTGGTCTGTATCGTGGCGTTGCTGGCAGCCGCCCAAGTTATCGGGTTTTTGTTGCGACGCTGGGGACGCAAACACCGACTGATTAAATACATGGAGCGCCGCTCTCGCGTAGGTGGGTCTTTGACCTGTATCGCTTTAGGGGCGACGATTGGGTGGTACTGGACCGTACGCGACCACAACGTTCCCGGTTACGGCACAATTTCGCACGGCTTGCTGATTTTGATGATTATCGCCGTGACGGTGTGGCTGATTGAACTCTGTGCCGTCCTGGAGGACATGACCCGGACACAGCTAGAGGGCGGGTCGAAACCAAATCGTTTGGTGACGCAAGCCCAAGTCATGCACCGGGTTTCACAAGTTTTCTTTGGGGTGTTCGGGGCTATCTCAATTGCATTGACATTCCCAGAAGCGCGTGCCGCCATGGGTTCAGTGTTGGCGTCCGCGGGCATTATTTCTTTAATCGCTGGTATTGCTGCCCAAGGGGTGTTGGCAAACATGTTCGCGGGGCTTCAGATTGCTTTCTCCGACCCGATTCGAGTGGGTGATGTCGTCGTTGTCCAAGGTCAGCAAGGCACGATTGAAGAAATTACGCTGACGTATATCGTGATTCATCTGTGGGATGAACGCCGCCTCATCCTACCGTCCAAGAAATTTACCGAGGAACCTTTTGAAAACTGGACTAAACGAGACACCCACCTGTTAGGGGTCGTGGAACTGCGCGTGGATTGGCGTCTGCCCTTGGCAGCTTTCCGCAACGAAGTCGACCGACTGCTCTCGGAAACAGACTTGTGGGATGGACGCACTTCCAGCGTGCAGGTCACAGATAGTTCCGTTGAAACCATGCTGGTGCGGTTGGTCGCCAGCGCCGCAAACTCTGGAGATCTGTGGGATCTCAAGTGCTACCTGCGGGAACGCTTGATTGAGTGGATTGAAAAGGAAGCTCCCTATGCTCTGCCCCGCCGCCGCGTTGAAACTGACAAAGTTACAGAAGTGCACCTCCCAGTCGATGAAATCGAGATTGAGAAACAAGCTCGCGAACTAGCTATCGCGACCATCCGGAAAACGAACAGCAGCCGTCACGCCGCAGCCACCAAAAAGCAAGCGACTGAAGCTGCCCCGACCAGCCCTTATGGGGAGCCACTTTTGGATCAGTATGCCCGGAAGATTCAAGAAAAACGCCGCTCCTGGAGATTTAAGGCCCGGCGGCTAGATGAAACTCATAATGAGAAACCGGAACAGCTGCCCCCCTCCCGAGACGCTCTGCAAGATACCAGAGTGCTGAGCACCACTGCTACGATAACTGGTGACCGGCTCTATTCCGGGACTCCAGATGCAGAGGAACGTCGCAAACTTGTCACGGGACCCAAACAATCTGAGGAAAAAACAACTGCTGACAGCGACACCCCGACCGCGGACACCACCACCCCGCCTTCTGAGGAGACTCAGAAATGAGCCGAAATAAACGCTTTCGAAAGTCCGCCCCGCCCCGCCGCTACGCAACGCCCCAGACTTTGCCAAATCCGGATTTTTTGCGGGTTATTACCTGCAATCTGCAGTGGGGCACCCCCGCGGAGGGATGGACTGATGTCCAAAAGGCGAATTCGCGGGCGGAAGCGTTTATCCGGGGACTGGGCGAACGCTGCCGCAGCCTGTTCAAATCGGGTTCGGTCAACACCCGCACCCAGCTGACTGAGGAAAACCTAAAGCAGACCGCCCAGGTACTCCAACAGTTAAAACCGGATATTTTGGCACTGCAGGAAGTCGACAAAGGACAGCGGCGTTCCGGCTACGTCCGGCAAGCGCGTGTGTTAGCAGAGGCGCTACGCCTGCCCTACTGGCGTATCGGAGCGTCCTACGCGGGTCAGTCCCAAGTCCTGCACCGCCGCCCTTTGGACAGCGAATTAAAGGCCGAGAGCGGGTACGGTATCGCCCTGCTCTCACGCTGGCCAGCGAAATCTTGGCACTTTAAACGTCTTGGCAGAGTCCGGGCGCGGATAGTTTGGGGCAGCGACCCGTGGAAAGGCTTTTCTCACGGCTTTCTCGAAGGGTTACGTGACCTTCCCGCAGCCGCAAAGGGGACGGGGGTACGGTTTGGTCAGATGCGGGTGCTGCTGGCAGCCCGCTTGGCTACGCCGCTGGGCACCGTCGCGCTCGGCACGACCCACCTGGAGATTCACCGCCCCACGGCAGCTTCTCAGCTGCGGCGCGCCTGGCGTTCCCTCTATCATTTGCGTTCTGAATCTTGCCTGCTGGTGGGAGATTTCAACCTGCGCGATTACCAAATCGACAAAGTGCTACAGCCTTTGCCCACGGAACAGCACCCCGAGCTACACGCGGCTATCCCGTCATATCCGGCAGACAAGCCGTGGATTGCCCTGGATCAGCTGCTGGGCAACGGTTGGGAGCTGGTGGGCGAACCGCAAGCTTTACGCCTGCCCATCTCGGACCACCGGGCGGTCATCTACGATATACGCCCTGTAAAGACCGCTCAATAGTTCCCGACCTCACCGTTTCAGCCCGCCAAACTGGCTAACCCCTAACCGGTAAAAAGTATCCCAGGCTGATGATGACACCAACCTGGGATACTCGTGAAACTAAATGAACTTAGCCGCGGAAACGCGGGAATGCGGACTTGCCAGCGTAAACGGCAGCATCACCGAGCATATCCTCGATACGCAGCAGCTCGTTGTACTTGGCAACGCGTTCGGTACGAGCCGGAGCGCCGGTCTTAATCTGACCAGCATTGGATGCCACTGCCAGATGCGCGATAGTGGTGTCCTCGGTTTCACCCGAACGGTGCGAAGTCATGGTGTGGAATCCCGCACGATGAGCCATCTCAATAGCTTCGAGCGTTTCGGTCAGTGAACCAATCTGGTTGACCTTTACCAGCAGAGCGTTTGCCACGCCTTCCTTGATACCGCGCTCCAGACGCTCGGGGTTCGTAACGAACAGGTCGTCACCCACCAACTGCACCTTGTCACCAATGGCGGCGGTGAGTTTCTGCCAGTCCTCCCAGGCTTCTTCGTTCAGCGGATCCTCGATGGAGACAATCGGATACTTTTCGATCAGTTCCTCGTAGTATTTCTCCATGTAAGCCGCGTCGCGGGCTTCGCCCTCGAAATTGTACTTACCGTTGTCATAGAACTCGGAAGAAGCCACGTCCAAAGCCAGCGCCACATCCTTGCCGGGCTTGTAACCAGCCTTTTCGATAGCAACCAGAATCAAATCCAGAGCTTCCGCGTTAGACTCCAGGTTCGGGGCGAAACCGCCTTCGTCGCCCAAACCGGTAGCCAGACCCTTGTCCTTCAAAACGGACTTCAGGCAGTGGTACACCTCGGCGCCCATCCGTAACGCCTCGGCGAACGTCTCGGCACCGATTGGCGCAATCATGAACTCTTGAATATCGACGTTGGAATCCGCGTGAGAACCACCATTCAAGATATTCATCATCGGCACCGGCAAGACATGAGCATTAGGACCACCGAGATACTCGAACAATTCCAGACCGGCATCCTCTGCCGAAGCCTTCGCTACTGCCAGGGACACCCCCAGAATCGCGTTTGCTCCCAGTTTTCCCTTATTGGGAGTGCCGTCCAGGTCCATCATCGCCGCGTCAATGCTGCGCTGTTCGACGGTATCAAATCCCACCAGTTCGGGGGCGATGATGTCGTTTACCGCCTTGACCGCCTTTAATACGCCTTTACCCTGGTAGCGTCCCTTATCACCATCGCGGAGTTCCACTGCTTCGAACTGACCGGTCGAGGCACCGGACGGAACCGCAGCGCGGACCATACCCCCTTCGTACTCAAGCTCTACTTCCACCGTGGGATTACCACGGGAATCAAGAATTTCGCGACCGTAAATACTTTCGATGATTGCCAACTGAGTCTCCTTATGTGACAGGTTGTTATTCTTCCGCCGCTCCGCCCTAAAGAGGGTACAGGCAGCCACTACTATTATTTCCTAAAAATGCGCATTTGTCCGAGAATTTCTCCCCGGACAAACAAATTTTCTTTGCGATTTATCGTTCCGGCTGCCGCCGCAAAACTTTGCTTACTGCTGCCCCTGCCCCATCATCTGCATCTGTGTGGCGCGCTGCTGGATAATTTGGATGGTTTGGTTCATCCGATTCGACAGTTTCGCGTTCTTGAGGTCGAAACCGGATTTGTAAGCCTTTTCAATTTGGGCTGCCAACTGCGGATTGACCGTTTGCACACCCAACTCGTGAGCGACTGCAGGGTCTGTCGCTGTGGCACACAGCAACAGTTGCATGACGTCGTGCGTCTCGGGAGACATCTTTGCGGGGTTCACCTTAAACAAATCGGTTTTAATCTCATCAAGCTGCGGACACTGCGAGAGCAAATCCTGACCGCCTTCGTGGAGAGTCCGCAAATAGCGCAGGGCATAAATGCGCGCGGTCTGCATTTCCGCGGTGTCGTTGAGATTAATTCCCGCCTCGGCGAGTTCTTTGGTGACCGTTCCGAGTTGGGATTCGGTGACGACCCAGCCGTCACCGTAGGCGGCTACTCCTGGTTTTGCTTCACATCCGCTCAGAAGTCCCCCCGCGAGCGCCAGCGCAGCAACCCCCGTCATCAGCCTGGTCGCTGTTTTAGTGGTCTTGGTCACGAGGGACTTTTCCGCCATCGTCTTTCCCTTCAATAGTCCGACCCAACGTTCCCATCTTAGCTTTTCTTTGACCGGGGAGGGAATTTTAAGCTAGCGGTTTAATAATGCCCCGAATGATTTTTTGGACCCATTCCAGCAGCTCCAAATCCACGATGGGAGTCTCGCTCAACCCATTTTTCCGAGTCGGTGCAGGTATGAACAATTCACGCGTCGCCAATTTTACCCGCGCTCCCGGATACATGCGCTGCAGCCGAGCCATCTGCGAATCCGCCAGTTCGACGGGCGCAAAGCGAATAAATTTGCCCATGACTTTAATCTCTTGCACTTTTTGAGCCCGCGCCAAGTTACGCAGTTTTGCTACTGCCCCCAAGCGTTCCAACGGTTCCGGAGGTCGCCCGTAGCGGTCGGTCATTTCCTCCAACAGTTGATCGATTTCCTCATCGGTAGTCGCTGCGGACAGACGTGTATAGGCATCGAGACGCAGCGACTGCACATCCAGATAGTCCTCGGGAATAAAGGCATCTATGGGCAGCTCAATGGACACACTGGTGTCTTCGGGGGCTTCCTCGCCTTTATAGGTCGCAACTGCCTCACCCACCATGCGCACATAGAGGTCAAAGCCCACCCCGGCGATGTGTCCAGACTGCTCACCGCCCAACAGGTTGCCAGCACCTCGGATCTCCAGGTCTTTCGTAGCGATAGCCATCCCGGAGCCTAACCCGGTGTTGGTTCCAATCGTTTTCAGCCTCTCAAAAGCTGTTTCATTCATGGTGGTGCCCGGCGGATAGAGGAAGTAAGCGTAGCCACGTTCCCGCCCGCGGCCGACTCGTCCGCGGAGCTGATGCAGCTGCGAGAGACCAAACCGATCGGCACGATCCACGATGATTGTGTTGGCGTTGGTCACATCCAAGCCGTTTTCGACAATCGTCGTGGACACCAACACATCGAATTCTTGGTTCCAGAAATCCACCATGACCGATTCCAGCTGTTTTTCTGACATTTGCCCGTGCCCCACTCGCACCCGCGCTTCGGGCACCAGCTCTGCCAGGTGAGCGGCAATCCTATTGATTGATTGCACCCGGTTATGCACGAAAAATACTTGACCATCACGCAAAAGCTCGCGCCGGATTGCTGCCGCAACCTGTTTATCTGAGTAGGCTCCCACGTAGGTCAAGACCGGGTGGCGGTCCTCCGGCGGGGTGGTGAGGGTGCTCATGCCGCGAATCCCGGTGATTGCCATCTCCAGGGTGCGCGGAATCGGGGTGGCGCTCATCGTCAAGACGTCAACGTCGGCACGCAAAGCCTTTAGGGCTTCCTTGTGCTCCACCCCGAAACGTTGCTCTTCGTCGATTACCACCAGACCCAAGTCTTTGAAACGAACGTTTCCGGACAGCAGGGCGTGGGTGCCGATGACCACTTCGATGGAGCCGTCTTTTAACCCGGCTTTAATCTGGGCAGCTTCTTTCGCCGTAGTAAAGCGAGACAGCGCTGCCACCGTCACCGGGAATCCCGCAAAACGGCTCGTAAATGTTTCGGTGTGCTGGCTGACCAGCAGGGTGGTCGGCGCTAAAATCGCCACTTGCTTGCCATCTTGGACCGCTTTAAACGCCGCACGGACCGCAATCTCAGTTTTTCCGTAACCTACATCACCACAGACCAGCCGATCCATCGGGACGGTTTGTTCCATATCGTGCTTGACTTCATCAATGACCGTGAGCTGGTCGGGAGTTTCGACGAACTCGAAACTATCTTCCAGTTCCCGCTGCCAGGGGGTATCCGGGCTGAAAGCATGTCCTTTGGAGGCTTGCCGGATGGCGTACAGTCGCACCAGCTCACGAGCGATTTCTTTGACCGCTTTGCGGGCTTTGGACTTGGTCTTTGCCCAATCTGCTCCGCCCATCTTTGACAGGGTTGGAGATTCTCCACCCACATATTTTGAGAGCAAATCCAGGGAGTCAGTAGGCACCCACAGCTGGTCAGCGGGTCCGTTGCGTTTGCTGGGGGCATATTCCAACACCACGTATTCTTTCGAGGTGGTTTCCCGACCTCGCCCCATGGTGCGCTTCGCCAGTTTCACGAAGCGTCCGATGCCGTGGTGCAGGTGAACCACGTAGTCGCCCTGGGTCAACGTCAGGGGGTCAATAGCTTTGCGTCGTCTGGCGGGAAGGTTTGCCTTGTCGGCAGTGTGGCGGGATTTCTTTTTTCCCAAGACCTGTGCCTCGCTCACCACCAACAGCTGCGCGGCGGGGACTTGGTATCCTTCGTCCAGGGGCGCCACCGTAATCTGTACGGTTCCGTCGTTCTGCGATGTTGCGTCCTTCACCACTTTTGCAGGGACATCAGCCTCGCTGAGTACATCCCGCAGCCGGCTCGCCATTCCCTTGCCGGTCGTAGTAATCACTACATTCCAGTTTTTCGAAGCTAAATCGCCGATTGTACCAATCAGTCCAGTTTCTCCGGCGAGAGGCTCCATCACGATTAGCGCCCCCACGTTTTGAGCGTTCTCGCCCACCGCAAAAGGAGAGACGAACACCGTGTCCATGTGCGCCTCTTGTGCCACAGCATGAAGCTGCTCCAAGGTCAAAAATGAAGCTTGTTCAATCTCCAGGGGCACTTCCCCGCCACCCGCGGCCGCCGACCAGGAAGCTGCCAGGAACTCTTGGGTAGTTTCTACCAGTTCTGTAGCACGAGCTTCCAACCGGGGACGATCGGTCGCCACCAGTCGGGCACCGGGTGGCAGCAGAGAAAACAGCGGCACCATTTCTGCCCCCAGCAGGGGACTCAAGGATTCCAAGCCTTCGCCGTATTTGCCCTCGGCTGCCAGGTTGAGTATTTCGGCAGCCTGCGGCATCTGACCAGCAAGGCTGGCAGCCAGTTTTCGTGCCGTATCGTCGAGGAGCAGTTCGCGACAAGCGGGGGCGACCAGCGTTCGGATGTCGCCGCCGAAAGTCCGCTGATCCGATGCCGTAAACGCGCGGATGGTGTCTACCTCATCACCAAACAGTTCGATACGCACCGGGTGGGCAGCGGTTGGAGAAAAAACATCAAGCAACCCTCCACGCACCGCAAACTGACCGCGCGCTCCGACCATATCAACGCGTTCGTAACCCAAACGCAACAAATCTGCAGCCATGGTGTCGCGGTCATAGGTGTCTCCCACCTGCACGGTAAACAGGGGATAGTCAGCTATATGCGCATTTACCGGGGCTAGCGCGGCTCGCACGGGCATGACCAGGAAATGAACCGCGTCTTGCGGATGGGGATGCGTCACCCGGTGTAAAGCCCAAATCCGGCGCGCCATCGTGTCGGTGCGGGGAGAAAGTCTCTCGTGAGGCAAGGTTTCCCAGTCAGGAAACAACTCCACTCCAGCGGTATAGGCTCCCAATTCACGAGCCAATTGGGTGGCGGCACGGGTGCTCGGCGCGAGGACCACGGTCAGCCTTTCGTCGCTGCCGGGCAAGCCCGCGATGAGCGGGGCATAAAAGCCGGGTGGGGCTACGTATTCGCTCGCCGTATCCGCCCTGTCAGGCTCCAGACCTGCCAAAGCATCCCCGGTCACCTCCAGTAAACCGTGCAAACTCATGAATGTACCTGACCCCCCGAGCTCAGCCCCTACCTTTTGCAGGCGCCGCCCCTTACTTGGGGTTGCCCAAATGTAGCCTGGCTTGAGCTTTCGCCAGACCGTTCTCTGCAATATCCGTCACACATTGTACCGCTCGGTCCAGAACCTCATCGAGGATACTTTGCTGCGACTTTGGGATACGCCCTAAAACCCAATTGATGACATCAAAACCCCCGCCAGGCATCTTCACGGGGCGTCCGATGCCAATGCGTAAACGTGCAAAGTCTTTCGTACCCAAAGCTTTTTGGATGGATTTAAGCCCGTTGTGACCCCCGTCGCTGCCGCCAACTTTCAGCTTGGCGTAACCCATTTCAAGGTCTAACTCATCATGAACCACCAGCAAACGGTCTGACCCAAGCCGATAATAGTCCAGCAGTTCTTTCACCCCCGGACCCGATTCATTCATGTATGAGCCAGTATGCGCCACGATAATCTTGGGCGCGTCAACCCCGTAGCCCAAGCTCACCGTCGCCACGCGCGCCACCACTCCCGCACGCGCTAGAGACTGATTCCGATATGCCTGACCCGACTGCTTCACAAAGCAATCAGTCACCATATATCCACAGTTGTGCCGCGTTCCGGCATATTTGTCACCGGGATTGCCAAGCCCCACCACGAGCCAGGTTCCCTCATTGTCCAGCAGACGAGAAGGATCTAAACGTGGTTCGTGAGTGGGGCTCATCAGCAATCCAAATCAGTGTCCGGAAACCGCTATTATTCAGCAGCTTCTGCGGAAGCATCCGCAGCCGGAGCCTCCGCAGTTTCATCTTCTGCCGCCGGGGCTTCAGGAATATCAGCTTCCTGCGGAGCGGCGACGCTCAAAACAATCGCTTCCGGATCGGTCTTGGCTTCTACGCCCGCAGGCAGCTTAATGTCGGCTACGCTCAGCACCACGCCGTCTTCCAGACCATCCACGTTAACTTCGATTTTTTCCGGAATATCAATAACCGGGGCAAAAATTTCCATATTCAGCAGGTCCTGGTTGGCTACCAAACCAGACATGGGCTCACCAATGATTTCGATAGGTACTTCCACGTCCACCTTTTCGTCAGCCTTTACCAGCAGCAGGTCCATGTGCATAATCTGGCGCTTTACAGGGTGACGCTGAATGTCCTTAACCAGGACCATCGCCGGATTTTCGAGTCCCTTCAGGGAAATAACAGCGTTCGGGTTATCCTTCACCAACAGGAAAGTATCGTGGTAGGGCAGCAGCAAGTGCACCGGATCCGTGCCGTGACCGTAAAGCACTGCCGGAATCTTGTCGGCAACTCGTGCGCGACGAGCAAAGCCCTTGCCAAAATCAGTGCGCGGTTCAACTTGCAAAGTGGGGTTATCAGCCATGGTTTTGTATCCTCCAAATTTGTACTCAGTTTGTGTTTTCCCCGGAGGACCACGGATTCCTGTTGCGGGCTCTCTTTTCCGAAGTTTCGTCTCTCCCCTTACAGGTCGACAGACGAATCCGTTTCCTGTCACCAGACAGAAAAACCCGCCTTGCTCGAAAGCAAAAGCGGGCGAAGGGCATCCAGCAAAAGTTACCGGGCCGCGTCGATAACGGTTCGCGCCACGGAATGACCGCCGCGCTCCCCCTCGCCGAGGCAACCTGATAATAATAGCGAAAACCCCGTAATTTTACTAATTTGCAGAAACTTTAACCTCCTGTGTCTCTCGCTGGCCGAGTGTAAATCTGATCAGAATCAATATTTGGGTATACCTAAAGATAAAATATGAAACAATGATTCTATGAACGAAACCATCGATGTCCAGCTAGAGCATCGCACCATCCGCGAGTTTAAATCGGATCCCATTCCTGAGGATATTTTCCAAACCCTCATGGACGTTGCCATGCACACCCCCACGTCACGCGGGATACAAAGTGCGTCGATTATCCGCGTCAAGGATCAAGCAAAGCGTGAAAAACTGGCTGAAATCGGTGGTCAAGAATATGTCGCTCGCGCCCCGGAGTATTTGCTGTTCATCGTGGACTTAGCCAGGGCTGCAGCTATCCTGCAAGAGATGGGCTTGTACCCCCAATCAGCTGCCACAATAGATACGTTCCAAGAAGGATTCACCGATGCGGTCCTGATGGTTCAAAACGTGGTGGTAGCCGCCGAGTCTTTGGGGCTGGGAGCCAACATTTTAGGCAATATTTTGAACGAGCCTAAAGGGGTCATCGAGGCTATCGGTCTGCCCCTCTACACTTTCCCGGTACTGGGACTGACATTGGGATACCCTGGCGAAAACCCACAGCGGAAACCGCGGATGCCCAAAGAATTCCGAGTCATGACTGACACCTACGTGCGTCCAGATTCCTACCTGGAAGCCCTCAAAGATTACGACGCACAGATGCGCGAATACTATGACCTGCGCAATAAGGGCAAGCGCGAGGACAAGTTTACGAATCAAATCTTCCAGAACTTAGGCAAGGTCCGCAATCGTCGTGCCTCCATCCTGGATGACATTGAATCTCAGGGATTCCTGATGCACCCCTAGAGTAAAGCTCTAGGGGACTCACACCGGATTTACTCAAACAGGGCAGTTACAGAGCCTTCTTCAAAGACCTGACGAATTGCCCTGGCTAACAACGGTGCAATCGGCAAGACCTTGAGTTGCGGGAAGCACTTGTCCGGAGGAATCGGTACCGTATCCGTAACGATAACTTCACGGGCGCCGCATTCGCTCAGACGCTTTGCTGCGGGGTCAGAAAACACCGCGTGCGTCGCCGCTACCAGCACGTCCTTTGCTCCGGCGTGCTTCAAGACCCCCACGGCTTCGGCAATTGTGCCACCGGTATCAATTAAGTCATCTACCAGCACGCAGGTCCGCCCGGCAACGTCGCCCACCACACGATTAGCTACCGCCACATTGGGACGAGAGGTATCGCGAGTCTTGTGCACAAAAGCCAGAGGGTATCCACCCAAGCGATTAGCCCACTTTTCAGCCACGCGAATTCGACCGGCATCCGGAGACACCACGGTCACGTTATTCAAATCCACGCGGGTGCGGACGTAATCAATCAACACTGGCATCGCCTGGAGGTGATCCACCGGACCGGTAAAGAAGCCCTGTTCCTGCGAGGCGTGCATATCAATACTCATTAAGCGAGAGGCCCCAGCCGTCTTGTACAAATCCGAAATCAGACGCGCCGAAATCGGCTCGCGACCTTGGTGCTTCTTATCTTGACGTGCGTAGGGATACAGCGGGGCAACCACGGTAATGCGTTTAGCGCTGGCACGCTTCAGGGCGTCAATCATGATGAAATGTTCCATCAACCACTTGGAGACATTGCCAGAAATTGACTGGATGCAGAACACGTCGCAGCCGCGCACTGACTCGTTGTACCGCACATAGATTTCGCCCGAGGCAAAGTCGTAAATCGTAGTCGGCAGCACCTCCACGTCAAGTTCTTTAGCGACCTGTTCAGCCAGTTCGGGATGTGATCGTCCGGTCACAATCACCAAACGCTTACGTGGGGTATCAAACAACTCTGCCATTCGTGTTTCCTTCTTTTATTGGAGTTTTTTCTGTTGTTGCAAGGGTTTTTTCGCAGGTCTTACCGTCCCCGCAGTGTACAGGGACTAATTATCACCCGCGGTTTTATCCGGGGAGTTTTCTTTGGCTTGTTCAGCCCGCATGGCTTCGATGGCGGCGATAGTTTCGGGTCGATGTTCGGCGACCCAACCAGGAATTTGGCGCATGTGGAAATCATTGACTGCCAAGTTCCCCTCCGGGATGTCTTGACGGACGATAGTTCCCCCGCCGGTATAAACGCCGTCACCGATATTGACCGGGGCAATGAACACGTTATTAGCGCCGGTCCGGCAGTGCGAACCAACATTCGAGTGATGTTTGTGCACCCCATCGTAGTTAGCAAAGATTGTAGCGGCGCCGATGTTAGTGCCTTCCCCGATGGTGGCATCCCCCACATAAGACAGGTGCGGGATCTTGGTACCCCGCCCGACCTGGATGTTTTTGGTTTCGCAAAAGCCTCCGACCTTCGTGTTCTCCGACAGAATGGTTCCCGGACGCAAGTAGGTAAAAGGTCCGATATATGAATGCGCTCCGATTTCAGAGGACAGACCGTGCACTCGAAAGACTTCCGCGTCGTCCCCCACTTTCATATCAATAAGGGTCGAGTCCGGTCCGATACGGCAATCCTCACCAATGGTGGTGTGACGGCGCAGCTGCGTATTGGGATAAATCGTGGTGTCCTGACCAATGGTCACGTCAGCATCAATCCATGTCGTAGTCGGGTCGATGATGGTGACACCCTGGAGCATCCAGTACCGAGTCCGGCGGCGATTGTATTCGGCTCGCAGCTCAGCCAGCTGCGCTCTATCGTTACAGCCTTCCGCTTGTGCCGTGTCCGCCAACAGCACCGAAGACACTTTCAGTCCTTCCTGCCGGGCAGCCTTAATCGTGTCGGTCAAATAGATTTCCCCTTGGTCGTTGTTTGTCGACAGGGTCGGGAGGCAGCGGTTTAAGAATTCCGCCCCAAAAGCGTAAATCCCCGCGTTCACCTCTTTGATTTGCTTCTGCGCATAGGTTGCATCGCGTTCCTCGACGATACCGGCGACGTGCCCTGCCACCCGCTGAATTCGCCCGTAGCCAAAGGGGTTGGCTATCTCGGTGGTCAGCAAGCACAACGCCGCGCCTTCCTCTTCACGAGTCTCTGCGAGAGACAGAATCGTGGAGGAATCAAGCAACGGCACATCAGCGGAAGTCACCACCAAAGTGCCTGTCGCGACTCCCAGTTCCTCGAGCTTCTGCAAAGCACACCACACGGCTCGACCGGTGCCGGGCACATCATCTTGGTGCGCAATCACGATGTCGGGATTGACCGCCAGAGCTTCGGCAGCGACGGCATCAGCCTGGTGACGAACCACTACCACGATGCGTTCCGGTTCAATTTCCATAGCGGTGTGGATAGCGTGAGAAAGCAGGGTGCGCCCTGCGAAAGAGTGCAAGACCTTGGCTTTCTTAGACTTCATACGAGTGCCTTGGCCTGCCGCCAAGATTACGATGGTGGTGACGTTGGTCATGTTCCTATCCTAGCGCCTTGCCCGACCCTAAAAAGCAAAAGTTCCGCCCCCAGGATTCGAACCCAGACTAAAGGTACCAAAAACCTCTGTGCTGCCATTACACCAGGGCGGAATGCGCCGCTGACTGCAATCAAGACAGCGCCTGTCTATTTTGCCATTTTTCAACTTTTTTAGAAAGTTGAGACTGCTAATTAGCTGTCCCATATCTTGCCGGTATCGCGGGTACTGACCGAATTGGCAGAATTATTTTGTTCTGAGCGCCCGGATTTTGAGAGGTTTCCCATGGGTGCCGGGGAACATAGACCCAGGATACAAAGATTTCTCCACGACAAAGATTCTCGACCTCGAGTATTATTAAAGAAATTTTTTCCGGCAATAGGACGGTACTATGGTTCCCCCTTCCGCTTTACCTGATGGTGACGAAGTCGACGGCATCCTTAAGGCTTGGCGTGCCCTGCTTCCCCATGCTGATTTAACTCCACTTTCAGTGTTTTCCCGCGTGTCACGTCTCGCTCGCCACCTCGACCAGGCGCGCCGCGAGGCGTTTTCTTCAGTAGACCTGGAGCCTTGGGCTTTCGACGTGCTTTCCGCTCTGCGCCGGGCAGGAGAGCCTTTTTCTCTGACACCGGGAGTGCTCATGCAGCAATCGCTGGTATCCTCCGGGACGATGACGAACCGCATCGACCGTTTGGAAGAACGCGGACTGGTACGTCGCTGCGCCCATCCGGAGGACCGTCGCGCCATCCTGGTGGAACTCACCGAAGACGGCAAGAAACACGCCGATACCGCGATTACCAAACTTATGGCTACGGAACGCGACTGGCTAGGGGATCTTTCCGAAGCGGACGTTAACGAATTAGCGCGCCTGTTGCGAGCCGTGCTCCTCCCCTTCGATGCCCAGTCGCGGTGAGAAAACCGGAGAGATGCGTTTTCCGCAACTTTCGCGTTCAGTCCCCAGACAGTCCACGGCTTGAGTATCTGAACAGCCATCTCGCGCTTTATTCATCTACCCCAACTCTCAATGCGGGCTGCTGCCGAAGCTGGTCTGGTCAGGGCACTTTCCCAATCAGCTGCATACCGGTCCGGTGGCGCTGAACACACACGCTACCAAAGGATGCGCCTCCAGCCTCGCCGCCACTATTTTTTGGGAGGACGCATCTGGGCACAAAGCGGCAACGGTCGGACCGGAGCCGGAAACGAGAGCTTTCAAAGCCCCCGACTGCTCTGCCGCGACGATAATTTGGGATAGCTCGGGGAAAATGCTTAGGGCTGCGGTCTGCAAATCGTTGTGAAGGTATCCAGCCAGTTCAGCGGGATTCCCATCCAGAGCTGCTAGGAAGTCGGGCGAAAGTGCGGAAGGTAGGGGCTGCGGATGCGAAACCATCCTGTCGAAAGCTTTAAAAACTTCCGGCGTGGACAGACCACGAGGAGAAACCGCCAGGACCCAGTAGCATTTTGTACCGACCGGTAAACTCTGCATTCTGTCTCCGAACCCAAGCCCCAAAGCGTTTCCCCCGGTTAGACCGTAAGGCACGTCCGCGCCCAGTTTCGCCCCCAGAGACTGCAGATCGCTGCTGGTTAATCCCAGTTCGTAAAGCTGGTTCACAGCATATAACACCCCGGCGGCATCGGCTGACCCTCCTGCCATACCACCTGCCACCGGAATATTTTTCTCAATCTTTATGCTGGTGAAGGGCACTGTGGCACCAGTTTCACGCAAGGTCTGAACCGCTTTGAGAGCGAGGTTTTCCGGTCCGTCCAGGTTCTTTGGTCCAGTCAACCCGGGAGCCAGCACGGTATGAACCATATCTGTTTCGCCTGCATCACGGGGTTCTACCGTCAGATATTCTCCCAGGTCCAGGCACTGGAATACCGTCAGTAGCTCGTGTCGTGGCTGCCCAGCAGGACGCTGCCCCACCCGGAGCAGCAGGTTCACTTTTCCGGGTGCAAACACTTTGAGGCGCCGTCCCGGTTCATTCTCGAGAATCCTCACGCCACTCATTTTGTATCATTCGTTCCATAAAGTTTTGCAGCTGCGATTTTCGTGAAGTCGATGACACTGAGACGTTCAGCCCGCAATCCCGGTGTGATTCCAGCCGCTTCCAGCAAATTGGCAGCCGCGTTGGGGGAACCGGCATACCCAGCCAAGGACTGCCGTAACGTCTTGCGGCGCTGCGAAAATGCCGCATTCACAGCCGCGAACACTTCCTGCCGCAACGTTTCGATTGCCTCATCCGTCAAGCCTTCTGCGCTCAGTTTCAGGTCGTCCTTGAGTCGTTGACGCACCTCTAAACGCCGAAACTCCACCACGGTTGAATCCACATTCGGGACAGGATAAAACACATTCCGCCCCACTTTAAAAGCACGCTTCGCTCTGCCCCACCACGCCAGTTTGACGCTGGGAGCCCCGTAATCGCCGTCAGCGACTCCAGCCACCCAGCGATCCGCCACTTCGGCTTGCACCATAACCAGAGCGCTCTCCAGACCTGGCAGTACTTCCAAGAAATGCAGCAACAGGGGGGTGGCGACATTGTAGGGCAGGTTCGCTACCAACCGGTGTGGCGCTGCCCATCCCGTGGGGAGTTCCAGGTCTGCTTCACCAGCAATCTCCAGAGCATCTTGGGTCATGACGCACAAGTCCGCGCTGTTCGCACCATGTTGAGCGACCGTCACCGGGAGGGCAGTAGCCAACCGCTGGTCAATCTCAATAGCGATGACTTTGCAGCCTAGTTCCAACAACGCCAGAGTCAAAGACCCCAGTCCCGGACCAATTTCCACAACCGTGTCGCCGGGGGAAATCCCTGCTGCAGCCGCAATGCGTCGCACAGTCCCCGGATCGGTGACGAAATTTTGACCTTTTTTCTTACTCGGAGATACCTCTAAGAGCGCACAGAGCTCTGAGACATCGCGAGCACCTAACAAAAACACGTCCGAATTTTAGCGCAGACCGAGCTTCCGGGAGCACGCCGGCCACTGTCCCCAACCTGAACGAGCTTGCAGAATTTGAGCCCGGTGGGTCTGTTCTTCTGCCGAAGCCTCCGACGGCAGACCGGAACCTCCTACCGCCCGCCAAGTCGGCAGTGTGAACTGGTACATTCCGTAGAACCCATTGCCTGTGTTCGTATCGGGGCGCCCCCCGGCCTCACAAAATGCCAGTTTGCTCCACACGTCACCGGTCGCGGCAATAGGTTGCGAGGCAGGACGTTTCTTTGTCCCGACCGTAACCTTTTCGTTGACCGGTTGAGTCACGACATTTTCGCTCAAGACTTCTTCGGACGAAACCACACCGTCAATGCTGCGCACTTTCTTGGTGATTTCTTTTTCCCCGGTCGTGCCCTTTTGCGTCACGACCTTTTCATCAGCAAACTTCGAATCATCCTTGATAGTTTCGGTTTCGAACTGAATCGGCTCGCTCACCGTGACGTTTTCTTCCGTGATGCGCTGCACCTGCACGATAGGCGCCACACCGGGGTTAAACAGCACTTGGACGGTGTCCAAGCCGGTCAGCTTCACTTTGTTGCGATCCAGGATGTCCTCGGGCGCGAAGTCAGATTTCGCAGCTTTCATCTGTGCGGTGACCCCATCGTGAACCAACTGATAATTCTCACCCGGAGCAAAGAGTGCCAGGGGTAGACCATGCAAATCTTTGCCGCTGGTGCCCACGAATTGCACCGCTTGACCGTCCCAGAGAGACTTAATCGCCGCACTAGCGGAGTCTTCCGTGGTGTCGACATCTTTCCTGGTGCCGTTGACCATGACAGTTAAGCCACGCGAACTTTCGATAGTAATTTTCATCCCGTTCTTGACGGGGGTCTCGGGGGCAGGAATTACGGAATCTTTAGCACTAAAGCTCACACCGTTTTCAGCCAACAAATCTGATACCGTCGTACCCCAGCCACCGAATTCCTGGACCTTGCCGT
The DNA here is from genome assembly GCF_000185445.1 of Mobiluncus holmesii ATCC 35242. Lineage (NCBI taxonomy): Bacteria > Bacillati > Actinomycetota > Actinomycetes > Actinomycetales > Actinomycetaceae > Mobiluncus > Mobiluncus holmesii. The sequence goes on along the minus strand of NZ_GL622346.1, from coordinate 9,945 downwards.
CTGCGACCACGGTTGCGGTCTTATGCGCCATAGCAAATGCGGTACCGATACCGGTTCCCAGCACTAGGGTAGCTGCCAACGCGCCCACCAGGGGTATAAAGATTTTTCGCGGACCTCGAGCCGGTTTAATCTCCAGATGACGTGGGGCTCGTTTGGGGGATACGCTCATATTTGCAGTGTTCTCTTCCATCAACAAAAATGTTATCGAATCGTTATATTTTTGTCTAGTTCGTTACCTATTGTACACCTTCAGTTAACAAAAGCCACTGCTTTAACAATTTTAACTTTTCTAACATCCTGGTACTGACTTGAATGAATCCTAGAACCCGTAAACCTCGGTGGCGTTGCGAAAAGTTTGTTCGCGCAGCTCTTCGCTCGTTACCTGGGTCAACTCCGCCAAAAAGTCCGCGGTATGCCCAATCAGATAGGAGGCGTTGGGTCGACCCCGATAAGGCTGGGGCGTCAGATACGGAGCATCAGTTTCAATGAGGCGCAGATGCGCTGGCATTGCCAGGGCACCAGCTTGAATATCCCGATTAGCGGGGTAGGTCACGTTTCCCGCAAAAGACGCATACCACCCATTTTCTGCCAGAATTTCTGCCAATTCCTCGTCCCCGGAAAAGCAGTGAAAAACTGTCTTTTGCGGAGCTCCGCAGCGCTGTAACATTTCTACACAATCCTGATGGGCGTTACGGTCGTGAATCTGCAGGGGTAAATCCAATGCCTTGGCCAACTCGATATGCGCCGCAAATGCTTGCTTTTGCGCGTCCTTACCGGCTTCGGCAGTGCGGAAATAATCCAATCCGGTTTCCCCAATAGCGACCACCGTCTCTGGAAATTCCCGGGCGGTTTGCTCTACTGTCGCCAAGGCGTCATCGAGAGGGGTTTCCTGCCAGACTTCCCGCGTCTGCACCACGTTATCCGGTGCGGTATCCAGAATCCCCAGATGGCGCGGAGCATCGTTGGGGTGAATCGCCACCGCAAAACGCACCATTTCAAAAGCGGAACCGGCTAACCGTTCCCGGTCGGTTGACAGCACCTGGACTTCTGGAAGGCTGCACAGAGAGACAACCACACGCTGAACCCCGGCTTGTACCGCCCGTTCCATTTGTTCTTCAGCACTCAGTCGCACTCCGGTGGAATCGCTAACGTAGTCCCCCGGCAACAGAGGCAGATGCGTGTGATTGTCAAACAATCTGCCGGTACCAAAGACCTGCGCTCCGCCTTCAAAAGGCTCTCCGCTCACCGGCACGGGTGACCACACTTTTGGCTCTGACTTGCGCTTACTCACCTTGAGTCCTCAGAACGTGGGTTACTTTTGCAGCAAATTAGCGTAACGTTCGTATTCCTCCGCGACAACAGACTCATCTAGCTTCTGGAATACTGGAGCTGGTTTTGCCACGGCTTGCCCCACCCGTACCGGATGCCTTTCCCACGTTGGGGCGTTGCGGTAGTCTCCGGTAATAATCGGGTAAGTGCGGTCGCTCCCGTCCTCATTCTTCACGTCTAAATCGACAACTTCTTCAATACGGGGAAGAGGAGCCACGTCCCCAGCCCCACCCAGGACCTTGTCGATAGCGTTTGATGAGGTCGGTAAGAATGGCGACATCATCAGGTTCAAATCTGTCACCACCTGAGCCAGGACATGCAAAATCGTTCCCAGCCGGTCGCGCTGTGACTCGTCTTTCAGCTTGAAGGGCTCCGTGGTGGTGACGTAGCGATTAGCCTCCCCCACCAGGCGCATAATCTCAGCTAGTGCAGCCTTTTGATGATGGCTTTCGATGAGGTCACCCACAGTTTCAAATCCAGCATTGACAGCATCCAAAAGCGCCTGATCCTCAGCCGTGAAATCTCCAGCTGGGGGAATTTCTCCAAATTTCTTGGCAATCATGGAAGCGGTGCGGTTGACCAAGTTGCCCCAGGCAGCCACCAACTCAGAGTTCGTACGGCGCACAAACTCGCTCCAGGTAAAATCAGAATCCTGATTCTCTGGTCCCGCCGCGGAGATAAAATACCGCAACGCATCGACTTGGTAGCGAGACAGCATGTCACGCACATAAATCACAATTCCACGCGAGGAGGCAAACTTCTTGCCTTCCATGGTCAAAAACTCTGAGGAAACGACCTCGGTAGGCAAGTTTAGGACACCCAAGTCGCCAGGTTTCCCGCCGAAGTCTCCACGTCCGTTGTAGCCCAGCATTTCGGCAGGCCAAATCTGGGAGTGAAACACAATGTTGTCTTTGCCCATAAAGTAATAAGACAGGGATTCGGGGTCATTCCACCACTGACGCCAATCCTCTGGGGACTGGCCAAACCGGCGCGCCCACTCGATAGAAGCTGAGAGATAGCCAATTACCGCATCAAACCAGACATAGAGTCGCTTGGGCTGATCCTCCCAACCGGGAATAGGGATGCCCCAGTCAATGTCACGGGTCATGGCTCGCGGCTTAATGTCCTTTAGGAAGTTCTTGGAGAACTTGATGACATTAGGTCGCCAATTGCCGTTCTTTTCACGGTCGTCGAGCCACTCGTTCAAGGCGCGGGCGAGAGCCGGTAAATCTAAAAAGTAGTGGTCAGTTTCCACGAATTCTGGAGTCTCACCATTAATCTTGGAGCGCGGACGAATCAGGTCGGTGGGGTCGAGCTGGTTGCCACAGGCATCGCATTGATCCCCTCGGGCTCCTTCTGCCCCACAGATGGGACAAGTCCCTTCTATGTAGCGGTCGGGAAGGGTTCGTCCGGTGGAAGGCGAAATCGCACCACGAGTGGTCTGCACCTTCATATAACCGTTATCCCGCACCACTTTGAACATGGCACGAACAGTGTCATAGTGATTGCCCGTAGTGGTACGAGTAAACAAATCATAAGACAAACCCAGCTGGCACAGATCCTCCACGATCGCCCGATTGTTTCGGTTCGCCAATTCTCGCGGAGTCAGTCCGGCAGCCTCGGCAGCAACCAGAATTGGCGTGCCGTGCTCATCCGTGCCGGACACCATCAGCACGTCATGCCCCCGCATCCGCATATAGCGGGAAAAAACATCCGAGGGAATTCCAAAACCAGCAACATGTCCAATGTGACGCGGGCCATTAGCGTAGGGCCAAGCGACGGCAGAAAGTATATGTGTCATGACACTATCCTAACGCCGCCGGTAAGTTCCCTAAATCCAATACGCCCACTTCGTGTTGGGATTATTCAGCCACATCCGCCATCCGTAGTGATCTTCGGGCATGGGCGTCCCCGTCCAGATGGGGAAAAAGAACACCGCTGCTGAGAAAATGAACACCAAAATCATCAGGGCAGTGATGAATTCACCTCGTGAAACCTGGCTCAGAGCCGGCACCAGATTGTATCGTCCGGTCCAGTTTTTGTCTTTGGTGATTCTCCAAGCCCCCATCAGCAAGCCCAACAGGTATATCACTGCCATAATCATGAAGGGAGAGATAACCACCGTGTAAAAAGTAAATATGGTGCGATTTGAATACACCAACCAAGGCAACCAAGTGGCCATATATCCAGTAAAAATCAGTCCCGCGCGCCAGTCGAGGAATCCAAAAGCCGCGATGATAATCAGGAAGAACGCCACAAAACCGACCCACCACAGAATCGGGTTGCCCAAAGAATTGACCGCCGCAATGCATCTGCTCGATCCACAATCTCCCGGTACTTCTTGGTAATAAAACGAAGTCGGACGCAACTGCAAAAGCCAACCCCACGGATTAGCCATGTAGGGGTGGGTAGCATCCAGATTGGTATGGAAAACGAAAATTTGGCGATGATAATCAAGCCAATCCGCAACCAAACCGCGATTGGTGTGCCCCCACGCTTGCGAATGAGTGAACCAGCCAATCCAAGAAGCCACGTAAGTGAGGAAAGCAATCGGTACCAGGTTTACAAAGGCGGGAATTCCTCCAGTCAAGACAGACGATCCAATCCACCTTGGCTCGGTACTCCACCGGGCGGATAATTCCCGCAAAAATACAAAAATCCCAAAGACTGCTAGGACATAGAGACCCGACCATTTCACGCTCATCGCCAAACCAAACGCGATGCCTGCCGCAAACAGCCAAGGACGCCACCAACAGCTCGGTCCCCACGCGAGAGAAAAATTGGAAAAAACCGAGGTGCTGCCGGAACCGGTAGACGGGCGTGAGCTACCTCGTGAATTCGCCGCGGTCGCATTTTTTGCACGACGAAATCGTTGCCGCAGCTGTTCAGTACGCCGGGTCGCATCGACACTGGCAAGGGCGGCTATGAGCCGAGGACGATAACTGAGTTGATCGTGAACGACGCACAGCACCCCCAGAAGGATAAACATTTCCAGGATAATGTCCAGGATGGCGGTGCGTGACAGAGCGATTTGCACCCCGTCCAACCCCATCAGAACCGAGGCAAGAGTGGCCATCCTCGCGTTGCCAAACAGCTCCCACACGATGCGGCCCACCAGGTAGACCGCTACCGCTCCCGCTATACAGACCGCGATACGCCACCCAAACGGTTGATTGCCAAACAGCTTAATTCCCAACCCAATCAACCATTTTCCCACGGTGGGATGCACCACGAAAGCACCTTCTAGCGGAGTTTTGAAGCTTCCGGTGAGGAAAGTGGAATCATAGTCTTTGGGCCATTGCACTTCGTAGCCGCGTTTAATCAATCCATAAGCATCTTTGACATAGTACGTCTCGTCAAAAACCAAAGTTTTGATGGCATCTAGGCGCACCACCCGAGTCAAAAACACCAGAATGGATACCACCAGAGGTCCCAACCAACCCCAGAGATATTCTCGATCCCCACGCTCGGGTCGGGTTTGGAAAGCGTTTCCCACATAGGTCAGTCGGTTCTTCCTCGGACGTGGCGGCAAAACCCGGCTGGACGCGGAAGTGTTTCTGTAATCCGGGGTGGCAGGTCGGGGTGGGATATTCACAACCCCAGTTTAATGGAAGAATAGAACCGTGAGCATGGATTATCCCCCGGTGTTTGAGGAAGTGAACCTGGTTTTGGCAGGGACTCCGATTGGAAATGTCGGGGACAGCTCACCACGTTTACGCGAGGCACTTCGCGACGCTGAGGTCGTGGCTTGCGAAGATACCCGCCGAACCCGAGATTTGGCTCACCGCTTGCGGGTTGAAATGTCTGCCCGACTGCTGGCTTATCACGAACATAACGAAGCCACAATGACTCCGGAATTATTGAACTTAGCCCGCGACGGCAAGCAAGTCCTGCAAGTCTCAGATGCGGGAATGCCGGGAATTTCAGATCCCGGATTTCGGCTGGGTCACGCTGCCGGGAACGCCGGAATACCGTTTACGGTTCTCCCCGGACCATCTGCACCGCTACTCGCTTTAGTAGGGTCGGGTTTGCCTACAGATTCCTTTACTTTTGTGGGTTTTTTACCACGTAAGTTCGCCGCTTTGTACCATACGTTACAATCTCTCTCCGCTCGTAACGAGTCCCTGATTTTCTTAGAGTCGCCACGCCGAACCGTTGAGACACTGGACGCTATGGTCCAGGTTTTCGGCGCCAATCGACCGGCTGTGGTAGCGCGAGAACTGACGAAAACACACGAAGAATTTATCCGAGGCACCCTAGAATCTGTGCATTCCGAGTTATGTTCCCGACTTGAGGTTTTAGGTGAAATCGTTATCGTCGTCCAAGGCGCAACCGCCGGGAACGAATCTGCGGATTCAACCCTGCATCTCGATAAGCTGGAACAGCTGGTACAGAATGGGGTGAAGGCAAAAACAGCCGCCAAGCTCATTGCGACCTGGTTCGGAGGCTCTGCGAATGAACTTTTTTCCTCGTACCTTGAGGGGAAAAATGGCTAAGCCCAGACTCCAGGTATGACGGTCGCACAACGGGGGCACTGCCCGGATTCTCCAACTGCGTTTTGAGACACATCGAACCAATCCCGCGCAATGAGCAGATCTCCGCACCCAGGACAAAACGTACTTCCCCCCTCACGGGCGCGCACGTTGCCGGTATAGACAAACCGAACCCCCTCCCCGCACGCGATTTCCCGTGCCCTCTGCAACGTTGTTGCTGGAGTCCGGGGCACATTCCGCATCTTCCAGTCGGGATGAAAAGCCGAGAAATGCAGGGGAACGTCCGGTCCAACATTTTCGACTATCCACTTCGAGAGGTTCCGAATTTCCCCGTCAGAATCGTTGTGACCGGGGATGAGCAACGTGGTCAGTTCCACCCAACACTTGGTTTCGTTGCAAACATAAGCAATAGTTTCCAACACGTCTCGCAAATGCGCACCGGTGAGGCGCCAATAGAAATCTTCTGTAAACCCCTTTAAATCGAGGTTCGCTCCGTCCATTACGGCATACATCTCCCGTCGCGGTTCGGCGCAAATGTATCCAGCACTCACCGCTATCGTCCGCAACTTCTCAGCGTGGCAGGCTCTCGCAGTATCTATGGCATATTCCGCAAAAATCGTGGGATCGTTATAGGTGAAAGCAACTGATTTCGCCCTGTACCGCAGCGCTAAATCCGCGATTTCACCCGGACTAACGCTGGTGGTTAAACGGTCATTTTCTCGAGCCTTGGAAATATCCCAATTTTGGCAAAACCGACAGTTCAGATTGCATCCGGCGGTTCCAAAAGACAGTACTTGAGTGCCGGGCAGGAAATGATACAGCGGTTTTTTCTCGACGGGATCAAGCCCAAAACCGGAACAGCGCCCATAGGTATCGAGTACCATTTCTCGATTTCGAGCCAAACGGGTATAGCAAAAGCCGCGTTGCCCTTCTCGCAACGTGCAAGCGCGTGGACATAAGCCACAGCGAATCCTGCCGTCCTCGCGCCAGGTCCACCACTTTGCGACCCGCCCTCGACATTGTGCACCGATAGTTTTCGATACATCTCCCATAAATCAACCTTAGACTGAAACCATGAAAATTTTTGCGCACCGCGGACTAAACCGAAAAGCACCAGAAAACACCCTGCCAGCATTCCGCCTGGCTCACGAAGCCGGGGTGGAATGGATAGAAACTGACGTTGACATTCTGGGGGACGGCACCGCTGTCATCCTCCACGATTCCACCTTAGATCGCACTACCGACCGCTGCGGTTCAATGTATGACCTGACAGTTGCAGATCTCGACCAGATTTCCGCGGGAGCAAAATTTGGTGACAGCACCAGTTACCGCCATGAGAGGATTCCCCTCCTCACTGACCTTTTGACCTTCCTGAAAGAAAGCCATATGAAATGCAATCTGGAAGTGAAATCTAACGAGGCTGGGGGCGCTATGTCTCGCCGCTTGGTTGACACAGTTTTACGTGAAATCCAGGATGTCAGCCCCACGGAGCTGCTCATTAGCTCGTTTAATCACGTATTTCTGTACCAGATTCATCAGCAACGTCCTGACCTGCAACTAGCGTGCCTGTTCACCAAAGAATGTCTGTGGGAAGACGCAGTTAGCCGCTGTGAACAGGTCGGCGCCACCGCGATTCATCCCGAGGACTCCGGTCTAACCATTGAAATTACGAAACGTCTCCAAGATGCGGGACTGCAGATAAACGTGTGGACCGTCAACGACCCCACCCGTGCGCGAGAACTCGCCAGTTGGGGAGTCGATGGAATTTTTACGGACATTGCTGACGAAATGCGCGCGTCTCTAGGAGACTGAACACACTGAGTTACTTTTTGCGAGGTCAAGCTCCCAGCAAATCTGCCAAAGCAGTCAAGCACGGGGAAGCTCCACCCTCGATACGCAAATCCGCTGCGCGATCGTACATGGTGCGACCCCGATTGATGATTGCCAGTGGGGCTCCTTTGGCTAGTCCTGCCTGCATCACGTACGAGGCTGTCCCCACCACCAACGAAGAACCTACCACCAGCACTACGTCTGCCGCTGCCGCTGCCGCATAAGCCCTGGACATCACCTCCGCGGGAAGTAACTGTCCGAAAAACACGACGGCTGGTTTGAGTAGCCCTCCGCATCGCTCACAAGGCACGGTCTGGAACGTACAGGACTCGGCAGCTTTCCGGTCTGCCACTGCCAGAATAGCAACGTGGGCAGGGTCCAAATCAAGAGGATAGTCCGGATTGGCCTCGGTAAGTCGCTCGTGCAGCGGTTGTCTAGCGGTAACTTCCCCACAATCCACGCATTCCACTCGCACAAAAGAACCGTGCATCTCATAGACCTCTTGGCACCCAGCTTTCAAATCCAAGCCATCAACATTTTGAGTCGCGATGCCGGTCAGCAGCCCGGCACGTTCCAGTCTTGCTTGCGCGAGATGCGCTGGAGCGGGATCAAGGGACAACATGGTTTGCCAGGTTTGGTGATTGCGTGCCCAGACCCAACGCTGCCACACCGGGTCACTGACGAATTGGTCATATTCAACCGAGGGTATCTCAGTGTTACCTTTACCGCGATAATCAGGAATTCCCGTGTCGGTGGACATGCCAGCCCCAGTGACCAGCACGGTCTTTTTCCCTCTCATCCATCCCGCCAGAGTCTCTAGCTGTTGCATCGTGGCGTCGTCGAGAGTTTCCATGGTTTAAGTCTACGACTGTTTTTCCTGCCCGCACTGGAAAGTACTCATTGGCGTTCCATTTCTCGACAAGCACACGAAAATTAGTGTTTGCAACGGTTAAATGCGGGAACCCTGCCGTACGGCAGGGTTCCCGCGAAAGGATTGTAATCAGAGATTAGCGAACGCTCGGAGCAGAGTAAGCAGTTGCATAAGCAATATTCAGCTTAGCGATTGCCGCGTCGCATTCTGCAACGGTGGCTTTAGCCTTGAACCAAACACGCACAGCCTTAGTGATTTCTTTATTCAAAGTTTGGTAGGTGCGGAAGTTCTTGTGGGTCAAGATTTCTTTGTCGCGAGCCACGCGGGTGTTCCAGATAGCCTTGTTCAACAGGTCCTTCACGTAGATGGTTGCGGTATCGGTGGACTTCAAGTCACGGTAGGTAGAGACACGCTCGTAAGTAGCGCGCAGGTCGCTGATAGAGTCGTTCAGCTGGTACACGGTCGCACCGATATTTGCCACCCGCATGATAGCGCGAGTCACGGAGAAGCCGAGCTCTACGTGAGCTTTCTGAATCTTGTAACGCAGATTGTTAGCGGACTTATCAACAGTCAGACCAATCTCAACAATGAGGTGGGTACGAGCCATAATCAAATCCGGGTTTGCCAGGGTCTGGTAGCCTCCTGCGACCACGGCGAGGGACTGGGTCAGCTCGGTAGCAGTTGCGAAGAGCTTATCGAATTCTTTAGACCAATCAGCCTTCGGTTCCTCAGACTGAATTTCCTTGAGGGTCTCTACGGCAGCGTTAATATCGTCAATAGCGCTCTGAGCCTCGGAAGGAGTAAGCTCAGTGGAACGTTCTGCGGTAACAGGAGCCGGGGTCTCCTCTGTGGCAGCGCTTTCGGCAGCCTCTTCCTCTGCTGGCTCAGTGGTCTCTGCATCCTCAGCTTGGTCAGCTGCTTCTACCTCGTCGCTCTGCGGGGCAGCTGCGGCAACAGCATCAGCAGCGGGTTCGGTCACATCAACGGTTGAAACTTCATTGGCAGGAACATCGTCATCAGCCAACGCCGGCAAAATCGTCATACCTGGGATAGCAATCGCAGCGGCTACAGCCAGAGTAACAAACTTCTTGTTCATGAAAATGATTCCCTTCAAAATCGAGTTACATAGTGGTTTCTGCAACCTGCTTAGCAACCTTGCACGCATCAGTTGTTTCAACCTTTGACACATTAACTATAAACACTCTGGATGAAAACTGAAAATTACCTGAGTCTATGTTCGAACAATGAGACTATCAAAAAGGCTCTACCTTGCTATTTACACCCTTGTTTGCTCGGTGTGACATTCTCATCTTCAGCTTAATCTCTGAATTTTTCCTGTAAGAAATGAACCGTCGACTAAATCGACTCACATGTGCTGGTATTACGAGAGGTGTATTGTGAGGTTGGTCGGGTTTGTGTGGT